>NZ_MCGV01000001.1:2563296-3204120 GCF_001705235.1 Clostridium pasteurianum
GGGAGAAGGAAAATGGATGTTTCTTTAAGAGAGGCCAAGACAATGGTTCAATATCAAATTGGAGCCTTAAAAGCTTTCTGCACGGCAAATGGAGTAGAGATAAAGCATGTAAAGCCTCATGGGGCACTTTACAATATGGCGGCTAAAGATTTGGATCTTGCTCTAGCAATATGTGAAGGTATATACGAAGTTGATTCAAAATTAATCTTGCTTGCTTTGTCGGGAAGCAAAATGCTTGAAGCTGCAAGTTATGTTGGATTAAAAGCAGCAAGCGAGGTTTTTGCAGACAGGGCATATAATAGCGATGGTTCTCTAGTAGATAGAAGTAGAGAGGGAGCTGTTATTAAAGATGAAGAAGAAGCTATTAAAAGAGTAATTAGAATGGTTAAGGAGAGTAAAGTTAGAACTATAGATGGTGCTTACATCACTCTTAAAGCGGATTCTATATGCGTACATGGAGATGGAGAAAAAGCATTAAGTTTTGTAAAAAAAATAAACGACGCGTTTAAAAATGAAGATATAAGAATATCAGCATTAGGATGAAATCTATTTAGTTAAGAGGTGAAGACGCGTGAAAAAATATCTTAGAACTTATGCAAAAATAGATTTGAAAGCTATAGAACATAACATAAATGAAGTGAAAAAAAGAGTAGAAAAGAATGTAAAGATTATGGCTGTAATAAAAGCTGATGGATACGGTCATGGAGCTGTAGAAATCGGAAATTTTCTTAAGGATAAGGTTAATTATTTTGGTGTTGCAACAATAGAAGAAGCTATAGAACTTCGCAAGAACATGGTAAATATTCCAATATTAATTTTGGGATATACCTCTCCAAAGCAATATGAAGCTTTAGTTAAATATGATATAACTCAAACTATTTACAATATAAAAATGGCAGAAGAGCTATCAAGGTGCGCTCTTAAGCTTAATAAAACTATAAAGGTCCATATTGCAGTGGAAACAGGAATGAACAGAATTGGGTTTAAGGTAAATAAGCAGAGCATTTTGGATATTGGAAAGATAAAGGCTATGAAAGGATTAGTGCTGGAAGGTATGTTTACCCATTTCTCCTGTGCAGATGAAGCGGACAAGAGCTATACCGATAAGCAAAAATCAGAATACGATAAATTTTTAAATATGCTTCAAGCTAAAGAAATTGACATTCCAATTAAGCATGTTTGTAATAGTGCAGGAATTATGGAGTTTAAAGATCATCGTTTAGATATGGTTAGAAGCGGTATAATTACGTACGGGCTATACCCCTCAGATGAGGTTGATAAAGCTTCTGTTAAATTAAAGCCAGCATTAGTTTGGAAATCTCATGTAATTAATATTTCCGAGGTCCCTAATGGAGAGGGTATAAGCTATGGTAAAACATATATCACAAAGAAGAAAACTAAAATTGCCACCATATCAGTAGGCTATGCCGATGGATATTTAAGAGGACTTTCTTCTAAGGGAAGAGTTTTAATTCATGGACAGTATGCACCTATACTAGGGAGAATTTGTATGGATCAAATGATGGTAGATATAACTGATATAAAGGACGTTAAAATAGAGGATGAAGTCACCCTAGTTGGGAAAGATGGTGAAAATACTATTACTGTTGAAGAACTGGCTAATGCTGCTGGAAGCTTTAATTATGAATTTGTTTGTGGAATAGGAAAGAGGGTAAAAAGAATTTACATGTAAACTGGGGGATAATAGTGATGGAGGAAAATAAGTTTAGTATTTTACAGGCAAATGAAACGTGCGCCTTAATTGAGTTTGAAGATAAGATTGATAAAGAAATTAATAAAAGAATAAGAATACTTTGTTCATATCTTGATGAAAATCCATTCTGTGGTTTAGTAGAATATATACCCTATTTTTGTAGTGTTTCCGTAATTTATAATCCAATTGAAGTGAAGGAAAATGAACCTTTTAAGGTAGTAGAATCAAAACTTAAAGAAATACTATCGAAGCTTGATTTCTCATGTAGTTATGAGGAAAACGTAATTGAAATTCCAGTTTGCTATGGAAGTGAATTGGGACCTGATATAGAATATGTGGCAGAACATAATAAGCTTACAGTAGATGAAGTTATTAAGATTCATTCGAGTGGTGAATATTTGGTTTATATGATTGGATTTGCACCGGGTTTCCCGTATTTGGGTGGTCTTTCAGAAAAGCTTCATACGCCTAGGAGAGATGCTCCAAGAACGGCAATACCAGCTGGTTCGGTTGGTATTGCTGGAACGCAGACGGGAATATATCCCTTAGAAACCCCTGGTGGATGGCAAATAATAGGTAGAACACCGCTTAAATTATTTGATTTTAATAGTGCTAATAAAACTCTTTTAAAGTGCGGAGATATAGCAAGATTTTACCCTGTTTCCTATGCAGAATATTTAAAGTTAAAGGAGAGAGTATGATGAATATAAATGTATTAACTCCAGGTCTTTTAACTACTATACAGGATCTTGGGAGATATGGATATCAAAAATACGGAATTATTGTAAGTGGTGCTATGGATACTTATGCAGCAAGATTATCAAATATTTTGGTTGGAAATGAGGAGAATGAAGGCGTACTTGAAATTACTTTAATTGGGCCTTCTTTAAGTTTACCGAAAGGAAGCTTGATTTCTATAACTGGTGCAAAGCTTTCACCTTCAATTAATAATGTGGAGGTTCCCATGGGAAGACCAATATATTTAAAAGAGTCTTCAATATTAAAATTTGGAGCTTGTGTTAATGGAATTAGATGTTATTTAGCTGTTGCAGGAGGCTTTGATGTCCCTGTTTTTATGGGGAGTAAAAGTACATATTTGAGGGCAAAATTGGGAGGAAAAGAGGGAAGAGCTCTTAAAAAAAATGATGTACTTAAACTTGGAAGAATGAGTACACTTTCTTTAAATATAATAGATAATTTAAAAAAAGAAAATAAAAATAAGAACTTTGCCTTTCCAAGATGGCATGCTAGGAATTCCATAAAAGAAGAAAAGCATACTGCTATTATTAGAGTGTTTGAGGATAGGCAATATAGTGCAATAAGTGAAGAAAGTCTTGATAAATTTTTTGGCAGTTCATTTACTATAGATGTTAAATCGGATAGGATGGGATATCGTTTAAAGGGTCAAAAAATTGAGCTTAAAGAGAAGCTTGAAATGATATCCGGTGAGGTGTCTTTTGGAACTATTCAAATTCCACCAGATGGAAATCCCATAATTCTTTTAGCAGATAGAGGAACTTCAGGTGGTTATCCTAAAATTGCTCATGTGGCTTCTTATGACCTTCCTAAGTTAGTTCAACTTAAACCCCATTCAAAAGTGAAATTCAAAAAAGTAACTTTAAAAGAAGCTGAAGAGATGTATTTAAAAAGAGAAGCGTATATTTATGAATTAAAAAAATCTATCAAATTAATTACAATATCAGGGGGAAGATAAAATGATTGATACAGATGATTTAGCTAAAATAATGGAGCTTTTAAAAAAGCAAGAGTTTTCTCATTTCGAATTTAAATGCGGTGATAGCAAAATAGTTATGGACAGGGGAAGTTCAACACATACGGATGTTAGTGAAAATGAGAATCATAATAAAGGTGAAATAGCGCTGAAAAGAAAACATGATGAAAAAATTTACATTAAATCAAGCTTAGCTGGTACTTTTTACAGAGGAAAAGAAGAGGGAAAAGAGGCATTTATAAAGTTTCATGATATTGTTAAGGAAGATACAGTTGTAGGCTTAATTGAAGTAATGAAGCTATATAACGAGATTGAAGCAGGCATTTCTGGAGAAATAGTTGATATTTTAGTAGAGGATGGAGAATTTGTGGAGTATGGTCAGCCCTTATTTGAGATTAAGGGGAGTGATAAATAATTATGTTTAAAAAAATCCTTATAGCCAATAGAGGCGAAATTGCAGTTAGAATTATACGTACTTGCCGTGAACTTCATATTTTAACGGTTGCAATTTATTCAGAAAGTGATAAAGAATCTCTCCATGTAAAGTTAGCAGATGAAGCTTATTGTATAGGAAAAGCTTTTCCAAAGGATACATATCTAAATGTAAATGCAATAATAAATATAGCCATTCATGCAAAGGCGGATGCCATTCACCCAGGTTATGGGTTTCTCTCTGAAAGTTCAACCTTTGCTAAAACCTGTGAGGAATTTAATATATGTTTCATAGGCCCTAATTATAAAATTATAAATATGCTTGGGAATAAATCTAATGCAAGAGAAGCTATGAAAAGAGCAGGTGTACCTATTATAATGGGTACAGATGGGGAAATTGATGATAGAGAAAAATTAGTTGAAACAGCAGAAAAAATAGGATATCCCGTCATAATCAAAGCATCTTCTGGAGGGGGAGGAAAGGGCATGAGAGTTGTGAGAAATGAAGAGGAACTTGTGTCCAAATTTGAGGAAGCTGAGAAAGAGGCTGAAAGCTATTTTGGTAATGGTGCAGTTTACATAGAAAAGTATCTCGAAAATACTAGACATGTAGAAATACAGATACTTGGAGACAATTATGGTAATGCAGTTTACCTCGGAGAAAGAGACTGTACAATTCAAAGAAGGCATCAAAAGCTTGTTGAAGAAACACCTTCAACTTCCATAAATGATGAGCTGCGTAAGGCTATGGGAAAGGCCGCAGTCGATGCGTCTAAAGCTGTAAATTACAACAGTCTTGGAACTGTGGAATTCCTTTTAAATAAGGATGGAAGCTTTTATTTTATGGAAATGAATACAAGAATTCAGGTTGAACATGGTATTACTGAAATGGATTTGATAAAAGAGCAAATATTAATAGCACAAGGGGAGAAATTATCATTTGGGCAGGAAGATGTAAAAATAAATGGATACGCAATTGAGTGTAGAATAAATGCGGAAAATCCATATAATAATTTTATGCCATGCTCTGGTAAAATAAATAAATATATAGCCCCTGGAGGTATTGGAATAAGGATAGATAGTGCAGTGTATAGTGGATATACAATCCCAACATTTTATGATTCTATGATAGCTAAGGTTATAGCATGGGGAAGAAATAGAAATGAAGCAATTGAAAGAATGAGAAGAGCCTTAGATGAATTTACCATTGAAGGTGTTTACACTACGATAGATTTTCATAAAAAACTAATGGTTAATGAAGTCTTCAGGACGGGGGATTTTGACACTAAGTTTTTAGAAGTGAATAAAATTATATAATAATATTATTATGTATAGTAGTATGCTTTAAATAACAGGCAGTAAGTGTAATCCTACATTGCCTGTATTTCTAAAATTGATCTGTTTATTATAGTATAAATTTCATCCCAATTAAAAACTCTTACAATGTTATCGTTTAGTGGTTTTCTGTTATAATTAGTATCCATTAATAAAACTTTAAAGCCTGCGTTTGAAAGTTCAATTGCGTTGTCGTAGCTATCTTCAATAAAAACATCACAATCTAAGGCTATGGCAGTAGCTACTTTATGAGTATTTCCTAGTACTGTAAGAGTATCATAAGATATAGAATGTTTTCTTAAATATGAGTAGGTGAGAATAGTAAGATCTCTATCTCTTGCAGTTACAAAATGTATATTGTTTAGTAGATTGAGCTTTGTTATGATGTTTTTTGCATCAGGTCTAAGTTTTTCTTCAGTATGAAGTTTAAATTTGTATTTTTCATAAAACTTAGAGTAATCTTCTTCAGGTATATTTAGTACCTTGTGTATACAATAATCAGTTACCTCACTTTCTGTTATATTGGTATTAAAGTATTTGTTACATAAATTAAGCCAGTAGTAAGCATCTGTTATAGTTCCATCAATATCAATGCAAATATTTAAGTTTTCCATATTTCTACCTCCATTTCTTTAAGTATCATAATACTATATCAAGGTTAAGTAATAATTAAGTTTAGATTAAATTTTAGTATTATTTTTTTTGAGTTTTTAGTGTAATATAAGCTTATAAGGTAATAGTAAGTAAAAGGGAGGGTATGTTAATGAAAAATATTAATATTGGAAAAGGCGAGATTAATAATGCATCTCAAATTTCTTTGGGCTGCATGAGGATTAATGGAATTACCATAGAGGAAGCTTCCACTTTAATTAACACTGCATTAGATGAAGGGATTAATTTCTTCGATCATGCTGATATATATGGTGGTGGTGAATGCGAGGAAGTTTTTGCTAGAGCAATTAATATGAATCCAAGTGTTAGAGAAAAATTAATAATTCAATCAAAATGTGGTATTAGGAAGGGATATTATGACTTCTCCAAGGAACATATTTTAAGTTCTGTAGATAAAAGCTTAAAAAGACTTAAGACTGATTATTTGGATATACTCCTTCTTCATAGACCAGATACGCTTATGGAGCCGGAGGAAGTTGCTGAGGCTTTTGATATACTCTATGATAGTGGTAAGGTTAAAAGCTTTGGAGTTAGTAATCAAAATCCTATGCAGATGGAACTTATGAATAAATATTTAAATCATAAGATTATAATTAACCAGCTTCAATTCAGTATTGCACATACAGGTATAATTGATTCTGGAATTAACGTTAATATGAAAAACAATTCTTCAATAAATAGGGATGGAAGTGTGTTAGAGTATTGCCGTTTGAAGGGAATAACAATTCAGCCATGGTCACCATTCCAATATGGTTTTTTTGAAGGGGTATTTCTAGACAATGATAAATTCCCTGAACTTAATAAAAAGATAAATGAAATAGCTGAAAGTAGAGGAGTTACAAATACAACAATAGCAATTGCATGGATTTTAAGGCATCCAGCAAAGATGCAGCCTATAGTTGGAACAACAAATCCTAAACGTTTGAAGGAAATTTGTAAGGCATCAGAAATTGAGCTCACAAGGCAGGAGTGGTACTCAATATATAGAGCAGCAGGAAATGTTTTGCCATAGAGAGAGTTAAATGGTACAGAAATAAACTTTTTTATACCAATATATATTGATTTTAAAAATAGAGCAAATTGTATAAGGCTTAAGCCAAATATAGTTTGCTTTATTTTGCAATGTCTATTATTTTTTAAAGAGGATAAAATACAACATATAATATTATTTTAAGAGGGCTAGGAGGGAATACAAATATAATGATTGTCCTAATAAATATTATTGTTGTATTTTTGCTTGTATTTATGAACGCTTTTTTTGTAGCAGCAGAATTTGCAATGGTCAAAATAAGAAAATCTAGAATAGAAACTTTAGTTATGGAAGGAAATAAGAGTGCAAAGCGTACTTTGACAGTAATTAATGATTTGAATTCATATCTATCAGGCTGCCAACTTGGAATAACATTGGCATCGCTAGGATTAGGTTGGGTAGGAGAACCAGCAATTTCAAATATGCTGATGCCTGTTTTTAGGTTCTTTAATCTTTCAGAACATGCTATTTATTCAATATCTGTTTTATTAGGCTTTTCCATAATAACAGGTTTTCATATAGTGCTTGGAGAGCTTACACCTAAGTCATTATCAATTATAAATACTGAAAAAATAGCTCTTTATACTGCATTGCCGCTTATTATGTTTTACAAAATTACATACCCAATAATGTGGCTTTTTAATCATAGTACTAATCTAGTTCTAAAAATATTTGGAATATCAAGTGTAGAGGAACATGATGCTGCTCACACCGATGAAGAGATAAAATTATTAGCAGAGGATAGTTATAAACATGGACTTATAGATAAGACGGAATTAACTTTTGTTGATAATATATTTGATTTCTCAGACAAGACAGTAAAGGAAATAATGATGCCGCGCACGGACATGTTATGTATTTTTGCGGAAGATTCTTTTGAGGATATAGTTGCGTTTACTCTGAAAGAGCAGATGACAAGATATCCTGTTTGTAGAAAGAGTAAGGATAACATTATTGGATTTATACATATAAAAGATTTATATAAACAAAAGATAGAAGGCAAAAGTGAAGATATTGAAGGAATCATTCGAGAGGTTAAGTTTGTAACTGAATCCATGCTTATAGGGGATTTACTTAAAGTATTTAAAAAGGAAAAGGCTCAAATGGCAATTGTTATTGATGAATTTGGCGGTACATCGGGACTTGTTACTACAGAAGATGTCTTGGAAGAGATAGTAGGAGAAATTCAAGATGAGTTTGATGAAGATGAAGGAGAAGAAATAAAAAAAGTAGATGAAAATAGTTATATTGTAGATGGAAAGGTTCTACTTGAAGAGATAAATGAAATACTAGAAACGGATATTGAAGAGGAAAATATTGATACAGTAGGTGGATGGATATACTCTAAGCTTAATTCTTATCCCAAGGTTAATGACAAAATAAATTATGAAGACTATGAGTTTAAAGTATTAAAATGCAATGAGAAAAGGATAACTAGAGTATTTATTAGGTTAAAAGATAAAAAAACATTGAGCTCAGAGAATGAAGTTAAAAATGGGTGATAGTTTTGAAATTTAATAAAATAAAAAATAGTATTTACACAGCATTAATTTTGCATTAAAATTTATTTAATGTAAAGTTTATAAGGGGTGGGTTACATGGAGGACTTTGAGTTCGTAAATGGTGGTATAGAGTTATTGGATTCAGTAAAACCTTTGTGGGAGAAGTTAAATGAGCATCATATGAATAATTCAAAATACTTTTATGATAGATATAAAAATTTTAGCTTTGATGCTACGAGACGTAAGGCTTTTACCAAAGATAATGTTGATGCAGTGAATATAGACTTAATTAAAAAAGATGAGAAATACGTAGGTTACTGCATAAGTACAGTTAAAGATAAAAATGTTGGTGAAATTGAGTCTCTATTTATCGAAAAAGAATGCCGTAAGTTTGGTCTGGGTGATAAGTTAATGACTAGAGCAATTAAATGGCTAGATGATAATGAAGTTAAGACTAAAATATTAGGCGTAGCAGAAGGAAATGAAAATGTATTGGAATTTTATAAAAGGCATGGATTTTATAAGAGAACAATGATTTTACAGCAAATAGAGAAATAAATTTAAATAATTTTATCAAAAGATGTTGACAGTAATCAAAAAATAGTATATGATAATAGTACATTATGAAACGTTTACAAAATAATATTCGGGATTGTTACTGACTAGATCAGGCGAGACCTTGGCTAATGAAAGAAGATATTAGAATGTCTCTTTTCATTAGTTAAGGTTTTTTTATTCTAACTAGTATGCAAATAAATGAGGGAATAGTGATGTTAATTAGAAAAATATTTAATAACAATGCTATAGTAGCCAAAGATTCTAATAATAGTGAATTTGTTGTAATGGGGCGTGGAATTGGGTTTAAGAAGAGTGTAGGGGACAAAGTAAATGAGGATTTAATAGAAAAAGTATTTATCCTTAAACAAAAAGAGGCCTCAGAAAGATTCAAATTGTTATTAGAAGATGTGCCTACAGAATATGTTTCTCTTTGCTATGATATTATTGAATATGCTAAAAATATACTTGGTACTAAACTTAATGACTATATATATGTAACCCTCACTGATCATATTAGCAACACATTAAAGCTGTTTGATGAAGGTATTGTTAACCACAATGCTTTAATTTGGGAGATAAGAAAATTTTATCCCAGCGAATTTAAAGTTGGTCTTAAGGCATTAGAATTTATTGAAGATGAGACTAACAAAAAATTACCTGTGGATGAGGCTGGAAATATAGCACTGCATTTAATAAATGCACAGGTTAATAGTTCATTAAGCAATTTAAATGATATTGCTAGTCAAACTAAAATGATACAAGATATTTTAAACATTGTTAAGTATACTTATAGCATTAAATTGGACGAGAAGTCCATTAGTTATGAAAGGTTTATTACTCATTTAAGATTCTTTTTTCAAAGGATTAAATTAAGTGAAAAAAACAAGAGCAATGGAGAAGATTTTTTATTAAAGCAGGTTAAAGAAAAGTATAAGAAGGCATATGAATGTATGCTTAAAGTACAAAAGTATCTTCAGATGGAATTATCACAGGAAGAGCAATTATATTTAACAGTTCACATTCAGCGTGTTACAGAAAGATAACTAAATAAAATTTTGGATTGTTACTGGTAAAGCAGGCGAGACCAAGGTAGATAGTATAAAGTTTATTATACTGTCTACTGGGTCTCGCCTTTTTATATATTAAATAATGGATTTATAGTACTTATAATTTTAAAATCAAAAGAAAAGGAGAAATTATTATGAAATACGAAAAATTAGCCAAAGACATAATAAAAAATGTTGGTGGTAAAGAAAATGTTAATAGTTTAACCCACTGCATTACACGTTTACGTTTCAAATTGAAAGATGAAAGTAAGGCAAATACAGAAGTTCTTAAAAATATGGATGGAGTTGTAACTGTTATTAAGAGTGGTGGCCAATATCAAGTTGTTATTGGTAATAATGTAGGTGATGTTTTTGATGATGTTATTGCTATTGGTGGCTTTAAATCATCATCAGAAGATCAAGATTCTAATGAAAAAACAGGAGCTTTAAATAAGTTTATAGATATTATATCAGGGGTGTTTACACCGATTCTTGGAGTACTGTGTGCATCTGGTATGATAAAAGGATTTAATGCACTATTTGTTGCAATGCATATACTTAGCGATAAATCTGGTACTTATATTATGCTTAATGCTATAGGTGATGCATTATTTTACTTCTTCCCAATTTTCTTAGGATATACATCAGCTAAGAAATTTAAACTTAATGAATTTGTTGGTATGGCAATTGGTGGAGCACTAGTATATCCAACAATTACAGCTATGACATCAGGTAAAGCATTATACAATGTGTTTACTGGTACTGTAATTCAATCGTCTGTCTATTTGACATTTTTAGGAATACCAGTTATATTAATGAGCTATTCTTCAAGTGTTATTCCTATTATTTTATCAACATACGTAGGAGCTAAAATAGAAAAGGGTTTTAAAAAGATAATTCCAGATGTAGTTAAAACATTTTTAGTTCCTTTCTTTACATTATTAGTTACTGTACCTTTAGCATTTATAGTAATTGGACCAATATCAACTTGGGCAGGAAAATTAGTTGGAGCAGCTACAATTTCTATATACAATTTAAGCCCAATTGTTGCAGGATTATTTATAGGAGCATTCTGGCAGATATTTGTTATATTCGGATTACACTGGGGATTAGTTCCTATACTGTTAAACAACATATCAGTAATGCATTACGATCCAGTTATTGCAACATTCTTTGCAGCTTCTTTTGCTCAGACAGGTGTAGTTGCAGCAATATTAATTAAAACAAAAAATAAGAAATTAAGATCATTAGCTATTCCAGCAGTTATTTCAGGTTTCTTTGGAGTTACAGAACCAGCTATATACGGTATAACTTTGCCACGTAAAAAGCCATTTATTATAAGTTGTATTGGAGCATCAATAGGTGGTGGTATACTAGGAGCTATGGGAAGTAAGATGTATATATTCGGAGGACTTGGTATATTCGGAATTCCATGCTTCATTGGACCAAAAGGAATGGATAGAGGTTTCTATGGTTCAATAATATCAATAATAGTAGCTTTTGCATTAGGTTTCTTAATAATGTTATTTGCAGGATTTAAAGATGATGAAGTTAAAGAAGAAACTAAAAATGATGTTCCTGAGTTAGTAAAACAAGAAGTATTAACTAGTCCAATAAAAGGTGAAGTTAAAGCATTATCAGAAGTAAAAGATGAAGCTTTTTCAACAGGAGCATTAGGTAAGGGTGTTGCAATTGAACCTCAAGAAGGAAAAGTAGTTTCACCAGTAGATGGTACTCTAACAACATTATTTCCAACACTTCATGCCTTAGGAATAACAAGTGATAGCGGCGCAGAGATATTAATCCATATAGGTATGGACACAGTTAAATTAGAAGGTAAACATTTTACAGCTAAGGCAAAGCAAGGGGATCGTATAACAAAAGGACAGGTATTAGTAGAGTTTGATATTAATGCTATAAAGGGAGAAGGATATTCCGTAACAACACCTGTTGTAGTTACTAATTCAGACAAGTATTTAGATGTTATTGAGACTGATAAAAAGGAAATTAGCTATAAAGAAGATTTACTAACAGTAATGATTTAGTTAAGTAAATAAACAAATGATATAAATAGAAAAATTAAAATCTTAAAGATAATAATGAATAATAATAGCCGATTGCATTCTGCAACCGGCTATTATTATTGAATTAACTTTACCAGTTGATTATAGCAACTGAACTGTATAAAACAGGGGGCTATCAACCCCCTGCTTTATTTTGAAAACTTAAACTCTTCTTATTTATTACTTATAATTTTATATATGGTTTGCTACTTCGAAGGCATCCCAGATACCGTACATTATGTTAGATACTTTACGTGCATCTCCTAGAATGTATATCTCTGGTACTTCAAATTCTAATTCTTTGTATAATGAATTTTCTTCTTTGTAACCTACTGAAAGTATTACTGAGTCACATTGAAGTTCTTCTATTCCGTTTTCTGTTTCCATTTTAAGGAATCCGTCTTTATATTCTTTTACCTTTGAATTTGCTTTTACTTCTATACCCTTGAAAGGTATTAATTTTTCAAGCATGTCACTGTTTGCAGAACATAAAGGTCCATTTAGAGCTAGAATTTTACTTAAAGCTTCAACAATTGTTACTTTTTTGCCTTTTTCAGCAAGATGTAATGCAAGTTCACAGCCAACTAGACCACCGCCAACTATAACTGTTGTATTTCCGCAGTCTTTCTTTCCTAGTAATACGTCTGCTGCTGTAAATACTTTATTATCATCTCCAAGAGGGAATACTTTTGGAGTTGAACCAGTGGCAATTATTACACTGTCAAAGTTAGAACTTAAAATTTGTTCTTTTGTAACTTTACTATTTAAGTGAACTTCAACATTCAATTCTTCTAATGTATAAGCATACCAATTAGCTAAAGCTATATCATCCTCTTTAAAGCTTGGTGCTCCACCAGGAATTAGGTTTCCGCCTAGTCTATCATTCTTTTCATAAAGAACTGGTTCATGTCCTCTAAGTGCTAGAACTCTTGCAGCTTCACAGCCTGCAACACCGCCTCCAACTATTAATACTTTTTTCTTTTTAATTATTGGATTAAGTGCATTAGCTCTTTCTTTACAAGCTTGTGGGTTAACTGCACAATTAAGCATTGAATAATGTTGAACACGTCCCATACATCCTTCTTGGCAGGATATACAAGGTCTTATTGATTTACATTTGTTACTTCTTAATTTATTTACGTAATCAGGATCTGCAAGTAATGGTCTTCCAAGTGCTATTACATCACAAGTTCCATCTTCAACAGCTTGGGCTGCCATATCCGGATTGTCCATTCTTCCTGCACATATGATAGGTACATTTACAGTTTCCTTCATTAACTTAGCATATGGTCTGTAAAGTCCTTTCTTTTGGTACATTGGCGGATGATTCCACCACCATGCATCGTAGCATCCAACATCTACATCTAATGCATCGTAGCCATAAGACACAAGTAATTTTGCGGCCTCGACTCCTTCGTCAAGATCTCTTCCTTTTTCAACGAATTCTTCACCTGGAAGTGCTCCATCTCTAAGCTCTTTAATAAAGCTCTTTGGTGAATATCTAAGTGTTACTGGGAAGTCATCTCCACATCTTTTCTTTATTTCTTCAACTATTTCACGTGCAAAGCGAAGTCTATTTTCTAAGCTTCCACCATATTCATCAGTTCTATGATTAAATAATGAAATTGCAAATTGATCTATAAGATATCCTTCATGTACAGCATGAATTTGAACTCCATCAAAACCTGCTCTTTTTGCATTAAAGGCTCCATCTCCAAATTTCTTAACTATAGATTTTATTTCATCTACTGTAAGCGCACGGCAAATTTTATCAAGCCATCTATGTTGAATTGCTGATGGTGCAACTGGAGGAAATTCTCCAAGATTAGTTGGGATAGTAACTCTACCAAATCCACCTGACATTTGTAGGAAAACTTTTGCATTATATGCATGTATTCTTTCAGTCATTTCTTTTGCAGTTCTAACAAATTGAACTGGATTGTGTGTAGGACATGGGCAATTTGGCATACCGTGTTCTTCAACTTCATTATCTACAAAAGTAACTCCTGTAACAATTAAGCCTGTACCGCCTTTTGCTCTTTCAGTATAATAATCGATTCCTCTTTGATTAAAGCCACCTTCAGCATCAGCTAAACCAAGTGGCCCCATTGGAGCTAATGCAAAACGATTTTTTATTTCACATTTTCCAATTTTAATTGGCTCAAATAACTTTTTATACTTGTTCATAAATCACCCTCCTAATTAGCATGATAAGCAATATTTGAGTATTATATAACAGCAAATGTGCTTTCAATTACATTATAATATTTTTCAATTAAACATGTCAACATTTACATGTACAAGTATTCATAATTATATTTCACTTTATATTAGAAAATGATAAAATAATAACAGAAAAAGAATGAGGTGCTAATACATGAGAAATTTAAAGTATGCGATTTTAGGTTTAATAAATAGAAAGCCGATTACAGGCTATGATATAACTAAGGAATTTAATTCTGGGTTAGTAGAATTTTGGTACGCTAGACATAGTCAGATTTATCCTGAATTAAAAAAGCTAACAGATGAAAAGCTAATTTCATATAAAATTGTTATACAAGGTGAAAAATTAGAAAAAAAATTATATACAATAACAGATAAGGGAAAACAATGTTTTCAAAATTGGCTAAAGGAAGATGGTCCATTAGAGGCTACACCTAAAGATGTTTTTAGACTTAAAGCTTATTTTTGCGATGAAATGGATAGCGCCACTATGATGAAACAATTTAAGAGTGCATTAGATAAACATTTTAAGAGATTAGACTATCTACAAAAAAGTATGGATAAGTTTTTGAAGCAAGAAGATACATTTAAATTAGGGTCACCTGAATTTGGAGATTATATTGTCTTAAATGGTGCCATTATAAGGGAAAGGGCCTATGTTGAGTGGTTAAAAGATTGCATAGATAAAATAGTAAAAAGGATGGAATAATATATGCAACTGATAAGGAATATAATCTTAATTATTTTGGGAGGACTAGTATGCAGGGAATCAGATATTTTATGAATGGTTCAGGTGGAAATATAGAAGTGAAAAAGTGTTATAATACAATTCATTCTTGTAAAATGCATTTTCACAATGAAATATCTATTGGGTTTGTTAATAGAGGATGCTCTAAAACTGAAATATATGATAAGAATTATGAAGTTAGATCTGGCACTCTTTTGATGATCCCAGATAACATGCCCCATAAGTGTACTCCACATGATTATAATAATTGGGAGTTTACTATGTTTTATGTTGATAAAGAATGGTTTAAGGAAGAATTTAGTTTTGAGAATATTGAGTTTTCATATGTGAATTTGGATGAAAATATATTTTTGAAAATAGACAGATTATTTAGTGAAATTGAAAAAAACGAAATGAGTATGGAAAGCGAATGCAGTCTTATAAAATACATTTCAATGTTTAATCACTCAGAATTAAATTATAAAAAACTTCCAAAAATCTCGAGGATTAAGGAAGTTAAAAAATATTTAAAAGATAATTATTTAAGTGATTTAAAACTCAATGATTTATCTAAAAAAGCTAATGTAAGTAAATATTATCTCATAAGAAGATTTGAACAATACTATGGCTTGTCTCCACATCAATATATGATAAACCTCAGAATAAATTATGCTAAAAAGCTGCTTAAACACAATAAGGATTTTACAGATATAGCTCTCGAGAGTGGATTTTATGATCAAAGCCATTTTACAAGATATTTTAAGGAATATACTGGTGTCACACCAATGGAATATAAAAGATGCATTTAAGACATTTTTATTTCAGAGTCCGCAGAGAACCTGTCATTTTATTGATGGCTTTTTTGTCTCCATAGATGCATATTCCAAAATAATTTAGAGCATCAAATTCTGTATGTGATAATTTTTTCATGTAGTCATCATAATCTTTACACTTTTGAGCTACATCATTAAAACCTATTACAGTAAGTTTATCATTATATTCTTTAATGCAAGTTGTATAAATGTTTTTTATTTTATCGCTTTCTGCTTCAAGTATTGGCAATGGAATATTTATTACTCCTTTATGGATTATATTGCTTTTATCTGTAACCTCACTTCCTACTATGTCTTTTATATAGTGGTTAAGGCTGCAGCCTAAAATTGCAGCTGTGTTAGCTATCATGCCGATAGGTAAGTTTTTATCAATAATTATGATACATTTAGTATTTTCGTAATTCATTTTAAGAACCTCCTGTGTTTTTTAAAATTATAATATGCATATAAAAGTTTATATAGTAAAAAATTGCTTTTTACGCAAAAATACTTTGACATCAAAGTTTATTTGCTGTATAATTAGTTTGATGTCAAAGTAATTTAATAAAGGAGCGATTGAATATGAATATAGAAAAAGTTAAAGAAGTCTTAAAACCTGGAACTACAGGATATTTTGCTACAGCAAATGGAGAACAGCTAGAAGTTAGAGGATGGCAGTTTCAGTATGCTGAAGGAAATAAATTTTATTTCGGAACTAATAATACAAAAAATGTGTATAAGCAAATGCAGGTAAATAACAATGTTGCTTTTGCTGGGGTAAGTAATGGTTATAATATTAGAATTTCAGGAAAAGCATTATTTATTACAGATGCAAAAGAAAAAGAAGAAGTTTTTTCGAAAATAAGTAAGGAAGTTCAAGGAATGTATAAGAGTGCATCAAACCCTATATTGGAACTCTTCTACATAGAACATGGAGAGCTTAAGATAAGTAAGGGATATGAACCTTTTGAGGTAGTAAAATTTTAAGAAATAGCAAAATATATGAGAAGAAGCAGCGTTAGCAGAGCTGCTTCTTTTTTAAACTCAGAAAATGTGGATAATATAAGATTGCTTGTTATAACGAAAAATAAAATAGCTCTTGATATGTATAGAAAAAGAGGATTTAGGGAAAATGAAATCATAAGCTACTGGTTTTCTATATAGCAGTGAGGATACAAATAACAATTTGTACCCCCACAAATGAAAAGTTTATATAGTAAAAACTATCTGCTAGTTTTATTACTACGAGACTTCTGATTTAATTTTTTTGTTTCACTTAAAGAACTGTCAGAAGAACTACCTGAATAACCAGCCATATTAGAAAAAGTACCGCTCATGCCAGCAGAACCTATTGGTGCATCTTTTGCTCTAGATTCAGCGTTTAATTGTCTTGCTTGCTGTAAATCGGCATCTTGAGTGCTATTTGAAAAACTAGATGAAGAACTGCTTCCACTCATTGATTTTTTTGCAGCGGCTTCAGAATTCAATTTTTTTGCTTCTTGTAAATTAGGATCTGCGGCACTATTTGAAAAAGCACTGCTTGCTGATGATGTATTACCAGCTTTAGAACTAAATTTTTTTGAACTACTAAAAGTTTTATTCATGTTTTGCTCTCTCCCTTTTTATATTATCAAATTGAACTCAATAGCTCGGTTCCTTAATAGCATAACCAATTATATATAATCTATGTTGAGTAACTTCTTCATACATAGGTAATATTTAATTCCTTTGGAGATATTGAAAATGATATTATATCAAGGAGAGTATTTATGACAAAATTAGTTTTCTATAGGACAAGTGATTTCAATATCATTCCCTTCACTATCTGTAAATTCTAGAACTGAATTTGTACCTATTTTTGTAAGAGGAAAGACGATTGGACAATTTAATTCCTTAAGTTTTTCCTCAATTAAATCAATATCATTTACAGTAAAACTTGGAAGGCAATTGTTACCAAAGTTTTTTTTCTCACCTGTTTTGTAATTTGCAAATAATCCGTATCTGAATCCATTAATATCAAAAACACTGTATATATCATTTCTTTCAGTGACAGCTTGTCCTAATAATTTTTCATAAAAATCAATGGCTCTGTTCATATCTTTTACACATATGTAAAGTGAGTTTATTTCAAAGGATAGATTCATATAGTAAGGCTCCTTTTTAGATAAAAATTTTAATATTCAAAAAAAGGAAATTTCAAAATACATGAAACTTCCTTTTTATATTAGACTAAAATAGTTTACTTACTGCTATTATTAAGGTATAATTAAAAATTGGCACAATACAAACAAGTATATCATTAATTCTAAATTATGCAATAATTATATCATAGTTTAGAGCAATGTGTCAAGTGATTAAAAAAATACAGGAGAGTGATGTTAAGTGAAAAGTGAAGGAGAAGAATTGCAATACCTTCAGAAAACTATTGATATTATTAATAAAAATTTGAAAAATGAAGAAAAGGAAATTAAATTTAAAATAAAGAACGTAATATCTTCGAGAAAAGAAATGTGGCAGGAAAATGTGCATTTCTCAGATGATTTTGATAGGATACCAGAGATGAATCAGTATTTATCTGAAGTTAATAAAGAGACTGTAGATTACATTTCAAGAAAAAATAAAATAAATAAGTACAAGAAGATGATAAAATCACCGTACTTTGGAAGGTTTGATTTTTTAGAAAAAGACTCTGAAGATTTAGAAAAAATTTATGTAGGAGCTTACAGTTTAATGGATGATGAGAATGATGAAATTCTTGTATACGATTGGCGTGCTCCAATTTGCAGCATATTTTATCGATGTGAAAATGGCAAGGGCAGCTATGTATCTCCAGTTGGAACAATTTCTGGAGATGTACTTTTAAAGCGTCAATATAAAATTCAAAATTCAAAACTTAATTATTATTTTGATAGCAATGTGTTTATAGGCGATAAAATTCTTCAAGAGGTTTTAAGCCAAAATTCATCTTCTAACATGAGGAGTATAATACAAACTATACAAAAAGATCAAGATGTAGCTATAAGAGATACAGAAAATGAACTTTTAATAATACAGGGTGTTGTAGGAAGTGGAAAAACATCCATAGCGCTGCATAGGATCGCATATTTACTGTACGAAGGGTTAGAAAACAGAATTACAAACAATGATGTAATTATAATTTCGCCTAATGTAATATTTGGAAAATACATTTCTAGTGTTTTACCAGAACTAGGAGAAAAAAGTGTTAGAGAAATAACTTTTGACGATATTGCAGATAAACTTTTAGAAAAAAGATTTTTAATTGAAAAAAGACATGAACAATTAGATAATATAATTTCTTCCCAGGGATGTAGAGAGTATAATGTAAAGCTTGAAGGAGTAAAATTTAAAGGCTCACAAGATTTTGTGAAATTAATGGATAAATTGATAAAGTATGCTGAACGTTCATATATTCAATTTAAGGATGTATATTATGATGGAAAAATAATTGAAACAAAGGATCAGCTTGAAAATTTTTTCTTGAACAATAAAACGAATATGCCAGTGACAAAACGTTTAAAAAGAATTGAAAATATGATATTTAATAAGGTGCATTCTCTAAGAAAGGTAAGGCTTGCTAAAATTGAAAAGGTTGTAGCAAAAGCTGGCAATCATCCCTTAGAGATAAAAAGCTTCAGTAGACTTCTTGCTATTAGAGAAGCAAGAGTATTTTCAAAGAATTTAAAGAGCTTTACAGAAATAGATTACTTTGATTTATATAAATTGATTTTTGAGAATGAAGAACTTTTTATGAGACTATCAAAGGGTATACAATTACCAGAGAATATAGAATATATAATTGAAAGAACTAAAGATAATATCAGAAACAAAAAAATTTCATATGAGGATTGTGCTCCTCTTTTATATTTAAAAATAAAGCTTGAAGGTAATAATAACTTTGAAGGAATTAAGCAAGTAGTTATTGATGAGGCTCAAGATTATTATCCAATTCAATATGAGGTGTTTAAAAGCTTATTTAAAAATGCTAGATACACAATACTCGGAGATTTTAATCAAACCCTTGAAAAAAGTGGGGATGTAAGTATTTATAATACAGTTCAGAAAATATTGAATAAGAAAAAATCCGCAAAAATTTTTCTTAATAAGAGTTATAGAAGTTCACTTGAAATTAATGAATTTTCTAAAAGAATATTAGATAGTAATGCAACCATAGAACCATTTGAAAGACATGAGCAAAAACCAAAAGTTATTTATGAAGAAAATCTTGGTCTTATGGATGAGGCTATTGCAGAAGAAATTAAAAAATTTTATAGTGAAGGATACGAAACTATTGCAATAATTTGCAAGACAATTAAAGCTGCAAAAGTAATTAAAGAAAACCTAAAAAAGTTTATAAAGGTGGAAGTATTAGATAATGCCGATATGGAATTTAATGAGGTGCCGGTAGTAGTAGCAGCTCATTTATCAAAGGGATTAGAATTCGATGTGGTAATTTTATATGATGTTTCTGAAAACAATTATAAAACTGAGTTTGACAGAAAACTTATATATATATCATGTACTAGAGCACTCCATAGATTAGAATTATATTATACAGGGAATAGAAGTAAATTTATTAAGTAATATAAGCTTTAATTTCTTAATATGGCCTTAATAGTAGCTTTTATTTGAGTATAAACGGGTATATACTTAGATAAGCGAATGGTATCGTGTGCAATAAAGAATTGGGGTGAATAAATTTGGCTACAGATATGACAAAAGGAAATATATCAAAGCATCTAGTAAGATTTGCTGTACCACTAGTTTTAAGTAATATATTTCAACTCACCTATAATGCAGCAGATTCAATCATTGTAGGGCGATTTGTTGGGAAAAATGCTCTGGCGGCGGTTGGAACTGCTAGTCCAATTATGAATATAGTAATATTTTTTATAAATGGAATATGCTTAGGAGCTTCTGTTCTTATGAGTGAGTACTTTGGAGCAGGAGATATAAAGAAGTTAAGAAGAGAAGTTAGTACAACTTTAGTTGCTGGTTTTATATTTACAGTTACCATGATTATTTTATGTGTTACTTTTACAAAGCCGATACTTAGTTTAATACGAACTCCGGAAGAAATTATGGGACAAACCTCTTTATATCTTAGAGTTATATTTTTAAGTCTCATTTTTACATTTTTGTACAATATATATGCTTCAGCTTTAAGAAGTATTGGAGATTCTAGAAATCCACTTATTTTTTTAGCAGTGTCCGCTGTTTTAAATGTAATTATGGATATTATTTTTGTAGTGTTTTTAAAAATGGGAGTTTTAGGTTCAGCAATGGCGACAGCTACAGCTGAAATGATGTCAGCTATATTTTGTATAGTTTATGTTTACAAGAGAATACCTATTTTGCAATTTTCACTTAAAGAAATGAAGTTAGATAGGAGCCTTTTAAAGATAACAGTAAATTACAGCTGGGTAACTGCAATGCAGCAGACATGCTTGTATGTGGGAAAATTTCTTATACAGGGAGTTGTAAATACACTTGGCGTGGATACCATTGCTGCCTTTAATGCAGTAAATAAGGTGGACGACTTTGCATTTGCACCACAGCAAAATATAAGTAATGCAATGACAACTTTTATAGCACAAAATAGAGGAGCCAAAAGGAAGGAACGTATAAAAAAAGGCTTTTCAGAGGGTATGAAAATAGAAATGGCATATTGGGTTATGCTTGCCATAGTAGTTTATTTTGGAGCACCTCATATAATTAGATTGTTTGTTAAGGGCAGCGAAATTAAAGTTATAACACTTGGAATAAATTATTTATGTCTCATGGCTGTTTTTTATGTAATGCCAGGTTGGACAAACGGTATTCAGGGATATTTTAGAGGCGTTGGAAATATGAAAATCACATTAAGATCGACTTTTATGCAGATGCTTGGGAGAGTAAGTTTAGCGTACATACTTGCACCTAAAATTGGCATGGTAGGAATTGCCTTAAGCTGCTTTGGAGGATGGGTAGTAATGCTTGCCTATGAAATACCATTTTTTATAAAGGACATAAGAATTAACTGATAAGTTGTGACTTATTAGTGAAATTTAATTTAGCCATGTATCAGAATTCTGATACATGGCTAAATTAGTATTTAAAGCAAAGCTAACTAATACAGTATATGTAATAATTTGTTTACTTTTTTCTCAGCGAATTCTAAGGAACTTTTAAGCTTATATTAAAATTAAAGCAGTAAAATAAAAATATAGAAAAATAGTTAATTTATTTGGGAGATAAATATGAGAAGATTAATTAAAGTTTTGCCTAATGGCATTACTGTTATGAGAATAATTTTGGTGTTTGTTTTTTTATACTGTATTTTGCAGGAACAAAGAGGTCAAATGTATTCAATAATTGTACTTTTAGCCATTTGTATTTCAGATCTAATGGATGGAAAACTGGCTAGAAAATTTAAAGTAACATCTAAGTTAGGAGCGAAACTGGACGTATCGGCTGATTTGTTTTATATAGTTACATCATATAGTATATTAGTAATTTTGGGACTTTTACCTCTTTGGTTTCTGATATTTATAATAATGAAATTCTTAGAGTTCATAAGTACTTCTAAATTAATTAGAAAATTCGATAAAGTATCCAAGCATCCATTTGTTTTTGACAGGGTAGGAAGAACCGTATCTGCAATATTTTTTATTATTCCCGGGGTAATATGTTTTCTGCACTGCTTTAATATTGATAATTTGGGACACATAATAAGCGGAATTTTATATGCGATTCTTATAGCAGGGCTTTATTCATCATATAGCAGAATAAAGGGTTGTATTACACTTATAAATTCAAGACAAGCTCAGGAGGAGATTTAAAATGAGAAAAAAGTATGGAAATTTAATTATTATTTTTAGTATATTAGTAACCCTAGCACTATGGCTATTTGTAAAACCTACAAGGAATATTTCACTTTTAAGCCAATACTCAGAATTATTAGCATCAATAGCTTTGGTTGGATTTGCTTTAATAAATTTTATATCAACTAGGAGTAAAATTTTAGACAAAATTTTTCATGGGATTGATAAATCTTATATTTATCATAGATATTTGAGTATTTCAGTGCTTGTTATACTCTTAATTCATGATTTAACTATAAGTATAGGAAAAAGAATTGGGAAAATGGGAGGAATTAAAGTCCATTATGATAAAGTTGGCGCATTAATGGGGAGCCTTAGCTTATATCTATTTGTAATTTTAATAATTACAGCAATAGTTGCCAAAAAGCTTAATTATGAGAGATGGAAAAACATCCATAAGCTTATGATTGTTGCGTATGCTTTTGGAATTTATCATTATTATTTTACTTCGGACTATGCTGTATTTTCCTTTACTGGTTTTGCTGCGTGGATGAATATAATAAATTTAATAGGGATTATGTCGGCTTTTTACAGTATATTTCTTTATGAAAAGGTTGCATTTAAATATGATTTTACAGTTAAAAATTTAAATTTTGTTGCAGATGGTACTCTTGAAATTACAGGGGCAACGGTTGGAAGAAGTATGGATTTTAAACCTGGACAATTTGCATTTATTAAAACTAAAGATAATAAAAATAAATTCCCATCCCATCCATTTACAATAAGTGAAGCTCCTAAAGATGGTGAAATACAATTTACGATTAAAGGATTAGGAGATCACACGAAAGATTTATTTAAAACACTGAAGACTGGAGATAAATTTTCTGCTGAGGGGCCTCATGGTAAATTTGATTATAGAGAAGGCGGAAAAAATCAAATATGGATTGCAGGAGGGATTGGTGTAACGCCATTTAGGAGTTTTATGCAGAGTGATGTGCCAGAAGATTATTCAATTGATTTCTTTTATGCTTTTAATGATGATAAAGAGGGAGCATATACAGATGAGTTAGAAAAACTAGCAGTAGGTAATGGTGTAAAACTTCACTTAGTTAATTCAAAAAAACAAGGATTTTTGACTGTAGATAAAATTGGAAGGTTTATAAAAACTAAGGAACCCCTTGATGTATATTTCTGTGGACCAAAGCCTATGAGAGATGCTTTAATAAGCCAGTTTGAAAATAGCGATTTTGTAATAAAAGAGTTTCACTATGAACATTTTCAATTTAAATAAAATCTTATGTAATAATTTGCCTTAAGAATTAAAATATCAACAATACATATATATGTTGATATTTTTTTTATTTTTTACGATAATAGTAATATAAAGTAAAAATAAAACAAAACAATGGAGGCAATGACGTTAATGATTAGCAAAATAAGATCCCACATAAGTTATAAGATAATTCTGCCAATAGTACTCTGTACTATACTTTCAGCCCTGATTACTGGAATAGTTTGTACTAAAGAGGCAACTAAGTTAGTTAAAAATCAGGCCGAAGGTAAATTGGTAGAAATGTCGAAAAACAAATCTGATGAAGTGAATTTATTACTTTCAAACACGGAGAATTCCGCAAATAACATTAATAATTTGATAGGCTCTACTTTTGATGAAAATAGAGCACAAAGTGATGCAAATTATGCAGCAGAGTACACTCAATCAATGGATGCATATCTAAAAAGTATGGCACTTAATAAAAAGGTTTTAGGAGTTACATTAATAATGAATCCTAAAATAACAAAAGATTTATATCAGATTTGCTATGAAAAGGTAGGTCAAAGTGGTGAGCTAAATAAAGTAAACAAATTTGCAATAAGTGATTTTGACGAAAGCAATAAAAGTATGTCATGGTATTATAACCCACTAAATTCCATGAAATCTGTTTGGAGTGATCCACATTATGATGCTTCAAAAAATTCAAATTCTAATAAAAGCGATATGAGAATTTCATATACAATGCCTATTTTAAAGGATGGTAAAGTAGTAGCAGTACTAGCAATAGATTTATATTTCAATGATTACATGAAAATGATAAATAATGTAAGGGCATATGATAATGGATATGCATTTTTAGTTAATGATAAGTTTAATTTTATGGTTCACAAAAAATATACTTCTAAGGATAGTCTAAAAAAGATTGATAATGGCTCATTAAAAACAGTGGCAGATAAGATGCTAACAAATGAAAACGGTTCTGTAGATTGTAAGGTAGATAATGTAG
This sequence comes from Clostridium pasteurianum, assembly GCF_001705235.1. Taxonomy (NCBI): domain Bacteria; kingdom Bacillati; phylum Bacillota; class Clostridia; order Eubacteriales; family Clostridiaceae; genus Clostridium; species Clostridium pasteurianum. The sequence goes on from NZ_MCGV01000001.1 coordinate 2,588,243, forward strand.
ATAGGGTGTTAGCGTATAGCAAACTAAAGAATGGGAATATAATGGTTGTAGATGTTCCTTTAAGTGATATATTGAAGCAGTTTTCAAGTTTGAAGGCATACATTATTGTAGTATTAATTGTTATATCGCTTATAAGTGTATTTGTTGCCATAAGTATAGGTAAAGTTATAGCTAGGCCTATTATTGCAACTACGGATTTTGTGAATAAAGCAGCATCTTTGGACTTAACTGAAGACAGTCATTATGATTTTCTTTTAAATTATAAAGATGAAATAGGAATTTTAGTTAAATCATTTATGGAAATGAAGAAGCAATTAATAAATATGGTAAAAAAAATATCAAGCTCGTCAGAGAATTTGAGTGCCTCAAGTGAAGAGCTTTCTGCTACGGTGCAGGAGATATCAGCGAAGTTTCAGGAGATAGATAATAAATCTAAAAAAACATCTGATGAAATAATGAGTACAAGCTCCTCATCTGAGGAAATTACAGCATCAGTTGAAGAAATAGATTCTTATATAAGTGAGTTATCAAATAAAGCTGCTGAAGGGAAAAATAATTCAGAGGATGCTAAAAAAAGAGCCTCGGAGGTTCAAAGTAAAGTTAATAGTACAGGAGAAAAAATAAATAATATATACAAGGATAAAAAACAAAAGATTTTGGCATCAATTGAAAAGGGAAAAGTAGTTGAAGAAATTAATTCAATGACAGATATTATAGCAGATATATCAGAACAAACTAATTTACTTGCTCTAAATGCATCCATAGAAGCAGCTAGAGCTGGAGAGGCTGGAAAAGGTTTTTCAGTAGTTGCTGATGAAGTTAGAGAACTTGCAGAAAAATCATCTAATGCGGCTACAAATATTAAGAATGTAACTCAAAAAGTTCAAAGCGCATTTGAAGATATGTCTAATAATAGTCAAGAAATACTTGCGTTTATACAGCATGATGTGTCCAATCAATTGACAGAATTAAATAAAATGGGCAATAATTATTATAAGGATGCAGATTTTATAAATGCTATGTCTCTTAAAATTAATGCTATGTCAGAAGAACTAAATACTACGATTGATCAGGTAAGTGGTGCAGTACAAAATACTTCCTCGCTTGCACAAAATTCTTCTGAAAATATGGTAAGCATAGATAGCAATATAGATGAAGCATCAAAAGGAATTGACCAAATTGCAGAGGCGGCACAATCTCAGGCTAAAATGGCATTGGAACTTAATGATATGATTAAAAAATTTAAACTTTAGATAAAAGCTTTGTTTTAAGTAGGTATTTAAATTTTCATTTATTTAGAACAAAGCTATTTTAGTATTATGGGTAATATATAAAATAAGATGAAAATTTATAATTACAAAGAAGGCTTAATATATGGATAGAATTTGTTTGAAATTGTATGATGGAACTCCGCAGTATGTATGTACCGCATGTAGACATTGCACAAGTACTTACGGAAAGAGCATGTGTAAGGTAAAGAACAGGGGGTGCTGCTGGTATTTCCCTAAATTTACTCTATTTGAAGTTCACAAGATGTCTAGAAGTAATGTTGGGCGTAAAATATTAAGTTATATATGCAGCATTAAAACAGCTAAAATTTACAATTATTATATTCACGTAAAAGGATATTTCGATAAGATAGGCTTAAAAAAATATCTTGATACTGAAGAATGTTATGAAAATGATGTTAAGGATAAATCCATATTTTTTAGATTGTGTCCATTTGTAAAATCTAGGGAGGGGTGCACTTTACCACAACAGTACAGAAGCTATGTCTGCAATTTTTTTGTATGTGATGATATTAAAAAGAAACTAAAAAAGCATAATGAATTTAATGATTATGTCAGTGAATGCAGTAGATATGCAAGGTGGGTTAATTGGGAAAATTACTCCCTTGAACACATACTTGAAGAAAATAAACTCAATCTTATAGATAATTTCAAGGGAGCAGTTGAATTACTGAGCAGTATTCCAATTGAAAATTGTGAAGTTAAAAATCTGAAGGAAATAGAAGTTTTGTAATAACTTTATGCAAACTATTTTTTAGTACTATTATTGAATCCCATTAGATTCTTAACTTTCATACAGTTTTCACTAGAAGTAAGCATTTCTAAAAGGGCAAAAGCAACATCAAAAGCGGTTGATGGATTGTAGGAAGTTATTATGTTTTTATCTATGACAATAGGCTCGTCTTTAAGGACATTTGCTCCAAATTCAGATAGCTGTTTTTGCCTTAATCTATCATTTAAATTATAGGTGGTAGCAGTCCTACCTTTTAATATTCCGCTCTTACCAAGAGGAAGGGCAGCTACACATATTGAAGCTATAATTTTGTTCTTCAAATCAAATTCTCTTATTAGGTTTAAAAAATCTTCACTGTAGGCATCGTCATAAAAGTCTGCTTGCTCAAAACCGCCGGGAATTGCAAGTGCATCAAAATCATCAACTTTAACGTCTTTTATATTTATTTCGGGAATAACTGTGAAGTTCCAGGTACATTTTATTTTATCATGGCTTCCAGCAGTTACGACTAAAGTACTGCCATCACCTTCAAATCTATTCCAGCCTAAAACATCTGTAAATACGCTTGCTTCAACAGCTTCAAAACCATTAGCTAAAAGTAATAATATTTTTTTCATAATTAATCACCTCTAGTTATGAGTATAATGGTATAATTTACATTAGTAAAATTGAAATAACTGAACAAAACAATCACGATTTATGATAATATAAAAGTACAGGAGATGAATTATTGTGGAGATAAGGCATTTGCAGACATTTGTGACGGTGGTAGATAAAAACGGTTTTACGAAGGCAGCAGACCATCTAGGATATGCTCAGTCTACGATAACAGCACACGTTCAAAAGTTGGAGGATGAATTAGGCCAGCCACTATTTGATCGCCTCGGGAAAAAAATAGTAGTGACTGATTTTGGAAAACAGCTTCTTCCATATGCAAGAGAAATGCTTAAAATATACAATGAAATAAATAATGCTGCTTTTGAGAAAGACCAAATCAAGGGAAAAATAGTAATAGGAGCTTCAGAGTCTTTATGTATATACAGATTGGATAAAGCTATAAAAAGATATAAAGAACAATTTCCTAAAGTAAATATTGTTTTAAAAAACTCTATTTGCAGTGATTTAAGGAGAAGACTTTATACAGGTGAATTCGATTTGGTGTTTACTATTGAACCTTATATTGTTGATGATAATTTAGTGGTGAAAAAATTAAAGGAAGAGAAAATGGTAATTGCATCTGGCAGTCATAATATTGAGGATAATAGTATAATTTTTAGTGAAGAAAGATGCAGCTGTAGAATTTCTTTTGAAAGGTACTTAAAGTATGAAGGAATAAAATATACTAATCCACTTGAACTTTCAAGCATAGAGGCAATTAAAAGATGCATAATAAATGGCTTAGGATTATCCTTAATGCCACTTTATTCTATAAGGGACGAAGTGGAAAGTGGAATCATAAAGACATTTGAATTGCATAAAAATTTCGAAAAGTATTCAACATGGCTTATATATCATAAAAATAAAAAGATATTTCCAGCAATGCAGAAGTTTATGCAAGTAGTATTAGATGATAGCAAAGAATGGAGATAAAGGAGGAGATATACAGCGTGAAATTTGTTTTCAATATTCCCAAAACCGATGAAAAAATATCTGAGAAATTAGTAAATAGTGGGTGGAGGAAATTAAGAGAGCCAGAAAAAGTAAGTACATCTTTATTTATGTCAATACCGCTAATGTTACTAAATATAATTATAACTGTGTCAATTATTTTAAAGTTTGATAATCCTATAAGTAAAGTTATTTCAAATAGGTCTTTCAGTTTTTCATTGAATTTATTTGATTTGATGTATTTTATGGTTGGAATATTCTTACTTACATTGATACATGAATTGTTGCATGCTGTTTTTATGCCTAATTTTATGAAATCAGACAAAATTTATTTGGGAATAAATTTTAATGGTGGTTTCATTTTTACAACAGAGATCATATCTAAATTAAGATTTATAATAATATCAATAATGCCATTTTTTATAATATCAGTTATTATGCCAGTGATTTTAGGCATTCTGGGGGGACTAAATGTTCTCTTTACAATTTTTATTATTATAAATGCGGCAGGGTCTTCTATAGATATTTTGAACTTTATTATTATATCTCAAGTTCCTAGAAATAGCATGATTATAAATAATGGGTTTGAAACATATTTTATTGTGAAGTAACAGTATTTTGAAACATTAAATAAAAATCATAAGTCTAAGCCCCAAATTATAAAAATACTAAGAAATTTTAATAACTCGCTGAAAAAAAGCTCAGACAAATTAAAATTTCTAAGTCTTTTTATGATTTGGGGCAAGACTTATTGAATTTTATTTAAATCGTTTCCAAAATACTGTTACTTCACATAGAGGGTAAAACAAGGAGGAAATTCCTTCGTGCCTACGGAATTTTATTTAGGAATAGATCAATTGTCTTCTTATATAAAATAGAGACTATCTTAATGCTTACGACTAATAACTTCGATTTAAAAACTTATCTAAATCTCTTATAAAGAGAGAGCTTCTATTTAAAGTAAAGAAGGATAATGGGCAAAGCCCAAACCTCGTATATGATAATATTCATTAGAATTTTTTTAAATCGTTCCTTCAATACTGTTACTTCACATAGAAGGTGAAACAAGGAGGAAATTCCTCCTTGCCTACGGAATTTTAATGATTCTAGAGCCTAAAGGGTAAAATCATAAGACATTTCAATAACTCGCTGAAAAATGCTCGGACAAATTAAAATATCTAAGCATGATTGTAATTTATTTCTCAGCCCTTAAAATTTCATATGTTGCCTTAATGTCAGCTGGGGTTGTTCTGCAGCAGCCGCCTATAAGTTTAGCGCCGCTGTGGAACCATTCTTTTGCAGCTGAGCTGAAGGCTTCGCTTGAAGAATTTCCATGCCAGGTTTTTGATTTAGCGTCATACTCTTCGCCGGAATTAGGGTAGACAACTATAGGCTTATCTGATACTGATTTAATTTCTTTTATAAGTGAATTTATGTATTTAGGAGCTGTACAATTCATTCCAATTGCAGCTACTTGGGTGCAGGAGTTTAAAAATTCAGCACATTCCTTAATTGGTGTACCATCACTTATTTCATAGTCATTTTTACAGCTAAAACTTATCCAAGCGTAAACGTCAGGAAATTCTTGAAGAAGCTTAGTTATAGCCTTTGCTTCAGCTAAGTTTGGTATTGTCTCACAGGCTAGAATGTCGGCTCCAGCTTCTAATAAAAGTTTTATCCTAGGTCTATGAAATTCCATTAATTCTTCTTCAGTAATTTTATAATCACCACGGTACTCGGAGCCATCTGCAAGATAAGCACCATAAGGGCCTACTGAACCTGCTATGAAGGGCTTTGGTCTATTTATTCTATTTGAAGGCTCTTCCCAAAATTTATCTCTTGCTTGTTTAGCAATTTTAACTGAATTTTTTATGAGACTCTCCGCTTCAGACTTAGAGTAGCCTTTATTCATAAAACCATCAATTGTAGCCTGATAGCTTGATGTTATGGCACAATCTGCACCTGATACAAAGTAATCATAATGTACAGCTTCTATTATTTCAGGATTTTTTGCAAGTACTTTAGCTGACCATAGAGAATCATTTATATTACAGCCTCTTTTTTCAAGTTCAGTTGCCAGAGCCCCGTCTAAAATGGTTACGGGGAAATCTTTTAAAACAGTTTTTATTGGATTCATTGAATGCACCTCAATCTATTATATTTATGATAACATTATATAGCATGTTGTATAAATTTAATAGTATGCTAATATATAAAATAGGAATATATTAAAAGTATTACATAGGAGGAAGAATGGATAATAGAGATAAACAAAATGGTGAACTTAAGAGAACTTTGACCGCACGGCATATGAATATGATAGCCATAGGTGGTTCAATAGGAACAGGGCTTTTCTTTGCAAGTGGAAGTTCAGTTAGTACAGCAGGTCCCGGTGGAGCACTTTTAGCATATGTAATTACTGGAATGCTTGTTTATGTGCTTATGATGTCACTTGGAGAAATGTCAACGCTTTTGCCAATCTCAGGCTCTTTTGAAACCTATGCTACAAGATTTGTAGATCCTGCACTTGGTTTTACACTGGGATGGAATTACTGGTTCTGCTGGGCTATATGTGTAGCATCTGAATTAGTTGCTGGATCATTAATAGTAAAGTTTTGGCTTCCACATACTAACACAACTATGTGGAGTGTATTATTTTTAGTAATAATTTTTACATTAAATATTTTTTCGGCTAGAGTTTATGGTGAAAGTGAATACTGGTTTGCAGGAATTAAAGTAGTTACAATTATTATATTTATAATAGTTGGAGTGCTTATGATATTTGGAATTATGGGAAACAATTCACCTGGCTTCAGTAACTGGGTAAGAGTAGGAGCAGGTGGAAAGAAAGCGCCCTTTGTTGGAGGGTTAACTGCAATCATAAATGTATTTTTAGTTGCTAGTTTTTCGTTTTCAGGAACAGAAATAGTTGGACTTGCAGCTGGTGAATCAGAAAATCCCGAAGAAAATGTTCCTAAAGCAATTAAATCAGTTTTTTGGCGTATTTTATTATTTTATATTTTCGCAATTATAATAATAGGATTTTTAATCCCTTTTGATAACAAAAATTTACTTAAAAGTGGAGTGGATAATATAGCCTATAGTCCATTTACCATGGTATTTGCTAAATCCGGAATTGCTTTTGCAGCAAGTGTTATGAATGCAGTTATTTTAACTTCTGTGCTTTCTTGTGGAAATTCAGGACTTTATGTATCTTCACGTATGCTGTATTCCCTTGCAAAGGAGAAAAAAGCTCCTAAGTTTTTAGCAAAAGTAAACAAGCATGGGGTACCTATGAATGCACTGTATGTTACTACAATAGTTGCTTGTACAGCTTTCTTTTCATCCTTAATTGGTGATGGAAAGATATATTATGTACTTTATAATGCTTCTGGTATAACGGCACTATTTGCATGGCTTGGAATAGCAATCTGCCACTACAGATTTAGAAAAGCTTATTTGGCTCAGGGCAGGGATTTAAAGGATTTAAAGTTTAAAGCAAAGTTTTATCCATATGGACCTATAATAGCAATGATATTATGTGTTATAGTAATATTTGGCGCTAATATATGGATATTTCAGGCAGACACCTTCAGTTGGTTCGATTTCATTACTAACTATATTTGTATTCCTATTTTTATACTTCTATATTTGGGATATAAGTATGTTAAGAAAACAAAAATAGTTCCACTTGAAGAGTGTGATTTTGAATATAAAGAGAAATAAAAAGTTTTATTTTTGCAATTTTAGATTTCAGTTAAAGGCATACTTTATTTTTATATAGTATGCCTTTTGTGAAGCTATTATAAGTAGAGATATATGTTTAAGGAACGGAAAATACAATAATTAGGGAGGTAGAGTTAAATGAATTTAGAGGATATAAAGGAATATTGTAAGGCTAAGAAAGGTGTAAAAGAAGACTTTCCCTTTGATGATACAACTCTTGTGATGAAGGTTGGTTCTAAGATGTTTTTACTTACAGATATAAATAGTTCTGCTTTAAAAATAAGTTTGAAATGTGACCCGTTCATATCTATAGATTTGAGAAGGGATTACAAAGCAGTTGAAGCTGGATATCATTTAAATAAAAAGCACTGGAATACTGTAACAGTAGGAAAAGATCTTGATGATGAGAAAATTAAATTTCTAATAGATATTTCTTATGACCTTGTTTTTAAAGGACTTACTAAAAAGGAGAAGGAAACTATAACCAAATGACAATATTTATAAAGAAGTTGCAAAATATCTAAAATAATCGTATAATAGTTTACACAATGAAAACTATTTACACAGTGTAAATCAAGGAGCGATTAAAAATGTCTGATTCAAATACAAATAAAATGTTTCCATTATACATACTAATGCTTAATATATTCATTGCTATAATAGGACAAGGAATGGTAATGCCTATTTTGCCTGACTATTTAAAGCAATTTAGTGCTGGAGGCTCTGCCGCAGGATATTTGGTTGCTGTTTTTGCAGGAGCTCAATTCATTTTTTCTCCAATAGGAGGACAGCTTTCGGACAAATATGGAAGAAAAAAGATGATACTTTGCGGCATGTTTCTTACTGTCATTTCTGATTTCATATTTGCAATATCTCATCAATTAGTACTTTTATATATAGCAAGGTTTATAGGGGGCATTGGACTAGGAATTATGGTTCCATCTAATCTTGCATATGTAGCGGACATAACTACAAGAGAAACTCGTGCCAAGGGGATGGGCTATTTTAGTGCAGCCATGAACTTGGGAATGGTATTGGGGCCTGGACTCGGTGGACTTATAGCGAAGTTTGGAATTAGAGTACCTTATTTTTGTGCTTCATCTTTAGGTTTTGTTGCAACCTTATTAACTTTTGCTTTGCCAGAAACCCTTACAGTAGAAAAGAGAAATAAAATGAAAGTGTCTAAAAAACAGGAATCTTCCATAAAACAGCTTATACAGTCTATTCATGGCCCCTATTTTAAATACTTGATACTTACTCTCGTTATGACTTTTGGTTTGCAGAACTATGAAACGGTGTATTCTTTGTATGTAAAACAAAGATATGGATTTAGTTCTCAGGTTATTTCTATTATAATTACTTTGGGAGCGATTATTGGAATTATAGTCCAAGTAGGACTTATTGATAAGGTGATAAAACGTTATGGAGAGTATAAACTCATTAGATTTTCACTAATAATGTCAGCAGTTGCTCTTTTGCTTATGTTAGTAAAAGTAAATTTAATATATCTTTTGGTGGTATGTGCTATATTCTTTGCTTTTAATTCATTTTTGCGACCAACGGTAAATACTATGCTTTCAAATGAAGCTGGTGATGAGCAGGGATTTGTCTCGGGACTTAATAACACATACACTAGTTTGGGAGGTATAATTGGACCTATAATGGCGGGAAACTTGTTTGACAAAAATATAAATCTGCCATATGCTGTAGGTGCCGTAATACTTGCTGCAACAATAGGGTTAACTTTTAATAATAAAACCAAGGTTAGAGAGGATTAAAAAATGAGTGATTCATGGCATGAAAAGGTTAGAAATAGAAACCGTGAGGAAATTATAGAAGCAGGAAAAAAGCTTTTTTTAAAATATAATTTTATTGATGTAAACATTAAAGATGTATGCAGCGAGGCTAATGTAAGCAGAGTTACTTTTTATAAGTATTTTAAATCAATTGATGAGCTAGTTTTTGAAGTTCAAATGAATATTTTAAGAAATATGGTACACTGCATAATGAGCAGCATTAAAAAAGAATCCAATGGAAAAGAAATGATACAGGATATGCTATACGCCTGGATAAATTTCGCTAAGGACTATAAAGCTGAAATGAAATTTATTTTCTTGTTCGACTTTTATTATAGCTCTCATGACTTAAATGAAGAATTAAAATCGAAATATGAAAATTTTATTTTTGAAGATAACAGCAGTAATTTTTTCAATGAGGCAATTAATAAGGGAATTGTTGATAAATCCCTTAAGTCAGATTTAGATCCTATAAAAGTGGGATGTTCTATTTTTCAAATTCTTATGGGAGTGCTTCAAAGAATGACATATACTAATTTACCTGTTAAGCACAATGCTGTAACGGACGAGGATATTGCAAAGTCGGTTGTGGATATGATAATAAATTCTATTAGAAATGTGGATAAGTGAACTAAGTTAGAAAAATTAAGAATTAAAAATGAAGAATTAAGAATTAAGGAGGATTTTCCTCCACTTTGCTCTGGAAAATCTAATAATATAGAAATGAAAGAAGCTATAAGTTTAGAAGTTTTTCGTAGTGGAACGGAGAAAAAGTTACAATTATTCTTAATTTTTAATTTTTCATTCTTAATTTTTAAACGTGGCAAAGCATTAATACTTTTCGGCATACTGTTTTTCATAATCTCTTTTCATATTATACTCAAATTTTTTAAAATAGGATTTTGAAAATTCTTCTGGAGATATTTTAAACCTATTTAAGGCATCGGTATAATACATCATGACATCGCAAAGTTCTTCAACAAAATGAGCGCGCACAGTGGGATTATCCATGATTTCCTTCTCGCCTTTTTTCTTTATTATAGCTATAACTTCGCCTATTTCTTCAATCATATAGAGTATAGAGTCTCTTCCATATTCAGGACTCATAGGAGACCACGTATCTTTGTGCTTTTCCCATAAATCAGTTGATAATTTAAGCATTTCGGACATTTTTAAATCAGTATTCTTCATAGGATAATACACTTCCTTTAGAGTTTAAGATAAATTTATTATAACATTAACAACTAAAAATAAATTTATAATTTTTGTTACATCAAGGTAATGAAATAAGTTAAGATGTACGATATAATTACCATAAATGGGTGAAAATTAATTTGAATAGGGGTACAAGGGGGAATAGAAATATGAAACTTCAAGATTTTTATATTGGAAAGTCATTTGATGCATATGAGTATTTTGGAGCACATAAGGAGAATGGTACATTTACTTTCCGTACTTATGCTCCCAATGCGAAAAAAGTTGCCATAATAGGGGAATTTAATGGCTGGCAAGAACAAGATATGAGCGAAGAGGCCCAAAGCGGAGTCTTTTATATTAATGGAATCAATGCAGATTATGGCATGATGTATAAATACTGCATTTATGGAAGCGATGGCGCACGGCAAGAACACTGCGATCCATATGGGTTTTTAATGGAAAAGGGACAGGGTGGATGTTCTATTACTACAGATTTAAAGTCATATAATTTTCACGACGATTTCTGGATGTGGACACGAAGCGCTGACTATGATAAACCACTTAATATATATGAACTTCATTTAGGATCATGGAGAAAAAAATCAGAGGATGAAGACGGTTGGTATTCATATTCTGAAATTGCAGATTTACTTATAGATTATATTAAAGAAAATGGATACACTCATGTTGAAGTTATGCCTCTGTCAGAACATCCTTTTTATGGATCATGGGGATATCAGAATACTGGCTTTTTTGCTCCAACATCAAGATATGGCACACCAGATCAGCTTAAAGAAATGATAGACAAGTTGCATCAGGCTGGCATTGGAATTATTTTAGATTTTGTACCTGTTCACTTTGCAGTGGATGCATATGGACTCAAAAAATATGATGGAACAGCATTATATGAATATCCTAATGATGATGTAGGGACAAGTGAGTGGGGCAGCTGCAATTTTATGTTTTCAAGAGGAGAAGTTAGATGCTTTGTACAGTCGGCAGCTAATTACTGGCTTAAAGAATTTCATTTTGATGGTCTCAGGATGGATGCAGTAAGTCGTCTTATTTATTGGCAGGGGGACGAAGGAAGAGGAGAAAATGGGCTGTCCATAGATTTTGTTAAAGTGATGAATAAAGGACTTAAAGAGCTTAATCCTAATGCTATGCTGATTGCGGAGGATTCTTCACATTATAAGGGAGTTACCAAGGCAGTAGATGATGGAGGTTTGGGCTTTGATTATAAATGGGATTTGGGCTGGATGCATGATACTTTAGAGTATTTTCAAAGTGCACCAGAATACAGACCAAGAGACTATCATAAGTTAACTTTTTCTATGCTGTATTTTTATAATGAGAGATACATTCTTGCATTTTCGCATGATGAGGTAGTTCACGGTAAGGCAACTATTCTTCAAAAAATGAACGGACAATATGAGGACAAGTTTCCACAAGCGAGAGCAATGTATTTATATATGATAATGCATCCCGGTAAGAAACTCAATTTTATGGGAAATGAGATAGGACAGCTTAGAGAATGGGACGAAAAAAGGGAGCAGGACTGGGATATGATAAAGTACCCTATGCATGATGCTTTCCATAACTATATGGTAAAATTAAATGAAATTTATAAGGAGCATGAAGCTCTTCATGATGACTATAACCTAGACAATTTTAAATGGGCAGACTGCAATAAGAACGATGATTGCATTTATGCCATTAATAGGTATGGGGAAGAGGACACATTACTGGCAATTTTCAATTTTAATGATAAGGATGTACAAAGTTACAGTTTAGCATTAGAGAAGGGAAAGACTGCTGAACTAATTCTTCATAGTAATTGGGAAAAATATAGTGGTACAATTTCGGAAAATGAAGAAGTATATGAAGTTGAAGAAGAGGATGAAAAAACTAAATTAACTGTAGATATTCCTGCGTTCAGCGGTATGCTATTTCAAATAGTGGATACTGATTCTGAAGACGATGAATTAGAAGAAGATGAGATACAAGAGGATGAATTAGAAAGTAAAGAACCGGAAGAAGAAGAGCTAGAAAAAGATGAATTGGAAAAATACAAAGGTAAAACTAATTTTAAAATTTTATAATAAAAATGTATTACCATGGAGGCGAATTAAGTGATTACATCAGTTTCTAAAACTTATCCAGCATATAAAATAGGGATTAGAAGTAGTGAAAATAACGATCAAAAAGTTTCAGGCAGCCAGTGTAATAGTGAAATTAAAGGCAAAGCTGCTGAAAATAATAGAACTAAATGTGATGATACTGATAATTCACTCATTAAATCAGAAAGAGCAGCTGCTGAAGATTTTGCAAAAAAAAATAATATTAAACTTGGTTCTGATGAATATAAAATAAATAATAAAACTAAAAGCAAGATGTACTATAAAGAAGTTTTTAAAGGTATTAAAGATGTTGTAACAGAGTATTTAAAATCAATAGGAAAAGATGATGATTATATACAAAAAAACTTGAAGGAACAGGAAAAAAATCTTTGTTTTGATAAAACTGACGGTACACTCTATAACAAAGAGAATGAGTATTATGATCCAAATACAAAAATAGTATACTCAGATTCAGTAGCTGTTGCATGGCATAAACAGTACGGTACTACTTCCTCTGATAATTATGATGAGTATTTTAATGACTTCGTAAGTAAAATGAAGGGACTGGATAGTAGTACAAAATCAGGAATTAGGGATTCAATAATGGAAGCAATTAATTGTGCAGGTAATGTGAATAATTTAGGAGGCAATAATATTGAGGACTGTTTGTATGATATTAATTATTCACATGCAAACTTGGAATTGAAATATATATCAAAAAACTTAATTCCTAAAAAATATCAAGCTAAGTTTAATTCTATAGCGGATAAATTTACAAATGATTTTACTAATAATTATAATTATATATATAAGAATTTATATACAGCTTTTGCAAATAGCGATTATGAAGATTTAAGGAAAATGGGCAGTGAGAAGCTTACAAAATATAAAAATGGTACTTCAGCTGTTCAGGTTAGTAAGAATACGTATGAGCATATGTATAAAAATATTAATTTAGATACTGACGATTTAGATAAAAAGCTAAATTTAATATACAATACACTTACAGATAGTCATTTAGATGACGATATAATTGGTACTCAGTTTAAAAATATGCCGCAAAATATTCAGTTAGTAAAAGATATTAAAAATAAAGAAATAGATTCATTAAAAAGCAGCTGGAATTCAGTTATTAATTTAGTAGATGAAGTTAAACATTCACATATTAAAACGTCTATTGATGCAGTAGTATAAAATAAAAACGAGGGTTCGTATCCTCGCTTTTTTTATTCTATTATTTATTATTATAATTTCCCTGGCAATTAAATTCAGTGAGATACTTCCAATACCTTTTGGGCATAAGTGTTCTACGGCATTTAGGGTTGTGTCTTCCTTCAATTTCAACAGTTTTGTAATACAATGACCATAGAGCTCTAAAGTGCTTTTCTTCTTCAGTGATTTCTGGGAGCCTCATATTTTCTACGGGTATAATACTTGATTTATATGGTTCGTAGATAAGTGCCATATCGTGGGTTTTGTCGTGTATTAGAAAACGCTCCTCTGGGTATCTTTCTACAAAATGCCTGTTTAAGAGAGGAAGTACATAATTTTTAGGTTCTATTTCTGCAACTAACCCTTCTTTATAATCAGAAAATCTTATAAAGCCCATAAAAAGATGGCTCTCCTGACCTAGGTATTTAACAGCCTTAAATAAAGTGTTTACCACATCATTTGCCAGCATTCCCATGACCTTAGAGCCATATTTGTAACCAAGGCGCATGAAAAGCAATATGTAAAGTTCCTTATCATTAAGACAAGTCAAAAATGCCCTTTGAATAAAGTTTAAAGCATGAGTACCTATTTTAATTGGAATAGAAGTTATAACTCTATTAGATTTATTAACATCAGTTTCTATTTCTTTTGATTTAAAAAGGGTCATTTGAGAACTTTCATTAATAAATATATGCATTGGTATTTCCCTTTTTTCATAACTTTCAAAAACGCAGCACATAAGACCCTCAAAACTTCCATCGTAGTAATAGATTAAATCTGACCTGTTAGGCATTTGTGAATTTCCTCCTTTAGAAGTTTTTTATTATCAAAGAAGGACAGCTGCTCATACTGTGTTTCAATAGGAAATTTATTATTGTACATATAAAGAGCTTTTTCGGATAAAAGTGATCTAAGTACAGAATCCTGTGATATTTTTATGCCATCCATGGCTTTTCCACTGCATGTTATAAAGTACTGTGCTCTTTTTAGTACTACGCCTAATTTTTTTAATCCCATAAAATTCAAGTTTACTGTGCGGCGGGCAATTACAATCCTTTTAGCACTGTGTACACCTATTCCTGGAACTCTAAGCAAAAGCTTATAGGATGCTCTATTTACGTCAACTGGAAAATACTCCATGTGATTAAGAGCCCAGTTACACTTTGGATCTATGTATGGATTAAAACTCTGATGATTACTGTCCAAAAGTTCATTTGCCTTAAAGCCATAAAACCTCAAAAGCCAGTCTGCTTGATATAGTCTATGTTCTCTTAAAAGTGGCGGCTTCGTTTGTACTGCTGGAAGAAGTGGGTTCTCTGCTACAGGCATATAAGCGGAGAAAAATACCCTTTTTAATTTATATGTACTATAAAGACTTTCTGTAAGATTTAAAATTTGAAAGTCTGTGTCAGGTGTAGCGCCTATAATCATCTGTGTACTTTGACCTGCAGGGACAAACTTCGGAGCATGTCTGTACTTTACTATGTCAGTAGTACTTTCATGTATTCTATTTTTAATGTAACCCATTGGTTTTAATATAGAATGCTTTGATTTATTAGGTGCCAGAAGCTTTAAGCTTTTTTGTGAAGGCAGCTCTATATTTACGCTCATTCTATCAACAAGCATACCTAATTTTTCAATTAAAATATCATCTGCACCAGGGATAGCCTTGGCATGTATATAACCATAAAAATTATATTCTTCTCTTAAAATAGTTATGGTTTTAATCATCTGTTCGCAGGTGTAATCTGGATTTTTTAGTATCCCTGAACTTAGAAATAGTCCTTCAATGTAATTTCGCCTGTAAAAGTTCATCGTAAGGTCGGCAAGTTCGCGGGGAGTAAAAGAAGCACGTGGAGTGTCATTTGAAATTCTATTTACACAGTACTGACAGTCATATACACAGGCGTTTGACATAAGTACTTTTAAAAGAGAAATACATCTTCCATCACCAGCAAAACTGTGGCAAATACCGCAGGCTTCAGCACTGCCCATTCCTCCAGCTTTTGATTTTCTATCGACGCCGCTTGAAGTACAGGCAGCATCATATTTAGCTGCATCAGTTAAAATTTGAAGTTTTTCAAATACATCCACTAAAAAGCACCCCCAATTTTTCTTTATTATATCACCAAACATATGTTCGTGTAAAGAGGAGATACATTATTGATAAAGTTAATAAAAATTTTTAGGCTATTATTGACATTTTAAGAGAGTAAAAGTATTATAAAGTCAGGAGAATGATAATCATTATCATAAAATTGCAAAAAAGAAGGAGATGCTGCTATTATGAAATTTAAGACTATAGGAAATTATGAAAAGCCAAAAGTACTTTTAATACATGCAATGTTTGCAGCAGCAGAAAGTTTTTTACCCTTAGTAGAATATTTAAAGGATAAATATTATGTAATAATGCCAACCTTAGATGGTCATAGTAAGGTTGAGAAGGGTGATTTTTTATCGCTTAAAGATGAAGCAGATCAGATCATGGTCTATCTTAAGAAAAATAATATTGATGATTTAGAATTTATACTGGGTACTTCTCTTGGGGCTATTATTGCTTTTGAAGTATATAGAAGAAATGAAATAAATATAAATAGAGTTTTTCTTGATGGGGCACCTCTTTTTAAATTTCCATGCCTTTTAAAGAAAATTTGTGGAAAAAAGTTCTGGAAAATATGTTGTAGAGTAAGACAAAAACCTGAGAAAGCATTGGAAAAAATAGATGAATTATTTCCTGGGATTGGGAAGCTGATGGTGAGTGTTTGCACACAAATGTCAGAGAAAAGCTGTAAAAATTTAAGTGAGGCCTGCTTTAGTTTTGTTATGCCAGAGTTAAATGAAAAGCAGCAGAAAAAAATTGTATTTATGTATGGAACTAAAGAAACTGCACGTCTGTGCATGGGAAGATTAAAAAGGTATAAGTATGCCCGTATTTTGATGAAGGAGAGATATAATCACTGTGGGTACTTGCTAGAAAATCCAAAGGAATATGCAGATATGTTAAGTAAGGGGTGATTATAGCAAGGGCCTAAATAAAATTCAATAAGTCTTGCCATAAATTATAAAAGGCTTAGACTTATGAACTTTATTTAATGCTCTAAAGAATTATTACTTGTCAATATATAAATTATAAAGAGCTTGAGTACCTAGATTTTCTTTTCCATCAGTTATAAGCTTATCATAAAGCTTTTTTGAAAGCTCTAAGGCAGGAGTTTTGAGACCCATTTCATCTGCTTCTTCTAAAGCTATTTTCATATCTTTTACGAAGTGCTTTATATAAAAGCCTGGTTCAAAATCACCTTTAAGTATTCTAGGAGCATAGGCACTTAACTGCCAGCTTGCAGCGCCGCCAGAACCAATTGATTTTAAAACGGTTTCTACATCGAGTCCGGATTTTTTAGCATAGGCAAGGGATTCACATACTCCCATTATGGTAGAGGCTATAGCTATTTGATTGCACATTTTTGTGTGCTGACCGCAGCCTGGGCCACCTTGAAGAACTATATTTTTTCCCATGAGTTCAAATATAGGTTTTAGGTTGTTAAAGGCTTCTTTATCCCCACCTACCATTATAGAAAGAGTTCCATCCGCAGCACCGATGTCGCCGCCAGATACAGGAGCATCCAAAGCAAAAACATTTTTTGCCTTTGCAGCTTCGTATATTTTTTTTGCAAGAGCTGGCTTGGAAGTTGTCATATCAATAGCATAACTTTGAGCTTTAATGTTATTTATAATGCCTTGAGAGCCAAAGTAAACTTCGTGAACATCGCTTGGATAGCCAACCATAGTTATAACAACATCACAGATTCTTGAAAGTTCACCTACGGAATCTACCCATTTAGCGCCTTTGTTTACTAAACCTAAAGCCTTAGACTTAGTTCTGTTATACACGTATAAGTTAAATCCACCTTTTAATAAATTTGCAGCCATGCCTTTTCCCATTACACCAATTCCAATAAAACCTATCTTTGTGTTTGATTGTAGCATAAAGTTTTCACTCTCCTTTTATATAGAATAGTACATGATTTTATTGTTTTCAGTATATAACGTATTTAGAATAAAGAAAAGTATTATGCTTTTATTTAAATAACTGCATAATGCGGCTTGCCATAGTTATGAATAAATTGTTAATGCATAATCATACATTTCTATAAATAAATTTACTTTAGAAAACGTTTATAAAAATCAAATTAATAATATAAACTATCGAAGAATATTAATATCATTACAATTTAACAAATATATTGACAAAATAGCTGAAATAATGTAATTATATTAATGAAACATAAAATTAACTAAAAATTCAGGAATAGTTTATTTTTTAATAATATTATATTAAGGAGAGTGTAGAAATGAGCGGATTATTAATGATTGGAATTGCTATTGTTGTTCTAGTCAGTGCTTATTTGATATATGGAAAATGGCTTGTTAATACATGGGGAATTGATCCCAAGGCTAAAACACCAGCATATACCAAAGAAGATGGTGAAGATTACATACCTGCACCAAAAGCAGTGGTTTTTTCACATCAGTTTTCATCAATAGCAGGTGCGGGTCCAGTAACAGGACCTATTATTGCAGCAATGTTTGGATGGCTGCCGGCATTATTATGGATATTAATTGGAGGAGTTTTTTTTGGAGCAGTTCATGATTTCGGAGCACTTTATGCTTCAGTCAAGAATGAGGGAAAATCTATAGGATGCATAATAGAACAGTATATAGGTAAAACAGGTAAGAAATTATTTCTATTGTTTTCATGGATATTCTCAGCATTAGTTATTGCAGCTTTTGCTGATATAGTTACTAGTACATTTAACGGATTTACGGCTACTGGTGCTAAAAATACACCTAATGCTGCTGCAGCATCGATATCAATGCTATATATTGTAGTTGCAGTATTATTTGGATTATTTGTTCACTATAAAAAGCCAAGTCAACTATTAGAATTTGTTATGGGAGTTATTCTTTTAATATTAATGCTATCAGTTGGTATTTCATTCCCACTATATTTCAGTAAAAGTTTTTGGACTGTTATAGTATTTGCGTACATTTTTATTGCTTCTATAACACCTATGTGGCTTTTAATGCAGCCAAGAGATTATTTGAGCTCTTTCTTACTCATAGGAATGATTATTGGTGCTGTAATTGGAGTAGTTGTAGCTAGGCCATCAATGAACCTTCCTGCATTTACTGGCTTTGTAGTAAATGGAAAGATGCTTTTCCCAACATTATTTGTAACTGTTGCTTGTGGAGCTGTATCTGGTTTTCATAGCTTGGTTTCATCGGGAACATCTTCAAAGCAGGTAAAAAATGAAAAAGATATGCTTGGAATAGGATATGGAGCAATGCTTGTTGAATCTTTACTTGCTGTTATTGCTATAGTTGCTGTAGGTTCACTTGCAGTAGGCGGAAAAATGCCAAAGGGAACCCCGTTTACAATTTTTGCTTCTGCTATAGCTGGATTCCTCGGAGTTTTAGGAATTCCAAAGCATGTTGCTGTATGTATTATGACAATGTTTGTCTCAGCACTTGCATTAACTACACTTGATTCTGTTGCCCGTATTGGTCGTATGTCTTTTCAGGAATTTTTTATAGATGAAGATACAGATAGAAGTCAAATGTCATCTTTTAAGAAACTTATGACTAATAATTATTTTGCTACTATTATTACACTTGCTATTGGACTTGCTCTTTCCTTTGGAGGATACAACAACGTTTGGCCTTTATTTGGATCAGCAAATCAACTTCTTTCAGCACTTGTTTTAATAGCTTTAGCAGTATTTCTTAAAACTACTGGACGTAAGGGCTTCATGCTTTGGGGACCAATGTGCATTATGCTTGTAGTTACTTTTACAGCATTAGCGCAAGCAATCATAGGAATTTTTAAGAAATTATCAGCTGGAAACTTTGTATTTTTAACTGACGGCTTGCAGCTAATATTTGCTATTCTCTTAATGGCACTTGGAATCATGGTAACAGTTTCCTGCTCCAAAAAATTAGTGAGCAGTGAAGATGAAGGCAATGCTCAAAGTGTACAAAATTAGGCTTTAATGTATTAATATATGTGGCTGCATTGAGATGATTTATGGTCTTAATGCAGTCTATTTTTATGAATAAATAATGATGTATTTGTTAAAACTAACAGAACTCCTTTTATCATATAAAGAAATGTAGTATTATGAAGATAAGAATATATTTATATATATTTAAGGGAGGATGAATATGGTACAGTTGGGGAAAGAAGTTACGACATTTCTTCAGGATGATGTTGAGGGAAAGCTAGAAGAAATGCAGGAACTTATAATGAAATACAGTGCAGCTATAAAAGAAGTTAGAACTAAACTTGAAATACTGGATAATGAATTTAAGGTTAAAAGAAAGCGTAACCCCATAGAATATATGAAATCTAGAGTTAAAGATCCTAGAAGTATAATAGATAAGCTTGAGAGAAAAGGGTTTGAAGTGAACTTTAAATCAGCTCAAGAAAATTTAAATGATATAGCAGGGATAAGGGTTGTATGTTCTTTTGTGGGTGATATATATGAAATTGCAGATATGCTTAAAAAGCAAGATGATATAAAACTTGTAATTGAAAAGGATTATATAAAGCATCCAAAAGCTAATGGATATAGAAGTCTTCATATGATTTTAGAGATACCTATATTCTTTTCTGATCATACGGAGCCTGTGAGAGTAGAAGTTCAAATTAGAACTATAGCTATGGATTTTTGGGCGAGCTTAGAACATAAATTGTATTATAAAACTATTGATAGGGATGTAGGAACTATTAGGAAGGATTTAAAAGAGTGTGCAGATGTAATATCAGAGACTGATATTAAAATGCAGAACATACAGAAACAGGTAGAAAATTTAGATTGAAAAATGCTTTGATTTCATTTAAACTGATATATAGATAAAAATGAATTTAAATTGTAGAGGGTTTGATGCTCTCTACAATTTTCGGTTAATATAGTAATTTACTAATGAAAAGTAGGAGGGCAAAGTGAGTATTTTAAATGTAAAAAATGTAAATCATGGTTTTGGAGATAGAGCTATATTTGAGGATGTATCCTTCAGACTTTTGAAGGGGGAGCATGTAGGTCTTATAGGTGCTAACGGAGAAGGTAAGTCTACTTTTATGAGCATAATAACAGGAAAACTTATGCCAGATGAAGGAACTGTAGAATGGTCAAACAACGTAAGAGTAGGTTATATGGATCAGCATGCAAGTCTTAAGGCTGGAAGCAGTATAAGGGATGTTTTAAGAGATGCATTTAAATATCTCTTTGATATGGAAGCAAAGATGATGAAAATAACTGAAAAGATGGCAGATGCTTCTGAAGATGAGCTTCAAAAGTTGCTTGATGAAATGGGAACGATACAGGATACTTTAGATAATAACGATTTTTATGTTATTGATGTAAAAGTAGAGGAAGTTGCAAAGGGACTTGGACTTATTGATGTAGGACTTGATAAGGATGTAGCTGATTTAAGTGGTGGTCAGAGGACTAAGGTACTTCTTGCAAAACTTTTACTTGAAAAACCAGATATACTTTTACTGGATGAGCCTACTAACTATCTTGATGAAATTCACATTGAATGGCTGAAAAGGTATCTAAATGATTTTGAAAATGCTTTTATTTTAATATCTCATGATATACCTTTCTTAAATTCAGTTATAAATATAATATACCATATTGATAACAGAAAGCTTACTAGATATGTTGGGGATTATGACAACTTTAAGAGAGTTTATGAAGCAAATAAGAAGCAGGTTGAAGCAGCATATGAAAGACAGCAGCAGGAAATTGCAAAACTAAAGGATTTTGTTGCTAGAAATAAGGCAAGAGTTGCAACTACAGGAATGGCAAAGTCAAGACAGAAACAGCTAGACAAAATGGAGATAATAGAAAAATCACAGGAAAAGCCAAAGCCTGAGTTTAATTTTAAGAGTGCTAGAACCTCTGGAAAATTAATTTTTAAAACTAGAGACTTAGTTGTTGGATATGACAGCCCTCTTTCAAAATCTTTAAATCTTACAATGGAAAGAGGACAAAAGATAGCTTTAGTTGGTGCTAATGGTCTCGGTAAGACTACTCTTTTAAAAAGCCTTTTAGGTAAGATTAAGCCTATTTTTGGTGATGTAGAGCTTGGAGATTATCAGCATATAGGTTATTTTGAGCAGGAAATAAAAGAAGCAAATTATAAGACTTGTATAGAGGAAATCTGGGAGGAGTTCCCGGGATATACTCAATATGAGGTTAGATCAGCTCTTGCAAAATGCGGTCTTACTACAAAACACATAGAGAGCAAGGTAGCAGTTCTAAGTGGAGGTGAGCAGGCTAAGGTAAGATTATGCAAGCTTATAAACAATGAGACAAACATACTTATCCTAGATGAGCCTACTAATCACTTAGATGTTGACGCTAAGGATGAACTGAAAAGGGCATTACAGGAATACAAGGGAAGTATACTTCTTGTATGCCATGAGCCTGAATTTTATAAGGATGTTGTTACAGATGTGTGGAACTGCGAAGAGTGGACAACGAAAATAGTTTAATAAGCAAAGATAAATGGGAGCTATGCAGGATAAAGATACTGCATAGCTCTTTTACTAACAAAGATAATGCATTATATAAACTTTTAAGTTTTTTGAGTAACTGATGTATTAAATATTGTAGTGTTTCTAAACCATAATAAGTTAATTATTAAAAGTAGAACACTTCCAACTAAAACTTGCAAAGGGTATGCCCACAAGCTTCGAGCAGGTATTATTGATGGCAATAAGGAAAGAGCGGCTGCGGGTGGTAATGAAAATTGTAGAAGGTGAAAAATAAGTAAAACACAACTTACGGATAAACAAGCTGAAATCCAAATAGGTAAATGTAATAAGTAGAACATCAAATATAACCACACTACACCTAAGAAGGCTGATAACGCTGGCAATATAAATGTCAGAAATCTGTTCCTTCTTAGTTTGCTTTTAGGCTTACATAGTTCAACAAAAACTACTATTAAGGGTGGAGCAATAATGTAATTGCAATTAAAATACAAAGCTATTATTAGAACTAATAAAACACTTATTAATAATTTAGCCCAATGTACTAATTCTTTGCTATTTAGCTGTACTTTTATTTGTTTATTCATGTTTTTATTTAACGTTGAATTTTTAGTCTTTTTAGAGTAAAAGCTTATTATTAGTTTATTACCCAAAGCAATTATTCCAGTAAGTATACATACAGATAAGGGATAATACCAGCTTTCACTATGTAATAGAATTGGAAGAATTGATGCTGATAAAGCAGGGTATACTTCCGAACCAATAATTTTCAATTGTAAAAATACAAGTATAAAAGCAACTGCAACCATTAGAATAGTTGATGATGGCAAGAATCTATTTATTAACATTCCCGTTAAAGCACCAATAGTTGGAGAAATCCAAAAGTGAAAACTTTTATTTTCGGAAGTTTGTTCTGTCAAAATCCAAGCGCTAATAACAAGAGCGGAAACTTCTGGGAAGATAATTTCCTTTTCACATGCATATGCTGAAACCATACACATAATAATTATCAATAATATAGCTAAAGGTATAAATTTCTTTTTCATGCTAAACCTCCTATGATGCATTAAATGTAGTCCTTTATAGATATAAAAAAAGTAATTTTAGTAAGTAATTTAGTGAAATCCACATAAAGTGATTTACTTAAATAAGATATAGATATTATTTTGTGTTGTCAAGGAAAGCAATTGGTTCACTTGAAAATGGAAGATATAACCCGTCGATAATACTTGCGTTTAAAATATCTAAACTATTTGGTGTCAGTATTGAAGAGATATTTATTTTTAGCAAGTTTCACAAAGAAATGTGAAAATTAATATGATGAATAGGAAGAATACAGGATACTTTGAATAATAATGACTTTTATATTATTGATGTAGGACTTGATAAGGATGTGGCTGATTTAAGTGGTGGTCAGAGGATTAAGGTACTTCTTGCAAAACTTTTACTTGAAAAATCAGATATACTTTTACTGGATGAGCCTACTAATCACTTAGATGTTGATGCTAAGGATGAACTGAAATGGGCATTACAGGCATACAAGGGAAGTATACTTTTTGTATGCCATGAGCCTGAATTTTATAAAGATGTTGTTACAGATGTGTGGAACTGCGAAGAGTGGACGACGAAGATAGTGTAATTAATATTAGAAAAGAGAAGTCTTAAGAGAACAGAGTCTTAGGCTTCACTTTTTTTATGGTAATAAAGATATAGTTAAATGGCAGAATTTATGGAATTTATTAACGATTTATGATACTATTACTATGTAATAAAAGAGAGGTGCTTTATGGAAAATATAAATTTTATTCTCTGCATTATATATTTACTTTTGGCAGTCTTGAATATTATTGGAGTAATTACTATTACAGATAGTGCTATATTTGGCATGACTGTTGGAGCATTATTCTTATGTATTGCACCACTATTTAATAAAAAAATATTTAGG
This sequence comes from Clostridium pasteurianum, assembly GCF_001705235.1. Classification (NCBI taxonomy): domain Bacteria; kingdom Bacillati; phylum Bacillota; class Clostridia; order Eubacteriales; family Clostridiaceae; genus Clostridium; species Clostridium pasteurianum. The sequence goes on from NZ_MCGV01000001.1 coordinate 2,612,429, forward strand.
ATTCTATTCTATATTATGGCAGCAGGATTTATTGTTGGATTTCAGTTAATAAATGAGGCAAATAAAATTGTTAAAAATATTGATAATAATACGTGGTTATTGCTATCTCTATCTGTTACATTTTTATCAAATTTTTTAAGTACTATAAAGTCAAGAAAGTTTCAATTGAAAAGTAAGAGTAGTGAAATAAAAAAAAGAAAGGATGATATTCAGACACTAAAGAATGAGATTAATAAGTATAAGAACTAATAGAGGTGATGTTATGGACAGTAAGATAAAAAGAATAGAAATGCAATTAAAAAGTAATAAAAAGAAACCATTATCAGGATGGCAACTACAGGAATTTATAAATAATATTAATAAGGGATATAGTAAACTGGATTTAATCAATGAAATATCTAGACTACTTAATTTGGGCGAAAGACCAGAAAATATAATTATTATAAATAAATCCTATGAAATAAATAATGCTTATAGTTATTTAAAAAAATCAAATCAAATAGATTTAAACAAAGAAAGTATGGTTGAGAAGTTTTATAATTTAGGACGCCCTATTTCTATGTATCCAAATGAATTTATGAAAAAAATTGAGATGATTTTTAACTTGTATGAAAAATTATTTTCTTTGTTTAGAGCTAATAAGATACATACAGTTCCTAAAAATAGGCTTAAAACATATATAAATTTGGAATTTGATGAAGCAATTAGTGTGTTACAGGAAGATAGCTATCAAATACTTGATGCTATAAAAAATATTGATAAAAATAAGGTTAAAAGTTTAAAAAAGCATATTTGTGAGCATGCAAAAGAATCAATAGAAAGTTACAGAAAGTTTAAAAAAGCAATTATCAATATAAAAGAGTTCAATGGATTAATTGGAAAAGAATTCAAACAACTTAATGATGAAGAAAAAAAATTATTTATTTATATGGATAAAAATTATTACAATAAGTTTTTCAAAGAATTCAAAAGGGTAGACAGGCCTATAATATTGAAATATGATGAAAAAACTAACAAATTAAGTATAATAAAAAAAGAATATATGCTAAATGAAGTGGAAAGTGAAAATTTTTTAGATTATAAAGATTATTCACACAACAGTCCATTTGTTATAACTATAATTGCAGGAATTGCTATAGTATCAATAGCAGCACTATTGTATGAAGGTGTGAAGCAAGAAATGTTAAATGATAAAAAGGAAAAGGAACTTGAATCGGAGGAAGAAGAAATTGATAATGACATAAGAGATACTGTAATTGCTTTATCACAATCAGAAGATCTGAATCAAGCAAACCAAGTACAGAACAAGTTTTTGAAAAATAAACTTATTGATGTTAATGAGAAGGTAAATAAGCAGACTAAGGCAACTTTAAGTCAAAATGGAGTTATGAATAATGGTGTGGTAATTAAACTTGAAAAAGATAGAACGAATTGTGGCAATAATGATAATCCAGAGATAAAATAGAAAAGTAAATTAACGCTTAATATTTACAGTCTATAATAATTATTAAGATACTATTTTTGTTTATTCAATTACGTATATTTATTATCCAATTACAAGTAATTGAATTCTGTAGTACTATATCAAAAAAGTACAAACTAAAATAATAAAATTGAATGTGTTAAATTTTTTTGTAAATTGATTTCCACGGTAATGTTTTTAAACAGTATTGTAATAAAACGACTGTTTGTTATATTCTTAAATATGCATCTTACAACAGTTTCTTACAGGTAAACGCTATTTCTTTGATAGCCTTAAAAGTATCAAAATGAAAAGCTTTTAATATTGATGTATCATTGGGGAATATACTTCTTTTCCATCTTAATAGTGGTTTTATCTTATAAATATCTTTTTGCTATAATAAAAGGCTCCCTATGATTTTTCACCATAGGAAGCTTGATTAATTTTTTGTGTTATCATAAAATTAAATACTACATATTCCACAATTCATATTCGCTAATATCAATATCATCATTCCAGCTAATTCCATAACCACCTGCATCAATTTTTGCCTGGTCAAATAATAATTTGTTTTTCAGGTCACTATAAAAATCTTCTTTAAGTTTTCCTTTAAAATCAATGTGTTTAATTACACCATTATCAAATAAAACATTAATACTATACTCTTTAGAATTAACATTAATACTTTTTATTTTAGGAGTATTCATTATTTTAAACCCTCCAATTTTCTAAATAATTTGTTGCTTCACTTAAAATATATCTATATTATATACTACTAAATAATCAGTATGAATATTTTTATACTGAATTTTGATTTTTGAACTACTTTAAATTATTTTTCCAATAGGATATATTAAATATATAGCAATTTGAAAATTGAGGAGGATATGATTTTATGAATCCATTCGTGAAAGAAATAATTGATAAATTGAATAATGAAAAAGACAGCGAGACTTTGGCAGAAGTTTTAGGCTTTTATGAATATATAAAGCAGAAAAAAGAAAAAGAGTTAAAAAGGAAATGGTCACAAATAGAAGAAGATGAACCAACAGAAGATGAAATTAAATTATATAAAGAATATAAAAATAATAAAGAAGAAAGTATTCCTTTAGATAGCGTTGAAAAGGAATAATACTTACGAAATATAATCAAATCTTTAGTAAATTTATGTTTAATTTCAATGGAAAGCAAACTTGACATTATAATCACAGAATGCTACATTTAAATGGAAAGTAAGCTTTACATAAAATGATTGGGGGAAAATTATATTGAAAAATAACCTCGAAAAAATCAGGAAGCAGCAAGACATGACACAGGAAGAACTTGCAGAAAAGCTTCAGGTGTCAAGGCAAACAATAGGTTCACTTGAAAATGGAAGATATAATCCGTCTATAATACTTGCGTTTAAAATATCTAAACTATTTGGTGTCAGTATTGAAGAGATATTTATTTATGAGGAGGGGAATGAAAAATGAAACCTTTTAATTATGTATTTATTGCAGTGGTAGGTATACTATTTATTACCTCAGCAGTTGCTGTGTTCTTCGTAGGAGGGTATACACCTCAAATTATATCAATTATTGTTGCAACAATAGCGGTTTCTATGATTATAAATAGCATACGAAGTAAGGTATTTGTTAAGAAAGAAGAAAAGGATGAGCGAAACATTGCTATTGATGATAGAGCTAAAGCAAAAGCATTTGATGTTACGGGGATAGTGTTTGGAATTCTAATAATCATTTATACTTTTATGAAATATAATTTACTTATGGTTTTACTTGCGTGTGCAGCATACTTATTTATTTTTATAACGTATATGTTTTATTTTGGTAAGTTTCACAAAGAGATGTGAAAACGCCTTTATTTTAATATCACATACCTTACTGGCAGGTTCCAGAGAGAACGCACAGATAACTGTGTACACAGAAGGATAAAAGCCTGGGAGATATTTTTTAATATTTCTTTTGGCTTTTTATTTTTGTCCATTTTAAAATTACGCCAAGAAATACATGGAGTTTGTAGATTAGATAAGGCACAATTGTTACTAAGTGCTTAATAAATAGAATAATTATGTTTAATTTTGTAAAACATAGATATCTAGATATTATTATAAAATCACAATACCTATATAATTTAAATAGTCATTGCAGAGTTTTGAATATGTTGAATAGTAATTTAAAGTTGTAATATCTAATTTATAAGGGAGCGAGGTTATGTTATTAATTAAGAATGGAAAAGTATTAACAATGGCAGGTACAAATTATGAAAATGGAAGTGTATTAATAGACGGTAAAAAAATTGTAGGTGTAGGGGAAGATATCGATGTAAACAATAAAGAGATTACTAAAGTCATTGATGCTAAAAACTGCTGGGTTATGCCAGGAATTATAGAGGCTCATTGCCATGTAGGGATTCAAGAAGAAGGAAAGGGTTTTGAAGGAAATGACTGTAATGAGATGACTAATCCAGTGACACCCTACCTTAGAGGCTTGGATGGAATTAATCCTATGGATTCTGCTTTCCGTAATGCATTAAGTGCAGGCATAACTGGTATAATGGTTGGGCCGGGAAGTTCAAATGTAGTAGGTGGCCAATGGGTATTTATGAAAACCTATGGTAGATGTATAGATAAAATGATTGTTCTACAACCTGCAGCTATGAAAATCGCCTTTGGGGAAAATCCAAAAGCAAATTATGATAAAAAAAGTATGATGCCTTCAACACGTATAGCTATGGTAGCACTTTTGAGAGAAGAACTATTTGGGGCACAACAGTATTATCAAAATAAGAAGAATGCTGAAAAGTCAGGTAATAGCTTCGATCTTGATTTTAGAAAAGAGTGCTGGATACCTGTGTTTGATAAGAAAATACCATTGAAAGCGCATGTACATAGAGCCGATGACATTCTAACTGCAATTCGTATAGCCAAGGAGTTCGATTTAAAGTTAACACTTGATCATTGTACAGAAGGGCACCTAGTTGCAAAGGAAATAAAAGAATCAGGATTTCCTGCTATAATTGGACCTACGCTAACTTCAAGGAATAAGATAGAAACGCAATATGCTGATTTTAAAACAGCAGGTATACTTCACAGGGAAGGTATAAAAGTAGCTATAACTACTGATCACCCGGTTACAAGAATACAGGATCTCTTAATCTGTGCCGGACTTGCAGCTAAAGAAGGCTTAGGTATAGAGGAAGGGCTAAAGGCAATAACAATAAATGCAGCCGAAATATGCAATGTGTCAAATAGATTAGGAAGTATTGAAGTAGGAAAAGATGCTGATATTGCAATATTTGATGGTAATCCAATGGAAATTTTCACAAGAACTATGTACACTATAATTGACGGGCAAATCGTTTATAATTTCATAAGTAGGGAGTCCTAGATAAATTTTTAAGTAAATAAAAGTGATAACAATATCAGTTAAATGATGTTGCTATCACTTTTATTCATCTTATGGGACAAATTTAATTTATTACTATAAAATGCTTACGAATTAAACTAGTTATTGTCATTATTATTCTTATTGTTATTTTTGTTGTTATTGTTGTTATTGTTGTTATTGTTCTTATTGTTATTCTTATTGTTATTGTTGTTGCTTTGGTTATTGTTGTTATTATTGTTATTTTTCATGATATCACCTCCTACGATAAATAGAATTAGCAAAATTATATTATATTATACATACTTTTTTATATTAATTAATTTTTTATGAATTACACTCAAGAAATTTTATACAGGTGTCAACAAATATTATTGCTGACTTTTACTATTATTTTCATAGTATCAAAACTACCATATTGAAAAAAATAGTAAAGTGAAAATATTATAAGTTTTTACTTTAGGAGGGATAAAAATTATGGGAGAAAAAAATGATCCTTCTGTATCAAATCAGCAGGATAAAGAAAAGAAAGAAAATAATAAGAAAACTAAACATAGTAAAAAGACGCACAAAAAAGATTAATATTTTAACCTGCGTAGTATACACGTGAGATATATTAAAATTAAGAATAATGCAGCAGAACTTAAAATATGTTCTGCTGCATTATTAATTTAGTATTACTTGTAAGGTTCCAATTCTTTTACCATACGATATAACAAAAATGGTGATTTTTCTATCGAACCTACAATTTTAAATCCTGATTTTTTGTACAAATTCAGTGCAGGTTTATTATGTATTTTAACTGTTAAAGAGCATTTATTGCAGTTATTCAATTTAGCTTGTTTTTCGGCGAAATGAATTAGCTTTGAGGCTACACCATGCCCCCTGCTTTCAGGCATTGTAGCTAAAGTGCCAATGTGATATTCGCCTTCTCTGCCTTCTTTTAATGACATTATTGAAAATAGATTATGTAAATGTGTAAGTGAATAACCAATTAAACCTAAGTTCCGAAGTTTCATTAATTTCCAAAAGGTTGGCCATTCAAGCTTATTCATGATAGTAACAGGATAACATGTAATCATGCCCACGGTTTTATTGTTAAGATGTGCTTCAAAAGCGAATTCATGGCTAAACCGATTATGGTTAAGTTTCCACATTTCATAAAGTGTTTTTTCGATTAAATCTGAATCTTTAGAGCCAACAACGGTATGAGCCATGAAGTCAAGTGCCATGTAGTTAAGTTTACTTCCAGCTGGAGACATGGAATTTCCTTTTGAAATTGAGAAAGTATCCATTACCATACACCCCTTTAGTTCATATAATTTATTGCAATAGTTTAAAGTATTATATTGGTATTTTTAGTATTATAATACTTCGAAGGGAGGCATTTGTCAAAAGCAAGTAACTATTTTATGTAAAATATCTTCCGCATGAAAAAATATTTTATTTACTTATAAAAACTTATAACTTAAAATTAAGTGTATAATATATTTTAATCAGTGACTAAAAACGTATATTAGTTTTATGTACAGAATTATTGGAGGAATAACATGTCTAAAGAACATCTTTTGTGGGTACGCAATTATTTTAATAAAATATATAAAACAAATGTACTTGAAAATTTTCTCAACCTTGAAATTCTTGATGTTGAAGAGGGAAAAGTTAAATATCGTGCAAAAATTATTGATAAGCATTGTAATGTGTACGGCTATGCTCATGGGGGTACTTTTGCTTCAATTGCCGATGCTGTAATGGGAGTTTCATGTGTTACGTTAGGAAAACGTGTGGTAACTACGGATATGGGCATAAGCTATATTAAAAATGTACATACGGGAAGTACGATTACGGCAGTTGGCAAAGTAATTAGCCGAGGTAATACTATAATAAGAGCGGTAGGAGAAATATATGATGAGCATAAAGAGCTGCTTGTTAGCTCACATGCTTCTTATTTTGTTGTTGGTGATTTTGATAAGGATGATTATCCTGAAACTAAAGATAAATAGGGGGAAGAATAATGACCTGGAAATTAGAAATATATAGGGCGCTTTTTCTTGCATTAGGGACGTTTGAAATTATTGCAAATGCCAATTTCTTGTGTTTAGAAAATGGAATGGAGTATGCAAGATTACAACATGGAGAAATACCGAAGAGAGCCACTAGAAAACAGTTAAAAGTTAAAGTCGTATTTATGCTTATATTTGGACTTATATTTTTTTCAATGGGAATAAATTCGTATTTTTTGCATTATGTGAATGAAACCTATTTCCTAATTGTTTTAATTTTATTTGCAGTGTATGCATTTGGAGAAGCTTTATACTATAGATATTGGAAAACCTTTGGATTTTCAGCTGTTAGTGCTTTATTACTTTTAGTTTTTTGGATATGGAGATAAATAGAGTTAATTTAAAATGGAAGTCAATTTACGTGTGACTTCCATTTATTATAGGGAGAATAATATATTATGAAATTAAAAGTTCTAGTAGATAATAATACATATATTGATCACTATTATTATGGTGAACCAGCTGTTTCTTATTACATTGAGGATGAGGACATTAAAATGCTGTTTGATGTTGGATATTCCGATATATTTATTAAGAATGCAAATGCATTTGGTATAAATTTAGAGGAGATAAGTATTATTGCTATTTCACATGGACATGATGACCATACTAGAGGGTTAAAGTATTATTTTGAGAAAAAATATAAAAATAAAATTTCTATTATTGCACATCCTGATGCGTTTAAGGAAAAGCATATAGGTGACCTTGAAATTTGTTCCCCCATATTAGAAGATGAACTTAAAGAAAAATGCAACTTAATCTTATCCAAAGAGCCAATAAGGATTACTGAGAATTTGATTTTTTTAGGCGAAATTCCGCAAACAAATGAATTTGAGAATAGAAAACCTATTGGGAAACAAACGTGTGGAAAAGAGTCCATTGAAGACTATGTAATGGATGATACCGCTCTTGCATATAAAACTGAGAATGGAATTTATGTTATTACAGGTTGTTCTCACAGCGGCATATGTAATATTATAGAATACTCAAAAAAAGTATGCAGGGATAATAGGGTATTAGGCGTTATAGGTGGCTTTCATCTATTTGAAGTAAATGAAGAGGCTAATAAGACTATCGAATATTTAAAGCAAAACAATATAAGGGAATTATATCCATGTCATTGTACATCTTTTGCTGTTAAAGCAGAGATACATAAAGTTTTACCTATAAAAGAGGTTGGCGTGGGACTGGAAATAAATTGGACATAGAGGTGATGATAAAGTGAATTTAGAAAGTCTAGTAGAAAAAGATTTTAGCGGATGCATCTTAGCTACTAAAAATAAGAATGTGATTTTTCAAGAAAGTTATGGATATGCTGATTTATCGAATAAAGTTTATAGCAAGCTTGATACAAAATTTGCTACTGCATCGGCGGGAAAAGTTTTTACGGCTGTGGGCATTTTGCAGCTTATAGAAGATAAAATGTTAAGGTTTGATGATGAATTAGGAAACTTGCTTGATTTTGACTTAAAGGGTATAGATAAAGCAATAACAGTTAAAGAACTTTTGTGTAATACATCTGGTATTCCAGATTATTTTGATGAAACTATTATGGAGGATTATGATGAACTCTGGAGGGATTATCCTAATTATAAAATTAGAACCTCAGCTGATTTAATTCCACTTTTTATAGATAAGCCCATGATGTATCCACGAGGACAAAAGTTTCAATATAATAACACAGGTTTTGTAGTATTGGGTTTGATTATTGAAAAGGTAACGGGAAAATTGTTTGATGAATATCTGAAGGAAAAGGTTTTTGAACCATCTCACATGTATAATACAGGTTATTATGAATTGGATAGACTGCCTGCAAACTGTGCTAATTCTTATATATATGATGAAAAACGCAAAGAGTATTATATTAATATTTATAGCGTAGATGTTAAAGGCACGGGGGCAGGGGGAGCCTTTACTACAGTTCAAGATATAAATAAATTTTGGATGAACCTGTTAAGTGGAAAGCTTATTTCTAAGGAAATGCTTGAACAAATGCTTAAAAGACAAAGTGGAAATGATTCACATAATTATGGATATGGTATTTGGCTTCGTAAAATGGATAATGAAACATATACACCATATTTTCAAGGTTGTGATCCAGGAGTAAGCTTTATTTCTAGCTATGACACATATAATGATATTGGCATTACAGTAGTAAGTAATTTTGGCTGCGATGTATGGAAATTGAGGAGAAATATATATAGTGAAATTGCTAAGTAAAAATAGATCATATTTCAGTATAATAAAAGTCTGCTTACTAATTTGAGCAGACTTTTAATAAACACTATGCTTTGAATTTATTTACTACATCATTTAATTTATAAATTGTTTGTTTTATGGCACTAATATTTTCATTTATTTGATTCATAACCGCTTCCTGTTCTTCTACTGAGGAAGCTGTCTTTTGACTTCCCATACTGAAGTCTTTTGAAATATTAGATAATTCATGCACATTATTTACGGCATGGTTACATTCATTTTCTATTGAAGTAATAACATCTATAATGTCTTTGATTTTTAGGTATGCATCATTACTTGATTTTTGCGATTGTATTAAATATTTATCTACTTCTGTTACGGCAGCCACGCCTTCCTTAGCGTCAATAACGCCATCATGTATTGCGCTAATAGCATTACCAATCTCTTCTTGCATGCTAATTGCAATACCGTTTATTTGTGCGTTTGCATCATTTGATTGTTCTGCTAGAGTTTTAATTTCAGATGCTACCACAGCAAAGCCCTTACCTTGTTCGCCGGCTTTAGCAGCTTCAATAGATGCGTTTAAAGCAAGTAGATTAGTTTGCTTTGCTATGGCTGAGATTATTTCGCTGAATGATTTTATTTCTTTTGATTTATTTTCTAATTCTTTTATTATATCAGCTGTATTCTCAACAGTTTTATTGACAATAACTATTTTTTCAATGGAAGTTTTGAATATATTCATTGCTTCTGAAGTATTATTTAAGGATTCATTTGATGAATTAGAGACTGAATTTGCAAGTGCTACTGATTGTTTCACATGGTCAAATATCTGTCCCATGGAATTTGAAACGTCATTTACACTATTTTCATGTTCAATGGCACTAGATGCAATTTTAGTAATCACATGAGTAATTTCTTCTCTTGCTTTGATGGTTTCATTAAAGCTTGTATATAGGTCACTAATTTCGTTAGTTACATTTCCAGAGCTGCTCTTTATTTTATTAATTAATAATAATAGATTGTCCACCATATCCTTAAAGGACAGAGTTAACATGCCAATCTCATCGTTATTTACTTTATCAAATTTTACTGTTAAGTCACCATTTTTTATTAAACATGCTTTATCTTTAAGCTTATTTAAGGAACGAACTAGAACAATAGACAATAATTCACTAAATAATATTCCCATAAGTATCACTACTATAATTATTATACATATGTTTATTTTAAATTTATTGAGCTGGTTAATCATATTATTGGCATCAAAGTCAGCACCTAATACACCAATAATTTCACCTGATTTGTTTTTAATAGGAATATATGCAGAAAGCAGATTTCCCCACTTATCATCATGAGATAACTCGTATGACGCTTTGCCGGTAAAAGTTGATTTGAAAGCAGCGCCAGGATCTGCTTCTTCATCACCTAGTAAGGAGTTATCCTTATCATTCATTGAAGTACCATCAACTATATAAATGTATTTACCACTTGCATTTCTCCTCATAGTATAGAGGTATTTTAACCCGGTTGTTTTTCTTATATTTACTAAATTAGATTGAAGTTCTTTATAATATTCGGATTTCATATCTTCTTTTGTTTGGAGTTTATCGAGTTTTACAGTATCTATTGTTTTAGCTACGGATCGAAGGATTGATATAGCAGTACTACCTACTGTAATTTCAATATTTGATTTAGCTCTGTTATAAGAATAAAAGCCAATGGATATTGAAGAAAAGAAGATGAGTATAAAAAAACTTCCAACAATTTTTAACCTTAAAGAAGAGCTTTTTTTTAGACTATGAGTTCCCATTTTTTAGAATACCCCCATTGATATTATCAAGTATATTAAATACGATAAAGTATGATTAATTATATCAAAAAACGTTTACTTTTTATACTGGAATTGATTTCAAATAAAATATATTAAATAATATTAACATAAAAATACATAAATATAATTTCATATAAAATAATTTAAGGATTTTAATGCTAAAAATATAAATTTCATAATATGTTGACAGTTAAAATTATTACAAGTATAATTAGTTAGAAACCTAACAAATTAAGGCGGCGATAATGGTGAATAATGAGGTGAAAATAGGTAGAGAAATAATGATTTTTTCTAATAAAATCCTTAGAAGGATAAACAGGGAAGCTGGAAAGTACGGTTTAACAGCTGTTCAATCGAGAATACTTGGATTTATATATCATAATTCTGATAAGAAGGATATATTTCAAAAAGACATAGAGGAGGAGCTACAAGTTAGACGTTCCTCAGTAACCAGTGTACTTCAATTAATGGAGAAAAATGGCTATATAAAACGGATACGTGTTTCAGAGGATGGAAGATTGAAAAAAATAATACTTACAGACAAAGGTACAGAAATTCAAAAAAAAGTATATAATTATATTACTAATTTTGAAAATGATTTAAGAAATGAGCTTAGTGAAGAAGAGTTTAGAATGTTTATTGGACTTATCAGCAGACTATCACAAAAAATTTAATAAAAAAATCTAAATAGTAGTTAGAAATCTAACAATAGGAGGCAAATTATGTTAAAAAAATTACTACATTACGTAGGAGAGTTTAAAAAAGATACAGCTATAACTCCTATATTTGTCGCACTAGAAGCAATAATGGAAACAATTCTCCCACTAATGATGGCGTGGATTATTGATAATGGTGTAGGAAAGGGAAATATGTCATACGTATGTAAGATTGGAGTAATAATGATATTAGTATCATTTGTATCTCTTACTTGCGGTGCATTATCAGGAAAGTATGCAGCTAGAGCATCAACGGGTTTTGGTAGAAATTTAAGAAGGGCTATGTACTACAATATACAGGATTTTTCGTTTTCTAACATAGATAAATTTTCTACAGCAGGATTAATAACAAGACTTACTACAGATGTAACAAATGTTCAAAATGCATTTCAAATGGTAATAAGAATGTTTGTTAGAGCACCATTCATGCTTATTTTTGCTATGGGTATGAGTTTTTACATTAATGCTAAATTGTCTTTAGTTTTTTTAGGAGCAATAATTTTTTTAGGAATTGTATTATATTTTATTATGACAACAGTGCATCCATATTTTATGGAGGTATTTAGAAAGTATGATGAATTAAATGCAAGTGTACAGGAAAATTTAACAGCAATCCGTACTGTAAAGGCTTATGTAAGGGAAGAACATGAAACAAGTAAATTTTATAAGGCTTCTTTAAGATTATATAAACTTTTTGTACGAGCTGAAAAATTGATTATAATTAATGCACCAGCGATGCAGTTCTCAGTATATACATGTATTTTGCTTTTGTCATGGCTTGGAGCAAAAATGATTGTGGTAAAGTCAATGACAACTGGTGAGCTAATGAGTTTATTTACTTATACAACAAACATAATGATAAGTCTTATGGTTATTTCTATGGTATTTGTAATGGTAGTTATGGCAAGATCATCTGCTGAAAGAATAGTAGAAGTACTGGATGAAAAGAGTGATTTAGCTAATACTGAAAAACCAGTTTATGAGATAAAAGATGGTTCTATTGCATTTAAGAATGTTGATTTTTCTTATAAGAATAGTCTTGATAAATTAGTTCTAGAGAATATTAATATAAAAATCAACTCAGGTGAAACTATAGGAATTATAGGTGGGACAGGCAGCGCTAAGTCTACTTTAGTTCAACTTATACCAAGGTTATATGATGTAACAAGTGGAAGTGTTGAAGTTGGTGGAATGGATGTTAGAAAGTATGATATAGAAACTCTTAGAAATGAAGTCTCTATGGTACTTCAAAAGAATGTACTATTTTCAGGAACAATAAAGGAAAACTTAAGATGGGGAAATAAAAATGCTTCCGATGAGGAATTAATTACTGCATGTAGACAGGCTCAAGCGGATGAATTTATAGAAAAGTTTCCTGATAAGTATGATACTTTTATCGAGCAAGGAGGTACAAATGTATCTGGAGGTCAGAAACAGAGATTGTGTATTGCTAGAGCACTTTTAAAGAAACCTAAAATACTAATTTTAGATGATTCTACAAGTGCAGTTGACACAAAAACAGATGCACTTATAAGGATAGCATTTAAAGAATCTATACCAGATACTACAAAACTTATAATTGCACAGCGTATTTCCTCTGTTCAGGATGCAGATAAAATTATAGTATTGAATGATGGAAAAATAGATGGTTTTGGAACACATGAAGAGCTTCTAAAATCAAATGACATATATCGTGAGGTTTATGAATCTCAAGTGAAAGGAGCTGATAATAATGAGTCAAAATAATGCTAATAAGCCTAGAGCAATGCATGGACCACGTGGACACGCAAAATTAAGTAAGAATTCTTTAAAAACATTAAAAAGACTGCTGGCTTATATTATTAAGGAATATAAATTTTTATTTTTTATAGTATTTATAACCATTATTATAAGTTCACTTGCTAATGTTATTGGTACACTATTTATAAAAACCTTAATAGATACTTATATAACACCACTTTTAGGAAAATCTCATCCTGATTTTGGACCATTACTTAAAATGATACTTACTATGGCTTTAATTTATTATGTTGGAGTTTTAGCAACGTACGCATACAGCCGTATGATGATTACAATTTCTCAAGGTTCGCTTAAAAAGATAAGAGATAATATGTTTTCTCATATGGAAAGTTTACCAATTAAGTTTTTTGATACTCATGCTCATGGCGATTTGATGAGCCTTTATACAAATGATACAGATACGTTAAGACAGATGATAAGTCAGAGTATACCGCAGTTAATGTCATCGATTATAACTGTTGTTGGAGTATTTATTTCTATGATTTTCTTAAGTCTGCCATTAACAGTTATTGAAGTCTTAATTATAATTTTAATAGTTTATGTTACTAAATTTGTTGGTGGTCAAAGTGGTAAGTATTTTGGACTTCAGCAAAAGGATCTAGGAATGGTAAATGGCTATATAGAAGAGATGATGGAAGGACAGAAAGTTGTAAAAGTCTTTTGCCATGAAGATGAGGCCAAGGCCAATTTTGATAAATTAAATGATATGCTTTTTGCCAGTGCAGATAATGCCAATAAATATGCCAATGTTTTGATGCCTATTATGGGTAACATAGGGTATATAAACTATGTAGCTGTAGCCGTTGGAGGTTCTATTCTTGCCATTGGATCATTTGCTGGATTTACTCTTGGAGCACTTGCATCGTTTTTGCAATTAACGAGAATTTTCAGTCAGACAATAAATCAGATGTCACAGCAGCTCAACTTTGTTATCATGGCTTTGGCAGGTGCAGAGCGTATTTTTACCCTTGCTGATGAAAAGGCAGAAATGGATGAGGGGTATGTAACTTTAGTTAATGCAAGAGAAAATGAAAAAGGTGAGTTAGTAGAAGCTGACGAGCATACTGGACTTTGGGCATGGAAGCATCCACATCAAGAAGAAGGAACAGTTACTTATACAAAGCTTTGTGGAGAAGTTGTATTTAATGATGTTGATTTTGGATATAATGATAAAAAAGTAATACTTCATAATATAAAGCTCTATGCAAAACCTGGACAAAAGGTGGCATTTGTTGGTGCTACGGGGGCAGGCAAAACTACTATTACTAATTTAATCAATCGTTTCTATGATATACAGGATGGAAAAATAAGATATGATGGTATTAATATAAATAAGATTAAAAAGGATGATTTAAGAAGATCACTTGGTATTGTACTTCAAGATCCACATTTGTTTACTGGAACTATAGCGGATAACATAAGATACGGAAAGCTTAATGCAACTGAAGATGAAGTAGTTGCAGCAGCTAAGCTTGCAAATGCACATGGTTTTATAAAGCATTTACCAGATGGATACAATACAATTATAACAGGTGACGGAGGGAATTTATCTCAAGGGCAGAGACAGCTTCTAACTATTGCTAGAGCGGCTATTGCTGATCCACCAGTTTTAATACTAGATGAGGCAACTTCAAGTATTGATACGAGAACAGAGAAAATTGTTCAAGAGGGAATGGACAGACTTATGAAAGGCAGAACTGTGTTCGTTATTGCACATAGACTTTCAACAGTTAAAAACTCTGATGTAATTATGGTATTGGAGCAGGGCAGAATTATTGAAAGAGGAAGTCATGACGATTTGATCAAGCAAAAAGGCAAGTATTATCAGCTTTATACTGGAGCCTTTGAATTATCATAAAGATATAAAGTTACATTGAGAAGTGTTTTCAGCAATTCTTAGATTACTGGGAACACTTCTTTTTTAGTAAACATAATATTAAATAAAAAATAGCGTTGTATCTATAAAAAGTGTTAATACTATAAATATTAAATGAAATATTTATAGTAAGAGAGGATAAACACTTGAAAATCTTAAAAAAGCTTTTAGCTAATAGAATTACATTTATATTTATTGCCATATTGGTACAATTAATAGCTTTTATAGGTGTGATTATAAAATTCAAAAAATATTTTATCCCTTTTTATATTGTTTGTGTTTTAATAAGTATAGTTGCATTACTTGCTATATTATATAAAAAGGTTAGTCCTGCATATAAAATTGCATGGATTGTTCTTATATCAGTATTTCCTGCTTTAGGTGGTTTACTTTATTTATTTTTTGGCTTTAATAAATTGAGTAAAAGGACTATGAGGAAAATGCAGTATGTTATATTAAAATCAAAAGATGTACTGGTGAGAAATGATTCAATTTTAAGTGATATAAAGCTGCAGAGCGAGAGTGCAGCTAATGAGGCGAATTACATTCAAAATTCTTCGCATTTTCCGGTATGTGTTAACACACAAACAGAATATCTAAGTTCTGGTGAGCTTACTTTCAAGAGACTTATAGATGAATTAAAGAAAGCAAAAAAGTATATTTTTTTAGAGTATTTTATTATTAATCAGGGAATTATGTGGAACAGTATTTTAGATATATTAGTTGACAAGGCAAAGCAGGGGCTAGATGTACGTGTTATATATGATGATGCAGGGTGCATGCTAACTTTACCAAAGGGATACGATAAAGAACTTGAGAAGCTTGGCATTAAATGCTGCATTTTTAATCATGTAGTTCCTGTAGTATCCCTTAAATTCAATAATCGTGATCACAGAAAAATAACTGTAGTTGATGGTATAGTGGGTTTTACAGGTGGTATAAATTTGGCCGATGAATACATAAATGAATATGAAAAGTATGGGCACTGGAAAGATACTGCAATTATGATTAAGGGAGATGCTGTCTGGAATTTCACAGTTATGTTTCTTGCTATGTGGGATTTTCTTAGGGGTACTAATGAAAACTTTTATAATTTTAAAAAGAATTTTGATTGCAAAATTTATGATAATGGTTATGTTCAGCCGTATTCCGATAATCCTTTAGATGATGAGCTTGTAGGGGAAACAGTTTATATGAATCTGATTAACAAAGCCAATAGATATATTTATATTACTACGCCTTATTTAGTTATTGACAGTGAAATGCTTACAGCCTTAAAGTCTGCTGCTAAAGGAGGGGTGGATGTTAGAATTATTGTCCCTAATATTACAGATAGCAAGGTTGCAGATGCTGTTGCTAAATCCTATTATCAGACACTTATAGAAAGTGGAGTAAAACTTTACGAATACATGCCTGGATTTATTCATTCAAAAACTTATGTATCAGATGATGAATACAGCGTTGTTGGCAGCATAAATATGGATTTTAGAAGCCTATATCTTCACTTTGAATGTGGTGTTTGGATGTACAAAACTAAAAGTGTAAGTGAGGTGAAAAAAGATTTTCTTATTACTTTAGAAAAGTGCAGGCAAATTACTGAATATGACACTAAATCTGTAAAGTGGTATAAGTCATTATGGTGTATAGTTCTTCGGGTATTCGCACCCATGGTTTAGGAAAGTTTATATAGAGAAAACTTGCCCATAAAATATTTTGGTATATAATGTTTTATATATAATATTGCATTAAATATTTACAGCGATGGGGGTGAATAATTGAAGGTTTTAAGAAAGATTATATTTCATAGGGTGACTTTTGTAGCCATTTCTATATTGGCGCAGTTATTGGTTTTAGCAGGTGCAATAATAAAATTCAATGAATACTTTATTTTCTTTTATGTCATCTGCATTATTATAAGTGTACTTGCAGTATTTGTTATATTATATAAAAACACAAATCCTGCATATAAGATTGCATGGATTGTTCTTATATCAGTGTTCCCGGTTCTAGGCGGACTACTTTATTTGTTTTTTGGTTTTAATAAACTTAATAGAAGAACTAAAAAGAAGATGCAGTCTATTACATCTGAGTCACGACAGGTTTTAATGAAGCATGAAGTAATTTTAGATGAAATAAAATCACAAAGTGAGACTGCAGCTAATGAGTCGAGATATATTCAAAATTATTCACTTTTCCCGCCATGTGTTAATACAAAAGTAGAATATTTTAAGTCTGGTGAGATGACTTTTGAAAAACTTATAGACGAACTAAAAAAGGCAGAACACTATATCTTTTTAGAGTATTTTATTATAGGTAAAGGATTTATGTGGAATAGCATTTTAGATATATTAATAGATAAAGTAAATAAAGGTGTGGATGTTCGTGTAATATATGATGATATAGGTTGCATATTTACATTACCTAAGGGATACAACAAAGAACTTGAAAAAGTTGGCATTAAGTGCTGCGTTTTTAACCCACTAGTTCCGTTAATATCTCTTAAATTTAACAATCGTGATCATAGAAAAATTGCTGTGATTGATGGCGCGGTTGCTTTTACAGGGGGAATAAATTTAGCTGATGAATATATAAATAAATATGAGAAATATGGGTACTGGAAAGATAATTCAATTATGATAAAAGGTGATGCTGTATGGAATTTAACAGTTGCATTTTTATCAATGTGGGATTTTCTTAAAGGCGTAGATGAAGATTTTTATAAATTCAAAAAAGACTTCCCTTATGACCCAAGCATTAAAGGATATGTTCAACCATTTGTGGACAGCCCACTAGATAATGAACCTGTAGGGGAAACTGTTTATATGAATTTAATTAATAGATCAAATAGATATATTTACATGACAACACCGTATTTGATTATTGGTAATGAAATATTGAGTGCACTCACTTCGTCAGCTAAGGCTGGTGTAGATGTTAGAATTATAACTCCATATATTCCAGATAAAAAGCTTGTAAATTCAGTTACTAAATCGTATTATCAGACGCTTATAGAAGGTGGAGTTAAAATTTATGAGTATCTTCCAGGCTTTATTCACTCAAAAACTTATGTTGCGGACGATGAGTACAGTGTTGTAGGAAGTATAAATATGGATTTTAGAAGTTTATATCTTCATTTTGAATGCGGGGTTTGGATGTATAAAACTCCAAGTGTGCTTGATGTAAAAAATGATTTTCTTGATACATTAAAGAAATGTAAGCAAATTACTTTAGAAGATGCTAAATCAGTGAAATGGTACACGCTGTTGTGGCGTTTAGTGCTGAGAGTGTTTGCACCAATGATGTAATCATATATGTGATTTTTCGTCGACCTTGAGTAGAGTAAAATACTGTGGGTCGGCGAATTTTAAATTTGGCTTAAAATAGAGGTTTGAGATTGATTTTTAATAAAGCAGAACAAGTTTTTGCAGATGTATTCTAAAAATAAAGCTCAAAATGTATTGACAAAACTGTAATAATTGCTAAAATAAAATTAGCACTCAACAATAAAGAGTGCTAACAACGATAAGAAATAAAATTTAGTCCATGAACCATGCAATTGTATTGTTTGGTTTTTTAGACATTTAAATATTAATTAAGTGAAGGAGTATGATATAAAATGGCTGTAAAACAGTTTAAGGCTGAGTCTAAAAGACTTTTAGATTTAATGATCAACTCAATATATACAAATAAAGAGATTTTTTTAAGAGAACTCATATCAAATGCAAGTGATGCTATTGATAAGTGTTATTATCGTTCGCTCGTTGATACAAATATTACCTTCAATAAAGATGATTTTTATATTAGAATCACACCTGATAAGGAGAAAAAAACTCTTACAATAACTGATACTGGAATAGGAATGTCAAAGGAAGAACTTGAAAATAATTTAGGAACTATTGCTAAAAGCGGTTCTTTGGCTTTCAAAAATGAAAATGAAGCAAAAGATGGAGTAGATATTATAGGACAATTTGGAGTTGGATTTTATTCTGCTTTCATGGTAGCAGAAGAAGTTACTGTAATAAGTCGTTCAATCGATTCTGATGAAGCATATAAGTGGAATTCAAAGGGAGCAGAAGGATACACTATTGAAAAATGTGAAAAGGATGCACCTGGAACTGAAATTATATTAAAAATCAAAGATAATACTGATGATGAGAAATATGAAGATTATTTGGATGAATTTAGATTAAGAACACTTATTAAAAAGTATTCTGATTTTATAAAGTATCCAATTAAAATGATGGTTAAGAAGACAAGGGCTAAGAAAGATAATGACAAGGAAACTGAAGAATATTTTGAAGATGAAGTTTTAAATAGTATGGTTCCAATATGGAGAAAAAATAAGAATGAATTAAAACAGGAAGATTATGATAATTTCTACATGGATAAACATTTTGGATATCAAAAACCGCTTAAAACAATTCATTCAAACGTAGAAGGGGTAGTAAGTTATACAACTTTAATGTTTATTCCTTCAAATGCACCTTATGATTTTTATACAAAAGAATTCAAAAAGGGCTTAGAGCTTTATTCAAATGGTGTAATGATAATGGAGAAATGTGAAGATCTACTTCCTGATTACTTCAGTTTTGTACAGGGATTAGTTGATTCACCAGATTTATCTTTGAACATATCAAGAGAACTTTTGCAGCATGATAGACAGCTTAAGTTTATTGCAAAGAAGATTAAAGAGAAGATTAAAAATGAACTTTTATTAATGCAGAAAAATGATCGTGAAAATTATGATAAGTTCTTTAATAGCTTTGGAAGACAATTAAAATATGGAGTTTATTCTGATTTTGGAAGCAATAAAGAAGTTCTTCAGGATTTACTTATGTTCTACTCATCAACAGAAAAGAAACTTGTAACTCTTGATGAATATGTTTCACGTATGAAGGAAGATCAGAAGTATATATACTATGCAGCAGGTGACAGTATTGATAAGCTTGAGAAACTTCCTCAAACTGAAGTTGTTAAAGATAAGGGCTATGAAATGTTGTATTTCACAGATGATGTAGATGAATTTGCAATTAAGATGCTTATGAAATATAAAGAGAAGGAATTTAAATCTGTTTCAAGTAAGGATTTAGGCTTTGAGGCTGACGAAAAAGAAAGCAAGAAAGAAACAGAAGAGAATAAAGATTTATTTAATTTCATGAAAGATGCATTAGATGGCAAAGTTAAAGAAGTTAGAGCATCAAATAGATTAAAGACACATCCTGTTTGTCTTTCAAATGAGGGAGATTTGTCTATTGAAATGGAAAAAGTACTTCAAGCAATGCCTAATGGTCAAGGTGCTAAGGCTGAAAAGATACTTGAAGTTAACACAAACCATGAGATGTTTAAGGCTATTAAGAATGCATATGCAGATGATAAGGATAAATTAAAGAAATATGCAAATCTTTTGTATAATGAGGCTCTTTTAATTGAAGGACTTCCAATAGAAGATCCTGTACAGTTTGCAAATGATGTAGCAAGCCTAATGAAATAAAGAGAAGGAACAATGATTTGGAACATTAAAAAAATTCTATAAATCTAAGGTAAAAAAATCGTAAAATCCTAAGATATTTCAATAACTCACTAGCGTTCAAACAAATTGAAATATCTAAGGATTTTACGATTTTTTTGCCAAGATTTATTAGAATTTTTTTAAATTGTTCCTTCATCATTGTTTCTTCTCTTTGGGGGTGAAGCAAGGAAAAAATTCCTCCCTGCCTACGGAATTTTAGAATGCAAATCGTAAAGTCCTAAGATATTTCAATAACTCACTGAAAAAATGTTCAGACAAATTGAAATATCTAAGGCTTTTACGATTTTTTAATCAAGATTTATTAGAATTTTTTTAAACTGTTCCAAAGCATTGTTACTTATCTTTTATGGGTAAAGCAAGGGAAAAATGGTTGGTGGACAGGTAATGCTGAGGTGTACTGACATTGCTATGCTCGTCAGCATGGGAAGGATATCAACTTTATTTGCCTTATTGACAAGTGAGAGATTTGATTGAGGCAAAGGTTAATGACAATTTTTTTATTATGCGTGAAGAACGTATAAAAAGCGGATGAAAACAAAAACTAATATAAATAAAGTTAATGCAGGAGGAGAATATGAAGATTGAGGCGTTTTTTAGAGGAATAAAGAATGCAAATGAGGTTGTTAGTAAATTAAATAATGAAGGAATTGAAG
This sequence comes from Clostridium pasteurianum, assembly GCF_001705235.1. Classification (NCBI taxonomy): domain Bacteria; kingdom Bacillati; phylum Bacillota; class Clostridia; order Eubacteriales; family Clostridiaceae; genus Clostridium; species Clostridium pasteurianum. Next base: position 2,633,948 of record NZ_MCGV01000001.1, read on the forward strand.
CTTATACTGATATAAATGATCATTTTCAGCTAGACAAAAATACTAAAAATAGTGGAGGACGTCTTTTGGTTAATCCACTTAATTCAGATTTAGTTCTTAATTCTGGAGTCCCAGGAGGCGATAGAGATAAGTCACCAATGCTTGCAGCTAGTCCTATGGTAAGTGGAATGGGAGGATTTGAGGAAATAGCAGACGTAAATTATAAGGTTGTAGTAAATGCTGATACGAGTAATGAAAATAAGGCAAAGGAGATAATTAAATCACTTGGGGGATCAGTAAAAAACCCTAATTTAGAAATTGAGAAGCATGTAAAAGGAATAGATCTTTCTAAATCAGATCCTGAGTTTATGAAAAATCTAAATAAGTGATATGCACATATTGAAATGATGAAGATGCTAAAGATTACACCTTAGTATCTTCATTATTCTTAATAATAAAATTATTTAACAAATACTAATCCTATTATTGCAGCGGCTAGTAATATAACATTTGCAGATACACGTCTTGATACTGCTAGCACAGTGCTTATAATTGCAATTGCCACCATTTCTATATCAATGCCATTACTTACAAACAATTGGAATACAACTATTACGCTAAAACTGGATACAACTAGCACAAGACCATCCAGTAAACCTTGTACGGCAGCATAACCAGCAATACGGGTATAAAAATGCTGTACGATTAAGATTAATAGGGGTGGTATAATTAATGCAATACATGCTAGTAGCGCTCCTTTTAGTCCGCCAACCAAATAACATAAACTTATAATCCAGAATCCATTAGGTCCAGGGGTAACTTGTCCAATTGCCAAAGAATCAGTGAACTGTTTTTGGCTTGCCAATCCTTGAGATATGAAATCAGAGTGTATACTAGGTAAAGGCCCATATCCTCCTGATGAAAACAAAATTGACTTAAGTAAATCTAGAAAAAATACAATCCAGTTCATCTATCATCATCCTTTTTTTTAGAAATATACCAGTAAGTGATAGCACAGCATAAACCGCCTAAAATGTATAAAACAATTACAGATGGATTTAAAAGTATATAAAGAGCAGCAATGCCTATTAATATTGCAAGTGTCACACCAAAAGCAAGGTAACTTTGTTTATAATTTTTTTTGACAATGGGTTTTATATTTCTCCAGTTAGTAGCCAAAGTAATACCAAAGACAGCGGGAAATATTGTATGAATTATAGAATGCACCCTTGCAGATTTACTAATGCAAGTATACATAGCAGTTAGCGCAACTGTAATTGTTGCACTAGGTAAAATAAGACCGATTAAAGATACCAATATTCCTATCCAATTATCTAACTTTTTGCCTATAAGTATTGTATATGAAATGATGTTTATACCCGGTGCCATTTGACCTATTCCCATTATGTTAGAGTACTCTTCAGCTGTTATCCACTTATGTTTATAAATGAATTTTTCCTGAATAAGATATTGCGTAGTAGCTCCACCACCAAAGGATGTAACACCAATTTGTAGCCATGTAAGAAATAGTTTAGCAAGTGTAAAGGTATCTGGGGTATTATTAATTACTTCAACGTTATTAGCTTCATTTTTATTAATCATATTTTTATTCATCCCTTTACTTAACTAATTTACACAGTTAGTATATCATACCAATACATGATAGGCTAATGGGGATAAATTTTTATTTTATAATGCATTAAAGTTAAAGTATAATGAAGATGTAAAAGTAAATAGATATACTAAGGAGGCTATACATATGGGGTATAAAGTGTTAATTACGGAAGACATAGAGCAGGAAGGCAAGGATTATCTTAAAAAGGCTGGTTATGAAATAAAATTAGCAGACAGCATAGATGAAGATAATCTTGTACGTGAAGTAAATGATTATGATGCTATATTAACCCGCGTTGCTATTATAAGTGAGAGAGTTTTGAAGGCGGCAAAAAAACTAAAGGTTATAGGAAAGTTCGGGGTTGGAGTAGATACAATAGATGTTGAAGCGGCAACTAGGCTTGGTATACAGGTTACTAATTCAGCTGAAGCTAACAAAAATACTGTGGCTGAGTATACTATGGGACTTGTACTTGCCCTTGCTAAAAATCTTATTCTATATGATAGTGAACTTAGAGATGGCAATTTTGGTATAAGGACTACCTTTGGAATGGATGTTCAGGATAAAGTTCTAGGAATAGTTGGAGCAGGGGCTATAGGAAAGCTCGTGGCAAAAAAGGCTTCTCTTGGTTTTGGTATGAAGGTTATAGAATATAGAAGGCATATTGAAAAATTAAAGTCAGAAAAAAATGCCCAAGTAACAAATGATTTGGATTATCTTTTGAAAAATTCGGATTTTGTGAGCTTACATGTTCCTCTTACCCAAAATACTAGGCATATGATAGGAAAACGAGAATTATCTTTAATGAAAAAAAGTGCATTTCTCATAAATACAGCTCGTGGGGAAGTTGTAGATGATGATGCTCTTGTTCATGCTCTTTCAAATGGTGAGATAAAAGGAGCAGCTGTGGATGTTTATGCAGGAGAAGTGCCAGCTAAGGATAATCCATTGTTTAAACTTAAAAATGTAATTGTATCACCTCATACTGCAGCACATACTAGAGAGGCAATGGTTAGAATGTCCATTTGCCCAGCTATCGGTATAGATGAAGTTTTAAGAGGTAAAAAGCCATCTTGGCCTGTAAATCATATAGTATAATTTATGTTTAAAAAGTACACAGGTATAAAAGTAAAACCTTTATTGCTATTTGTAGTATAGCAGTAAAGGTTTTACTCATTTGTAACATAAAACTTTTTTACAGAATACTATATTCAATAAGGGAGATTATACTCAAACTTCGATTGGCAATTTTAATTTGTTTGAGCTTTGCGAGTTATTAAAACTCTTAGGATTTTATGATTTTTTTACCTTAGATTTATAGGATTTTTTTAATGTTACAAATCAATGTTAGCTCACAAAGGTTAGTACTAAAAAGTGAGATATGAAAGAGTGGAGGTAGAAATGATGAAGATTTTTAATATATGTAAGACTAAAAAGGGCATTAAGTTTATAAGAAGTGAGAGAAAATGAAAATAGCCATTTTTTCAAATATCAATCTGAATTCTATTATAGAAGAAGCTCAAAATGATTTTGATGTTTATAAAGTTTCAGAACATAATGCTTGGTTTCAAGAAATTATGGATTTGAGTTCGAATTTATATAGGTTTAGACCAGAGTGCGTTTTTTTGATTTTAGATGGAAATGAAATTGTAAGAAGTTTAGATAATAGCAAGAAGGTCCTTCATAAGTACTTAAATTGTATAGAAGATGTTATTAAAAGTAATTCTGACATAAAGTTTTTTATATCAAGTTTAGATATAAGTAGTAAGAACATCACAGATGAAAAGTGTGAGGACGAAAATAGAATGCTTGAATGTTATTGGATTCAAGGTTTAAATAATTTAAAAGTTAGATACAGGAATACATTTATTTTGGATTTGAAAAAGTTTATTGAGGAATATGGAAGAAGAGAATTTTATTCTAAAGAACTATGGTATTTTTCAAGAGAGAAATTTTCAAAAAAAGGGCAGCAAATGATTAAAGATGAAATAGAAAGTCTATGTAATTCAGTAAAGGGTAAAAGAAAGAAATGTATTATTTTAGATATAAATAATGTATTTATAAAACATGCTATAAAGGGAAGTGAATTTAAAAAAACTGGGTTTGAAAATTTTGAGAAGAGGATAAAAGAAATTAAGGATACGGGAATAATGCTAAGTATATGTTCTAAAAATAATGTTGAAGATATAAATAATTTATTTTTATGTAATAGGCACGGAATATTAAGGAAAAGCGACTTTGCAAGTATAAAATTTAATTGGAATTCAAAAGTGACCAATATAAAGGAAATTTGCAGTGAACTTAACATAGGAACGGATTCAGTGGTATTTATAAGCGATAATTCTATAGAAAGTGAGCTTGTTAAAACTCATTTTAATGGGATTACAGTTCAAAAATTTCCAAATGATATTTTCGAATTGGAGGATTTTATTATAGATATATATAATAAATATTTTAGAATTCTTAAAACCAGTAACGAAGATTTAATGAGAACTGAAATGTACATGGAAAATGCTAAAAGAGAAGAACAGAAAAAAGAGATGGAATCATTAGATAAGTTCCTCAAAAATTTGGACATGGAAATAACCGTAAGAAAGGCTAATAGTAAAGATACTCTGAGAATTTCACAGTTAACTCAGAAGACTAATCAATTTAATTTAACAAATAGAAGATATGGTGAGGCGGAAATAAATAAGTTAATTAAGAATAATAATTTTGATGTATTTGCAGTGGAGGTTAAGGATAAATTTGGTGACAATGGTATGGCATCAGTTATAGTAACTAAAAGAAAGAATAAAAAGCAAGTTGTTATAGATATGTTTTTGATGAGCTGTAGGGTTATGGGAAGAAAAATTGAAGAACAGCTCATGAATTTTGTCGAAGAAATGTATAGACAAAAAGGTTGTGAGGAAATTTTAGCTTACTATAATTATTCTAAGAAAAATAAGCCTGTAGAAAGATTTTATGAAAGTATGGGATATAATATTCTAAGCATTGATAAAAGTGGAAATAAATTTTACATGCAAAAGTTGAGTAATCTTAAGGGTGTAAAGAGAAAAATATATGGTAAGTTAATATATATTTAGTATATATGCTTTTTAAGAGAGTGCTTTTAATTGATATAACTATATGTGCGGATGTTAAAAATTTAAATTAGTTGTGTGAAGTTGATTTTTTCTATAACTAAAAATGGTACATTTTCTTTTTTTCGTGAATAGGATATATCAGGGTATAAAAATATCCTATTTTTTAGATAAAGGAGCAGATATACAAATGGATAATAATCAGGGTTGCGAAGTTTCAGATCCAATCTGTAGTGCAGCAGTTATAAGACCAACTACGCTTGAGCAGGCAGAAAATTTTCCTGTAAGACCAGGAAAATATAAGTTACCTGTTGTTTTATCTGAATTTGTTATTCAGATAGATGTAGAAGCTAAAGTAAGATTAAATTTCCCATCATATGAAATAAAGAGAATAGAAAAACAAGTTTTTCTTACTCAATGCAGATATATTGGAGGAACAGACAAAGTATTTATAGCTGGATATATAAGAAAAAATATAGAATATGCTTCTAGAAATTGTACAACAAGATCTGGAATAAGTGGAGTGATTAACGATCAGGTGGTTCATGTTCCATTTAAATGTGTAACTAGAGTATTTTTTAATGGAGCTCGTCCTAGAGTTACCCCTAATTTTCAGCCAGATGTAACAAGATATTTTGATAAAAGAAGAATGGGCAAAAATATAAGAGAAGCTGATAGAGCAAGTTATGAAAGGTTTAATGAACCAGTATATTGTGAACTTGAATGGTCTAAAATCTTTGATGCAGATATTGACGATAGAGGATCTTCAGTTGATTCTTTACCAAATGAAGAAGAATTTAGAGAGTTTACAGATAAATCTGTTGTTTATATAAAAATAAAACTTCTTCAAAATCAGCAAGTATGGGATCATAGTAAGCATTATGAAAAACATGAGTGTAAACATGATAAAAAAGATGATAAAAAATACGATGAAGAAGATTATGGAGAATACGATGAAGAATACGGCGGAGGATATGATGAAGAATACGATTTAAAAGACGACGAAAAGGATGAAAATAATACAAAAAGTAAATTTTATAACTATAATAATTATAAATGGCATGGAATACCAGACTATTATACAAGAAAGTAAGATATTAGGGGATCAGAAGGCATTCTGGTCCTCATTAAAATAATATTTGGAGTGTGAATTATATTGCATAAGCATGGAAGACATCATCATCATAAACATAAAAGATGTGAAGACCATGAAGAAATAAATAAAATGCAGGAGGAGAAAAAACTTGATCAGGTTAATGATGAGCCTGATAATGATAAGTTGATTAATGATGAACCTTCCAATAATGATGCACTTATGGAATGTGAAAGTGATTTAGTTAAATTTAAAATTAGGGATGGTTTTATTCCTGTGCGTATGCCTGTCATAATAACAGAGGTGACAGTGAATATTAACATAGAAAATGTTGTTGATTTAGAAGAACCTATTTTGTGCATAGATAGTGTAAGTAAGGAAGTAAAGCTTGGAAACTGTAAGCTAATTCCTGAAACAAACATGCTTTTTTTAAATGGAACTGTAATAAAGAGTATTCAATATTGTGAGCAAAGAAGCAATAGTAATTTATTTGATGGAAAAGTAAAAAATATTATTGTTAATGTGCCTTTTAGATGTGTAACAAAAGTTAAATATATTGTTAAACCTGTTTTTTATGGCAGTAATAAAAGTTTAAGAATAATAAACGTTAATGATGAAAGGACGTTTATAGATTCCTATAGGGAAGAGGAAAAGATATGCTGTGAGCTTATGCATGTTAAATTTGAGGAATTAAATGAAAAGGGTCAAAAGATTAAAAGCTCACAAAATCACAAAATGGAAGCCCCTAAAAGGTTAAGACAGAGTATGGTGATGCATGTTACTATAAGACTTATTCAAAATCAAACTTTGTTTATATTAAAAGGAAGGTGAACTCGTAAAGAAATTGCTTTAAGAGTTCGCCTTTTATATTTGTTATTAATATTGATTTTAAATACTAAGTATTTTATGATAGATATATTCTTTAAGAAAGAAAAGTAGGAGATATATTATGAATAGAAATGAAATGCTTCAGATATTCAATGAAAGTATATCAGGCAAGAATCAGACTAAAGGACTTAGAGTGCTTAATAATGATTTAGTTTCTGATGCAACTATCGAAGAGCAAGATGACTATATAAACATAAATGGAAGAGTTATATCTGAAAGCCTTTTTAACCAATATAATACGAGAATAAAGATAGATTGTACAGATAAAAGTATAGCATCAACTTATTGTAGTTGTTCTGATTATGAGAACCATGAGTCCAAAAAAAATTACTGCTGTAAGCATTTAATAGCAACTTTTTATAAGGTACTCGATGAACTTATAAAGAGCCCAAGTTTAAACAAGAAAAAAGAAATAAAAGCAAATAGAAATGGCAAATTAAAGGATACTTTATCACTTCTTTTAGGGGATGAGAACTTAAAAGAGGAGCTTAAAATAGAGGTATATGTAAACAGAGATAAATGGAATAGTAAAATTTATTTTGAGCTTAAAATAGGCACAAAAGATATGAATTCAAATGGTCTATACATATTAAAGGATATAAATAGTTTTCTTTTAGCTATATATCAAAATATACCAATACCGTATGGTAAAAAGCTTATCCTAAATATGAAAAAGCAAAGGCTTTCAGTTAAGGACAAAAAGCTTGTTGATTTTATTCAGATGATTATAAATATCGATAGAGCATCTTACTATTCACGAAAGGCAAAAAAAGCGGCGGTAACTGGTAAATATGTTTATGTTCCCGATTATCTTGTGAGGGAATTTTTTCAGGTTATAAAAAATCATAGAGTATATTTAAATGAAGGGTTTAATTTAAATTCAGAGGTGGAAATTATAGAGGAAAATCCACCTATAGGATTCTCTCTAAAAGAAAATAAAGATGACTATGTTTTAAGTATTCCAGATGGAATGCCTGTATCGCTTAGCTCAAAGAATGATGTGTTTTTATATGGAGTTGATATATACATACCTAATTATGAGTACTGTGAGAGAATAAATCCATATTTCGAGGTATTTAGTAGAGCAAAAGAGGTTAAATTGTCACGCAAAAGTGAAGGTACTATACTAAGAAAATTAATACCTAATCTAAAGATATTATCACAAAATGTACGGCTTTCGGAAGATATACGGAATAAGATAGTAATGGCAAAATGTGAATTTAAATTTTACTTTGATAGAAGAAATGAAAAAATTATACTTACGACAAAGGTTAAATATGGAACCATTGAGTTTAATATATTTGAAGATTATAAAGGAAAAGTAATTTACAGAGATTCAAGAAGAGAAACTGAGGTGCTGGAGCTCTTAAGGCAGCTTAGATTTGAACAAGTCCAAAATAAGTTTGTTTTAGGGTTTGGAGAAGATTATGCTTTTACTTTTTTTAAGACTGAAATATTTAGATTGCAAAATGTAGGTGAGGTATTTTATTCTGAAAATTTCAGAGGTATAAAACATATTAATAGCAATAATATAAGTGGAAATATAAGAACTGGCAAGTACAATTACTTTGAAATGGAATTTAAAATAGCCGATATACCACCTATAGAAACGGTAAATATATTAAGAGCTTTTCGCAATAATTTAAAATATTATAAGCTTAAAAGTGGTGAATTTATTGATCTTGAAGATATTGAGATTAAGAAGTTTTTGAAGCTTATAGATTCAATTGCACCTAAAAAGATTGAAAATAACAGGGTAGAAATATCTAAGAGCAAGAGTGTTTATATTGATGAGTACATAGAAGAAAATGATATTAGATATATTAAAGGGAAAAGCGAGTTAGAAGAAGTTAGGGACAAATTCAAGGACGTTAAAAAGCTTAAATTTAAGGAACCTGAAAAATTGCAGGGAAGTCTTAGAAAATATCAAAGGGTTGGCTATAACTGGCTTAAAACTCTTGACTATTTTGGCTTTGGAGGAATACTTGGAGATGAGATGGGACTTGGAAAAACTCTTCAGGTAATCACATTTTTATTGTCCAATGTAAGTAAAAAGACTTTAATTGTAGTGCCTACTTCGTTAGTATATAATTGGATTCAAGAGTTTGATAAGTTTGCACCAACTATGAGAACCGCAGCCGTCAATGGTACAAAAAGCGAAAGAAAATTAATAATTAAAAACATAGAAAAATTTGATGTACTTATAACAACATATAATCTTTTAAAGAGGGATTTTGATTTATATGAAAACCTTCAGTTTGATTATTGCATATTAGATGAGGCTCAGTATATAAAAAATCCGCATTCTCAAAGTGCAGTTACTGTAAAAAAGGTAAAAGCATCAAATAGATTTGCGCTGTCAGGTACACCTGTGGAGAATTCAGTTATGGAGCTTTGGTCTATATTCGATTTTATAATGCCAGGATACCTTTATGATGAAAATAGGTTCAGCGTTAGATATTATAAAAAGCTAAAAGAGGATCCTGCTGTAATTGAAGATTTAAATAAACTTATAAAACCATTTATTTTGAGAAGAAAGAAAAATGAAGTTATAAAAGAACTTCCGCCTAAAATAGAAAAAATAGTAACTGTTAGCATGGATAATAAGCAGAAAAAAGTTTATAAGACTTATGCTGATTATGCAATTAATTTAATTGAGAAAAAGGTTCAGCTTGATGAATTTAAAAATAGTAAAATAGAGATACTTGCGTATATAACAAAGCTCAGACAAATATGCCTTGACCCTTCTGTTATTATGGAGGATTATAAGGGAGGTAGTGCCAAAATTGAGGCACTTGTAGAAATCCTCAGTCAAAGTATAGATGAAGGACATAAGACTCTTGTATTCTCACAGTTTACTTCTGTATTAAAGAATATAGCCTCAAGATTAGAGGACGAGAAAATAGAATATAGTTATCTTGATGGGACAATATCTTCTAAAAATAGAATGAAAATAGTAGATGATTTTAATAATGGCTCAAATCCTGTTTTCTTAATAAGTTTAAAGGCAGGGGGAACAGGCCTTAATCTCACGTCTGCTGATGTAGTCATTCATTTTGATCCATGGTGGAATCCAGCAGTTGAAGATCAGGCAACAGATAGAGCACATAGAATAGGCCAGCATAATACTGTAGAGGTTATAAAACTAATAGCTCAGGGTACTATTGAAGAAAAGATCATAACTCTCCAGAAGGATAAGAGAGAACTTGCTGAAAATCTTTTAGGTGATGAACTCTCAAGTGATAAAAATCTTACCGCATTAACTGATGAGGATATTATTAGTCTCTTTGAATAATATTAGAAAGGAGAAAAAATGAATATAATGATAAGCAGCATAGTATCTATTTTTATAGTAACTATGATAAATATTTTCTTAAGTAGAAGTAGTAAGCATATTAGAAATAAAATAAGATGGCAGCATTACTTATTTGGATATTTTTTTATATTGTATCTTGTAATTTCTTTAAAATTAGTAGGATTCCCTTCTCTATCTGAATGGCAAATATTATTACAATTAAATAAGCCAATATTTAATCCTCATATAAATTTGATGCCATTTAAGGTCGGATTTGAATTTACAGATATACTTAATATAGTGCTTTTTATACCTTTTGGATTTCTATTGCCAGCTTTATGGACAAGATACCGTAAATTACTGTGGACAGTATGTTATGGAGCAATTTTCTCTCTTACTATTGAAATTAGCCAATTATTTGTAAGTTCTCGTGAAACTGATATCAATGATCTAATAATGAATATTCTAGGTACTATGTGTGGATTTGTGTTTTTTAATATTATGAGAAAGATATTTTATAAACTTGCGAATAGAACAGCAGTTAATATTTGTTCCAAGGACACCCTAGGTATTAAATTAGAACCTTATTTATACGTTATTATTGCAATTATATGTACTTTTTGTTTTGGTAGTATATAAATTATAACGGTCTTGATTTTCGTAATTATTAAGCTTTTAATTTTTGTTAAGGTTACTAGTTGGCTTAGATGTTCCATTTGTGATAATAAAAAATAACGTTGCAAGCTCTTGTATTAAGTTTATAAGATAGTAAAATGTAATTAGGGAAATTATTAATTTAACACTAAGGGAGGTAAAAATATGCAAAATTTTGACTATTCTATACCAACGAAAATTTTTTTTGGTAAAGGAAAGATAAGCGTAATAGGCGAAGAAATAAAAAAATATGCTACAAAAATACTTATAGTTTACGGTGGTGGAAGCATAAAGAGAAATGGAATATATGATAAAACGGTAGAAATACTAAAGAAAAATAATATCAGTTTTTGTGAACTTTCTGGTGTAGAACCTAACCCTAGGATAGAAAGTGTAAAAAAGGGAGTTAATATATGCAGAGAAAATAATGTGGAATTAGTACTTGCAATAGGAGGGGGCAGTACTATAGACTGTGCTAAGGTTATTGCAGCAGGATATTATTATGACGGTGATGCTTGGGATATAGTGAAAGATCCATCTAAAATAAAAAAGGTTCTTCCAATTGCAAGTATACTTACTCTTGCAGCTACAGGCTCTGAAATGGATAGATTTGCAGTAATAACAAACATGAAAACAAATGAAAAGCTAGGTACTGCACATGAAGATATGAAGCCTAAATTTTCAGTACTAGATCCTACATATACTTTTACAGTACCTAAGGGACAAACAGCAGCAGGGACAGCTGATATTATGAGTCATATTTTTGAGGAATATTTTAGCGGTGTAAAAGGTGCTTATGTTCAGGACAAAATATCAGAAGGACTTTTAAAAACATGCATAAAGTATGGAAAGATAGCTATTGATGATCCAGAAAATTATGAAGCAAGAGCTAATCTTATGTGGGCATCAAGCCTTGCAATAAATGATCTTATAGCACTTGGAAAAGATAGAAAATGGTGCTGCCATCCTATAGAGCATGAACTTAGTGCATTTTATGATATAACTCATGGAGTTGGACTTGCAATATTAACTCCAAATTGGATGGAATATATTTTAAATGATGATACTTTATATAAGTTTGTTGAGTATGGAGTAAATGTTTGGGATATAGATAAAAATAAAGACAAATATGAAATAGCACATGAAGCTATAAATAAAACTAGGGAATATTTTGATTCTTTGGGCATTCCTTCTACACTTAAGGCAGTTGGAATAGGAGAAGAAAAGTTAGAAATAATGGCAAATGAGGCAATTAAAAATGCAAAAGGTTCTCTTGGAAGTTTAAGGCCAATAGATGCTGATGATGTTTTGAAAATATTAAAAAAATCACTATAGCTATAAAAAGCTTTTGAAAAAAATTAAGAATTAAGAATTAAAAAATTAAGAATGAATGTAATTTTTTCTTTGCTTTGCTGAGAAAAAACTTTAAACTTATAATTGAATCCATTTCCACTAGTGGAAATGGATTCAATTATAAGATGTAGATTTTACATAGCAAAGCGGTGGAAAATCCTCATTCATTCTTAATTCTTTACTCTCAATTCTTAATTTTTTTACTTCTTAGTTGTTAAATATATATTAAAAATGGTCCCACCTGACAAAAAATCGTTGTAATATTTTGTTACAATAGTAAAATATAATTAAATAGTAAATAAACAGGAGGGGTTAAAGTGGTTGAATTTGAATATTCTATACCAACTAAAATTTTTTTTGGTAAAGACAAAATCAATGTTTTAGGCAAGGAAGTTAAAAAGTATGGTTCAAGAGTACTTATGGTTTATGGAGGAGGAAGCATAAAAAGAAATGGAATATATGATAAAGCTGTAAGTATATTAAAAGAAAATGGAATTAGTTTTTGTGAACTCCAAGGAGTAGAACCAAATCCAAGGATAACAACAGTACAAAAGGGAATTGATTTATGTAGAAAAAACAATGTTGAATTAGTATTAGCTGTAGGTGGTGGAAGTGCAATAGACTGCGCAAAAGCAATAGCAGCTGGATACTATTACGATGGAGATCCATGGGATGTAGTTTTAGATAGTTCTAAAATAAAAAAAGTGCTCCCTATTGCAAGTGTGCTTACTATTGCAGCAACAGGATCAGAAATGGATTCTTGGGCTGTAATAAATAATATGGATACTCATGAAAAGCTTATTGCTGCACATCCTGATTTGGCACCTAAGTTTTCAATATTAGATCCAACATATACTTTTACAGTACCTCAAAGTCAAACAGCAGCAGGGACAGCAGATATTATGAGCCATATTTTTGAAGTGTATTTTAGTCCTACAAAAACAGCTTATCTTCAGGATAGAATGGCAGAAGCCCTTTTAAAAACATGCATCAAATATGGCAAAATTGCACTTGAAGATCCTTGTAATTATGAGGCTAGAGCAAATTTAATGTGGGCATCAAGTCTTGCAATAAATGGACTTTTAACTTATGGAAAGGACACTAACTGGAGTGTACATTTGATGGAGCATGAACTTAGTGCTTTTTACGATATAACTCATGGAGTTGGACTTGCTATTTTGACACCTAATTGGATGGATTATATTTTAAACAGTGATACACTATATAAGTTTGTAGAATATGGTGTAAACGTATGGGGAATAGATAAGAACAAGGATAATTATGAAATTGCTTATGAAGCTATAAAAAAGACTAAGGATTATTTTGTCAATACATTAGGAATTCCAGAAACCCTAAGTGAAGTTGGAATTGGAGAAGAAAACCTAGAAGTAATGGCAAAAGAGTCTGTAAAACTAAGCGGAGGAACCATAGGAAATCTTATGCCTGTAAATGCAGACGATGTACTTAAAATATTTAAGAAGTCACTTAAATAATGAGGTTTGAATTTTAGAATAATTATCATATATGAGGATTGGGCAATTTTAAAATTGCTAACATGAAGTTGTTAGTAATAATATAGAAAATGCCTATTGATACTTAAAGAGGATAATGGGTCTTTGACCCAAGCCCCGTATATGATTGTTATCCCTTTTTACTTCAAAACCTTACTCTCAAAACAAAAATAACAGTGATCTGGAACAATTTAAATAAAATTCAATAAGTCTTGCTTCAAATTATAAAAAGACTTAGTATTTTTATAATTTGAAGCTTAGACTTATGGGTTTTATTTAATGTTCCAAATCACTGTTATTTTGTTCATTTAAATATTCTTCTAAAGTAATGTTTTTAGTCATGATTGTATTAGATGCTGGTAAACCAACAAATCGTACATGCCATGGCTCAAAATTGTATTTTGTAATATTTTCTTTGTCTTTAGGGTATCGTATTATAAAACCATATTTTCCGCAGTTTTGTTGAAGCCATTTGTAAGACTTTGTATTCACAAAACCATCATCTAGGGAAGTATACTCAGTTGATAATAAGTCCATTGCAAGACCTGTTTGATGTTCACTAGTTCCTGGTTCAGCTACGTATTTGTCAGCCTCAGCTTTTCCGTCCCTTTTAACTTTTTCTGTGTAAAGTTTTTGCTGATAATTGTAATCTCTGTATCCAGACACAGCTAAAAGTGTAAATCCATCCTTTGAAGCTGCATTAAACATATTTTCAAGTGCTGTGGCAGCCTCTCCTTCCATTTGCCTTACGTTTGGAGCTGCATAGCTTATGAATTTTACGTTTGGAACTCTTAGGTTTTGTGGTACGTAGTTCCCTGATAGTTTACTTTGCTTATTTACAATTAATATATTTTGTCTTTTTACTATTTTAGCTTTTTGTTTTTTAGATACACTGGGCTTTTTTTTCGTTTTACCAATTTGAGTTTTAGTATTTGCTATTTTTTTACTTGCTTGATTGTTATATATAATAATAGTTGAAGCCAATATTGTACTGATAAGTACAAGTGACAATATTAATTTTTTCATATTTTTAAAAAGCTCCCTTCATTGCATTAAAGCGGTTAAATTGCCAATAAAATGATAACGTTTCCTACCATAGTAAACTAAAATAAGAAATTAGACATTGAATAGTATTAAATACTAGAGCTTTTTTACTATACACATAAGCTAATTTTATTAATAGTCTATTATATAATAATAGAACACTTAAATAAATATTATACATAGTGTTCAAAATTTTATATAATTAAATTATCAACATAACTCTTTTAAACATTATAAACATAATAGTTAAAATAGTCAATAAAATTTACATATAACGATACTAATGACAATATTTTACATATAATATTAAGAAAAGCTGTCAGTAATATATGTTATAGTTAAATAATTATGATAATAATGATTAAAATTTATATAAAAATGGGTTAAGGGGTGTTTAATTTTGAGAAGACAATATATAACCTATCCAGAGAAGATGCCGGTTATAATATCATATGCTAATGTAATGCGGTACCCTGTACACTGGCATAATGCTATTGAAATATTGTATGTGCTTAAGGGCAATTTTAATGTAACTATTGATTCTGATAATTATGAACTTGTTGAAAATGATATTGAAATAATAAATATAGATGAGGCACATGGAATCCGCAGTGATGATAAAGATAATAGAATTCTTGTATTTCACATAGATCCTACTTTTTTTGAGGAATATTTTAGTGATATTCAAAACATGTTTTTTTATACTAATATAACAGATGACAATGCTCAGGAAGGCGAAGAGTATGAAATTTTAAGGAAGTATTTATCTCGAGTAGTATGTGAGATTGTCCAAAAGCAGGAAGACTATGATAATAAAATAGAAGATATACTTGTTGAAATACTTTATCACTTAATTAACAATTTTCATTATTTAACTAGTGAGAGAGAAGAATTAAAGGATAATGAAGAACAGCTCGCAAGGTATCATCGTATAACTAAGTATATATTTAATAATTATAATGACAATATAACGCTTCAGGATATAGCCAAAAAGGAATTTTTAAGTACACATTATTTATCACATGAAATTAAGGATACCACAGGATATAGTTTTACTGACTTGCTCAATTTAACTAGGGTGGATGAAGCGTTAAAGTTTCTTTTGGATACGGATAAAACTATAACTGAAATTTCAGAAGAGGTCGGTTTTTCTCATGTAAGATACTTTAATAAGCATTTTAAAATTCACTTTAAATGTTCACCTAATCAGTTTAGAAAAAAGTATAAAGCAGATGAGGAAACTTATGAAAAGCAAAAGAAGATTACATATCTAAAGATTGAAGATAGTGTAGATAAAATAGTTAATTATCTTGAGGATTATGATAGGTTTAATTATGAAGAGAAAATAACTAAGATATACATAAATATGGCAGAAGACATGGGCGAATTTCACAAAAGCTTTAAAGATATAATTGATATAGGCGATGCATTTGAGCTTCTTATAGAGGACAATCGGGATATACTTGAAATGATTCAAAGTGAAATAGGATTTAAGTATGTGAGAATTTTGAATGTAATAAGTATTGATATGGGTATATTTCCTGGCTCTGAATTCTATAACTGGAATAGAGCAAGTGACGTATTTGAATTTTTAGATTATGTGGGTATAAGTGCAATTATAGTTTTAGATGATAGGGAATTTACAGAAGATCAGTTTATTGTAGCATTAAAATCTCTTATAAATTATTTTACTGAAGTGGATACGGTTAATATAAATTCTTTTAAATTTCAATTTGCAGCGTCAATGGAGGTTAGTACACGGGAAAAGATAAAAAAACTCTTAGGGGATTACGAACTTGAAGCGATGGAAGATGTTTTTTACTATAATGATAGTACAAATTTTATTTATGATACTGCATATATGATTCCGTTTATAATTTACAACAGTATGAATAGCAAACAAAATAATTTTTTGAGAGCATTTGATGTTTTAGATAAGCAAGTTAAGCTTACAAATGAAGTATTTTTTGGATATCCCGGGCTTGTAAATGATAAAGGTATAAAAAAACCATCGTATTATGCTTGTTATCTTATGAATAAATTAGGGGACACTTTTGTGTGTAAGGGAGATGGATATGTAGTAACTAAAAGTGAAGATGAATATCAAATTTTATTGTACAGTTACTATGAAGGTATAGATACACTGAATGTATTTGATAACTTTTCAAAGTTTAAAGGCAGGAAGAATGTAACTGAAAAGAAGATATCCTTAAATATAGTTAATATACCATCATCTATAAGGATAGTAATGTATAAAATAAATGAAAGTATGGGTTCATCCTACAATTATTGGGTTGATATGGGTAAACCTAAGAGATTGAACAAGGAGGAAAAAGAAATACTACATAAAGCTGCTTTTCCGAGGATATACTTTAAAAAAATTAAAAAAAGTACAATATTCAATATAAGAACTACACTTGAAGGTTATGGTGCTGTGCTTATTTTAATAAAAGAGGTATAAAAAAATCATAAATTTGGTTTAATATGTGTTTATCATAGATTATAAATTTTAGTGGTATAACATATTGGTACATTTAAATCAGCATTTTAGTTGATGAAAGTCACCTCATATAAATATTATAATTTAATTGTAGGAAAGATTGAGGTGATAAAATGACTTTAGACAATAGGGCTTTATCAAATGGAAGTCCATCGAGATTGCTCTTTAAGTTTGCTGTTCCTGCGATATTCTCTCTTTTTGTAAATGAAATGTATAATATGGTAGATACAGTTTTTGCGGGTAGGTATATAGGAGAAAATGCTATAGGAGCTATGACAATAGCATTCCCAATTCAAAAGCTCATAATAGCTATTGGACTTTTAATAGCAGCTGGAGCTTCTAC
Organism: Clostridium pasteurianum; assembly: GCF_001705235.1. Taxonomy (NCBI): domain Bacteria; kingdom Bacillati; phylum Bacillota; class Clostridia; order Eubacteriales; family Clostridiaceae; genus Clostridium; species Clostridium pasteurianum. The sequence goes on from NZ_MCGV01000001.1 coordinate 2,651,306, forward strand.
GTATTCAGCGAGAGTTATAGGAGAAAAGAACTTTAAAGAATTAAAGAAAATAGTTATCAATTCATTTTTTCTAACTATAATTTCTATTATCATAATCTCATGTATAATATTTGTTTTTAAGAAAAATATAATATATTCATTGGGAGCGAGTAGTATTACTTATACTATGACAGATCAGTACGTATCCATTATACTATTTGGTGGAATTTTCCTCTGTTTAGCAGCTGTTTTATCGTATATTATGGTTTCACTTGGTAAAACTAAAATTTTGCTTTACACAAATACTATTGGTGTAATATTAAATATAATTTTTAATTATGTTTTTGTAATACAATTTCATATGGGTATACGTGGAAGTGGTATATCTACGGTAATATCGCAGATCGTTGCATTTTCTTTTGCAGCAGTAGAATTCTTTAAGATGAATAAAAAACAGAATTTTATGTTTTTTAAGAATATTAATTCAAACATAATAAGCGGAAGTATTTTGAAAGAAATAACAGTGGTTGGTTTCTCTACTTTTATAATAGAAATTGCGGATGCAGTTGTATCGGCTGTGCTTAATAATGTGCTTTATGCTGGAGGCGGCGATTCTGCCATAATCATGCTTGGGGTTATAACGAGAGTATCCATGTTTATGTTTATAACAATAATAGGAATAAGTTCAGGCATGCAGCCTATAATAGGGTATAATTTTGGAGCTTGTAGATACGATAAGATGAAGGAAATTTTAAAGTTTTCACTTAAGACGGTAATAATAGTTTCAGCAGTTGCCTGGATAGGATTCATATTAGGCGCAAATGTTATAATTGGATTTTTCTTAAAAGATGCTGCACTTGTACACAATACAGCTTCAGCATTTAGAGTAGTTATATCAATGCTTCCACTGCTTGGAGTGTATTATGTTACAATATACTATTATCAAGCAATAGGAGAGGCAAAAATAAGTTTTATATTGTCTATTTATAGAGAACTTATTATACTAATTCCGCTGTCAGTAATTTTATTTAATGCTATAGGAATGAAAGGCGTATTTATAGCTTATCCTGTAACTGATACAATTGTTATTTTAACGTCTATGTATTTTATAAAAAGAGCATTCAAAGAGGAATTTCAGGATGGCAAATTACCAGAAAGAGTTGGTGCAAGAGCATAGCAGACTATGGATTCTGTATAAAAATTTACATCAGACTTAAGAGTAGGATTAATTATATTCTACTTGGTGTATTATTATAAAACTCCACGCTATCCAAAATTCCGTAGGCACGGAGGAATTTTTACCTTGCTTTTATTTTATAAGCGAAGTAACAATGCTGAAGGAACGATTTAAAAAAATTCTAATAAATCTTGATGAAAAAATCGTAAAATACTTAGTTATTTCAATTTGTCTGAGCTTCTTTTTAGCGAGTTATTGAAATATCTTAGTATTTTACGACTTTTTTTATCTTAGATTTATAGAATTTTTTTAATGTGACGAAGCATTGTTACTTGGCGACCTTCAGGGTACCAAGCCCTAATATGAAAAATACAGCTGCAAAAATTAAAAGAATAAGTGATGGTGTGTAAACTGCACTTATGCTTGAGCTTCTTGTGATTAAATCTGTAGTTCCCTTAATAATCCATGTTTGTGGAACAAAATTTGAAACCTTCAGCATAGTGTCAGACATTATATCCCTTGGCCACATGCAGCCAGCAATTAAACTAGTTGGGATTACAATTATAGGCATAAGAGTTGAAAGCTGTTTCTTTGATTTTACGAAAGCTGAAAGTGCAGTTCCAAGCCCAATTGCTGCAAGTAAAAATGATGAAAACAAGATAACTATACCAAGAGGCGAATTTCCCCAATTTAAGTTAAATACATATTTACTAAATAAAATTAGTATGCCAACTTGAAGCCATCCAATTATAAAATTGCCAAAGATATATCCAAGCATAATAGTACTATTTCTTGTAGGAGTGGATTCAGTTCGTGCCCAGGTTCCGAAATCTTTTTCTTCAAGTATTGATCCTGCACCAAGGCTTACAAAGAATGTAATGAACATTATTATTATTCCTATTGCAGTGGTGGACAGTTGGTCTTTTGCATGAGATTCATTTTTTTGAAGCGTATTTATACTGTAAGTATTTTTGGGTATTTTTATATTTTTTAAATAGTCCTTTTCAATGCTATTTTCAATTTCAGTTTTTTTAGATTCATTAATTAGTTTCATCGATGTTAATAAGCTAGATGAAGCTTTTTCAGCATTTATTCCAGTGGAAAGCTGCTGAACATAGTTTTTAACTATTATACCAAAGGATGAGGTGTTTTCATTATCTTGAAGTTTTATTACATCAATATCTGTAGTTTTACCACTTTTTATAGATGATGAGAAGTCCTTTGGAATTATAAAGCTCATTGATAGTTTCCCATTTTCAACGTCTTCACGTGATTTTGAATAGCTGCCTTCCGTTACATCAAAGTATCTATCATTTTTCATCATATTTATAAGCAGCTTTGAATATTTACCAGTATCTCTATTTACGATTCCTACAGGATACTTTATGTCTTTATTGCTGCTGTAATTTCCAAAACCTATAGCCAAAATTGTAACAAAAATTATTGGTGTTAAGATTATTGATGCAAGCGATATCTTATCTTTGGTAAGTAGCTTTAGCTTTAATAATCCTATATAAATAAATTTTCTCATGCAGATCACATCCTTAATCAAATTTAAATTTAAATGTACCGCAAAGTAAAAGTAAACTTCCGATAACTACTAAAACTATAGATGGGGTAATAATGGAACTAATGCTGCTTCCCATCATTAAACTCAGATAACCTCTAAGGGCCCAGTTATTTAATACAAATTTTGATGCAGTTTGCATAATCTCAGGCATTTGTGATAGGGGATACATACTTCCGCCTATAAAAGACATAACCATAATTATAACGGAACTGGTTAGAGAAACAGACTTTGCAGTTTTAAATATTAAAGATAAGAATATTGAGAATCCACAGGATGCAAATATCATTGCAAGCGATAGTATTATAAGTCCAGATAGTGAATTCCCCCAGTCAACGTTAAAGGCTATTTTAGTGAAAGAGATAAGTATAATAACATCAAAAATTCCTAGAAAAAATACGCCGAGAACTTTGCCACAGAATATTTGAAGCTTTGATGCAGTAGTGGTAAATAATTTTTTCAAAGTGCCATCTTCTCTTTCTTCAAGCATTGAGGTTGTGCCGAGACTTGCTACAAATAGAATGTACATTGCGAGCATTGCAGCAGAATAATACTGCATAGCAGAAAGTTTATTCTTGGCTTTTAAAGAACTTTCGGTGAGGGTGGGACTGTTATTTTTAGTCTGAGTTATAAGTTTATTTATTATCATGTGACCATCTAATTTATAATTTTTAAGCTGTCCATTTGAGGCTTTAACGGCTGCTTCAACAGAAGAAACGTCAGCTGTATAACTTTTTACAAAGCTTTCTACGATTTTAGAATCAACAGTGTCTCCAGGGTCAGAGTAAATTTTTATGCTGGTTTTTTTGCCAGATGTAATATTTTTAGAGTATTCTTTAGGAATAACTATAAGTACAGGCAATTGTCCATTTTTAATTTTATCTTTTGCAGAAGCTTCGTCCATTTTCTTATAGTTTATCATTTTACTAACTTCTTTTGATTTTAAAATGTTTTTTAATTCTTTTGAATATGTCCCGTTGTCATTATCAGCCACAGCAACATCAAATTTATTAATTGTTACATTTGTGCTTTTAAATTCATTGCTAAGTCCAAGACCAAGAACAAATATTAAAACAATGGGCATTAGTACAATAAGTGTCATAGATTTTTTATCTTTTAAAGTGATGAATAGATCTTTAAAACTTATATATAAGATTTTCATTTTATAAGCTCCTTTCAATTAGTCTCTTAATGCTCTTCCGGTAAGATTTAAGAACACGCTTTCAAGATTAGGTTCATCTATTTTAATGGAAAGTATTTTGACATCCATTTTTGAAAAGAGTTCAAGCACAATTGACAAAATGTTTTTACTGCTAGATGAATTTATTATCATTTTAGTGTCATTTACATCTAAACTTTTTATACCAGGAATTTTTCTCGCCTTTTCTAAAACTGAAGAACTCACCTGTGACAGTTCAATTTCTATTTTGTCCTGCTTAATAACTGATTTTTTTAGTTCTTCTTTGCTGCCCATTGCAATGAGCTTTCCATGATCTACTATTCCTATTCTTGTGCAGAGATATTCAATTTCTTCCATGTAGTGACTTGTATATATTATTGTCATTCCCTCTGAATTAAGTCTTTTAACGCTTTCAAGTATATGGTTTCTAGATTGGGGATCAATTCCAACTGTTGGTTCATCCATTATTAGTATTTGCGGATGATGCAGAAGAGCTGCAGCTATATTAATCCTTCTTTTCATACCGCCAGAATAGCTTTTAATAGTTTCATTTTTTCTATCTTCAAGGCCAGCTATTTCAAGAACTTCTGAAACTCTTTCTTTTAATAATTTACCAGATAGGTTATACATTCTTCCCCAGAAATAAAGATTTTCTTTGGCAGTAAGAGTTGGATAAAGAGCGATGTCCTGAGGAACAAGTCCTATAGCTTTTTTTGCGAGCATTGGATATTTAGAAGTGTCTTTACCATCAATTAGGATCTTACCATCGGTTGGTTTTAAAAGGCCAGACAACATAGATATGGTTGTTGATTTTCCAGCACCATTTGGTCCAAGGAGTCCAAATACTTCTCCTTTATTTATTTCAAAGCTTATTCCATTAACGGCAGTGTTTTTATCGTATTTTTTAACTAGATTTTCTATTTTAATAAGGCACATTTATATCAATCCTTTCTTTACTATGATTAAAGTATACATTCAGCTAGGAATTTTTAAATGTGCTAAAATACCTATTTTAAGGTCACAAAAAAACCATGACCTTTTTCATATTAGGTCATGGTTTTTTACATAAAGTGCTATTTGAGTTCTATCTCTTAAGTAAAGTTTGCTAAGTATATTTGTTACGTGATTTTTTACGGTTCCCTCGGAAATGAACAAAACTTTTGCTATTTCTTTGTTTGTGTTACCATTTGCAATGAGTTTCGCAATTTCAGTTTCTCTTCCTGTAAGTTCCTCAGTAATTTTAGACTCAACTTTTTTGGATTGGCTGCCGTTTCCAAGTCCAGTTACAATTTTAGCAGCCACTGCAGGATCAATAAGGACGCCTCCATTTACAATTGTTCTTATTGAATCAGCAAGTTTATCAGATTCTACATCTTTTAGCAGATAACCTTTTGCACCATATTTTAATGCTTCAAATATGTAGTCATCTTCAAGAAAGGTTGTCAGTATTATTATCTTAACATCAGGGTAAGCCCCACTTATTTTCTTCGTTCCCATTACTCCGTCGCACCTTGGCATTCTTATATCCATGAGAATAACGTCAGGTTTCAGCTTTTCTGTTAGGCTAAGGGCCTCATCACCATTTGCTGCAAGTCCAATGACTTCTATGTCATCTTCCATGTCTAGTATAAGTTTTAGCCCATCTCTTATTATAGATTGATCATCAGCAATTAATACTTTTATTTTATTCATTTTCTACCTCCACTGGAATGAACCCATTTATAATAAAGTTATTTTCGCCAGATACATTTAGATTTCCTCCAAGAACTTCTACTCTTTCTTGCATTGTAGTTAGGCCAATTCCTTTATTTATATTATTGCAACTTAGTCCATCATTTGAAATACAAAAGTCTACTCCAGTTTCTTTAAATGATATGTCAATATAGGCGTTACTTGCATGTCCATACTTAGCACAGTTTGTTAGAGCTTCCTGCACAGCCCTAAAAATTGTAACTTCAATTGCAGGTGATAACTTGTATTGTCTTCTTGAAATGTTAAAATGGACTGCAATGCCAGTACTTTTTTCGTAGTCACTTATTAAACTTTTAATTGCATTAATTCCAGTAAGCTTATCAGTTGATTTTATTGATCTAACAGATTTTCTAACTTCACTAAGTGAATAGCGGGCAAGCTCTTGTGCCTTTTTTAATTCCACCTTTGTTTTATTAATGTCTTTATCTATAAGTTTATTGCATATGTCTACTTCCATAATTAGAGCTGTAAGGCTGTGTCCTATTGTATCGTGTATTTCTCCGGCGAGTCTATTTCGCTCGTTTAGAACTGAAACTTCTTCTACCTTTTTTGAATAATCTTTAAGTTTTTTATTTGCAGTTTCAAGGTCTTCTTTTGATTCTTTTAGTTCAGAATATAAAAGTTGCATCTTATCTTTCATTAAAATTGTTGTTTTTAAAAGGTATGACGCACAAGCAAAGAAAGTTAGCGCAAGTAAGTAAGCTAAAATATCTGAAAAAGTAGCCTGAAAGGATAAATTTTTATCTCCGAAACATGTGACTAAGCTTAAAGTAAAGTATGGTAGTATTGAAACTAAAATAGCTTTTTTTAAACTTAAAAATAGAAATATATCAACTACTGATATAAATATAAGCACAAATGTGAGGTGACAAAAATAGTAATTCGCAAATGTAATTGTTACAAGTTCAGTTATGATAGAGGGTATAAACAGGTAAGATCTATTTAGGTAAGCTTTATTCATAAGCCTACAAGTCTTCGATACCCTTAGGGATGAGGTTATAAGTACAATTGAAAAAAGTAGTGTGAAAATAACAATAGATTTGAGGTTATTTCCAATCATAACGATAGAGCCTATATATGTTAATATGTAAGTTAAATATCTTGATATTAATATGTATGTAAAATTTTTAAAATCTAAGAACTTTTCCATGTTTCCCTCCTTAATTAAGTTTACTAATATATAATATAATATTTTAGTTTGATTAACAATTTTTTAATTGACAATTGCGTATATACTGTATATACTGTACATATACAAAATTATTACACACTCATTTGCAAAGGGGTAAAAAACGTGGATATAATTATTTCTAATTCTTCAAATGATCCAATATATGAACAGATCGAAAAACAGATAAAAAATCTTATTTTTAATGGCGAACTTTCAGAGGGAGAACCGCTTCCATCTATAAGAAGTTTAGCTAAGGAATTAAAGATAAGTGTAATTACTACTAAAAAGGCATATGAAAAACTTGAAGAAGATGGTTTTATAGATACTGTGCCTGGAAAAGGTTCATATGTTGCAGGACAAAATAAAGAAATTTTGAGAGAAAACAGAATAAAGGTAATTGAAGAAAAATTGACAGAGGCAGTTGAAGCAAGCAAGATGATAGATTTATCTCTTGATGAATTAAAAGAAATCTTAGAGGTTTTATATAAAGATGAATGAGGGAGGCAGGAAATGGAGCATATTTTAGAGGTTAACGGGTTAAATAAAAGCTATAATGATTTTTCGCTTAAAGATGTAAGTTTTGATTTAGAGAGAGGTTACATAATGGGATTTATAGGACCAAATGGTGCTGGTAAAAGTACGACTATAAGGCTCATAATGAATCTTATTAGAAGGAATTCAGGTAATATAAAAGTTTTTGGACTTGATAATATACAAAATGAGAAAGAGATAAAACAGAAAATCGGATTTGTTTATGACGAAAATTATTTCTATGAGGATTTAACCTTAGTGGAGATGAAGAATATAATAGCGCCATTCTATAAATACTGGGATGAAAAAGTTTTTAAAAAATATTTTGCAGACTTTGATTTACCTAAAAAGAAAAAGATAAAGGAATTATCAAAGGGAATGAAAATGAAGTATTCTCTTGCACTTGCTTTATCACATGGTGCTGAGCTTATTATAATGGATGAGCCTACTTCTGGATTAGATCCTGTTTTTAGAAGTGAAATGCTTGAAATTTTATGCTCTGTTTTGCAGGATGAACGTAAATCTATATTTTTTTCTACACATATTACTTCTGACCTAGAGAAGGTTGCGGATTATATAACTTTCATAAATAAAGGTGAAATAATATTTTCAGAGCCCAAAGATGATATTTTAGAGAATTATGCCATTGTAAAAGGTAAAAAGGAATTTTTGAATATGGACACTAAAAAGGAGTTCGTTTCAATAAATGAAAATGCTTTTGGTTTCGAGGCTTTAACAAATAATATAGGAAGTGTTAAAAGGCTATTTAAAGATAATGTTTTGATTGAAAAGGCTAGTTTGGATGATATCATGGTATATACAGTAAGAGGTGAGAAAAATGTTTAGTTTGGTTTACAAAGATTTAGCAATTCAAAAGAAAAGTTTAGCTGCATGTTTTTTATTCATAATTCTCTATAATATTCTGGCAGTATTTTCAAAGGATTATTGGGGAATATTGATAGCTGTGGGGCTTCCTTCTATGATTCAGTACCTATTTGTGTCAAATACTTTTCTTTTTGATGAGAAAAATAAATCTTATATTATATTAAATAGTTTGCCAGTAGGAAGAAAAAGTATGGTTATTTCAAGATATTTATCCTCTTATATATTTTTTATAGTTGAAATAAGTTTTGATTTTATACTTTCAGTATTAATGAAGGGACCTACTACCTTTAAAATTGAATATATAATAATTGATGTCATTATCATTAGTATAATGAATGGAATATGTATACCTCTTTATTTTAAATTTGGATATGCTAAGTTAAAATATATTATTATGATAATGCTTTTTTCCATATGGTTTGGTTGGTCGTACGTTGATGAAAAAATTAAATATACTAAAATATTAGATGTCTTTAAGGGAATTTCTTATTCTGGCATATGTACTATTAGTGTATTTTGTTCAATTTTATTAGTAATAATATCTCTAATTATTTCAATTGGAATTTACAGTAATAAAGAGTTAGTGTAATCATAAAATTTTAAAAAAAATTAAGAATTAAGAATGATAGAGGATTTTCATCAATCATTCTTAATTTTTTTTACAGGTTCTATTAGTAATCACACCTTTTATATTGTAAACTTAACTTTAATTATAATACTGAAATGTTTAAACATTAAACAAATGGGTAAATTAATTAATAGTGGTACAAATTAATTATATGTAATATGCCTCTTTTCCATGTACCAGAATATGAGTGGATTGTAAAGACAGGATTGATAGGAAAAGAGGTGGTAGAATGAATTACACCTTTTTTGCGTTAATAGTTTTGTGCGTAACTGCTTTGTCTATTGTTGCTATGCTTCTTGCTTTTTGCTATAGGCAGGAGAAAAGCATTGCCTTTAGAAATAAAATAAAGGCTGATAGAAGAGGAATTTCATCTCAACTAATGATAGATATAGATAGCAGTAAGAAAACTAACAAAAAAGAAAATAGCAAGTAGCTTTATCAGAACTACTTGCAAATTAAATCATTCCATATAATTAATAATAAGTCAATTGTAAATTTACAATCCACTCACCTTATATTATTGTTTATTATAATGAAAAATATACAGCAAATATAAGAAAAAGTTTTAAGATTTCTTTATTTGTTTTGGTATAAAGTTCCATCTTTTGCAATAAGCAAATTGTCTATAGTTCCTGTTCCGCCGTTCCTTCTTGCTGATAGAAGACAGAGACGGACACTATAATACTTTTTACCATTTTCAGTAGTAGAGTAAAAGACGGTAGCACCTACGTCACCATGTGTAAAATTAGAATATCCATCACCACTTGGACCTTTTGAGACGGAAGAGATTTTATTGCTCTGTCCTACCTCATAATTTATAGCTGAAATTGCTGCTTGTTCAGGAGTATAATCGTCTTCTTGGTTAGAATTGTTAACTTTACTCTCATTATTTGTTGTAGATGGTTGAGTTTTAGAATTGTTTTGTGCTGGTGATTTTACATTTTGTTTCTGGCTATTAGGTACTGTATTTGTGGTAGTTTTAACTTTTTCAGTAGGTTTACTTTTATCAGTAGGTTTACTTTTAGTAGAAGAACTACTATTATTTGTTGGCACAGCAGTATTGTTTTCTTGTACGTTATTAGATTTTGAAGAACTATCCATACTAACTTTAGGTTGTACAACTTTATTATGTTTTACATTTGGACTTTTAGTAGTAGCTAAAAGATTTGTGTTTTTTGCGTTAGTTAAAATAACCACGCATGCTATACAGGCAGCAGCTATACCAAGTGATGTTTTAATTAGTGTTCCTTTTTTAAATTTAGAAATCATTATAATTCTCCTTTTTATTTGAGATTTACCCACCATTGTAACTTCCCAGGGATTTGTAGTGGGAAGTGAAATGAGTGATACTAAATTAATAATTGTATTACCATAATTTTTATGATCTTTAGTTTTTATATAACTTAATGCTTTGGCATCACAGGATATTTCAGCATCCTGCTTTAGCCTTTTAAACGAAAAGTATAATATTGGATTAAACCAATGTATAAGATTTAATATTATAACTATCCAATTTATAAGAATATCTTTGCGCTTAAAATGAGCAAGTTCGTGAATGATTATGTATTTTACATCATCATTTGTTAATTTGTGAACTAAGCCTTCAGGTATTAATATTACAGGCGTAATTAAACCAGTTATGCATGGTGTTTGTACACTCTTAGAATTTTTTATTTTTATATTGCGTCTTATATTCATTGCTTTCTTGCACTGTTCCAAAGTGTCACAAATTTTAACATCTCTAAAGTCATTTTCTGATTTAATTTTAAAACAAAATATAGTGTATATAGATAATAAATATATACAGGCAATACCTAGAACGATAACCCAGACTATGCTTAATATGTGCAAGATGTTTTGACAACTATTTTGATTAAAGTCATTATTATGATGATTAGCTTTTGTATTAACTGTAGTTGGATTATTTATGATTTGCGTAGTACTTGAATTTATAGTGGCCTTTGACATATTTTTATCAATATTTACAGTATTATATATGCTAACTGGGCTGCTTAATGAATAAGGTAGCAATAATCTAATTATAATAATAAACCATATATAATAATGCCAAGCAGAACTAAGTTTATTTTTAAATAATAATTTTATGAGCCATATAATGATAGCTGCTACTGATGCCATAATTGACAGCTTAATTGTCTGAAGAAATAAAGAAAAAACTACATACATATCTTATCAATTCCTTTACTTCATATTCTCATCAAGTATTTTTTTAAGTTCTAATATTTCGTCTTTACTTAGTTTTTGCTTTTTTAAAAAGTTTGACACAAATAAATTAACAGATCCTTGATATATTTTATTTATAAATGACTCAGTTTCTAAATTTGTCATTTCATCCTCCGTAACAGCTGGTGAATATTGATAATGTTTTGTCTCTTTTATTACGTCAATAGCTCCTTTTTTTACTAATCTGCTTATAAGTGTATGAATTGTTTTAGGGCTCCAAGTACAATTCTTTTTATTAAGTTCTTCTGTAATTTCTGAAAAAGTAGCAGGATGTTGTTTCCATAAAACTTGCATAACATGCCATTCGGCATCTGATATTTTAGGTGTATTTGCCAAAAGTAATTCCTCCTTACCTACGAATGTAATCCATATTTACAGACTACACCTGTAGGACAATTTTGTCAATAATTAAAATTAAAAAAATCACTATAATAAATGAAAATTATAGTGATTAATACAATAGTGTGTTTGCTTTATTTTTAATGTTCATATTCTTTGAAAGGATCAGCTATAGTCAATTTATGAGCTTCTGCATCGCTTATACCGCAGTAAAGCTCGGCATATCCATTATTATTTCTTATAAGTCCGCCACTAAATATAACATCTATTAAATCAGGTCTTTTATATGAAGCTTTTCCAAAATTATTTCTTGTTGCTATTATTTTTAGTGGAGATGATTGTCCTGTATCCGGGTTAAAAGAGAAACTCATTGAATAATAATGCCTATTGTGTAAATCATCAAATTTAGCAATGTGTCCTAATACTGCAACTAATCCATTTGGTAATTCATAAATTGAGTTAGCGCCGCCCCACTCATTTTCTGCAAATTGACCCTCAATTACGGTTGCATTTGATATAACCTGTGGATTAAGTTCTTTTAGTGAATTTATTAAGGTATAACCTATATGACTATTGTTATTTATTTTGGGTCTTGTAAGAACTAAAATTTTACTATTTTTTAACTGTAGTAATCTTATATCCTTCATGAGCTCAGGACCTTCAGCAAATGGTTTTAAATCTTTTAAAGTTTTACCTTTATAAAAAACAGTCTTGTATGATGAAATGCTTTTCGATACTGGATCAGATAATACCTCAACGCCGCCAAAAGTTATATATTCATCAATCCAGGATATAAAAGGATCTTGAAGTTTGAAAATTGGCAAGTCTGTTTTTTTTATCCAGATGCCTTCTTTGTTTTTAAAAAAGATAACTTCAGATAGTTCACTGTCTCTTTTTTCAACTCTTCCAGCTATTAGAATTTCATTTCCGTATTTAAATGGTGCAGTTATATTATATACATCCTTAAAGTCGTCAACTTCAAAATTTAATTTTTGAGAATCTTTAGGCTGAAGATTTCTCTGTTTAAATTCATATAAAAGATTGTCTATATTCTTTGGTTTTAAAGTGATCATATATAAATCCTCCGCATAAAAATTTATATTTTCTAACTTCCTATAGTATTTATTATATATATATTCAAATGAAATTAAACGTACATTTAAAGCAAAATTTCTTCTTAGTAAGTTAGATATTGGTTTATGTAGTTAATAATAAATTTTTGTTTTATAACTTAAAATTTATCATTCATGTTATCGTTAATTTATTTCAAAAAATTACTACTTATAATTAAAAAAGGAAGAGATTTTTAATATCTCTTCCCTTTCTAATTATTGTTTTTTATTATCATTCATACATTCTTCAAAAGTATGCCATGCAAGAACAGCACATTTTACACGGGCAGGCATATTTGAAACATTTTTAAAAGCTAAAGCATCTTCAAGTATCTCAAGCTCATTATCATCTGTTATTTCTCTTTTTATCATGCCTATAAAAGTTTTTACTAATTTTTTTGCTTCATCTACAGTTTTGCCTTTTATTAGATCAATCATTATTGATGTAGATGCCTGAGAAATAGCACATCCAACTCCTGTAAAAGCAGCATCTTCAATGACATTATCTTTAATCTTTAATTGAAGTGTTATATCATCACCGCAGCTTGGATTGTGACCATTTTCAACTACAGTAGCGCCTTCAAGCTCATGTTTATTGTGTTTTGATGCATTATGTTCTGTTATTATTTCAGTGTATATAGAATTAAGATCCATAGCCTAACCACTTCCTTGTATTTTTTAATCCAAATATTAAGGCATCCACGTCTTCTCTTGTATTATAAAAATAGAAGCTGGCTCTGCAGGTTGAATTTACTCCCATGTATCTCATAAGTGGATTTGCACAGTGATGACCTGTTCTTATTGCAACACCGTATGAATCAAGTATTGTAGCTACGTCATGCGGATGAACATCTTTTACATTAAAGGATATGACGCCAGCTTTTTTAGCTACATCCTTTGTGCCGTAAATATCAAGGTATGGTATTTCTGACATACGTTCAAGAGCATAGGATGTAAGATTTTTTTCTACTGCATCTATTTTATCAAGTCCTACTTTATTTATATAATTTATAGCAGCTGTTAAACCAACAGCGCCACCTACGTTTTGTGTACCGCCTTCAAATTTGTGAGGAACTTCTGCAAAGGTTGTTTTCTGTTCCCAAACGTATTCTATCATATCGCCGCCAAACATGAAAGGAGGCATTTTTTCAAGTAATTCTTCTTTTCCGTATAAAACGCCTATTCCCATTGGTGCAAGCATTTTGTGACCTGAGAATACTAGAAAGTCGGCATCTAAAGCTTTAACGTCAACTTTCATGTGAGGTACGCTTTGAGCTCCATCTACAATTGCTATGGCACCAACGCTGTGAGCTTTTTCAACTACTTTCTTAACTGGATTTATAGTTCCAAGAACGTTAGAAACATGTGTTATGGACACTATTTTTGTTTTTTCAGTTATTTTATTTTCTACATCTTCCATTGAAACTATTCCGTCTTTATCAAGATACATGTACTTAAGTACAGCACCTTTTGCTTTTGCTACCTGCTGCCATGGAACAAGGTTTGAGTGATGTTCAGATATTGAAATTACAATTTCATCACCGGGATTTATAAAATTCATTCCGTAAGAATAAGCAATTAAATTAAGAGCTTCAGTTGCATTTCTAACGAAAACTATTTCTTTGCTTTTTTCTGCACCTATAAAGTCTTTTACTACTTCTCTTGCACCTTCATATAAATCAGTTGCTTTCACACTTAAAGTATAAGCACCTCTATGTGGATTAGCATTTGATTTCCTATAATAATCATTTACTGCTTCTATTACTGAAACAGGCTTTTGAGTAGTAGCAGCATTGTCAAGATATACAAATTTATGACCGTTAAATTCCTGATCTAAAGCAGGAAAGTCTTTTATATATTCATTATTCATTTTCGAGTTTCCTCCTAATACTGCTAGAAATTTTATCCCTTATTTCTTCTGAAGGTATATTTTTTATAATTGGATTGAAAGCAGCTTCTATTACAAGTTTTTTTGCTTCAGTTTCGCTAAAGCCTCTGCTCATTATATAAAACAATTTATTTTCATCTATTCTTCCAGCACTTGCTGCATGTTGTCCATCAACATCTTCTTCTGTAGCAAGTAGTATTGGAACGGTTTTATTTACTACATGAGGGCTTAAAAGTATGGTATATTCTTCTTCCTGTCCTTTAGCCTTCTTACATCCTTTTTTGAAATCAAGAGTACCTCTAAAAGTCTTTTTACTGTTATCCATTAAAGCTCCTCTTGTTTCTACAGTACTTGTTGTGTTTTTTCCATGATGGTTTATAAGATAATTTATATCGATGACCCTATTTTTATCCCCTAAATATATTGAATATATATTAGAAGAACTTTTAAAGCCTAATAAATCATCTGTGTAATTTATTACAGCATGGCTTGCGCCTAAATCTACAGCAGTGTAATTTACAACTGCATTTTCTTCAGTTTTAACGCCGTGTGCATCAAGGTGAAGCACATTTTCTGAAAGAGTCTGTAGTTTTATCAAATTTACAACTGCATTTTTCTTTGCATAAACCTGAGTTAATCCATTATGAGCTGCAGAAATGCCATTGTCTGAAGAATAATTTATAACTACAGTAACTTCACTGCCTTCTTCTGCAATTATTATATTGTTATCAATTAAAGTATTATTTTTTTCATTCAAGGCATAGTTTATAAATATAGGCTTATCATATTTTTTATATTCTGATGCATGAACGAAAACTCCTGCGTTATAATTATTTTTTGCTTCATCAATTGAGGATTCGTCTATTCCAGCATAATCACTCATGTTGAATTCACTTGATAAATTTTTTGAAAGGTTACTTACTCTAATTCCTGCCTCTTCAACTTCAGATACATACTCAGCATTATAAGGAACCACTTCGGGTAGTGATTTCTCTATGCTTATATTATTAACCCCGAGCCATTTCCAGGTTCTTACGGGAATATTATTTATTTTACTAAGAGTCTTTTCCATAGTTTAAAATCACCTACCTACTTCCTTTAAGTTCTAGCTTAATTAAATTGTTCATTTCAACAGCGTATTCAAGAGGGAGTGCTTTTGATACAGGATTTACGAATCCTCTTACTATCATTGCTCTAGCTTCTTCTTCGCTTATACCCCTTGACATTAGATAAAATATAGCATCGTCACTTATTCTTCCGATTTTTGCTTCATGGCCTACATCGATTCTATCGTTATTCAAATCCAAAGAAGGAATTGTATCAGAACGTGAAATGTCATCAAGCATCAAAGAATCACAGGATACAGATGATTTACAGTGATGAGCATTTTCTGTTACCTTCACAGAACCTCTATATATACATGTTCCGCCGCTCTTTGAAATTGATTTTGCACTTACAGTTGAAGATGTGTAAGGAGCTGCGTGAACAACTTTTGTACCAGTGTCAAGGTGCTGACCTTTTCCTGCAAATGTTACACCAGTATATTCTGATTTTGCACCTTCACCGTGTAAAATACTCATAGGGTACAGCATTGAAATTTTTGAACCGAAAGAGCCTGATACCCATTCAATAGTTCCATTCTTTTCAACTATTGCACGTTTTGTATTTAAATTAAGCATATTTTTTGACCAGTTTTCAATGGTTGAATATCTTAAAGTGGCATCTTCCTTTACATAAAGTTCAACACATCCTGCATGAAGATTTGTAACATTATACTTAGGAGCAGAACAGCCTTCTATAAAATGAAGCTTTGCACCTTTTTCAACTATTATAAGAGTATGTTCAAATTGTCCAGCACCAGGTGAATTTAATCTGAAATATGATTGCAGTGGAATATCCACATTAACGCCCTCTGGTACATAAACAAAGGAACCACCAGACCAAACAGCTCCGTGAAGAGCAACAAATTTGTGGTCACTAGGAGGAACAAGTTTCATAAAGTACTCTTTTACTATGTCTCCGTACTTATTAATAGCAGTTTCCATGTCAGTATATATAACTCCCTGTTTAACAAGATCTTCTTTTATGCTGTGGTAAACAACTTCTGAGTCATACTGAGCTCCAACACCTGCAAGGGATTCTCTTTCTGCCTTTGGTATTCCTAGCTTTTCAAAAGTATCTTTAATGTCTTCAGGTACGTCATTCCAGTTTCCCTTCATTTCCGTATCAGGTCTAACATAAGTTACTATGTTATCCATATCAAGTTCGTCTAAAGAAGGTCCCCAGGTAGGCATTTCCATGTTGTTATAAACATCAAGGCATTTAAGTCTGAAATCAAGCATCCACTTAGGATCATGTTTTTCTTTCGATATTTTTTCGATAATTTCACGTGTTAAACCCTTATTAACTTTATAGCTGTATCTATCTTTATTTTTTATATCATAAACTCCACGTTCTAGATTCTTAAACAAGTCTTTGTTTGCTTCCATAAAGGCACCTCCTTATAGCATTTTCTTAAATTCAGCAAAACCTTTTTCGTTTATTTCGTTCATTAAAGATATATCTCCATTTTTAACTATTTTTCCATCTAAGAGTACGTGAACAAAATCAGGTTTTAAAGATTCAAGTATTTTACTGTTGTGAGTTATTATAAGTAAAGAATTGTTCTCATTCTTAAATTTGCTTATTCCCTTTGAAACGATTTTTACTGCATCTACATCAAGACCAGAATCAGTTTCATCTAATATTGCAAGTTTAGGATTTAACATTAACATTTGAAGAATTTCGTTTTTCTTTTTTTCTCCACCTGAAAAACCTACGTTTAAATCTCTTTCGGAATATTTTTCATTCATCTCTAAAAGAGACATCTTTTCTTTTAATTCTTTTCTGAAGGCCATGAATTTTATTGGCTTTCCAGTTGCTTGAGTTCTAGCACTTCTTAAAAGATCGCCTACAGTTATTCCTGCAACTTCTTCAGGGCTTTGAAATGATAAGAATATACCTTTTCTTGCTCTTTCATCAGTCTTAAGGTCTGTAATATCTTCGCCTTCAAAATTTATATTACCATCAGTTATCTTATATCTTGGATGACCCATGATTACATTCATAAGTGTAGATTTTCCGGCTCCATTAGGACCCATTACTACGTGAATCTCGCCTTTACCAACTGTTAAGTTTAATCCTTTTAGTATTTCTTTTCCGTCAGCTTCCGCATGTATATTATTAATTTGTAAAAGTTTTTCTCCCATTAAAAATTCACTCCTGAACTATATTAAATTTAATCTTGACCATTTAAGTCGGAATTCATATTTATATTCTATAACGAAGGTATGGCATTGTCAATAAATATTGTAAATTAACATTGATTTGTAACATTAAAAAAATTCTATAAATCTAAGGCAAAAAAAGCGTAAACTACTAAGATATTTCAATAACTCGCTGAAAAGAAGCTCAGACAAATTGAAATATCTAAGTAGTTTACGCTTTTTTTACCAAGATTTATTAGAATTTTTTTAAATCGTTACAAATCAATGTTAATTTACTTTAGGGGTGAAGCAAGGAAAAAATTCCTCCGTGCCTACGGAATTTTATAAATCTTATCCTTATTTATAAAATACAGGCTATCTTAATGTTTATGACTAATAATTTTAAGTTTTTAATTAAAAGACTTATATAAAACTTTTACAATATAGAGATTGGCTGTTTGAAGTTAAGAAGGATAACGATCCTATACGGGGTTTGGGTCAAAGACCCATTATCCTTCTTAATTACCAATAGGCATTTTCTAAATTGCCAAACCTCGTGTATGATAATATTCATTTAGTAAAGGACTATTTAAATTGCATGATATTTTAGGCACTGACATTGCTATGCTCGTCAGCAGGTGAAGAAAAGCTGCTGAACACTGCCTAAAATTAAAAGCTTTCCGTAGAGAAGCGGAGGAAAGATATCCTTGCTTTTATTCTTAATGTGAAGTAACAGTATTTCGAAACTGTTTAAATAAAGCTTAATAAGACTTTGCCTCAAATTATGAAAAGGCTTAGAAATTTTAATTTGTTTGAGGCGAAAGCCGAGTTATTAAAATTTCTTAGCATTTTTATAATTTGAGGCTTAGTCTTATAAGCTTTATTTAATATTTCAAAATACTGTTACTTCACATAACGTAATTTTTCATTAAATTTTAATACTATTTTGTGGCTATTTCTGTTAAGATATTAAAGGAGTAGATTATAGTATTCTATGAATATTATTGGGAGGGAAATTTTTTGATTAAATTAATGAATAGAGAAAGCAATAAGTTTTATTTGTTTTCAGGAATTATAGCCTTTGCACTGTGTGTTTTATGGGTTGTGTTTGTAAAGTCAGTTCCTTATTCGGACTTTAATTATTATCACACACTTGCAGAAAGCATTGCACATGGTGGAGCATGGGGAAATACTTATACCTCAGTTGGATATGCAATAGTGCTTGGATACGTATATAAAATTTTCGGAGTAAGCATTGTAGTTGGAAAAGTTTTTAATTTATTTCTTACGCTTATTAGCTATGTTACACTTTTTTGCCTTTTGAAGAAATTGGACATTAGTGAAGCAAAGAGAAAAATAATATTCTTAATGTTTATATTTTTCCCATGTAATATTTTTTATAATAGTATTCTTGCAGTTGAGATATTTTTTACAACATTTTTCCTTATAACCGCGAATGTTTATTTTTCTAACAACCGATTTAAGTATATAATAATAGGAATTTTAACGGGAATTGAAACTATGACGAAGCCATTCTTTATTGCAATTTTCTTTGCTATATTTTTGGTGGAACTTATAAAAGATAGAAAAATTATAAAACCTCTTATACATTCAATAACAGTGCTGGTTATATGTTGCATTGTAGTTTCGCCGTTTGTTTATAGAAATACAAAGATGATGGGTCAATACACTGGTATATCGAATAACGGAGGAATAGTTTTATACATAAATAATAATTCTCAGAATACCTGGGGAAGATGGATGGATGTAGCAAAGGTCAAAGATTCCATTGCTCTTACGAAGGAATATAAAAAAGCAAATATGACACAGAAAAACCACATGCTTTCGGCTGCGGCTAAGAAATGGATAAAATCCCACCCACTTGGATTTGCAGAACTTGGATTTAAGAGACTTTTAAATACTTATTATGTTGGTGATGACATTATTTATACTTTTAATGGGGCAGGTCTTGGTAAAACAGCGGAGTATATGATTCTTGTAATCACAAATTTAATAAGAAATCTCGTATTTATACCGGCAACGGTTGGAATTATTGCCTATAGCGTCATAGTTATAGGTAAGATAATAAAGGGCAAAAGCGACGAACTCGATAAATTCTCCTTGTATGCATTAATAACTTTTTACATGTTTACAGGTGTGTACTTTATAACAGAAGGACAGGGGAGATACGCTTTTCCATCAATATTATTACTTATTTATTTCTTCCTAAGCATAGTAAAGGTTGATAAGTTATTTGATAGGGAGAAAACAATTTTTTATTAAATATTAAAAAGAAACTGTCTATTAATTTTTTTAGATTAATGGGCAGTTTTTTTAGTTATTAATATGATTGATGATTTATATACAGTATTGATAGATAAATATTAGAAGGGGGTGAATCCAAAATGGTTTGGAAATTAGATTGTGATTGCAATGAACGGGTTGGAGTAAAAGTTGATTCTATGAAACTATTTGAGGAATTAAAAGAATTTTTCAATGAACAAGCTGAAAATGAAATTTTTAAAGAGGAAGAAGTCACAAAGCCGTTTTACACTTGGAAAGGTGATGTAGAAGAAGTGGGATGGTATGCTACAAAATGGTATAAATGTCTTAAATGCGGATGCTTATGGGAATTTGAGTACCCTGATTTTTCTGCAAGTGGGTTTGTAAGGAAGTTTGAAAATGGTATTTACTATGAAAAGGAGTGAAGGAAAATATTACACATGATATCTATAAACACATAATTCCTATTTTTGTTGTTATTACAATAAGTTGATAAAAAATTACTAGCTTATTAACATATTATCCAATTGGTGGTATAATGTAAACAATAAAAATTACTTATAAGTTAGGGGTTTTAAGTATGGGAAGTTATGAGATACTGTCTATTGGTACAAAACTTAAAAACTTAAGAGAAAAATATAATGTAAAGCAGGAAGACATATCAGGTAAGGAGATAACTAGAAATCTTATAAGTCAAATAGAACATGATAAAGCAAATCTGACCCAAAATGCTGCTGGAATTATATTGAAGAATTTAAAAAATATTTGTGATAAAAGGCATATTACAATTGATGAGAACATAGAATTTTTAATGGAAGATGAAAAATCACAGGCTAATAAGATACTCAGTAAGTACATAAAAGAGCTTAAAGATTTAATGGTATATAAAGACAACAGTTTTGTCACTAAATTAACTGAAGTTGAAGAATTTTTAGTAAAATGGAATATTACTGATAAGAAAATAGCTATTTTTGAATTAGCAGGAGATTATTATTGTAATATTAATGATTACTATAAGAGTTCCTTATATTACGAAAAAGCTAAAGCATTACTTGACATATATAGTAAAGATTCAATAAGTATTCTAAGAAAATTATCTATGGTATACTTTTATATGGGTGAATACGGACAGAACATAAAATGCTGTCAATTTGCTTTAGATTGGTTTAATGACGATTTAACAGAAGAATATCGATGTATATTTTTATTTAATAGTGCATTATGCTACTTAGAATTAAAAAAATATTACAAAGCTATTAAAAATCTTACAGAGCTTGAACTAATAACAAAAAATTTAAATATGGATAAATATTATGATGTTCTTGCACAAGAAGCTGTATGTTACCAAGAATTAAAAAAATATAATGAAAGCTTAAGTATATATAATAAATTATTGGGGCATATGGACAAGAATAAACATGAATTAAATACATTAATATTAATCAATACTATAGAAATATATATGGAACTTGAAGATTACACAAAAGCAAAAAATCAATTAAATAAGGCACTAGACAGTATTAATAAACTTAATGATAACTGTAGTGCAGCTCCAAACATTTATTTTGAATTAGGTAAAATATACAAAAGCTTAAATGATTCATTTAACTCTGAAAAATATTTTCTAAAATCATTATCTTTGACTAAAAAACAAACACACTATTACTTGATGGAAGATTTAATTTTAGAGCTTGCTAACATATACAAGAGTTCTAAAAACATGGAGAAGCTTTCCGACATTAAGAATGAATTGTTTATTTTAACATCTAAAGAAAATAATTTAAATACTAAGCTTGCATTTAAACTAATGGATTTATATATAAAATCAAATGACTTTCAATCCGTTAGTGAAATAGTAAATTTCAGCAAAAATTTTATATAAGGATGTGATAATATGCTTTTAAAAAAGCACAAAATTTTATTCTCAGTAATTTGCTTATGTATAGCATTTTCAATATTATATTGTAGTGTACCTACAATATCTGCTTGCCCTGTTATGCCTTGGTAACATATGATAACGTTACCTTTATAATCCATTAAGGTTTTAATTTTTACATAAGAGTGCCAGGTAATCAATTAACTTAATATTACCTGGCTAAATTCTATACTTATTAATAAGCTTATTTCCTTTTCCCATCCTTATCAAATACTTTTCTTAAGTGAATTTCTGTCACAAAAATGGTTGCTAAAACAAAAATTAAAGTATATACAGGAAAGATTACGCTTGTATTGTATAAATGAAAATAAGCTATAAAACCTAATATAATCTGAGTAATCCCTAATATAATTCCAAGTATGCCCAAAAATCTATTGCCTTCATTCCAGGTATCCAAATTCTTCATTGCAAATGGAGTTTTGTATCCAATACCTGTTATGTGTTCTTGATGAACTAATGCTAGAGCTAAAGATATTATAAGCCATACAAAACCGATTAATAACATTGTAGTTGTGCTGTTCATAGTTTTCGCCTCCGTTTATAGGATTTCTATAGCAAAACTTAATTTACAAATTAATTGCTAAATTAGAAAGCCTATATATTCAATATTTTTATTATATATGTTATACTTATTATATAACACATAACAAAAAATTCAATAGTTTTATGGAGATGTGTAAGATGAAAAAATTTTTAGCACTGATAAAAGTTCTATTAAAAAACAGCGGGAGTACGCTTTCAGGGATGAATACTAAAAAGAGGAGCTTAAGCTTTCTTATATTAGCGATAATATTTATTCCAATTGTAGTAGGGCTTACAGCTGTTTTTATGAAATCCTATGATATTATTCTTAAATATAATTTGCAGGATTTAATGTTCTCACAGCTATTTGGAGCTTCAAGTATTGCTATGATTATTTTGGGAATATTTTATGTGGTTAGTACATATTATTTTGCAGATGATGTTGCTTTCTTTATTACTATGCCAATAGAGCCCTACAAAGTATTAGGCGCAAAATTTGTTACGGCAATGATATACCAGTATTTTATAGAACTTATTTTGCTTATGCCGTGTATTATTGGATTTGGTATGAAAATGGGTACACCTCTATACTGGGTATATTCATTAGTTATATATATTGTATTGCCGGTAATACCTACAGTTATTTGCTCGCTAATTAGTATTGTTATAATGGCCTTCAGCAAATTTTTCCGAAATAAAGATAGGCTCAAGATAATAGCGGGGATACTGGCTATAGTATTTTCCATAAGCTTGAGTATTGTAATACAATATTTCAGCGGATACTCAGGTAACAGTACTAATATTCTTAAGAATGGTAAAGTGGTAGGCAAAGTATCTAACGCTTTCTTTATTAGTAATTTTGCTTCGGATGCTATAAAGAACATTAATAGTGGCAAAGGTTTATTAGGTATTCTTGTATTTATTTTTATAAGTGCGATTGCAGTAGGTATATTTCTATTGATGGCAGAAGGATTGTATCTAAAGGGAGTAGTGGGGCTTACAGAAAGTTCTTCAAGTGGAAAGAAGCTTTCTTTAGGCGAGGTTTACAGACAATCAAATAGAAAATCAAAGTTAAAAGCTTCCATCTTAAATGAATGGAGAAACCTTTATAGAACTCCGGCATATTTACTTAATTGTGTTATAGTTGCAGTCATCTTTACACCGTTTATGACTGGAATTTTTGCTTTTTCATATTGGCAAATGGGAAGTGTTCCAAGTGGATTTTCGGATAACCCACTCTACATTTCGGTGGTCTCTGCAATTGCTATAAATCTATGTATTTTTAATCTGGCAGCACCTACATCAATTTCAAGGGAAGGCAAAAGCTTTTTTATTGGAAGGTATATTCCGGTAAGTTATAAAACTCAAATTATGGCAAAGGTGATTGTAGGAACGCTAATGAGTTATTTTTCATTGATTTTGTGTCTATTAACAGCTGCTGTATTCATGAAATTAAAATTAATTACTGTAGCTATGGTGGTTTTTATAAGTGTATTTGGAATAGCGGCTTTTAATACTTTTGGCGTATTTATAGACATATATTTTCCTAAGCTTTACTGGGATGACGAAACTAAGGCAGTAAAACAAAATTTTAATGTTGGAATACAAATGCTTGTATCAATATTTATTTATGGGTTTATGGTTTTTGTTTCGTATAGGCTAAAATTAGATACTTACAGCAATTTTATATTTCTACTTACTTGTAACATTTTACTTTTTGTAAGTTTTGCAGTACTGTTATTAAAAAATGGTATTAAGCAGTTTGCTGTGAGCTCAAATTATATTGAAGGTGAAGGTGATGAAAATAAGGATAAAAAGAAAAATTATAAAATTATAAGAGTAATTATTATAACAATATTTATTTCTATTTTTGCAGTGTTTATGCTTGTTGAAAAGACTACGGAAGCCAAAATTGTTATATCCCCAAATAAAGCTTACATCAAATCAGGTATGGAATCTACGGAGTTTAATTTAAAGGATATAACTAAAGTTTATATAAAAAGTACTATTCCGCATTCAAGCAAAGTTATGGGCTTTGGTTGGGGCAGTGAAAAAAGAGGAAAGTTTAATGTGGATGGTATGGGCAAAGGAAACATATATGTTCAAAGTGACAGCGGAAAGTTTATATATATAAAATTAAAGGATGGGTTTGTTATTATAAATTATAAAGATAGCAATAAGACAGAAGAAGTTTATAAGAAAATAAAAAAATTGTATCATTAAGGAGGAATTTTTATGGTCAAATCTACTACTATAACGTTTATGGTACTGGCGGCAGTTATATGTGCAGTATTTCCTATAGCTTTAATAGTATATTTTAGGAAGAAGGAAAAGATAAGCTTAAAACCTGTTTTTATTGGAATGGCGGTTTTTATTGTATTTACTCAGATACTAGAAAAGACTCTTCATTCTATCGTCATAGGTGGAAATCTTATTACTAATCCAATACTATTTTCTGTATATGGAGCGCTAGCAGCAGGAGTATTTGAAGAAACAGGAAGGTTTATTGCCTTTAAAACAGTTTTGAAGGATAAACATGAATGGAAGGATGGACTTGCTTATGGAATTGGCCATGGAGGTATAGAGGCTATATTTATTGGAGCGTTGACAAGTATAGAATATATAATATATAGTAATTTAATAAATAGCGGAAAATTTGATGCTTTATTAAAATCAAAGATTCCAGCCTCACAAATTGCACAACTTAAGCAGGTAAAACAGTCCTTAATTCAAATGACACCCAGTGCTACAGTTATTACCATATTAGAAAGAATATTTGCCTTTGGAATACAGTTAGGACTAACAATGGTGGTTTTGTATGCTATAAGAAATAGAAAAAATATATACTTATTTTTGGCAATACTATTACATGCCTTGGTGGATTTCCCTGCGGTACTATATCAGACCAAAATAATAAAAAGTATATATGTTGTAGAAGGAATTATAGCCTTGGAGTTTATATTAGCAATAGTATTTGTAGTAAAAACAAAGAAAATTTTTAAGAAAGAAGATATAATTAACAGTGATTTATAGCATCAAAATAATTTTATGAATCCTATCATAAATTGGGTTTTGGTCATATTTTGCCCACCCTAAGTATTTTACAATTATTTTCAAAAGTTAATTTAGAAATGTTAATTAATTTTTGGAGTAAAACAAAAAAATATCTATATTTATGTAATATTAGGCGTGAGTTGATTTGGCTTTTAATATTTTTCGTAGAGAAACGGAGAAAAATTCACCTTGCATTTACGCCAATGGGAAATAACAACATTTTAGAAACGATTTAAACAAAACTCAATAAGCCTTGCTTAAAATTATAAAAAGACTTAGAAATTTTAATTTGTTTAAGCTTTTTCTCAGCGAGTTATTAAAATTCTTAGTCTTTTTATAATTTGGAGCTTAGACTTATAAGTTTTATTTAATGTTTTAAAATGTTGTTATTTCCCATCTTGTTATTTCCCAAGGTTTCGTGATTCTATGAAGAATACCTTTATAAACTTTCTCATGTTGATTTTAACGTGAGATTTTGAAGGGGTGACAGCATTCTCAAGTTCTAACATTCTTTTTCTTATCTCTTCAAAATCAAAAAACTTAGAGCTGTACTCTTCAAATTTTTGGTTTGAGTAATCTATTAATCCTAGTGAAGCAAGATGAGTTATGGATTGAGATATAGCTCTTCTTATTCGCTGCTCTGATGCTTTGATTTCTTTTTTTATATCTGTTTCAGAGGCATTCTCTCCAAGTCTTTTTTTTACCACTTTTAAAAATATGTCTTTAAGTGGTGGAAAATCTTTTATTGCAGCATTATCATTTTTGCTAAGGTAGCTTAGTATTTCTAATAAATCGTTACTTCCGTTTTCTCCTATTATTCCGAGCTCAGTGAGTAGGAATTTACCTGAATTATTAATGCTGCTTTCCTCAGAAAAATTTTCTTTAACTGCGGTTCCTCTACCAATATCTAAAATGTTTAAAGTGTTTTTTATGTCATGTATTGATTTTTCTAGCTTAATATTTTCACGTAACTTTTCAATTATATTTATAACTTCAAGTTTATTTATAGGTTTAGTTATATAATATTCTATTCCAAGTGAATAAGCTTCACCTATTATTTCCTTGTCCTCTACTTGAGAAAGCATTATAATTTTTCCGTTAAACTTTGAACGTAAGCTTTTTATTGTTTCAATGCCATCTCTCATTGGCATTAAAAGATCTATTATAAGTATATCTACTTTACTTAATGAAAGAAGTTCAGCGGTTATATTTTCTCCACTGGTGGAAGTACCAACAACTTTTCCCATATCGTAATCTTCAATAATATCGGTTAGCATTGATTGAATAGCTTCATCATCATCTGCAATAAAAAAATTCATTATATATTATCCTCTCTTGGTTAAATTTTCAGCAGGGATTAGTATTGTAAAAGAAGTTATATGTTTTTCAGGTAGACTTTTAAGATTTATGTTTCCTCCTAATTTATAAACAATTTCTTCAACATAAGATAAGCCTATACCTGTAGATGGTTTTCCTAGAGAATTATATTTATTTGTATATCCAGCTTTAAATATAAGTTTTAATTTTCTTTGGGGTATTCCAGGTCCGTTATCGGTAACTACAAATTGTAGAAAGTTATTTTGTTTTTTTATTGAGAGCTTTATAGTTCCTGTCTTTTCTATAGCTTCTACAGAATTTGAAATAAGGTTGTTTAAAATTGATAAAATTATAAATAGATGAAACAAGCCTGGTATGTCCTCAAGTTCTGTAAGTATTTCTATATCTTTACCTAAAGAATTCGCATATTTTTTGTTTGTATTGGTTATTATAGCTGTAATATCGTTTATACTCATATAATCCCCTAAGTTTTCATTTGTTATTAGCTTTGATAAGCTGGAATAAGTTCTTTGATTGTCTTTTTTTACTTCATGTATTTTACCGGCAATATCAAGCAGTTTTTTAGACAAATCTTCATTAGAGTCTTTTAGGGTTCTATATAAATTATAACAGTCATGCGTTATTTCTTCAGAGGTATTAAAAGATTTTTTTAATTGAACCGTTTCTTCATATAAATTAGAAATGAATAAAGCCATTTTAGAATTTTCCTCATGCTGCTTTTCTACCTCAATGTCTTTTTCATGAATTACTAATACGTAGAAGAAGCCTAATACAAAGAAGCTCCTTATAATTGCGATAATTGCTACCTCAATGATAATATTCATGTTTAAAAGATCACCTAAAAATATGTGCCTTAAAGATAGTTCAACTAAGTTTGAGATTATTTCCATAAAGGTGGATAAAAATCCAACCAAAAGGTAATGGCTTAAGTATTTTCGAAGTAATACATAAAATAATGCAGAATAGGTTATGTAGTAAAAAAAAGCAGGAAAGTTAAGTATAAAACCATTAAGTAGACTAGTATTTCCACCAAAGGTTAAATACAAAAATATTCTAAATAATACTACAGAAATACCGACCATAATACCTGAAAAAATTGGGCTGGATTTCTTCATTAGCAGAAGAAAAAACAAAAAAGCGGTTGTTCCAAAGCTAACTCTAAAGGTATCTTGAAAGGGATAAATTTTAATCTCTCCGGCCAAAGTTGTTATAATTATCATTATGATAAATGTATATATTTTTTTCCTCAATAAAATATTTCTCAAAATGTGCCTCCTCAAAGTGCAATACAAATATAATAATTATTCAATTGTTTTTATTTTAAAATTAAGTATACAACTTTATATTTTAATAATATTTTTAAAAAAGTTCAATATATTATTTGTAACTTATTGTTATATTAAGTAGTTTCAATTCTATAATTTACACATAATCATGCGATTTTTATATAATTGTACAATTTTAAACATTGAACTTATTAATACTATAATATTAAAAAATGCGTATTAAAATGAAAAATGAATTTTTATTTAAATGTTGATTTAAGATAGATTAAATAAATATTTAGGCTACTGCAAAAGATAAAAAATGTATTGTTTTATGTAAAAGTTGTATAACACTTAACGTTAATAGGAGGAAAAACACATGGGTAACATATTTAGAAAAAAAACTGTGTTGGATTTTGAAGAGGAAGCCAAGGGCAGTAAATTGAGAAAGAAGCTTACAAGTTTTGACCTAGCAACAATAGGAATAGGAGCAGTTGTAGGTACGGGGATTTTTGTTGCTACAGGGGAGGGTGCAAAGCTTGCAGGACCG
Organism: Clostridium pasteurianum; assembly: GCF_001705235.1. Taxonomy (NCBI): domain Bacteria; kingdom Bacillati; phylum Bacillota; class Clostridia; order Eubacteriales; family Clostridiaceae; genus Clostridium; species Clostridium pasteurianum. Next base: position 2,679,952 of record NZ_MCGV01000001.1, read on the forward strand.
GCGGTTGTTATTGCATTTTTGGTAGCAGCAGTAACTTGCGGATTGTGTTCACTTACATTCTGTGAACTTTCATCTATGTTTTCTGTATCAGGAAGTACATATTCTTATTCGTATATTGCTTTTGGAGAAATTGTAGCATGGATAATAGGTTGGGATTTGATGCTCGAATATATTGTGGCAGCGGCTTCAGTAGCATCTGCATGGTCGGGAACACTTATGGGAATACTTGCAAATTATAATATACATCTACCTGCATCATTAACAAGTTCGGTTATTTCAGGGGGTATTGTAGATTTACCAGCAGTTTTACTAACAATTGTGGTTACAGCTCTATTATATATAGGAGTTTCTCAAAGTGCTAAGGTAAATGATATTATAGTTGCTTTTAAAATTTGTATAATAGTTTTATTTGTAATTTTAGGTGTGACTCACATCAAAGTAGTAAATTATCATCCATTTGCACCATATGGATTTAAAGGAATAATGGCATCAGCGGCAATTATATTTTATTCATTTATCGGTTTTGATGCTATAGCAACTTCTGCAGAAGAGACTATAAACCCTAAAAGGGATATACCAAGAGGACTTCTCATGTGTTTTGGAGCAGTTGTAATTTTGTATATGTCTGTGGCAGTAGTTCTTACAGGAATAGTTCCATTCACTAAAATAGATATAAATAATGCTTTGCCAGGAGCCTTAGCTAGTATAGGTATAAATTGGGGTTCCGCTCTTGTTGGAGCTGGTGCTGTAGTTGGAATGATTTCAACAATACTAGTTGTTATGTATGCTCAAATAAGAATTTTCATGGTTATGTCAAGAGATGGACTTTTACCAAAAGTATTTTCACATGTAAATAAGGAGCATCAGACACCTGGATTATGTACATTAATAACAGGCTGTATAGTTGCTTTAATAGCTGGACTTTTACCACTTAAGATGATAATGGAACTTTGTAATATAGGAACTTTATTTGCATTTATACTTGTGTCATTTGGGGTAATAGTGTTAAGATATAAAATGCCTAATGCTGAAAGAAAATTTAGATGTCCAGGAGTACCATTTACTCCATTAATAACAGCATTCTTCTGTTTTTATATGATGCTTAATTTACCTGTTTTTACATGGATAAGATTTGGTGCTTGGCTTCTAATTGGAATTGTAATTTACTTCTTGTATGGTTCAAAGCATAGTATTATTATAAATAGAGATAAAGAAAAAGAAAAAGTAGTATGATTTATAGAAAAACCAATGTAAAACTTAATTTATTCATGCGTCAAAGTGCCAAGCTTCAAGGCATTTTGATGTATGTATAATTAATAGTTAATATGGATTTCCTATATAGGGGTTCGATAGTTAAACTGTTTTATCTATAAATGTTTAATTATGAACCCTTTAATGCTTTTTGTTGGGAAAGAGGAAAAATCAATGGAAATGTTTAGAAAGAAAACTGAAGCGGATGTCGAAAAGGATGCTTCAAATAGCGGTCTTAAAAGAAAACTTACCAGTTTTGATCTTGCTGCACTTGGAATAGGATCTGTAGTTGGTACAGGAATATTTGTATCTACAGGTCAGGGAGCAAAACTTGCAGGACCAGCTGTAATAATTTCATTTATAGTGGCAGCAATAACAAGTGGTTTATGTGCTTTAACATATTCGGAACTTTCGTCTATGTTCCCGGTATCAGGAAGTACATATTCATATTCATACATTGCCTTTGGAGAGGTGGTAGCATGGATAATAGGTTGGGACTTAATACTTGAATACCTTGTTGCAGCGGCTTCAGTATCATCTGCATGGTCTGGAACACTTATTGGGATACTCAAAGATTATAATATAAATCTTCCTTTTGTACTTACAAATTCACCTCTTACAGGTGGAATTGTGGACTTGCCTGCGGTTATAATAACTGCCGTGGTTACATGGCTTTTATATGTAGGAGTTTCTGAAAGTGCTAAGGTAAATAATATTATAGTTGGGCTGAAAATTTGCATAATACTTTTGTTTATATTTTTAGGTGTATCTCATATAAATGTAGCTAATTATCATCCATTCAGTCCATATGGGACAAAGGGTATAATGTCAGGAGCAGCTATCATATTTTTCACATTTATAGGGTTTGATGCGATTTCAACGGCTTCGGAGGAAACTAAAAATCCTAAAAAAGATGTTCCTATGGGACTTATGATATGTTTATCTGTAGTTGTTGTACTTTATCTTGCAGTAGCATTTGTATTAACAGGAATAGTTTCATTTAAGCAAATAGATGTAAATAATGCGCTTCCGGGAGCACTATCGCATATAGGAATAACATGGGGGTCAGCCATTGTAGGTGTAGGAGCAGTTATTGGAATGATATCTAGTCTTTTGGTAACACTTTATGGACAAATAAGAATTTTTATGGTTATGTCTAGAGATGGACTTTTACCAAATGCTTTTTCAAAAATAAACAAAAATCATAGTACGCCTGGATTATGTACTATAATTACCGGTATAGTTACAGCTTTATTTGCAGGCTTTTTACCACTTAATGTTATAATTGAATTATGCAATATAGGAACTTTATTTGCATTTGTACTTGTGTCACTAGGGGTAATAGTTTTAAGACATACAATGCCAGATGTGGAGAGAAAGTTTAGATGTCCAGGTGTGCCATTTACACCGATTTTGACTATAGTATTTTGCTTGTATTTAATAGCTAATCTTCCAAGTGTTTCATGGTTTAGGTTTGCAATATGGCTATTGATTGGGCTAGTAATTTATATATTCTATGGCTTTAAACACAGTAAGGAAAGAAAGAGAAGTAATAATGCTTCATCGCGTTAAAAAAATCCTATAAGTCTAAGGTAAAAAAATCGTAAAATACTAAGATATTTTAATAACTCGCTGAGAAGAAGCTCAAACAAATTAAAATATCTAAGCATTTTACGATTTTTTTGCCAAGACTTATTAGGATTTTTTTAAATTGCTCTTTCAGCATTATTACTTCTCTTTTGAGGAAGTACAAGGAAAAAATTCCTCCGTGCCTACGGAATTTTAGGTGGTGAGTTTTAGAGTGATAATGGATCATATGGGAAATATGGATTAAGGACTTGTATAAGACTAAGCCATCAATAGTGAGAATACTAAGATATTTTAATAACTCGTTGAGAAGAAGCTCAAACAAATTAAAATATCTAAGCATTTTACGATTTTTTTGCCAAGACTTATTATTTTTTTGAAGATGCCTTTAATCGTTCTTTCAGCATTATTATTTCGATTTTAAGGAAATGCAAGGAAAAAAATTCCTCCGTGCTTACGGAATTTTGGGTGGGGAGCTTTAGAGAAATATAGTGGATTATTAAAAAAATATTATTTGATATCTTTATTTAAAATTCTTTTTTAAAATATACCATGTCGATTAGTTGTTTTCCGCACTCATAAATTGGGTGGTCATAATTATCAGTAAAAAAATTCTTAACTCTATGAGACTCTATGAATCCACATTTTTTGTAAAAAGGTATTGTTAAAGGACTGTCACCTGTTCCTACATACATAGTGTCACAATCATTTTTAAAGTATTCAAAAATATAGTCAACTAATTTCCTTCCGTAGCCTTGACCATGAATTTCTTTATAAGTAGCGATATTTTTTAATTCATAGATTCTATCTGACTCTTTAGTTACTACACAGATTCCTTTTAAATCATTATCATATAATGCAAACAGAGTACCTCTTTCTAAATATTTATCTATCATATTTTCCTGTTCATCTGCTAATAGTAGTAAGTCTAAAAAATCTTTTTTATTTTCTTTTATTATTTTTATTTTCATTTTGAAACTCCATAATTTAAAATTTGAAATAAATTATTATCTATAGTATTGGTTGTAAGTGAGGTCTTTCCATTTTATTCTTGTGTATATAATCTACATACTTATGGTATAATTCTAAAGTACAATTTTAATAGTTAATCGCGGGCTACTGGTATCACTTATCTCTTCCATGAAGGGAGGTGATACTTAATGAGTAATGATGTTTTAATGTTACTATTTACTGGTGGTTTATTTTTAGTAGCACTATTAACATTTGTAGTGTTACTTATAGATAAGATATCAAAAAATAGTAGCCCCGACTCGCAATTGGATGCTACTATTTTTTATTCATATAGAATATAGTGATATCAGTTGCCTAAGCAACTAGAATTGTATATCAGCAGAGTGTTGACGCACTCTGCTTTTTATTATCTGCATTTCTTATTTATATTATATCAAATTTTTATAAAAAATAAACACATACTTCTAAGCTTTTTTATAATTTAGAGCAAGCCTTATTGAGTTCAATTTTTTCTAAATCATCTGGCACAAAAACATTTCCACTGAAGACCGTTTTAGCCTCATTAGTGTAGCGTGTCTTTCTTTCTGCAAGATTTGTATCTTCAGTGTGGTATAAAACCAAATTTTTTATATTTAATTGTTCTGCCAATTTGCCGGCATCAAGTGATGTGCTGTGATGTTTTTCATATGGTTTAAAAACATCTTTATCAGCATATAAGCAGTAGGCTTCAGAAAGCATCCAATCACAATTTTCCACATAAGTTCTATTGGTTTCATTATATGGTTCATCTCCAAGGCAGGCTAAAGTCTTTCCATTTGGAAGAACTGCATGAAATCCAAATTGTTTTTGCTTTGTAGAGGCTATATCAAAAAATTGAATTTGCATATCTATAATATTAATTTGTTCACCATTAGCAACTTCACGAAGGTAGATGCCATTCCCTATAAATTGTAGTAATTTACGTGGAAGAGTAAGATCGCAGAATGTAGTAATCATTTTTTTTAGCTCGTCATGGCAGTATATGGTAAACTCTCCGGCGTATTTTTTGCTGGACATTAACGAAGCAATTTTTCTTATAATCCATATTACACCTAGAACATGATCAGTATGTCCGTGTGTAACTATCATGTTGTGAATGCCTGTGTATGGGATTTTTGCTTTTTCTAATTGATTAAAGATGCCATTACCACCACCTGCGTCTACCATAAAATATTTGTCATCATTTTTTATGGCGAAGCACGTATTATAGCATTTTGTTACCATTGCATGTCCAGTTCCTAGCATAATTAAATCTAAATTCATTTATTTTAACCATCCTTTGTTAACTTATTATCCTATATAATCATGATACTATCATTCTTAGTATGTATTATCAAGGCATGATTATTTATGAATTATAATTTATTACAAAGATAAATAAACTGACAATCAATACGAAAACGCCAATAGTTCTTATGACTTTTTTTGTGTGTCTTATATTTCCTCTGACTCCGTGTTTAGCATATGGAAGAATTAATATTACTAAACCAATTAGAGCTATGTATAAGGGAGTAAAGTTATCATTTCTTAGGGTTAAAGGTACACATAGTATTAACGCAGATACAATTTGAATGCCAAACTTTAATTTGCTCATTTTAAAATATCTATTGGCTTCAGCTTTACATTCATCACTACAAACGTAATATTTATCTAAAATACTATCTTTGCCTGCTTTTATTAGTTTTGAAGCATCTTCACTTCCACAGTTTATACATTTAGGCATTTTTACCCCTCCAGAGTTTTATTAATAGCTAGAATTACTCAATTCCAGTGGAATGTATTTAGACAATCTACAACCAAAATTTGCTTATATTATAACACATTACCATATAGCTATACAGAAATTATTTATTAGTATGAAATTTTAATATTATATGATGTTTTAAAAACAAAAAGTATGCTTTAATATAGAATATAGATAATTTTATTGATTGGAGATGCATTTTTATGGCAGTAAAGATTCTAACCGATAGTACAAGTTGTATGAGTAGTGATTTAATAAATGAATATGACATAAATTTAGTATCGCTTAGTGTAACGTTTGATGATGAAACTTTTAAGGAAATGGATATAAGTAATGAGGTATTTTATAAGAAGATGGATGAAAAGGGCATACCAGTATCATCTCAGCCTTCAATAGAAGACTTTTGCAGCGCTATGAAAAAAGTTGTAAGTGCTGGGGATGACCTTTTATGCATATTTATATCTTCTGATATGAGTGGTACATATTCAACAGCGCACATTGCAAGAGATATGGTACTTGAAGAATATAAGTCTGCTAAAATAGAAATACTGGATTCTAAAGCTAACTGTATGCAGCTTGGTTTTTGTGCTATAAGTGCTGCTAAAGCTGCAAGGGATGGAAAAAGCCTTGGAGAGGTAAAAAAAGCTGCTGAGGAAAATTTAAAGAAAAGCAGATTCCTTTTTATACCTGAAAACCTTGTTTATTTAAGAAAAGGTGGAAGAATAGGGGGAGCAAGTGCACTTATAGGAAACCTATTAAAGATAATACCAATACTTACAGTAGAGAATGGAGTAACAACAGTTTATGCAAAGGTTAGGACTAAAAAAAGAGCTGTAGAAACTATGATACAAAAAGTTCATGAAGATGTAGAAAAGTTTGGACTTGGAGGTATAGCAATTCACCATATAAATTGTTATGATGAGGCTCAAAAGCTTGCAGATATTATAAAAGATAGATTCAATATTAAGGCTATAATATGTGATATAGGCCCTGTTATAGGGCTTCATGTTGGGCCTGGAGCTATTGGCATTGCATATTATACAGAGAATAGAATGCGTTAGATTTTAGAATTTTTAGAGGTGTATTTGAATAAAAATTGGGCCACATATATTATGTGCCCAATTTTTTTTATGTTTACTTTGCTCAAGTGGTTTGTCATAGAAAAATATATTTATTTTAAAATAGTATTGACAAGAATATAATTTCAAAATATAATTAGGTTACCTAATAATTTATATTATTAATTATTTATAAAACTAATTATATTACAAAATATAGATTGCACGTTGATTATAGAATATTTTGTGTAAGGAGGAAAAAATGGATAATAATAAAAAAGAGATAGCGGATAAATTGTTTTTAGCTATTACTCAACTTAAAAAGGTTAAATTTCAACCAAGGGGTATAGATGGATTAACTCATTCTGAAGTGGTACTTCTTTTTTGCATAAAAAAATCTCTTGAAGTCAATGAAGAAGGAGTTAAGGTATCTCAGTTAAGTAAAATATTAAAAGTTGCTTCGCCTACGGTTACTCAACAAATAAACAGTATGGAGAAAAGTGGTTTTGTAAAAAGAACTATGGATCTTACAGATAGAAGAGTTGTCAGAGTTAACCTTACAGAAAAAGGTGAGGTAACAATTAAAAAAGCCAATAAAGGTTTTTGGAAGTTTATAGAGGGACTAGTAGATTACTTAGGAAATGAGAAGAGTGAAGAGTTTGCAGAACTTTTATCTGATTTAGCTAAGTATATGAAGAAAATAAAGAATGAAGAAGATTAAAACAATATGCATTTAACACCCTAACAATATAAATTAAGTTTCATAATGATTAAGTTTCACAATGATTTAGTTGAAAGTCAGTTCAACGGATAAGGAGATGAATTAATTGATTAAACTACTAAAAAAACTAAAGCCATTTGCATTATCAGTAATAATCATATTGATATTAGCATTTTTTCAATCTATGGCGGACTTATATTTACCCACATTAATGTCTGACATTGTAAACAACGGTATCATGAAAGTAAGTTCTAATGGTACATCCCAAACTGATATACCATATATATGGAGGACAGGGGGATTAATGCTTCTGATATCAGCAGGAAGTGTAACTTGTGCTGTAATAGGTAGTTTGTTTGCATCAAGAACTACTTTAGGACTTACAAGAAATTTGAGAAAAGAGTTATTTACACGAGTAGAAAGTTATTCTATGAATGAATTTAACAAGGTTGGTACAGCATCCCTAATAACCCGTACTACTAACGATATAACTCAAGTACAAAATGTTGTTATAATGATGCTTAGAATGTTAGTTACAGCACCTATGATGTGTATAGGTGGAGTTATCTTAGCAGCACGCAAAGATAAAGGTTTAACCTTGATTCTAGCAGTTGCAATACCTGTTTTAGTAATTGTAATAGGTGTAATAGGTAAATCTGTTGTGCCACTATTTAAGTTAATGCAGAAAAAGGTAGATAGAATAAATCTAGTTTTGCGTGAAGGTCTTACAGGTATGAGAGTTATAAGAGCCTTTGATAGACAGGAAGTTGAAAAGAAGCGTTTTGATAATGCCAATGCTGATTACACAAACATCGCAATTAAGGCTAATAAAATAATGGCAGGAATGATGCCGTTAATGATGCTTGTAATGAACTTAACTACTATATCAATTATATGGTTTGGGTCTAAGAGGATAGATGCAGGAGACATGAAGGTTGGAGACATGATGGCATTTACTCAATATGCTATGCAAATAATGATTTCTGTTCTTATGGTTGCAGTAATGTTTGTACTTATCCCACGTGCACAAGCATCTGCAGTTAGAATAAATGAGGTTCTTGATATAAAATCTGAGATAAATGATCCTGAGAACGCTGAGAAATCAGATTCAGATAAAAAAGGTTATGTTGAATTTAAAGATGTAACTTTTAGCTATCCAGGTGCAGAAGAGCCAGTAATATCAAATATCTCATTTAAGGCAAAACCAGGTGAGACAACAGCAATAATAGGCGGAACTGGTTCTGGAAAATCGACACTTATAAATCTTATTCCTAGATTTTATGATGTAGACAGTGGAGAAATAATAGTAGATGGAAAAGATATTACTAAAATGACGCAGCAGGAATTGAGATCAAAAATTGGATTTGTTCCACAAAAGGCAGTGCTTTTCAGTGGTTCCGTGTCATCAAATATACAGGTTGGTAATGATGATGCTTCCTTAGATGATATTAAAAAGGCAGCAGATATTGCCCAGGCAACAGAATTTATATCCACCATGAAAGAGGGCTTTGATTCTGAGATATCAGAGGGAGGAAGCAATGTTTCCGGTGGACAAAAACAGCGTCTTTCAATTGCAAGAGCTTTAGTTAGAAGACCAGAAATATATATATTTGACGATAGTTTTTCAGCTCTTGATTTTAAAACAGATGCAAAACTTAGGGCTGCTTTAAGTAAGGAAACCTCCAAATCCACAGTTATAATAGTAGCGCAGAGAGTAAGCACAATAATGAATGCAGATAGAATAATAGTTTTAGATGAAGGAAAAGTAGTTGGAATTGGAACACACAAGGAGCTACTTAATAACTGTGATGTATACCATGAAATCGTAGCTTCACAGCTAAGTGAGGAGGAAATGGCATGAGTGAGAATAAATTAAAAAGCCCAAAACGTCAGGCAATGGGACACGGTCCAAGCGGTCATGGTGGTCCAGCAATGGGAAGACCTGCTGAGAAGGCAAAGGATTTTAAGGGTACTATAAGAAAGTTAATGAAGTACCTTGCACCATATAAATTCAGGTTTACTGCGGTTATAATTATGGCGATATTAAGTGTAGTTTTTAGTGTTGCTTCTCCTAAGATTATGGGTAGAGCTACAACTAAGCTTGCAGATGGTCTTATTGGTAAGGTAGCAACAGCAAAAATTAAATCTAAAAAAAGTCCAATAGATAAAAAGCTTAAGGATCTAGAAGCTCAAAAAGCTAAATTAGATGCTTCAATAAAACAAAACCCTATGATGGCCAAAGCGCCAAAGGTTGCAGCAGCAGAAGCACAAATGACAAAGGGAGTGCAGCAGCTAAAGGCAGCACAAAGTAAAATGGATAGTGCTCTTACTCAAGTAGCAAATAAGTATGGTACTAAAATTGACTTTGACTATATATGGGCAATAGTTTTAGAATTAATAGCTCTTTATGCAATTAGTTCTATATTCAACTTTTTACAATCATTTGTTATGGCGGCAGTTGCACAAAAAACAGTTTATAACATGAGAAAAGATGTAGATGAAAAGCTAAATAGATTACCACTTAAGTTTTTCGATGCAAATACTCATGGAGAAATATTAAGCCGTGTTACAAATGACCTTGATACAGTTGCAACAACTCTTCAGCAGAGCTTAACGCAGCTTATAACATCCATAGTTCAAATTATTGGTGCAATTGTAATGATGCTAACAATAAGTGGATGGCTTACACTTATCTGTGTATTGACTTTACCTGTTGCAGCAGGTGTAACAATGTTAATTGCTAAAAAGTCTCAAAAGTTCTTTGCTGGTCAACAGAAAGAGCTTGGAATGATGAACGGTCATGTAGAAGAAATGTTTACAGGACATGTTATTGTCAAGGCTTTTGGTAAAGAGAAGGATTCAATAGATAAATTTAATGAGATAAATGATAGACTATATAAATCAGGTTGGAAAGCTCAGTTTATGTCAGGAATTATATTCCCACTAATGAACTTCATCAATAACCTTGGATATGTTGCAGTTTGTGTTGCAGGTGGAATATTTGTAACAAAGGGAATGGTTACTATAGGAGATGTTCAGGCATTTTTCCAATACAATAAACTATTCACAATGCCTATAATACAGACAGCTAATATAGCAAATATAATTCAATCTACAGTAGCTGCAGCAGAACGTGTTTTCAATCTTCTTGAGGAAGAAGAGGAAATTCCAGATGCTGAGGATTCTAAAATCATTGAACTTCCTAAGGGTGCAGTTAAATTTGAAGATGTTAAGTTTGGCTACAAAGAAGGAGCTACTTTAATAGAAGATATGAATATAGATGTAAAACCTGGTGAGACAGTAGCAATTGTTGGTCCTACTGGTGCAGGAAAAACTACTATAGTAAATCTCTTGATGCGTTTCTATGAGATAAATGAAGGAAAAATAACCGTTGATGGTGTGGATACAAAGGAAATGAGAAGAAATTATCTACGCAATATGTTTGGAATGGTTCTTCAGGATACCTGGTTATTTAATGGAACTATAAAAGAGAATATAGCTTATTCAAAAGATGGTGCAACTGATGAGGAAATAGTAAGAGCGGCAAAAGCAGCGCATGCAGACCACTTTATTAGAACTCTTGCAGATGGATATGACACTGTTATCAATGAAGAGGCTTCAAATATATCTCAGGGTCAGAAGCAGCTTTTGACTATTGCACGTGTTATACTTGCAAATCCTGAAATATTAATACTTGATGAAGCAACAAGTAGTGTTGATACTAGAACAGAAGTTGCAATACAGAAGGCCATGTCAAACGTTATGAAGGGCAGAACAAGTTTTGTAATTGCACATAGATTATCAACTATACGTGATGCGGATTTGATACTTGTTATGAATCACGGTTCTATAATAGAGCAGGGAAATCACAAGGAGCTTTTAGCTAAAAATGGATTTTACGCTGATCTTTATAACAGCCAGTTTACAGGCGGAAGTAATGAAGAGGTAGGCTAAATAAATAGGGTGTCGCATTAGCATAATAAATATACTAATGCGGCACCCTATTTTTAGTAGTTACATAAGCTTTATACAAATACAAGCATTACTATTGTGCAGGACTTGTGTAGTTAATATTACAATTAAGTAAAGCATTTGCTAATGTAGTTTTATCTTCTGAACTTATCTGATTTTGAGCTAAATTAAGCCACTTTAGATTAATTAGGTTACTTAATAAAGATACATTAGTAAGTTTGTTATCCATTAAGTTCAATTCTTGTAAGTTTGTTAGGTTTTGTATTGGAGTAATATTGTCTATTTTGTTAGAAGCCATGCTAAGATATTTTAAGTTTGTTAAGTTTTTTAGTGGACTTATATCAGTTATTTGATTATAACCTAAGTCGAGATCTTGTAAATTTGTCAAGTTTTTTAGTGAACTTATATCAGTAATGGTGGTACCACCTACACTTAATTCTTTTAGGTTTGTTAATTGACTTATTGGACTTAAGTCGGTTATGCTATTACTATATAACAAAAGCGTATTTAAGTTAGTTAATTGACTTACTGGACTTATATCAGTTATTTTATTATTCTGTAAATCAATATATTTTAAGTTTGTTAAGCTTTTTAAACCATTTAAAGAACTTAAAGAATCCGATTCAGCGCTAAATTCACTTAGTTGAGTTAGATTTTGAACTACACTTATATCACTTATGTCACTATTGGAATCTATATATAGTGATTTTAAATTTGTTAGGTTTTTCAAGGAACTTATATCACTAAGATTATTAGCAGCCAAGTTAAGAGTTTGTAAGTTAGTCAATTCGCCTAAGGAACTTATATCACTTATTTTATTTGCACTTAAATCTAGTTCTTGTAAATTAGTTAGTTCTTTTAAAGGACTAATGTCACTTAGAGTATTGTTTACAAGAGTAAGATGCTTTAAGTTTTTAAGCTCTTTTAGAGGACTAATATTACTCAATTCAGTTTTATTAGTATTATAAAGCTTAAAGGTATTTAAGTTTATTAAGTTTTCAATACCGCTTAAATCTGTAACAGGTTTTGCTGTTTCTTCAAGATCAGTAATATTTACAACATCGCCTTTATATAAAGTGCCAGTTGGTTTATTTATTGCACTTCTTACTAAGCTTTCTAAATTTTTATCTTTAAAAGTTACTACATCTGAACTATTAGTAGGATTTACAGTAATATTACAAGTTGCAGTTTTACTTCCATCTTCTGAAGTTGCAGTAATAGTAGCGTTACCCTGTTTATTGCCAGTTACTTTACCTGTATTATCAACGGAAGCTATGCTGCTGTCAGAAGATGTCCAATTTACATTTTTATTAGTTGCATTATCTGGTTTTATAGTTGCTGATAAGCTATCTGTATCACCAACATTTAAAGTATCCGAAGTTTTATTTAATGCAATTGAATCTACAGGTACTTTCTTAACAAGCTTGATTCTGAGGGCTTCAACTCTAAGACCTTTACCATCAGTTCCAGCTTCAGCGCCATCACTGACCCAATCCTGCCATCCGATATTCTGTACGTGTGCTTGATATTGTATTGAGTAGTCAGGCATATTATCTAGTTTTATTTGTAAAGCTTCAACTCTAAGACCTTTACCATCAGTCCCGGCTTCAGCGCCATTACTAACCCAATCTTGCCAACCAACGTTTTGAACATGAGCTCTGTAACTTATTTTAGCATTTGCTGGAGCATTTGAAAGTTTGATTTTAAAAGCTTCAACCCTTAGACCTTTACCGTCAGTTCCAACTTCGGCACCATCACTAACTGGATTTTGCCATCCGATATTTTGTACATGAGCTGAGTATTGCACTTCAGGATCAGCAGGAGTTACAGTAATGATACAAGTAGCAGTTTTGCAGCCATCATGAGAAGTAGCTGTGATTTGAGAAGTTCCTACGCCATTTGCAGTAACTTTACCATTAGAATCAATAGAAGCTACATTCGAATCAGAAGAAGCCCAGGTTACATTCTGATCAGTAGTATCTGATGGAGTAAAGTTTGCAGTTAGATTATCTGTTTGTCCTACTTTTAAAGTTTGGTCACCTTTGCTTATGGCAATAGAAGTTGGATGTGTTTTTTTAACTATTTTAATTTCAAGAGCTTCAACTCTAAGACCCTTACCATCAGTACCAGCTTCAGCACCATCACTAACCCAATCCTGCCAGCCAATGTTTTGAACATGAGCACGATATTGAACTGAATATTCATCAAGATTTTTAAGTTTTATTTTCAAAGCCTCAACTCTAAGACCTTTACCATCAGTTCCGGCTTCAGCGCCATCACTGGACAAGGTTTGCCACCCAATATTTTGAACATGAGCACAGTAAGTTATACCGGCATCTGCTGGTGCGTTAACAAGTTTAATCTTAAGAGCTTCAACTCTAAGACCTTTACCATCAGTTCCAGCTTCAGTTCCATCACTAACCCAATTCTGCCAGCCAATATTTTGAACATGAGCACTATAAGTTATTCCAATAGTGGTAGTATCAGTAGTGGCTGCTTTGTATGTATATGAAGAATTAAATACAAAAGGCAGTGAAAAAGCCATAAAAGCAGTAAATAAGTACTTAAATTTAAATCTTTTCAATTGTATCCCTCCCATTAAATTCATGTATAGTATAATTATAGCACAAAGGTAATTTTGAGATTATATAAATATTGTAAGATAGGTTACTATAAATTCTGAAATGTTAATACGTGATGCGGATTTGATACTTGTTATGAATCACGGTTCTATAATAGAGCAGGGAAATCACAAGGAGCTTTTAGCTAAAAATAGATTTTACGCTGATCTTTATAACAGCTAGTTTACAGGCGGAAGTAATGAAGAGGTAGGCTAAATAAATAGGGTGTCGCATTGGCATAATAAATACGCTAATGCGGCACCCTATTTTTAGTAGTTACATAAGTTGTGTACAAATACAAGCATTACTATTGTGCAGAACTTGTGTAGTAAATATGACAATTAGGTAAAGCATTTGCTAATGTAGTTTTATCTTCTGAATTTATCTGGTTTTGAATTAAATTAAGCCACTGTAGATTAATTAGTCTACTTAATAAAGCTACATTAGTAAGCTTGTTATCCCTTAAGTCCAATTCTTGTAAGTTTGTTAAGTTTTGTATTGGAGCGATATTGTCTATTTTATTGGAAGCCATACGAAGAGATTTTAAGTTTGTTAAGTTTTTTAGTGGACTTATATCAGTTATTTCATTACCCTCTAGATCAAGATCTTGCAAATTAGTTAAGTCTTTTAGTGGACTTATATCAGTAAGGTTGGGACCACCTGCGACGAATTCTTTTAGGTTTGTTAATTTACTTACTGGACTTATGTCAATTATGTCATTACTATCTAGCAAAAGCGTATTTAAATTAGTTAACCCACTTAATGGACTTATATCAGTTATTTCATTATTTCGCAAATCAAGATCCTGTAAATTTGTTAAGTGCTTTAAAGCATTTAAAGAACTTAAAGAACACGTTACAGCGCTAAATTTATTTAGTTGAGTTAGATTTTGAATTACACTTATGTCACTTATGCCCCTATTGGCATCTAAATATAGTGATTTTAAATTTGTTAGGCTTTTCAAGGCACTTATATCACTAAGCTTATTAACGCCTAAGTTAAGGTCTTGCAAGTTAGTTAATCCACTTATTGGACTTATATCACTTATGCTGTTGTCACCTAAATCTAGTTCCTGTAAATTAGTTAGTTCCTTTAAAGCGCTAATGTCACTTATAGTATTGTTTACAAGAATAAGATGCTTCAAGTTTTTAAGCCCTTTTAGAGGACTAATATCATTCAATTCAGTGTTATCATGATTAATAAGCTTAAAAGTATCTAACTTTGTTAAGTTTTCAATACCACTTAAATCTGTAATCTTTTTTTCTCTTTCTTCAACTTCAAGATCAGTAATATTTGCAACATCTTTTTTATATAAAGTGCCAGTTGGTTTATTTATTGCACTTCTTACTAGTCTTTCTAATTCTGGATCTTTAAAAGTTACTACATCTGAATTATTAGTAGGATTTACAGTAATATTACAAGTTGCAGTTTTGTTACCATCTTCTGAAGTCGCAGCAATAGTAACAGTACCCTCCTTATTGCCAGTTACTTTACCTGTATTATCAACGGAAGCTATGCTGCTATCAGAAGAAGCCCATGTTACATTTTTATTACTTGCATTATCTGGTTTTATAGTTGCTGATAAATTATCCGTATCACCAACATTTAAAGTATCTGAAGTTTTATTTAATGCAATTGAATCTACATGTACTGCAGGTACTTTCTTAACAAGTTTAATTCTGAGGGCTTCAACTCTAAGACCTTTACCATCAGTACCAGCTTCTGCGCCATCGCTAACCCAATCCTGCCAGCCTATATTTTGTACATGTGCTTGATATTGTATTGAGTAGTCAGGCATATTATCTAGTTTTATCTGTAAAGCTTCAACTCTAAGACCTTTACCATCAGTACCAGCTTCTGCGCCATTACTAACCCAATCTTGCCAGCCAACGTTTTGAACATGAGCTCTGTAACTTATTTTAGCATTTGCTGGAGCATTTGAAAGTTTGATTTTAAAAGCTTCAACTCTGAGACCTTTACCGTCAGTTCCAACTTCAGCGCCGTCACTAGCTGGATTTTGCCATCCGATATTTTGTACATGAGCTGAGTATTGCACTTCAGGATCGGCAGGAGTTACAGTAATGATACAAGTAGCGGTTTTGCAGCCATCATGAGAAGTAGCTGTAATTTGAGAAGTTCCTACGCCATTTGCAGTAACTTTACCATTAGAATCAATAGAAGCTACGTTTGGATCAGAAGAAGCCCAAGTTACATTCTGATCAGTAGTATCTGCTGGAGTAAAGTTTGCAGTTAGGTTATCTGTTTGTCCTACTTTTAAAGTCTGGTCACCTTTGCTTATGGCAATAGAAGTTGGATGCGTTTTTTTAACTATTTTAATTTCAATAGCTTCAACTCTAAGACCCTTACCATCAGTCCCAGCTTCAGCTCCATCACTAACCCAATCTTGCCAGCCAATGTTTTGAACATGAGCACGATATTGAACTGAATATTCATCAAGATTTTTAAGCTTGATTTTCAAAGCTTCAACTCTAAGACCTTTACCATCAGTCCCAGCTTCAGCTCCATCACTGGACAAGGTTTGCCAGCCAATATTTTGCACATGAGCACAGTAAGTTATACCGGCATCTGCTGGTGCGTTAACAAGTTTAATTTTAAGAGCCTCAACTCTAAAACCTTTACCATCAGTACCAGCCTCAGCGCCATCATTAACCCAATTCTGCCAGCCAATATTTTGAACATGGGCACTATAAGTTACTCCAATAGTGCTAGTATCAGTAGCAGCTGCTTTATATGTATATGAAGAATTAAATATAAAAAGTAGTGAAAAAGCCATAAAAACAGCAAATAAGTACTTAAGTTTAAATTTTTTCAATTGTATCCCCCCTAAAAATTGCATACTATGTAATTATATCATAAAAATAGTCACAAGATTACCTAAATACTGGTAAAAATATTTTAAAGAAAGATATAGAGAATATTGATTGCTGATTTGACAATAAACATAAAAGTGATATCCTAAAATGAGTAAATACTCATTTATATAAGAAGGGAGGAGAGAATCTTAATTATAAGGTTTCTAGATACAGTTGTTAAACTATAAACCATATAAAGATTCTCGCTTGTTATGGCAAGAAAAGCAGCGGAAGATAGGGAAAAGGATATAATGGAAGCGGCAATTAAGATTTTTTCTGAAAAGGGATATAATGCGGCTACCACAAGTGAAATATCAAAAGAAGCAGGAATAGCCGAAGGAACTTTATTTAGGTATTTTAAAAATAAAAAGGCACTTCTTGCTAAAATAATAATGTTTTCATCTAAAGTTATAGGAAAAAGTATAATAACAGATAGATTAAATAAAATTATAGAAAAAAACAAAGATAAAGACATAAAAGAAATATTAAAATTGATTATACTCGATAGGATTGACTTGTTAGAAAAAAATAAGAAAATATTTAAAATTGTGGTTACGGAAATTCAATATCAAGAGGATTTGAAAGAAGCATTTGTGAACAATATAATTTTTGCAGTTAAGGATATGGCTTATGGTTATATTGAACATAATGCGGAGATAAAAGAAAAACTTAAAGATTTGGATCTGATGGTAGTAGGAAGGACTTTAATTGGTTCTGTAATAATGCTTGTTATGCAGGAAGAATTTTTCCCAAATCTAATTAAAGTAGACAGAGAAGTGCAGGTAGAGCAAATGGTTGAAATGTTTCTTCATGGACTGCTGAGGTGAAGTAACAGTATTTTGAAACATTAAATAAAGCTCATAAGACTAAGCCCCAAATAATGAAAATACTAAGAAATTTTAATAACTCGCTGGGAAGATTACTCAGACAAATTAAAATTACTAAGTATTTTCATTATTTGGGGCAAAGTCTTATTGAGCTTTATTTAAACAGTTTCCAAAATACTGTTACTCGCATAGAAGGTAGATGCAAGGAAGATTTTCTTCCGCTCCACTACCGAAAATCCGAATTAAAAGCTCATATAAAATAGGGCTACAAAATAATAAAAATCCTAAGAAGTTTCAATAACTCGCTGAAAAGAAGCTCAGACAGATTGAAACATCTAAGTCTTTTTATAATTTCAAGCAAAGTCTTATTGAGTTTTATTTAAACAGTTTCCAAAATACTGTTACTTCGCATAGAGGTAAAAGCAAGGAAGATTTTCTTCCGCTCCACTGCAGAAGATCCAAATTAAAAGCTCATATAAAATAGGGATACAAAATATTATTGAGTTTTTTTAAATTGTTACTTCATCAATGTTAATTCATTTTTCGAGTAAAACAAGGAAAAAATTCATCCGTGCCTACGGAATTTTAGGTATCAATTGTATAGATTAAATTAGTAAATAGATGATTTACTTTGATATATATTATTTGATTTTTAAATAAGTTAACGTATTAGTCATCTTTAATTTTTTAGTAATAGAATCATACATGATTGACAAAATAATATAAAGTGATATATTAATAAGTGAGTGCTCACTCATTAATTAAAATGTTGAATAAAAAGGAGATGTATATTATGAAGTATAAAAGTGCTGCGGTTATAATCATTGGAATTTTAAGTTTAAGTTTAACAGCTTGCACTACCGATAAAGCAGATAGTAATAAGTACACGGGAACAATTGAATGTAACAGTTACTATATAACTTCAGAGGTTGCAGGGAAAATTGATAAGGTAAATGTATCAGAAGGGGATAAAGTAAAAAAGGATGATGTGACTTTTAATATAAATTCTGAGGCTTATAATATACAAAAGAATCAAGCAGATGCAGAAGTGGAGGCAGCAGAGGCAACTAAGGATAGTTTACCTGATAATGCGCCGGATAATACTAAAAAGCAGGCTGATGCGAAACTTAAGGAAGCTAATGCGGCTCTAGATTTAGCTAATTTAAATATAGGGAAATGTGATGTTAAGAGTCCAGGGGATGGTGTAGTATCTGAAGTTCTTGTAAATAGTGGAGAAGTGATAAATCAAGGTGGCAATCTTGCTAAGGTTTTAGATATTGATAATAGGTATATAAAGGTATATGTTGAACAGTCTAAGAGGGATAAGGTTAAGTTAAATGATAAATTGAATATTTATTACAATGATAAAAATGTGGGAAAAGGTACAGTCTCTTACATATCACCACAAGCGGAATTCACACCTAAAAATACTGAAACCAAGAGTGATAAAGAGGAAACAGTGTTTGAAGTGAAAGTTAAAGTAGATAATAACCTAGACTATTCTCCAGGGACACTAATGGATGTGGAGATAAAGTAGGAGGGGTAAAAATGGATGCTATTGAAATAAAGGGACTTACGAAAAAATTCGGAAATTATACAGCTGTAGACAATATAAGTTTTAATGTGCCTAAAGGTAAGATATATGGCTTTATTGGACCTAATGGCTCTGGAAAATCTACTACCATTAAAATGCTCTGCGGTGTTTTAACGCCAACAGCAGGAACAGCATATGTTCTTGGATATGATGTAAGGAAAGACAGAGATAAGATAAAGGCTAAAATAGGATATATGTCTCAAAAATTTAGCTTATATGAAGATTTAACTGTAGATGAAAATTTAAATTTTTATTCTGGAATTTATGGACTTAAAAAAGCTAAAAGAGAAGAAATGAAAAAATATATAGTGAGTATGGCTGGACTCAATGGAAGGGAACATGTAATTACGGGGAATTTGTCTGGTGGCTGGAAGCAGAGATTAGCTCTTGGGTGTGCTTTGATTCATAAACCTGAAATTCTAGTCCTTGATGAGCCAACTTCTGCTGTTGATCCTGTGTCTAGAAGAATTTTCTGGCAAATGATATATACACTTTCACGTGAAGGTATTACGGTTCTTGTAACAACTCACTATATGGATGAAGCAGAAAGCTGTGATATGCTAGCTTTTATATTTGATAGCAAGCTCATGACTACAGGTTCTCCTAGGGAGCTTATAGAAAGGGAAAAAGTAAATAACCTAGAAGATGTGTTTATAAAATATGTGGAAGAAACTACCCATCAAAAGGTTGAAAATTCTTTCAATGAACTTAAACAAATGATAGGGAAGGAGGAATAACATGAATTTTCAGAGGTTTAAAGCCATAGTAAAAAAGGAAATCATACAACTTAAACGTGATAAAGCTAGTTTTGCAATTGCCATAATGATGCCTATAATAATGATACTGTTATTTGGTTATGCGGTTAACACAGAACTTAGTAATATATCTATGACGGTGCTTGATCAAAGTCATTCCATAGAAAGTAGAGAACTCATTCAAGGTTTTCAAAACACTGGATATTTTAAGATAAGTTCAAGAGAGAACAGTATAGATGAAGTAAAGAAAAAAATAGATAAGGGAGAGGTTCATGCGGCAGTTATTATTCCTCCCGATTTTTCAACGAAACTTCAGAATAAGGAAGAAACAAATGTACAGTTATTGATTGATGGTTCGGATCCCACTACTGCAAGAACAGCCTTTAGTAGTGGAGTAATTTCAGGGCAGCAGTATGGTGTAAAAAAACTTCAACAATTAACTGAGAAAGTAACTTCTAAAACTCAAAGTGGTAGTGTTAATGTTAATACGAAAGTTATGTATAATCCAGATTTAAGAAATCAAAATTTCACTATACCAGGGCTCATAGGCCTTATAATGCAGAATATAACGATACTTTTAACTGCTTTTGCACTTGTAAGGGAAAGAGAAAGAGGAACTATAGAGCAGCTTACAGTATCGCCTTTAAAAGCAGGTGAAATAATCCTTGGAAAGCTCATACCATATATTTTTATAGGATATTTGGATTTTTTATTCTCATTGGTGCTGGGTATAACATGGTTCCATGTCCCTATAAATGGTAGTTTGCTGCTGCTTTTGCTACTGGGATTTGCCTTTGTCATATGCGCACTTGCAATAGGAATACTCATATCTACAATTTCACGGACGCAGCTTCAAGCTATGCAGCTTACCATACTTGTGCTTTTGCCAAGCATACTTCTTTCAGGCTTTGTTTTTCCGAGAGAGGCAATGCCTAAAGCAATACAACTTATAGGAAATGTTTTGCCACTTACCTATTTTTTAAATATATTAAGAGGAATCATAACAAAGGGTGTGGGATTTCAGTATTTAGTGCCAGATGTAACCATGATGTGCATTTTAGGTGGAGTACTTTTAGTTCTCAGTATAATTAGATTTGCAGTAAAACCTTATAATAGCTAAAAAATATTTAATAGGTAGTGAAACATTTTAATACTATATAGTGTACTATTAATTATATAGTTAAATAAAATTATGTATGGGGGGATGGTTTTGGAAGTTGATAAAGAAATAGTATCAAGATGTAAAAAATACGATAAAGCAGCCTTCTCATACTTGTTTCATTTATATGAAAAATATTTATATAAGTTATGCTATGGATATACTCAAAATTCGAGCGATGCTATGGATTTAGTTCAGGAAATTTATATAAAAGTTTTTAAGAACATAAAAAAATTTGATTTGGACTTTCCATTTCATCCTTGGATAAGAAGAATTTCTGTGAATACTTGCCTTAATTTTAAAAGGGACAAGAATAGTAATGTCATATCGCTGAATTCAAGGTACTATAATGATGAATTTGAAGAAGAGAGTAGAGTATCGCTCGATTATGACATGGAAGAAGACATAGTTAATAAAATAAATAACGAGGTAGTTCGTGAGAGTATAAAGAAACTTACATATGACTATAGAATGATAATTATGTTAAGATATTATGAGGATTTAAGTTATGATGAAATAGCAAAACTTTTACAAATGCCAATGGGGACAGTAAAAACCAAGCTTTATAGGGCTAAAGGCATTTTAAAGAAAAATCTTCAGGCGAATTTGGAGGTGAAAAAATGAGCTGCAAATTTGATGAAAAACTATTATATGCATATGTGGATAAAACAATTGAGCCTCTTGAAAAAATATTTGTAGAGGAGCACCTTAAATATTGTGAAAAATGTAGAGAAGAAGTAGAATTTATAAAACTAATGGATGCCAAAATTAAGGAAGGCTTCAGTGAAACACATGAACCTAAAAACTTAGACGATTTTGTTGATTTAATCCTAGATAATTGTATGAATGAAGTTGATGAGGATTTGAATTTAAGTGTGCAAAACTATTTTAAAGATATGAATGCAGCTCGAAAATCACTTTTAGAATGTTACAGCGTTATGTATAAGAATCCTTATAATGAAGCGTTAAATAAGGCTGTGATGTTTCCAGTAAAAGAGACACAAAAAGCTTTAAAAAGTTATATAGATAAAAAAGTACCTTTAATAGGTAAAATTAAAAAACTCTTAAAGGTGGGATGATTATGATTATTTTAAAAGTACTGCTTATAATTTTACTTACAATTATCGTGCTCATGTTTTTTAGTTTATTTATTAAGGTAAAATACAGCTTATATTCCACAATAGATAATGATGATATAAATATTAATGCGTCCTTTACAGTTTTACTTGGAATTTTTAGAATACAGGTTTTAAGAGAAAATGGCAAGTTTAATTTTAATATATGTCTATTTGGCAAAAAATTAAAGATGAAACCTTATAAAAAAAATGGTAGTAAAAAAAAGAAAAGTCAGAAGAAAAAAAGAAAAAAGAAGATTAAGTGGAATACAATTTTAGGAAAGCTAATAAAATACTTTAAGGAAATACTGGATATAATGAAACCTAAAATTTTTGAGATTAAAGGTATATATGGATTCTTTGATCCTTCTGTTACAGGTATAATGTGCGCCATCATACCTATTGTTAAGGAAATAGTACCTTCAGCGGATATTGAGCTAAATCCTGTATTTGAGGAAGAAGATTTTGATGTAAAGATAAGGATTTTAGGAGATGCAATTCCTGTAGTTGTATTAGTAAAAACATTAAAACTTGTATTTAGTAAAGATGTAAGAAAAATAATATTTTCAAAAGCATGAAACTTTTTTTGAGCAGTATGTGTATTTAATAATATAGAAGTACTTCGAATAAAAAATATTTTAGGAGGAATTTACTTATGGAAAATAATATAAAAGAAAATTTGGATGTTTTATTCACTAAATTGGAGAAATTTTTAAGGACAGAAACAGTGGTTGGAGAACCTATAAAAGTTGGAGAAACTACATTAATTCCAATAATAAGCGTTATGTTTGGTTGTGGAACAGGTTCAGGAACAGGTGATAACAAAGGAATAAAGGGAGAAGGCGGCGGACTTGGTGCTGGTGCTAGAGTTACTCCTAATGCTATTCTAGTTATAAAAAATGATGAAGTTACAATGCTTCCAGTAAAGAATAGAGGAAATTTAGATAAACTATTAGAAATGGTTCCAGAGATAGTATCTAAAGTAAAATGTGATAAGGATAAGAAAGAAAAAACAGAAGAGAAAGATAAAGAGGAATCAAAAGAAGAGGAATAAAATAATAAAAGGTACATTGGCTTTAGCTCATGTACCTTTATTATATCAACAATTAATCATTAGAATTTGATTTCAAAGAAGTTATTATGGCAGCTTCCTGATCCTCTGTAATAGTACCATTTTGAACTAAAGCGGATAAAGGATTAGCTGTGGCAGGATTACTATAGTTATAACCAGAATAACTTTGTGCTGCTATATACTGCTGTGTAAAAACATCTTTTATGGAACTTTCTTGTTCACTAGTTAATACTCCATTAGATACTAAAGAATCTAGTGATTTACCTAAGCTGCTATTGTTTAATTTATTCTCAGCATATTTATTTTGTGACAATGTTTGTATATCATCTGCTTCTTCTGAAAAGAAATCAGCTGCGGTAGATTTGCCGCTATCAGATAAATAATTTGTGAGAGCATCTTTATTTAGACTACTATGAATTAAATTTTGAGTTGAACTTAATATTGTGCTACTCATTACAACACCTCCAATAATTAATATTTGTACTATTTATAAAGTCGTTTAATAAAATGATTAACTTTAGTGCAGCATTTATAAAAGTAGTATAATTTTCTTTTACATGTCTAGAGTAATACTATAATTATTTTTCACTGCTTATATAATTTATGAATTGTTTAGCTGTCCTTCCAGAACGTCCATTTTGATTTAAAGCCCATTTAGCAGCTTCTTTTTTTAGGGTTTCTTCTGGTATATTTAAGTTGGATTTTTTAGCAAGACCTTCTACTATTTTAAAATATTCTTTTTGGTCAGGAGATATATAAGTGAGTTTTAATCCAAATCTATCAGATAGAGATAACTTTTCATTTACTGTATCTGAATTATGAAGTTCTTCTCCATTTTGAATCTTGTCACTCCAGGTTTCTTTAATTAAATGTCTTCTATTAGAAGTTGCATATACAAGCACATTTGAAGGAACTTTTTCTATACCCCCATCCAAGAAGGATTTCATTTGCTTATATTCAATTTCGCCTTCCTCAAATGATAAGTCATCTATAAAAACAATAAAATATTTGCCTCTGTTTTTGAGCTCAGTAAGGATATCAGGAAAGCATAAAAGCTGTCTTTTAGTTATTTCAACAAGTCTTAGACCTTTTGAGTAGTATTCGGTAATCATTGCCTTTACAGAAGATGATTTTCCTGTACCCCTTGAGCCTATAAGTAGTACATTATTTGCAGGAAGACCATTTATGAAAGCCTCAGTGTTCTTTACAAGGGCTGTTTTTTGACGATCATACCCGATTATGTCAGAAAGTTTAATATAATCATAATCAGAGACGCCCACAAGCCCATTTTCCCATCTGAAGGCTATGTTGTCTGACATCTCGCCAGAGCCTATTTTAAAACAGTAATCTATTAGGTTATTTAGCATGTTCTCGGGAGATTCAGACTGTGCTATTTTTAATTTCTCTTCATCAAACATATTTATTTTATGTCTATTTAAAGTTGGAGAATAATTTTTTAATAGCTCATTGTCTTTGTCAGTAATTAAACCAAGCTCCATGTTCATTATATTGTATAAAATTTTCATGTCATTTAATGACGCAGTATATAGACTTCTTTGAATTTTTGCCCCATATTTTTCAGCTGCTTCAGTGAAGAAATTCTTTGATTTTATTACAGAATACACTATGTAAGATTTTAATAAATCACCACTTAGTCCATTTGTTTCAGAAGCCTTTATAAGATTATGAACAATTGTATAGTAGAGATTATCAATTTCAGCATTGTCGTATTTTTTAGATTTAGTCTGAAGTAGCAGCTTTTTTAAATCATGTATTATGGGATCTTTTAAGAGGTTTCTAAATACAATTAGCTTATTTATGTTTTTATACATCTCGTTTAAAGATTCCCCTGAAGATAAATTTTCCATTTATATGCCCCCTAGTATTTTATATCTATGCATTCAATTTATAATATTAAGAACATTGCGAAACAACTTATTTTTATATTGCAAATTGAAGTATATATAGTTATTATAGATTATTATAGCTTCCTAGTATATAATATAAGGCAATAAATTAAAATAAATGGTTCACAACTCAAATATTAAGTTATACACGCTTTGATGCTAGCATTAAAGCATGTATAATTTAGATTTCGTATTGTGAATCTTATAAATGGGAGTATAATTTATGGCAGATGAAAATATTGAAATTGCATATTATGAGTCACCTATAGGTAATTTAGAATTAAAAGCATTTAAGGGGAAACTCTGTGAAATGAATTTTATTGAGGATGAAGTTAAAATAAGTAGTAATAATGCTTTATTGCAGTTAGCATTAAAAGAGTTAGATGAATATTTTAAGGGAAAAAGGAAAGAATTTGATTTAGAACTTTTAATGTCCGGAAGTGAATTTCAAAAGAAAGTTTGGGGAGAACTTATGAAAATTCCTTATGGCAGTACTGTAAGTTATGGAGAAATTGCAGAAGCTATAGGAAATAAAAATGCTTCAAGAGCCGTAGGAAATGCTAATAATAAAAATAAAATTCCGATAATAATACCGTGTCATAGAGTTATAGGAAAAAGTGGAAAGTTAGTGGGATACGCAGGTGGAATTTGGAGGAAGCAGTGGCTTATAGATCATGAGAAGTAACAATATTTTAAAACGTTAAATAGAATTAACAAATCTTATCATAACTGGGGTTTGGGTCATAGACCCATTATCCTTCTGTATAAAATATAGGCTATCTTAATGTTTACGGCTAACAACTTTGATTTGTTAATTCAAAATCATAAAAACTTAAGATATCCTAATAACTCGCAAGTAAGCTCAGACAATTAGAATATCTAAATTTTTTAACAATTTGACACTAAGATTTATACAATTTTATTTAAATCGTTTCTAAAATATTGTTACTTCTCACAGGGAAGGGCAAGGTGAATTTTTCTCCGCTTCTCTACGAAAAATAATATAGCCATTAAACTAAATCAGTTATTTAAATTTCACAAGCTTCGTAGAATTATTGAAAGTTTACTTGTCTAAATAGAGATTTACTAATTTAATCTCTGTAATTTATGTCTGAAATTCCGTAGTAAAAGAAGTATTTGTTTGACATACAATATTATTATGATATTATAATAAATTGGATGTGTATACGATATAGTAGAGTAAATTTATGTGAAAAATTATAACTATTTTCTATACAAATGAAATCAGGAGGAATAAACTATGGAAAACATACTTGTAAAACAACTTTACAGATTATCCGGCGAATTTGGTGGAAAAAAAGTAAGATTATCAGGTTGGGTAAGAACTATAAGAGCATCTAAAGCTTTTGGATTTATGGAAATCAATGATGGAAGTTTCTTTAAAAATATTCAGGTCGTATTTGATGATAAACTTGATAATTTTAAAGAAGTTTCTAAGTTTATAATAAGTTCTACAGTAACCGTTGAAGGAGAGTTTGTAATAACTCCTAATGCAAAGCAGCCATTTGAAATACATGCTGAAAGCATTAAATTAGATGGTAATTCAGACAATGATTATCCACTTCAAAAGAAAAGACATACTTTTGAGTATTTAAGAAGTATTGCTCATTTAAGACCTAGAAGTAATACCTTTTCAGCAGTATTTAGAGTACGTTCATTAGCAGCCTATGCTGTACACAAATTTTTTCAAGAAAGAGATTTTGTATATGTAAATACGCCTTTAATAACAACAAGTGATGCTGAGGGAGCAGGAGAAATGTTCCAGGTAACAACTCTTGATTTAAAAAATGCTCCTAAAAATGATGAAGGAAACGTAGATTATTCAAAGGACTTCTTTGGTAAAAAGACAAATCTTACAGTTAGTGGACAGTTATCAGCAGAGACTTTTGCTCTTGCTTTTAGAAATGTTTATACTTTTGGACCAACTTTTAGAGCAGAGGATTCAAATACAGCAAGACATGCAGCTGAATTCTGGATGATAGAACCTGAAATGGCTTTTGCAGAACTAAGTGATTACCTTGATACTGCAGAAGAAATGGTAAAATATATAATAAGTTATGTAATGGAAAATGCACCAGAAGAAATGGAATTCTTTAATAAAAGAATAGACAAAGGCTTATTTGATAGATTAAATAATGTTGTAAATAGTGATTTTGCAAGAATAACTTATACTGAAGCTGTTGATATACTTGAGAAGTCAGGAGCAAAATTTGAATATCCAGTTAAATGGGGAATAGACCTTCAAACAGAGCATGAAAGATATTTAACTGAAAAAGTATTCGAAAAACCAGTTTTTGTAACTGATTATCCAAAAGATATAAAAGCATTTTATATGAGACTTAATGATGATAAAAAAACCGTAGCAGCAGCAGATTTACTTGTTCCAGGCATAGGAGAAATAATAGGAGGAAGCCAGAGAGAAGAGAGACTTAAAGTTCTTGAAGCTAGAATGAATGAACTCAACTTAGATAAAGAAAGCTACTGGTGGTACCTTGAACTCAGAAAATACGGTGAAACTAAACACTCAGGTTACGGACTTGGTTTTGAAAGAATGATTATGTATTTAACAGGCATGTCAAATATAAGAGACGTAATACCATTCCCTAGAACTACAGGTAGTGCCGAGTTTTAAAGATATAAAGTTGAAGTATTAATGATTTTATAGAACGTGTAAACTTTATAATTACTAAGAATAACAAAATCGCTTTTATTTGCTCATTTTTATCATATGGAGCAAATAAAAGCGGTTTTTTATATTTGGATTTATATATAAGTTACAAAAAATATAATTAATAAAAAAATATAGTATAACGATAATAATATGGTATTTAAAAATATAATAATTTAGGAGTGATATGAATGAAAAGCAAATTTAAAGTATCTTTCTTAGTATTTTTAATTGTTATTTTAGGGTGTTTTACAAGTGTTTTTGCAGATACTATTAATGATGGAGCAGTAAGTGGAACTACTAATATAAGTGCCAATGTCCAGAACAATCAAATCGATAACTCGGATAAGGCTGTATTGATAATAACTAAAACTAACGGACAAGTTAAGCAGTATAATGTAACTATGAATATAGTAAATAATTTTATATCTTGGTATAAATTAAGATCGGCAGGGAAGGGAAATCAATTTTATAAGTTTGATGTAGTTGAAAGCTCAAATCCTAATATTGTAAAACCTGACTATGTTTTTTTTGATGAAATATCATCTTTTGAAGTAGATGATTATACAGAATAATATGATAGATGCCGGTGTTTTTTAAGTTTAAGATTTTTTCGTAGTGTAACGGAGAAAAAATTACATTGCATTTATCTCTAGTTTAAAAATAAAATTTTGGAACGATTTAAATAAAGGTCAATAAATCTTAGTTTTAATTTTAAAAAAACTTAGAAATTTCAATTTGTCTGAGCTGTAAGCGAGTTATTGAAATTACTTAGTGTTTTCAAAATTAGAACTTTAGATTTATGACCTTTATTTAATGTTCCGAAATTTTATTTTTAAACTACGTTTCTTAGGCGCAGTCTCATAGCACACCAGTCTTTTTGTGTTATTTTTCTTTCAAACCCAAACTGCTCATAAAAGCCTTCTTTACCATGAGCACTCATGAGTTCAACACAGGTTTTCCAGCCATAAGGTATTTTACTTTTTATAAATTTTAATATATCTTCTATTAAAAGCTTACCAACACCTATTCCTTGATATTCAGGAAGGACAGCAACATCTTTTATAAAAAAGCATTTATTAGAACCGTATGCAATTCTCCCCATTGCAATATACTTGCCATTATCTACTATGCATACGGTATAAAGTGAATTTTTTAATGCTTCTGTTACTTCATCTACAGAAGGATGTCCCCAACCAACAGCGCTTGCAAGAATATCAAATATTTCAGGTGTTAAGCTATTCTTTTCTACTTTAAACATTTACATCACGCCCCAATTATAAACAAAGATAATAAAAAATAGGCAAGTGGTAGAACTACTTATCACTTGTCGTTTAAAAGTTTCCTATACCAACCATTAATATATTATGGAATTATTATTCATGAAGTTCCCTAAGAATTTTTTTTGCTATAGCATCAGCATCAATATTGTCATCTACTTCAAGCATAAGCTGCTGACATTTCCCTGCGGCTGAACCTGTAATGTATACTATTTCCCCTGTTATATTGTTAACCTTTTTAGTAACCCTTGCTTTATCGCCTTTTTTAACAAGAATTTTACCGCCTAAATCTAAATTTATATAATGATCTGTTTTGAATTCAATTACCTGACCTATAGAAACCTTCATAGAAAATCCTCCCCATCATTTATTTCATTATGTAAATTCTATAATTATATTTTCGGATGTTTTTCTATTTTCTTACCTGTCCGTTGCCATAAATAATATATTTTGTTGTAGTAAGTTGTTCAAGTCCCATAGGACCTCTTGCATGAAGCTTTTGAGTGCTTATTCCTATTTCCCCTCCAAAGCCAAATTGCTCTCCATCTGTAAATCTTGTTGAGGCATTTACATATACGGCAGCAGCATCAACTTCTTTTAGAAATCTTTGAGCATTAGTGTAATTTTCTGTTATTATAGCTTCAGAATGTTTTGTACCGTATTTATATATATGGTCAATAGCTTCATCAAGTGAATTTACAACCTTTACTGATAATATTAAGTCTAAAAATTCTTTACCATAATCCTCTTCTGTAGCAGGAATTATATCTTTTACAATGCTTTGTGTAACTGCACAGCCTCTTATTTGAACTTTTAAAGCTTTTAGTTTCTTGCATAGACGTGGTAAAAATGTCTGCGCTGCATCAGCATGTACTAGAAGACTTTCCATGGCATTACATACAGCTGGACGCTGAAGTTTAGCATTTATTATAATCTTTTCAGCTTTGTCAAAATCAGCGTATTTATCAACATAAACGTGACAGTTTCCGGTTCCAGTTTCTATTACTGGTACTATAGAATTTTGGACTACGTTTCGGATGAGTCCAGCTCCCCCTCTTGGGATAAGTACATCAATTATTCCATTAAGTTTCATCATAACATTAACCGTTTCTCTATCAGTTATATCAATAAATTCTATTGTCCCTTCAGGAAGACCGCTTTTTGAAACAGCTTCTTTTATTATATTTGAAATAGCTATATTTGAATTTATAGCCTCTTTGCCGCCTCGCAAAATAACAGAATTTCCTGATTTAATGCATAGTGCAGCAGCATCAACTGTAACATTAGGTCTTGCTTCATATATTATTCCAATTACTCCTAGAGGTACACGCATTTGACCTATTTCAAGTTCATCTGGTGTTTTCCACATTTTTATGACTTCACCAATTGGATCTTGAAGAGCAGCCGTTTTCTTTAGACTTTCGGCCATACCATTAATTCTTTTATCATTTAAAGTTAATCTATCTATAAGTGCTTCTGAAGTCCCATTTTCTTTTGCTCGTTTTACATCTATCTTGTTTTGATCTAGTATATAGTCTTTATTTTTTAGGAGAGCAGCACTCATTTCTAAAAGAGCTCTGTTTTTATCATTTGTATTCGCATAGGAAAGCTTCTTTGCCGCAAGCTTAGCCTTTTTTGCCTTTTGAATAACATAATCTTTTATATCCATTTTTAACCCTCCGAATATCTATTTAGTTTTGAGGTATAAAAAGCGTACCTTCATTTTGGAAATTTAAAATATTTCGTATAACTTCTTGTTTTTCTCCGTTTGCAATAACCATTGATATTCCACTTTCGGTGGCTATTGAGGCAGCTCTTATCTTTGTAGTCATTCCGCCAGTACCAAGCTTTGTGCCAGCACCGCCAGCTGATTTTTTTATTTTATCTGTTATTTTTTCTACAGTATTTATCAAAACAGCATTTTCATTTGTATTGGGGTTTGAATCATAGAGTCCATCTATATCAGAAAGTAAAATAAGTAAGTCTGCTTTTATGAGACATGAAACTCTTGCAGAAAGGGTGTCATTATCTCCAAATTTAAGTTCGTCAACTACTGTAGCATCATTTTCATTTACAATTGGAATTACTCCACTATTCAGCAAGGCTGAAAAAGTATTTTGTGCATTTACAAGTCTTTTTTTACTGGATAAGTCCTCACGGGTTATTAAAATTTGGCCTACTATTTGACCATATTCAGCAAAAAGTTTCTCATAAGTGTGCATTAGAACTCCCTGACCTACAGCAGCAGCAGCTTGTTTTTCCGGTATAGTCTTTGGCTTTTCCTTTAATCTTAATTTGCCAATGCCAGCGCCTACAGCACCAGAAGTGACAAGTATAACTTTAACCCCTTGATTATGTATGTCTGCAATTTGTCTTACAATATGTTCTATTTTATAAAAATCTAGACGTCCGTTTGGATGCGTTAATGTAGAGCTTCCTACTTTTATAACTAATTTATGTACATTATTCAAGTATTGTTCTCTTGTGTTCATATTATGTGGCTACTAAAATATTGTATAGATATTTAATTATTTTACAATAATAAGGTTACATAGCAATATTTTAAGTAACGCAGCCTCCTCTTTATAAATTATTAGATAATAAATATAGTTTATTGTATAATAAAAAATGTATATATATTTATCATAAGATTATATCATAAAAATTTGTTTGGTTTCAAGGAGTGAAAAAGAATGGATAAGAAAATAGGTTTTATTGGCTGCGGAAATATGGCACAGGCAATGATAAGGGGAATAGTTAAAGCTAAGACTGTACCGGCTAAAAATATAACAGTAAGTAATCCTTCAAGTGAAAAACTGAAAAAGGTTAAAGAAGCCTACAAGGTATTAACTACAAATGACAATAAAGAAGTTGCACTTAATTCAGATATTGTAATATTATCTGTAAAGCCTAATAAATATGCAGAAGTTATAGAGGAAATAAAAGAATCAATATCAAAGGATGCCATAATAGTTGCTATAGCGGCAGGGGTTTCTATAGAAAAGATAAATATTATGTTTAAGGAAAATAAAAAGGTTGTAAGAGCTATGCCAAATACGCCTGCTTTTGTTGGTGAAGCTATGTCTGCGATAACTCCTGGTAAGGGAATTGAAAAAAAGGAGCTTGACGATATAATAGAAATTTTTAATTCATTTGGAAAATGTGAAGTTGTAGATGAAAGCTTAATGGATACAGTAACAGGAGTAAGTGGTTCTTCTCCAGCATATGTTTATATGTTTATTGAAGCTATGGCAGATGCGGCAGTTTTAAATGGAATGCCTAGGGAAAAAGCATATAAATTTGCAGCACAATCTGTTTTAGGATCAGCTAAAATGGTACTTGAAACAGGAGAGCATCCAGGTAAACTTAAGGATGATGTATGTTCGCCAGGAGGAACAACTATTGAAGCAGTTTATTCTCTTGAAGAGAGCGGATTTAGAGCAGCAGTAATGGAAGCAGTAGATGCATGCACAAACAAGTCAAAAAGCATGGGGAAGTAACAGTGCTGAAGGAACGTTAAAAAAATTCTATAAATCTAAGGTAAA
The DNA here is from genome assembly GCF_001705235.1 of Clostridium pasteurianum. Lineage (NCBI taxonomy): Bacteria > Bacillati > Bacillota > Clostridia > Eubacteriales > Clostridiaceae > Clostridium > Clostridium pasteurianum. Next base: position 2,712,733 of record NZ_MCGV01000001.1, read on the forward strand.
AAAATTGCAAAATCCTAAGATATTTCAATAACTCACTGGAAGGATGTTCAAACAGATTGAAATATCTAAGTATTTTGCAATTTTTTTACCAAGATTTATTAGAATTTTTTTAAATCGTTCCTTCAGCACTGTTACTTCACTTAGAGGGTAAAGCAATGATACCTTTCTTACGCTTTGCTACAGAAAGCTTTTAATTTTTTAAATTCTTGGCTTTTAAATAAATTAATGTATTAGTCATCATTAATTTGTGATGATCGGCAGCATACATAAGACTTAGGTTTTAGTTCATTATCCTTCTTTATAAAATATAGGATATCTTATTGTTTACTGCTAACAATTTTGATTTATTAATTAAAAAACTTATCTAAATCCTTTATAATATGAGATTGCTTGTTTAAAGTTAAGAAGGATAATGGACTTCGCCCAAGCCTCGTGTATGATTTTGTTAATAATGACTAATATATTAAACTATTTAAAGATCAAATAATATAGATATCACAGTAAATAAGCTATTTGCTAATTGAATGTATGCAATTTATGCCTAAAATTCCGTAGGCACGGAGGAATTTTTTCCTTGTTTTACTCCAAAAATGAACTAACATTGATGAAGTAACAATTTAAAAAAACTCTAATAAATCTTGGTAAAAAAATCGTAAAATACTTAGATATTTCAATTTGTTTGAACATTTTTTCAGCGAGTTATTGAAATATCTTAGGATTTTACGATTTTTTTACTTAGATTTATAGAATTTTTTTAATGTTACAAATCAATGTTAGTTCATTTTATTCAGTCTGAGAATGTATTTTTTATGCTTAATATGGAATTTAGATTATCAAAAAAGATATCTATTAATATGGGATCAAAATGATGTCCTCTTTCTTTTTTAAAAAGCATTAATATTTCATTCAGACTCCACGCATCTTTATATACACGCTTTGACCCTAGAGCATCAAAGACATCGGCTATAGCAGTTATGCGGCCATATATATGTATACTATTACCTTTAAGGCCATATGGATAGCCAGTCCCATCAAATTTTTCATGATGTTCTAGAGCTATTATTGCAGCGCTTTTCATAATCCTTCTGCTTGAGGATTTCAGCATATCATAGCCTATTTTAGAATGAGTCTTCATTATTTCAAATTCTTCTCTTGTGAGAGAAGCAGGTTTATTTAAGATGGAATCAGGTATTGCTAATTTTCCAACATCATGCATAGGTGATGCCAGTTTTAAAATTTTAATTTCATTGGAAGGCAATCCGTATTTACAAGCCAAGAGATTAGAATATTCTGCAACCCTTCTTACGTGATGACCTGTTTCATGGGATCTAGCTTCGGATATTTCTCCAAGAGTTAGTATTATTTCCTTTTGAGTTGATTCCAGTTCAAGATTAAGGCATATATTGTCAAAGGCTATAGACATATTTTTATAAAATAATTCTATGATATTTATACATGATTTTGGTAAGTTTTTAAGCTTTTCAAAATAAATTATCATACTTGAATTAAAATTATTAGTAAAATATATGGTAAAGTGGTCACTTGAGTATTTATTTTTTTTGGCATGAATTACAATATTAAATTCTCGTAATGTTGCTAATGAAACAACTTTTTTTATATTTTTGCCATTAGCAGAAGAAAATCGTCCTCTGCCTTGTGATATGTAAAAAGCATTATTCTTTTTGATAGCTACAAAACAGGATTCATTATAAGATGAAAGGTTATTATATGATTTAATAATTGAGGATAATTGATTTAAAACTCCTATGGAGAATTTGCCAATGGAGTGAATTTCAAAGATAATAGAAGAACTTTTAATTACATCTTCTAATCCCCTTTTACTATTTTCAGAAGCTTTAATAATTTCAAAGGATTTTAATGAAGAAATAACCGAGGATAGAATCATAGCTCTATCAAGATTTTTATCGTAGAGAAACTCATTTATATCGTAGTTCATAATTATTTTATCAGGAGAGTAATTACCTAGAAACTTGTTTTTAAGTATTATTTGGATACTTTTGTTTTTTAAAACTTTTCTTATATAATTAACTATTAATAATTCATTTTTTACCGATATTGAATTTATATTGTTTTCAGAGTCTATAAATAATACTGATGCATCGCTGTTATTATTTATGATTATTTTACATTCTTCTGTTGAGTAGGCATGTAGGATACTTACAGAAGAATTTTTGCTTTTTATTGAAGATAAAATTTCAGTTAAAAAGTCATGATTACATTTATGTTTACTTAAAATTATTATCTTAAATATTAATCTCTCTAACATATGCCATAATATCCTCCATATATTTGAATACATGTTATATTATAGACTAAAAGTAAATAAATTAGAAGGAATTTTAAAAAATATTAATGTAAAAAAAGTAAATAATTTTAATTAAATGTTAGACGGGGTATAAAATGTAATACAGTATATAACTATTTGAAAATAATAATGAAGTGAGGAATAAATCTATAACCTATTTACTATAGAAATTTGTAATATTTATGATATTATAATTATAGAACATAAGAGGTGGTATTTGTGGATATAAGAAATAATCCTGTGGGTGTTATTGATTCTGGTGTTGGAGGAATAAGTGTTTTAAGAGAAGCCTTAAAACAGCTGCCGCATGAGAATTTTATTTACTATGGAGATTCAAAAAATGCACCATATGGGATAAAAAACGTTCAAGAAGTAAGAAATTTAACTTTTAATGTAGTGGAACAGCTTTTAAATATGAATATAAAAGCACTTGTTGTGGCCTGTAATACAGCAACTAGTGCGGCAATAGAAGAACTTAGAAAGAGATATAAGAGTATTCCTATAATAGGGATAGAGCCTGCCCTTAAACCAGCAGTAGAATTAAAAAGAAAAGGCAAAATAATAATAATGGCAACACCAATGACTCTTTCTGAAAAGAAGTTTGAAAATCTCATGAAAAAATATGCTGAAGAAACTGAGATAGTAAAACTTCCATGCCCAGGTCTTGTGGAGCTTATAGAAGATGGCATAGTCGAGGGAAAAGAAATGCAAGATTATTTAATGAGTAAACTTCAAAAGTATTTAGAAAATGATATATCAGCATTTGTACTTGGATGTACTCATTACCCGTTTGTTAAAAAAGAAATTGCAAAACTTGTTCCAAAAGATGTGCCTATAATTGATGGCAGTGAGGGAACTGTTTTACAACTTAAGAGGAAACTCAAGATTTATAATATTTTAAATAGAAATGAAGAAAAGGGAAAAGTAAAAATGCTCAATTCTCTTGATGATAGCAAAATAATAGATTTAAGTTTTAAGCTTTTACATTTGAAGTAGAGTGATATTTTTAATTAACTGATTAATATTATTTTATATATTTTTGCTTTCTATTTTATTTCACATAATGTTTTTTTGATGAATAAATTAATAGTGAGTTTATTAGGAGCATCTTCATAAAAACTAGTGAAATAAGGTGGTAAAATGAAAGTTTTTACTTTAAGTAATGTAGATAAGGATAAATATTTAAAAAATGACAATGACATTGAAGATAGAAACCTTAAATTCTCATGGAATGAGCCTGCTAACTGCATTACTATTGCTAATCATAAAAATAGTGGAAATATATATATTATTTATGGCATTAAATTAAATTTATATGGGAAAATAGATTCTGTAGATGTATTTATGGGTAAGGATGATTGCAGGATTTGCAGCAATAGAGAAAGCATTTTTAACTTGGACTATATATTAAAAGAAGATATGGATGAGTTTCTTCAAATCGGAAATATTCTAGCTGATGAAGATGAAAGTTTTGATATACTAAAAAGTGATGTTGACATTGTTTTGCCAGGTGGATGTTTGATTATAAAATTGAATGAAAATGTGTCATCACTGGAAATAGATATGAAGTTTCAAAAGTACTTTATAGGGTGATATTTTTGTTAAAGTAAAAACTTATGCAAAGAAGGGGATACGATGAAGAACAATAGTAGAATGTATGTGTATGGATTTGAGGAAAATGAAATTGAAGAATTAAAAAAGATTGTAAGTGAAAATAAACTTCCTGGTTTTTCAACAATAAATAAAAATATGGGCAATATGAAAGTCAGGGATATAATAAAGGGTCTAAGTGTTTCAACATATGATGAGGAATTGCCAGCATGTAAGCTTGTTTTGTTTAATAAATTTACAGACAAACAAGTTGAGACAGCTATAAAAGCTATAAGAGGTATAGGTAAAAGCTCACCTATATTTGCATCGGTAACCCCTACATCTATGAATTGGACTGTAAAGCATTTACTCCAGGAATTAAACAAAGAACGTGAATGGTATCTAAAGAATGGGAAGTAACAATATTTTAAAACATTAAATAAAACTCATAAGTCTAAGCCCCAAATTATAAAAATCCTAAGAAATTTTAATAACTCGACTCTAGTCTCAAACAAATTAAACTTTCTAAGTCTTTTTATAATTTGGAGCAAGACTTATTGAATTTTGTTTAAATTGTTTTCAAAATATTGTTACTTCCCATATAGAGTAGAAGCAAGGTGAATTTTTCTACGTTCCGCTACGAAAAATATTAAAAATCAAGTCAGTTCGTATTTAAAATTTCGTAGGAACGGAGGAATTTTTTCCTTGTTTTTACTCCTAAATTGGATTAACAGTGATGGAGGAATGATTTAAAAAACTCTAATAAATCTTGATGAAAAAATTGTAAAATTATTATATACGAGGTTTGGACTTTGCCAATTATCCTTCTTTACTTTAAACAGGCAAGCTCCCTTTATAAGAAGTTTATATAAGTTTTCAGATCAAAGTTATTAGTCGTAAATATTAAGATGGCCTGTATTTTATAAAGAAGGATAATGGGTCTAAAGACTCAAACCCCAGTTACGATAAGATTTATAGAATTTTTTTAATGTTCCTTTATTACTGTTGGCCTAATAGCAAAATATAAGTTTAAAGGGATGGTATTATATGAATAGAGCAGGAGAAAAAATTAGAAAAATCAGAGAAGAAGCTAAACTTTCTCAAAAGCAGTTTGCTAAAAAATTAGGGGTAGCAGAGAAGTTTATTAATGAAGTTGAATGTGGAAGAAAAGTTATAAATGATAATATGATACATAGAATAAAAAAATTATTTGGTAAAGATATTAATGATATAAATATGATTGCAAATGAAGAAGAGGAAACAAATGAGTCTAAGTATGCTTTTAAAACTCCATTAAAGAAGAAGGAAACAAATGCAGTTTGGACCGATGCATTTAGTTCTATTTTAAAGAGTGTACCTGTGTATGATTATTCATTTAAGAATGTAATTTCTAAAAAATCTCTTCCTGTTGTGGATAACAAAATTGAAGGATTTAATCAGGACAAAGTTTTCTTTATAAAAATTGAAAATAATGATATGACAGGATTTAGAATAATGAAGGACGATATAGCATTTGGACATATGACAGGAGAAATTGAGAATAATGCTATTTGTCTTATTGAGTACAATAACTTGAGAGTTTTAAGACAAATAAAAAGATTGGACGGAAACAAACTATTACTTATAAGCAATAATGGAAATTTAATGACTCAAACAGTTCAGGCAAATGACATAAAGATTATAGGTAAGATAGTTAAGATAGAATTTTATGTTTAATAGATTAAGTGGTTTTTAGGGGAAGCTGAAGTATGGCTTCCCTTTTTATGTTTTAAGAATATTTGATATTAGTGTAATATTAAAATTTATATATCAAAATCCTCAGATTTGAGACTACTATAGTAGCGACCTTTTTTGGCTGTGAATTTTAATACACAATAATCAGGATCAGTCACACCTTGCTTATAGTACACGGTATCACCATCACGCCATAATTTTTCTTTAGCCTCTGGTGTTTCAATGACTTCTATTATTCCAACAAGGCTTACTCCTCTAAAAAAACGTCTATTAAAAAAGTATATACTTGCCTTGGGGTTTTCACGAAAATATTTTACTTTATTTGATGATGTATTTGTTGAAAACCAAAACGTTTTAATTCCTTCACGTTCACGCGGGGATAGCATTGCTTTACTGATGGGAAAACCTTCATTATCTACATAACTAATAATTGTTATATTACTTTTATCAATCAGATTGCCAATTGTTTGCTCTGGATTTCTCATTATTTAAAATACCTCCTGCATAAATTTTCTTTTATTTTACCAGAAATATATCCAGGTGTATATGAAATACTTTTGTGTATGTATAAATTTATATTAACTTTTTTATATAACATTAATTACATATATAAGCATATATTTTATTGATATATTTATTCTCGGAGGGATTTTTACGGATAAGAGTGATGCATTTTTAGGTTTATTTTTTAATGTCCCACAAAATGTGAAAGATAAGTTATTAACACTCAAAGCTATTGGTACAGCTCAAAATGTTGAAGTTGTGATAAAATTTGTGGATAACCCTGTTAATTTAAAGAATTCTGTGGATAAATTAGGAGGAACTTTTGAAGATTTAGGTTTTGGCTTCGGCATTGTAACAATATCAATAAACAATCTTGATAAATTGGGTAGCATACCTCAAATTCAATATATAGAACTGCCCAAAAATCTTTATGCTGATTTTCTTCCTGCTAATGAAGCAAGCTGTGTTTTAAGTGCCTGGGATGTATATAAGCTTTCTGGTAAGGGAGTATTAGTTGGATTTATAGATTCAGGTATTGATTATACACATCAAGCTTTTATGAACAAAGATGGTACCAGCAGGATTCAGTATATATATGATTTAAGTTCTGGAGGCAAGGTATGGAATAATAATGATATAAATAGAGCAATTAAGTCTAATAACCCATTTTCAGTAGTGCCAGAAAGAGATGATTTGGGACATGGGACACATGTTGCGGGAATAGCCTGCGGAGGCGGAAATATAGACAGAAGACATTTTGGACCTGCTTATGAGAGCAGCATTGCAATGGTTAAAATGACAGGAGAGGGCAAGACCGTTTATGGGAAAAGTACACAGCTTATGCGCGGGGTAAAATTTTTAGTAGATAGAGCCAATTCAATGAATGTACCTCTTGTAATAAACTTGAGTTTCAGTACTAATGATGGAGCTCATGATGGAACAAGTCTTCTTGAGCAGTATATAGAAAATATATGTCTACTTGAAAAAATAAATTTTGTAATTTCAGCTGGAAATGAGGGAGATAGGGGACATCATGTGGGGTCAGAATTAAAGGATACTCAAACTATATCTATGAATATAAGTGAAGATGAGAAAATCATAACTCTTCAGATGTACAAAAGTTTTACGGAGGATATAAGTATAGAAATTAAAAATCCAGCTAATGTGTCCACAGGGGTAATTAATATAAAAGAAGGTTACAGTAATGGGCGTATACAAAATGATAGGTATTTTATATATTACAGCGGTCCAAAACCCTTTAGCTTAAATGGTGAAATTTTAATAAGCCTTACATCTGACTCGGCTGCTCTTGTTTCAGGAATCTGGATGATAACTATAACTAAAAAATCTAAAACTAAGGGTGTTTATGATATATGGATGCCTATAGCAGAGGGGCTTAATCCAAAGACTAGATTCTTAAGACCAAATGTTTATGATACTCTTGGTATTCCGGGAACAGTAAAGGATGCGGTGACGGTTGGAAGTTATAATCATGTTACAGGGACAATATCAAGTTTTTCAGGAAGAGGACGAGAAACAGGAAATCCCATAAAACCCGATGTGGTATCGCCGGGAGAAAATATAGAATCGTCAGTTCCTGGTGGAGGTTATGATAGCCTTTCTGGAACATCAATGGCAGCACCTACTGTATCTGGTATTTGTGCGCTTTTAATGCAGTGGGGGATAGTTCTTAGAAACGATTTATACATGTATGGAGATAGACTAAAGTATTATTTGCTTAAGGGAGCAAAACGAAATAGGGAGGATGTTATTTACCCTGATCCAACTTTTGGCTATGGTGCAGTGTGCTTAAACGATACTCTAAGCTTAATTATCACAAGAAATAAAAAGCTTTTAAGGCAGACTCAAAAGTCATGCGAAAATATATATTTTAAAGAAGATTACATGAACATGACAGTTGAAGCAGACAGCGATATTATTAATGCTATTTCAAAATTAGACTATGCTTGTGCATTTCCTATAGGAAACAATTACTATATTGTGAGCGTACAGGGAAATAGGCAGGAGGATCTTTTAAAGGCTGTTCCTCAAATACTTTATGTTGAGATGCCAGCAATTTATACTCAGTGTGCTTTATCACCGCTTGATACTGCGAATATCAATAAATTTCATGATAATCCGTATTTGACACTTACAGGCAGGGGAGTTATTGCAGGTATTATAGATACAGGTATAGATTATTTAAACAGCGAGTTTATGTATGAGGACAATACAACCAGAATTATGACTATATGGGATCAAACTGGAGTGTATGATCCAAAGAATAAAGAAATAAGTCATGGACATGAATATTCATCAACAGAGATAAATGAGGCAATTGCCCTAAGTAAAAATAAAGGGGACCCATACAGCAAGGTGAATTCTAGGGATGAAGATGGTCATGGTACGAAGGTCGCCAGCATAATAGGAGGACGTGGTAAATACGTAGGAGCGGCACCGGATTGTACTTTTGCGGTAGTTAAGCTTGCGAAAGCAAAAAAGATTTCGCTTAACCGCTATGGAATAATGGATACTCCAAAGTGCTTTACTACTACCAGTGTAGCTATAATTCAAGCAATAAAATATTTGTTTGATTATGCTCATAAGGTTAATATGCCAATAGTCATCTATATTCCATTAGGAACAAATGAGGGTGGTCACGATGGACATTCACTTGTGGAAAGGTATATAGATCAGATTTCAAGGATAAGAGGAGTTGCAGTGGTATGTGGTACTGGCAATGAGGGCGATACTAATACTCATACTTCGGGAATATTTAAAAGTACAAATGATGTAAATGTGATTGAATTTAAATCGGGACAGAATCAAAAGAATCTCCCTATGAATATATGGTTTAACAAGCCGGATAGGGTTTCCCTGAGCTTAACTTCTCCTTCTGGTGAAATCATAGACAAGATTCCTGTTAAATACAAGGGTCAATATACTACAAAACTGGTTTATGAAGAAAGTACGGTTTATGTGAAATACAATTTTCCAGAGGAACTTACGGGGGACGAACTTATAAGCGTATATATACAGGATATAAAACCAGGCGTATGGAAGCTCACTTTAACTGGTGAATATATATCTAATGGACAATACAATGCTTGGATGCCTCAAAGGGCTCTTTTGGAAGAAGGAACGGAATTTTTAAATCCTTCTCAGTATATAACTCTTACGGTACCCGCAACCAGTGAAAGCGCAATAGTATGTAGTTACTATAATCAGGATAACAATACTTTAATAGCAAGCTCTGGTAGAGGTTATACGAGGGATGATAGAATAGCGCCTATAGTGGGAGCAGGAGGATATGAGGTACCTACTGTAGGAAATAATGGAGAGACTGCAACAATGACAGGGAGCAGCCCAGCTTCAGCTGTTCTTGCAGGAGCAGTTATCTTAATGCTTCAATGGGGAATTGTTGACGGAAATGATAAAACAATGTATTCAACCAAAATAAAAACTTATATTATAAGGGGGGCGGCAAGGCGTGAAGGAGAGGTTTATCCTAATCGTGAAATTGGTTATGGTCTTCTTGACTTAAATGGTGTCTTTGAAAGAATGAGAAGTGAAAAGAAAAGCAGGGTTTTTGTAAGAGTGCCTAATGAGATAAAAAAATTTTTGGATAAAAAGTAGTAATAGAATCTACTGCATTTGAATATTAATGTATAATGAATAATTTTAATTAAGGATGGGTTTATTATGGCAAAAGGTAGATTGCAAATGCAGGTTTTTAAGGGAGATGACTATATACCGGTAGAAAAATCAAAGGTTACCATAACTAAATCAAGTGGTACCGGCACTGGAAATGAAAAAAGCATAGTGGTTTCAACGGATAGTTCAGGTCTTACACAGGAAGTAGAGCTTGATACGCCGCCACTTGAATATTCAATGAATCCAACAAATCAAATTCCTTATGGTCTTTATGATGTAAGAGTTGAAGCTTCAGGTTTAAGCCCAAAGCTTATAAAAGGCTGTCAGGTAATGCCAAATAGTTTGGCAATGCAGGATTGTAATTTACCACCTGCTAGAGAAAGGCAGGAGGTTATTATAGAGATAAGGCCAAATGTGCTTGTTGGAAATTATCCTCGTAAAATACCGGAAGATCCAGAAAAGCCAATGGTACCGCCGCCTAGTGGCTTTGTTGTTTTGCCAGAACCTCAGGTGCCTCAATATATAGTTGTTCATGCGGGTCCTCCGGATGCAGCAGCACCAAATTATACAGTGAGATTTATTAATTATATAAAGAACGTAGCTTCATGTGAAATATTCTCAACTTGGCCTGAAAGCACCATAAGAGCTAATGTTTTATGTATAGTTTCTTTCGTACTCAATAGAGTTTATACAGAATGGTATAGGGGAAAAGGAAAGGATTTTACCATAACAAATTCAACAGCTTTTGATCAAGCATTTAATTATGGACGTAATATATATAAAAGTATAAGTAACGTAGTTGATGATGTATTTTCAACATACATTAAGCGTCCAGGTAGAAAACAGCCGCTTTTAACGCAATTTTGTGATGGGAAAAATGTAAGCTGCCCTGGATGGCTAACTCAATGGGGAAGTAAGTACCTTGGCGATCAGGGGAAAAATGCGCCTCAAATTATTAGAAATTTTTATGGCTCTGATGTTCAATTTGCCACAGCTCAAAAGGTAAAAGGTATACCAATGTCGTATCCTGGATATGTTTTAAAAGTAGGTTCTACGGGAAATCCAGTTAGAACTATTCAAACTTACCTAAATAGAATTTCTGTAGATTATCCTGCAATTCCTAAAGTTGCAGTAACCAGCATTTACAATGATGCAACTAGAAAATCTGTGTTGCAATTTCAAAAGATATTTAACATGCCACCTATAGGAAATGTGGACTATGCTACCTGGTATAGAATTTCAGACATATATGTTGCAGTAACTAAGATAGGAGAACTGAGGGACGATTACACTGAAGATGAAGGAATATTTTTTCCACCTATAGCGTACACAGATAAGCCGGTTCCATATATTAATTATCCACAAAATTATATTTAATGCAATCTAATTAATAATTATTATTAACAAAAACGGATTTATATTGTATAATTATCATAGGAAATATATTTTTCTATGAAAGGGGAAAGAACGCATGAAAGGAACGGTAGTAGGAACATGGGTAAAAACATGTAAAGGACTGTATGGAAAAGATGTAGTAGAAGATGCACTTGAAAAAGCTGGATTCGGAAGAAAAAAGTTATTTTCTCCACTTGAAGATGTTGATGATAACAAGGTAAATAAATTCATTGAAAATATATCGAGTGCAGTTAAGGAAGATAAAGACATAATTTGGGAAAAAATAGGAGAGGATAATATAAATGCTTTCCATAAAAGTTTTCCCGCATTTTTTGAACATGAGAACTTATATTCGTTTTTTAAATCTATGTTTGATGTGCATGTGGTTATGACCAAAAAGTTTCCAGGTGCCAAGCCTCCACTTATATTAATAAAACCAATATCTAATAGAGAGGCAATTTTTACGTATAAATCCAAGAGAGGAATGTTTCCTTATTTAAAAGGACTCATAAAGGGAAGTGCTGACTTTTTCCATGAAAATCTTGGCATGAGTGAAGTTGAAAAAACAAATGAAAGTGTTTCATATAAATTTACCTTTGATAAAGACATATATTATAGAAAGAGCTTCAAGGTAAATAAAATACTTTCTTTAGGATTTATAAAAAATATTTCTGTTAAAATTGCAATATTTGTTTTTATTATTGCAGCAATTACTTCAGTGCCAATACTTGGAGTAAATAATTTAGTAAAAGCATTAATTTGTGCAGTGATACCAGCGGCAGCATCATTTATAGCATCAGAACTATTAATGAGACCTTTAAATACTATAAAGAAAGAAATATCATCATTAAAAAGTAATGAATTTTCAGAGGATGGAACTATAGAAACTTCAGATTTTTGGGAAGAAATTTATAATGAATTAAAAGAATACAGAAAAAATTTAATCAAAGATTTTGTTGGCTTTAAAGGCCTTACTGATGAAATGGGTACTTTTGTTCAAAGCATAAATGTTATAACCAAGGATATGGACAGTACTTCAAAGGAAATATCTGAGGTAGTTGAACAGGTTGCCGACGGTGCTGTAAGTCAAGCTGATAACACTCAAAGCAGTGTAACAGTACTTAACGACAATATAAATTCTTTAAAACGTGTAGTTGATATAGAAAACCAAAATAAAGTTCAACTTGAAGACACAATAAGCAAAATAAATAACAGTTATGAAAGTGTAAATACAACAAGTGGAAATATAACAAATAGTATAAATGAGTTTAAAGAGGTCAAGGATAAGGGCGTAGAGCTTTCTAATCAGGCTAAGGACATAACTAGTATAGTTTCAATGGTTTCGGAGATTTCAGAGCAAACTAATTTGCTTGCATTAAATGCCTCAATCGAAGCAGCACGTGCTGGAGAAGCTGGCAAGGGATTTTCAGTTGTTGCTGAGGAAGTAAAAAAATTAGCTGAGCAGACTAAAAATGCTGTTCAAAGTATAAATACTAATCTTGAGCAATTTGTAGTAAATATAAATGACCTTGTAATGAGAATAGAGACTCAGTACGGAGTTTTAGAGGGTGAAATATCAAATTTAAGCAGTGTAAGAAATTTAAGTCGTGATGCAAATGCTTCAGCAAAGGTTGTTTCTGATGCTATGATAAAAACTGTTGAGGAATTAAACAGAGAAGCTGAATCAATATCACAAGTATACAACAAGATGGAAACACTAGCTTCCATCGCAGAGGAAAATTCCGCTTCATCTGAAGAAGTAAGTGCCAGCGTAACTAGTTATACTGGTGAAATAGAAGATTTAACAAAGAAGATAAGGGAATTTGAAAAGATTGCAGAGAACTTCAGGACGGATTTGAATAAGTATAAGATATAATATAACAATATATAGATATCGGACAAAGGCATCAATGATAATAAATAAAATCATTGGTGCCTTTTGCTATAATAAATATCAGCAATGCTTCAAAAATACATAAGTATTTCAATAAAATTAGTAATAAATAAATTTTTATGAAGTACATACAATATTTTGTAAACTTTATGTTAAATATTCTCATATAGTATAAAACATGTTATTACTATAAGCGATAAAGCTAAAGAAGTGTTTGGTTTAGCTTATCAAAATTTTTTAGAAGTATAAATTTATTATATGAGAGGTTAATAATATGAAAAAAAATTTTTTGAAATCATTAGTTGCACTAGTTGCATCAGCTACATTTTTAGCAAATACGTCTGTCTTAGCAGATAATTCAGTATATGCAAAAAACATATCTAGTAATAAATCTTATAATGTCACTCAGCTAGCAAAATCAAAAGCAGGGACAACTATTCCAAGGTCTACTCTTGAAAAATGGGGATTAGGAGAATATGAAAGTGAACATATATCTAATAATAAACCATATTCTTGGTATATTGATCAAGGAAATACAGGTGCTTACTCAAATAATAACTGCGGTCCATCAAGTACCACAATGGCTTTAAAATGGTATAACAGTAATTTTTCAAAAACAGCTGAAGATGCAAGAAATACTTATCTTGAAGGTGGTGGATGGTGGAGAACCACTGATGTAACAAATTATCTTAGTTTAAATAATGCTAAATATTCTGTGATAGAAAATAGTGGAGAAAATCTTTTAAAAAGTACATTAAAACGTGGGAATATAGTTATATTATGTATAGATACAAGCTATCTTAGTTATAATGATAACCCACAACAAAGAGTGGGAAGATTTTATGATTACGAAGGAGGACATTTCATTGTTGTAAAAGGATACATAGTAGTGGATGGTAAGACATATTTTGAAACATATGATCCTAACAACTGGGATGAAACTTATAGTGATGGTCAGCCAAAAGGACAGGACAGATATTATGCCGACAACGAGTTAATGAATGGTATAAGTAATTGGTGGAATTACTTAATAGTAGTTAACAACAATACTGCATCATCAAGAAACAGTTTTATTGAAAACAATAATATGATGCAAAATAAAGCTAATGCAGAGACAAGACTTAGCAAAATAAAAGTAGGATATGGTAAGTAGAAAAATTATTGCATGAAGTTATAGAAGCAGCCCCCCCTATGAAGGGGTAAAACCATATTTTCTAATTGAAATTTTAGATGACAGAGAGTACCTAAGGCAAATTGTAAATGCTGCTTACAAAGAACTGCCAGAAACAAAACCGAGAAAGAAGAAATAATTAGTTCAAAGTAACAGTTTTATTTTGCCATAGGTAAACTTCTCACCTGATAAGTATATCAACATTTTATTTTAGCAATTCCTCAAATCAAATTCCGGTATAAAGCTTTCAGAGTTTGTTCCGGAATCTTGTATAAATCCATTCTCTATGCCTATAGATAAACTGTAATCTATGAGTGCATCATAATGCTTTGGATTTAAAGGTTTGTTTATTTCAGGATATTCTTTAGCATTAAAAGTAGGAGTGTATTGGTTCATTATGCTTACGTAAACTGAATTACCGAAAGTATTAAATATATAATCCATTACTTTTTTTGAATCAAATAAAAGCCCTGGCAGCATTAGATGCCTTATTATAACGCCCTTTTTAATTAAACCATTATAATCAAATTTAGGCTCACCAACCTGTCTTACCATTTCCCTTATTGCAGTTGAAGCTACCTTAAAATAATTTGGAGCTTTTGAGTATTTTATTGCGTATTTGTCGTTAAAGTATTTAAGGTCAGGCAAATATACATCTATGTATCCATTTAAAAGTTTAAGGGTTTCTAGAGGTACGTAGCCATTTGAGTTATACAAAATTGGAAGACTAAGACCTTTTGATTTTGAAAGCTTAATGGCTTCTATTATTTGAGGTACATAATGGGTTGGAGTTACGAGATTTATGTTGTTAGCACCTCGCTCTTGTTGCTCTAAGAATATTTCACTTAGCCTTTCTATGGAAACTTCTTTTCCAACGCCTTCCTGACTTATTTCGTGGTTCTGGCAGAAGACACATTTTAGAGTGCAGCCAGAAAAAAATATGGTTCCAGAGCCGTCTTTTCCTGAGATACATGGTTCCTCCCAATTGTGTAGGGAGACTCTTGCTATTTTTACGCTGCTGCCGGATTTACAAAAGCCCTTTTCGTTTTCTAATCTATTTATACTGCATTGTCTTGGACAGAGCTTGCAGTTTTCAAGCGGATTCATTTTTTTAAGCACTTCCTTATCTATTTTTTATATAGAAACAAATACATTGTACCATAAATATTATACTTATGAATCCGAAGGCTGGATATAGAAATGTTATTAAATTTTTAAAGCCTATTTGAGATACGGGAATAACTATTATTGACATCAAAATTGTTGACTTAATATAAGAAAGATTAAATGTGCTTTCAAGGGCTTTTCCTATACTGTATATGTCTGAAACCTCAGTTGAGAGCATTTCACACCATATTATTAGAAGCAGGGCAAATTGTATTGATTTGCTTAAACTGCTTGCCACGTAAAGCAAAGGTATTTCATATTTAAATATAAATGGGATATTTGAAATAAGTAAAAAATTTATCATAGCAGAAATAACTGTTAGTACGATTGAACCTATAAATACACCTAAAAATAAATTTTTAAAGCTTATGTTGTTTTCAGAACTTAAGGGTACAAGAACTCCTGAGCAGCATAATATGTTAAAACCTCCATACAATATACTTGATAATATATAGGAGCCTTTTTTTATGGGAACAGGGTTGTACAAAAAATTTCTTGGGAGCATCAGATAAAGTGTAAATGTAGTTACTATAGTTAAAATAAGCATGGGAACTATAACTGAATTTATTTTTATTAACCCATCGGTGTTTTTGAGAGTTATTATTAAGGATACTAAAAGTGTAAACATAATTCCAAGCCATTTGGGAATATTAAAGTACTGATTAAAAAGAGCCCCACTTCCAGCTAAAATAATTGAACAGCTGCTTATCATAAAAAAGCTAGTCATAATATTTATTATTTTTCCTAAAACTCCAGGGCTTGTTAGGGAGATTATATCTTTATAAGAATGAAGATTAAACTTCATACTCAGTTTTATTATTATAAATCCAATTGTTATGTATATTATGGCGCAAAATATTAAACCTAAAAAACTCTTGTAACCATAAGATGAAAAAAACTGAAATATTTCCTGACCGGAGGCTAAACCAGCGCCAACTACTGTACCTATAAAAATCCCCGCAACGGTAGAGATAATTTTAAAATTTTTTTTCATAAAATCCTCCTTACACATTTATGTACTGTTTTATATATAATTAAAATTTTTTTATTATAGTACATTTTTATAAAAATAGTGATTATGTTTATGAATTTTGAGCAAACTATAATTACAAATGATATATTGGGGGAATTACTCATGAAAAAATTCTTCAGCTATATTTGTGTTTTTTTGCTTGTATTTACTATGGTGGGATGCAAGAAAAATAAAAAATTACAAAATATAAATGAGTTTAAAATTAATAGTGCAATTAAAACGGTTGAAGCATATATGAATAGCTATATGAGTAACGATACTTCAGCTATGAATCGTATGTATAGCAAAGGTCTTAAAAAGAAGGCTCAAAGTGTAAATACGCATTATCTTAAGGTGTCATCCTATAAGGTAATAAATACTCGAGAAATGGGAACTACAGCAGATATAGAAGTAAATGTTGTAAGTGCTGATGAACATTCACCCTATACCAGTGTAGATGATTATACTTTTAAGATTAAAAAGGATAAGGGAAAGTATGTTATAGATAAAATAGACAGCAGTTTGGATAAAGAAGTATTTCAATATAAAAGAAATTTAATGGTAAAGATTAAAGATGAAGCTAAGAGCAATATACTTATCAATTTGAGAGGTATACCGGAGTATGCTTTTTCTAAGAAAGATGATTTAAAAGTAGATAAGCTAAGAGTTTCTAAAGATACCTTTAGTTATTTAACCTTATCAAATTTTGGTGATACGGTCATTATTTCTACAGCAGGTCCTAATCCATTTGTTGGTATATGTCAAATAACAGATCTTGAAGAGCAGGAAAGTGGCGGTCAAAACGGTTCTCAAAATCAAAGTGATCAAAGTTTAGAGGATGAAAGTCAGCCTTTTAAGGTAGCAGCAAAATCTCTTAGCCCTGTAGATGTATATAAAGATTCTCAAATAGTTAATATGATATTTTCAAAGTCTGATGATATGGTTGCTGTTCAGTATAATCAAAATGCAACTATGCATATACAGGTGTATGATGCAGGCGCAGGTAAAGTTTTATCAAAAAGCATTGATAAAAAATTCCCACAAGATAAATTTGACTTAAAGCTTGTGAGGTTTGACGATAAGTATTTGATATTTGAAAGCGCGGCAAAGGATAATTATAAAGATGATGCTGAGGTTAAAAAGAATGTTGGAAAATGGGAATGGAATTTAAAGAGTTATAAAATAACTAAATATAAAGATTGACAATTTAGATTAGAAGAGTAAAATAAATCGTGTGGCGATTATATCGTTGCACGATTTATTTTTGGAGGATAATATGAGTAGAGAAGATAAGATAAAAAATATAATAAAATGCAGAGATAAAATAAATTCACTTATACATGAAAAATATCATAGTTTGACCAAAAAATATGACTTGAGCCTTGAGCAATTTCATCTTCTCATAGAATTAGATGAGCTTATGCTTGATGTAGAAGATAGTAAGGCGGCACCTACTGTAGGGGAGATAGCAAAAAATATTAACAATTCACAGAACACAGTATCAGAAAGGATAACAAGACTTGAAAATAAAGGTCTTGTAGAACGAAAAAGAGACAAGCAGGATAGAAGAATAAGCAGGGTGTATTTAACTGATAAGGGAAGAGAACTTATTGAAGAGATGGATAAAGAAGCAAATAGCAAATTTTTATTTGATTCATTGGGATGCATGGAGGACAAAGATATTGATAATTTACTAAATTGCTTAAATATCTTGATAAAACAAATGAATAAGATAAATTAAAAAATAATTTTAGAAAAGAGGAAAATTAAAAATGGATTTTGATAAAGCTAACTTGTACATTGAGGATTTATATAAGAATCAGGATAAAATAACTAAAGAAGAATTTATAAGTAAAACTAAACTCAAGAAATTTATACCAGTTATAGATGACGATACTGCTAGATTTTTAAAATTAATAATCACGGCTTTAAGGCCTAAGCGAATACTTGAAATAGGAACAAGTATAGGATATTCAACTACATCTATGGCTGAAATGGTAAATGAGTACGGTGGAAAGATAACTACTATAGAGTATGATGAAAAAGTTGCTGAGCAGGCTAAGCTAAATTTTAAAAATGCAGGTGTTTCTCAGTGCATAGAATTAAAATTTGGAGATGCTTTAAAAATAATTCCAGAGCTTCATGAAGAGTACGACTTGATATTTCAGGATGTAGATAAAAGATTATATCCCGTACTTTTTGAAAGTTGTGTTAGAATTTTAAAAAAAGGTGGAATTCTAATAGCTGATGATGCATTATTTCCGGTACTTGATTTAGACGAAAAATGGAAAAATTTAACAGAACCTATGAAAGAGTTTAATAAATTAGTAGCTGATAGCGATGAGGTTTACAGTACTTTATTGCCCATAGGTGATGGAATAATAGCAGCTGTTAAAAAATAATACTAGGAGATGTATAAATTTGGGTGATACTCAGAGTGAAAATATGAGAAAAAAGTGGGGTGATAAGCCTTACTATAGTTTAAATTGTTTTTTAAGAGAGAAGTTTAATGAAAAAGTATTTAAAATATCATTGGATGCAGGATTTTCATGCCCCAATAGAGATGGAACCATAAGTAGAGGGGGCTGCGTTTTTTGCAGCGAGAGAGGTTCTGGAGATTTTGCAGGGGATAGAAGATTTTCAATACCAGTGCAGTTTGAAGAGATAAAAGCTATGATGAAGAAAAAGTGGAAAAGTGGAAAATACATAGCGTACTTTCAGGCATACACAAATACCTATGCACCCATAGATGTACTTAGAGAAAAGTATAATGAGGCAATAAATGAAGAGGGAGTAGTAGGGCTTGCTATTGCAACTAGACCTGATTGTTTAGATGATAATGTTTTGGATTTAATAGAGGAATTTAGCAAGAAGATTTATGTTTGGGTGGAGCTTGGGCTTCAAACTTCTAATGATAAAATTGCAAAACTTATAAATAGAGGGTACAGTATTGAGGTTTTTAATAATGCTGTAGAAAATCTCAGAAAGAGAAATATAGATGTAGTGGTTCATACTATATTCGGACTTCCAGGAGAAACAGGGGAGGATATGCTTTCAACTATAGATTATGTTGGTCATAAGGATGTTCAGGGGATAAAGATACATTTACTGCATTTATTAGAGGACACTCCTTTGGTGGATTTTTATAATAGGGGTCAACTTAAATTTATGACTAAAGATGAGTATGTTAAAATAGTATGCAAAGCAATAACCATGCTTCCACAAAATATTGTAATACATAGGCTTACAGGAGATGCCCCTAGAAATCTCTTAATAGGACCAAAGTGGAGCCTTAAGAAATGGGAAATTCTTAATTCTATAGATAATACCATGAGGACCAATAATTTATATCAGGGTTTGGATTTTCGCACAAAGATTTAGATTAAAATTTGGTGGCTTTATGAATAGATAAACATTTTCCTATGTCTTAAAATATAAATATAATTTAAAAGCGGGAGGAATTAGTTATGGCAAATTTATCGTTAAGACATATTTATAAAATTTATGAGGGAAATGTTGAAGCAGTTAAGGATTTTAATCTTGAAATTGAAGATAAAGAATTTATTGTATTTGTAGGTCCTTCAGGTTGTGGTAAGTCTACTACTCTTAGGATGATAGCAGGACTTGAAGAAATAACAAAAGGTGAATTACGTATAGGAGGACAAGTGGTTAATGATGTTTCTCCTAAGGATAGGGACATAGCTATGGTTTTCCAGAACTATGCATTATATCCTCATATGACTGTTTATGATAATATGGCATTTGGACTTAAACTTAGAAAAACACCAAAGGAGGTTATAGATAAGAAGGTTAAAGAGGCTGCTAGAATTCTAGATATAGAGCATTTGTTAGATAGAAAACCAAAAGCTTTATCAGGTGGTCAAAGGCAGAGAGTTGCCATGGGAAGGGCTATAGTAAGAGAACCAAAGGTGTTTTTAATGGATGAGCCTTTATCAAATTTGGATGCAAAGCTTAGAGTTCAAATGAGAACTGAAATATCTAAGCTTCATAAAAGATTACAGAATACATTTATATATGTTACACATGATCAGACTGAAGCAATGACTTTAGGAACAAGAATAGTCGTTATGAAAGATGGAGTAATTAACCAGGTTGATACTCCTCAAAATATATATGAGAAGCCAGTTAATATGTTTGTTGCAGGATTTATAGGAAGTCCTCAAATGAATTTCGTAGATTCAAAGGTAAGTGAGGAAAATGGAACTATTATGCTGTCAATTGAAGACGATAAGATTCCTGCCACAAAGGAACTTGGTAAAGTTCTAAAAGATGGTGGATATATTGGAAAGAATGTCGTTATGGGAATAAGACCTGAAAACATGGATGAAGATCCTGAATTCCTTGAAAAGCATAATGATGCAGTGATTGATGCTAAAGTAGAGGTTACTGAGTTAATGGGTGCTGAGACATACATTTATTTAACTAAAGGTAAATCTAATTTTACTGTAAGAGTCGCAGGCTCTTCTATGTCAAAGGCTGGAGATAAAATTAAAGTTGGAATAAATACAAACAAAATACACGTATTTGATAAGGAAACGGAGAAAACTATATTTTAAAAGCATTGATAGAAATTTATATTATTAAGGGAATCTGAAAAATAGGAGAGATATATGTGGATGATTTGAAGATATTTTTGCAGGAAATCCAAAAGAATTCTGGCATACAATTTAAAATTTCATCTAAGAATGGAAAAGAAATATATGCAAGTGCTTCATACTCAGAAGATTGCAGTAATGTATATCGCCCTCTGACTTTAGGAAAAGAAAAATTTCTATTAAAAATAGATAAGAAGTATGAAGTATGCAGTAAGCTTCTTATCTATTCTATTGAAAATAAGTATAATGAAATGCGTTCTATGAGATACAAAGAACTTGTAGATATTTTAGATGGAAAAAGTATTAATATAAATAAGGAACTTAATGGTATCTTATCTAGTAGTTCTGCGATTTTTATTGTAAATTTGAATTCTGATGTGTACGATGGTTTGAACATAATAAATCAGATGTATAATGAAAATAAAATTATAAGTTTTATTTATAAATCTGAGATTATAATCGTTGGTGATTTTGAAGATGTCTATGAACATGCTGTAAGTATAAGAGAGGCAATGATATCAAATCTATTTTGTAAATGTATTGTTAGTTTTGTTGAAATCGCAAAGGGAAAGCTTAATTTAAAGGATGATTATGAAAAAGCGAGGGAAAGTTTAATCTTTAAGAAAATATTTTCTCTCAAAGATGAGGTGATTGATTACAATAAGCTTTTCTTTGAAAAAATAGTATATTATATAGAAACGAACCTGAAGCGAGAAATACTTCATAAGTTTAAAGAAAAATTTGATAGTTTTGATTCGGAAATGCTTAACACTATAGAGGAATTTGTTAATAATGGACTCAATATTAGTAGTACGGCTAAAAAATTATATATTCATAGAAATACTCTCATATATAGGATTGATAAGATAAAAAAGGAAACTGGATTTGATATAAAAAATTTTAAGGAAGCAGCCGTGTTTATAATAGCCTTTTTGATTTGGAAAGAGTATAAATAAGGAATTTCACAGGGCGAAATTTAATAGTTGATTTGAAAATTATAGTAAGAATGGTTTTACATAAGAGTTAATTTTTGTGTGAAACCATTTTCATTTTTAAAATTTCATTAAAAAAATACATGAAATCCTAAAAAAACGCTGTAAAAGAACAAAAAAACATTGTAAAATATAATTAGTCGTCATTAATTATACTATTATGACGAACATGCAATAATTCATTAATTACAAAAAAGTTTAAGGGGGAAGAAAATGAAATACTGTTACAAATGTGGTTCACAAATGGAAGATGATGATTTGTTCTGCGGAAATTGCGGGGCAAAGCAATACGAAAATGAAAAAACTGAGACAGCACCAGTAAAATATGAGAATACAGATTTACAAAATGTATTTAAATGTTTACCTAATATGTTATTAAAACCTGTATCAGCTGGTGAAGAGTTTATCTCCAAAAATTCAAAAAATAGCACAATAATCATGACAATAATTTTATGTCTATTTTCCGGAATATTGGGCGTATGGAGAGTACAACAATTTGTTTCAAGCATTCAAAATTTGGTTACTAGTTTTGTTAGTACGATTAACTCGCTAGCAAATATTATGGGGTCACGAGGAAGTAATGTACAAAATAGCGATATTATAGAATATTATTCTAAGATAAGGCAATATTTAAAGGTTCCTTATGGGGCTATTTTTGTACAGAATGTAGCCGTTCTTATAGTTACCATTATAATTATGTTTATTATTTTATATTTAGGCATAAGTATTGTAGATAAAAATAAGGTTAATACTTTAAAAATTTATAATACCGTAATAATATCTGTAATACCATTTTTTTATTTTAAAATATTAGCTATAATAGTTTCTTATGCTTCCAATTATGCAGGTTTTGTTATTGAATTAGTAGGACTTATAATTTGTATTGGAACGTTTGTTTTACTTGTAAGAAATGTATTTAGTATAGATAATAATAAAATTTTGTTTATTGCAGCGGCTTCAGTTTTATTCGTTTTAATATTAGGAAGTCTATGTGTGGGACAATTTATACAATCAGACATAAGAAATATAATGCAGTCATTTATGCAGAGCTCAAATTTGAATTTATAATTAAATTATTTAAGAAAGGCGCGGTTAAACATGAAATTCTGTACTAAATGTGGATATGAATTAAAGGAAGATCAAATTGTTTGTCCTAAATGTGGAAATAAAGTAAAGGGTGCTGAAAATAAGCCTCATGAAACTTTAACAGAAGCAAACGATAATTTTAATACAAAAGAAGAAAAATTGCCAGCTCGTCAAGAAGAAAACTTGCCAGTACCATTTAAGGCGCCACTGTCAAAAAATAAAAAAATAGCTGCAGCGTCAGTTTTGGTACTTATAGTTTTAATAGGAATATTTATTTACTTTGGAAAGAGCCAGTCTAGTCCAGAAAAAGTAGTTGATAATTTTAAAACTGCAGTTAATAAGCAAGATAAAAGTGAAATGGAAAAATTAATGGTATGTAACGATAGCGGATTAAAAATTGATGATGGAAATGTGGCTATGCTTCTTAGATATTTTAAAAATAATCCTTCATATTTGACTAATACATTAAGTCAGTTGGACAACCAGGCACTTAACACAGATAGAATTAACAGTAATTCTAATTTATCATCTTATATTCTTAATGTAAAACGTGATGGAAATAAATTTTTATTCTTTCCAAATTATAAAATAGAAGTAAAAGCATCATATATAACTGTGAAAACTAAGATAAAAGATGCTAATATTTATATTAATAATACCAAAGTTGGTACAAGTACAAGTGATGATTTTTCTAAAGAGTATGGTCCATATATTCCAGGAGAATACGTAGTAAAGGGCTCATACAAGGGTAAATACAGTACTTCTAATAATTCTCAAGATGTAGATACTGTAAAAGCTACTAATAATAAAATTTCAGTAAAAGTTCTAGAAGATTTAAAATACGTTAATGTAAAAAGTGATAATGATGATGCTGAGATTTTTGTAAATAGTGAAGATACAGGTAAAAAAGTAAAAGACAGAGAACCTATAGGACCTATTGATAATAATGCTAACATATATGGTGTTATTGAACAGGACGGCAAAAAGCTAAAGAGTATGGGTGAAACAAGAGATAGTTATGGCAACTCTGAAAATGCAGATATTTATTTGAATTTTGCTGATGCAAAAAGTGAGCTTCAATCTAATGAAAACGAAGTTAAGAGCCTTGTTCAAAATTATATAACTGCATTCTGCAGTGCTGTTAATTATAATGATATTTCATATGTATCATCTTATATAGCTCCTGCTAGTGAACTTTATAATGAACAGGTAAAATATATACCTAATGCATATAGCCAAAATATAAAGGAAAATAATCTAAGCTGCGATATTGTTTCATGTACTTTTGATAATGATAATAAGTCAGGTACAGTAGTTACTCATGAGGTTTATGATATAAATAATAATGGCAGTGACTCTCAAAAAACATTTGATTATAAGTACACTTTTAAATATAGCGACAAAAATTACGGATATCAGTTAACTAGTATAGCAAATGCCAAGTAATTAAAAGAGAAGTAACAGTGCTTTGGAACATTAAAAAAATCCTATAAATCTAAGATGGAAAAATCGTAAAATCCTAATATATTTCAATAACTCACTAGCGTTCAGACAAATTGAAATATCTAAGGATTTTACGATTTTTTCATCAAGATTTATTAGAATTTTTTTAAATCGTTCCTTCAGCACTGTTACTTCTCTTTAGGGGTAAAACAAGGAAAAAATTCCTCCGTGCCTACGGAATTTTAGGCATAAATTACAGAGATTAAATTAGTACATTACTATTTAGACAAGTAAGCTTCCAATAATTGAACTAAGCTTGTGAAATTTAAATAGCTGATTTAATTTGATATCTATATTATTTTTCGCAGGGAAGCGGAGAAAAATTCACCTTAGTATTTTTATAATTTGGAGCTTAGTCTTATGATTTTTATTTAATGTTTCAAAATACTATTACTTCACAATATATATAGCATACACTTAGATCGTTTAACATATATTGTATAGTGAATACATGTTTTACGAGAGGTAATAATTTTTGTTGATAATTATTTTTCTTATATTTATTGGAATTTGTATGTATTTTACATTTGATCTCATAAAAAAGATGGAAAAACAAAAAAGGCAGTTAATGTTTTTAACAAAACAAAACAATAAAATAAAGAAAAGCTTAAAAGAGAATTACGAAGAAAAAGTTAAAAAGGACAAGGAAGCAATTCAGATTAAATATGTACCTGTAAAATGTAAAAAAGGAATAGTAAATAAAGATACTGAACTTCACATTGCTCCAATTGACAATGCTGAAATATTAGATAGCATACCAAGTGGAAGGAATATTGAGATAGTTGATAGTGGTGAAATTAATGGAGTATTTTGGTATGAAATAGTAACTGATTTGAATAAAGATGTTAATAATAAGGGATGGGTACCTGCAGCAGATCTGATTTTACAAGAGGATATTATCGAACCCTAACGAAAGGAAAGGGACGGAACAGTGCTGAAGAGACATTAAAAAAATGCTATAAATCTAAGGCGAAAAAATCTTAAAATACTAAGATATTTCAATAACTCGCGAAAAAAGCTCAGACAAATTGAAATATCTAAGTATTTTAAGATTTTTTTAAATTGTCTTATCAGCACTGTTCCGTCCCTTTTGGAGTAAAGCAAGGGAAAAAATTCCTCCGTGCCTACGGAATTTTGGGTGTAAAGATTTGTAGCGGGTTTATTCTATTCATAAATTCTATCGTAACTGGGATTTGGACAAGGACCAATTATCCTTCTGTATAAAATATAGGATGGTTAATAACTTTATAGTTCAAAGCAATGTAGTGTATTCATATACCAAAGTAAAAGATTTAAAAAATAAAGAACCAATGCATGTGTGATATTTTATAAATTGCATTATAATAAGTATTATATAGGACTATAATTTAATGAACAATAGTTAGAAAGGGAGAATAACTAAAATAGAAATGTTATAGAGCAAAAAACTAAAAGGTGGGGTAAAATGAATGCACTTTTGACAGTAATACCACTAATATTTATTAGGTATGGAATTTTAAGTATAATAGGTAAAGAATCACTTAAACGTGCTGGTTTCTTTGCTCCATTAATCGGAAGAGAAAAAGTAGCATTCTGGGTTTATCAAATTACAACCGTTTTTATTTTTCTATACCTATTAGTACTCAAAATCAAAACTGATTCTTATTGGTTTTACATAGGTTTAGGAGTATATAGTTTAGGAATTATTTTATATGCTGTATCTATAGTAAATTATGCTAAACCTAAAATGAATGGAATAAATTTAAACGGATTATACCGAGTATCCCGCAATCCTATGTACATTGCATATTTTATTTATTTTTTAGGGTGTGCATTGCTAACACATTCTTTGATATTACTTGCGTTATTAATCTGTTTTCAAGTATCCGCACACTGGATTATTCTTTCAGAAGAAAGATGGTGTATTAAGAAATTCGGAGAAGAATATATAAAATATATGAATAAAGTGAGACGTTATATTTAGACAGTTATGCTATAACTCTATTATTCAAGTTATGGTTTGTGTTCTTTTTATATTATTCACCAAGGAGAATACTTGAAATGTAATAACTTTCCAAAGCTTTTATTCAATTAAGCATTTATTCTAAGCGAAGTAATAGTATTTTGGGAACGATTTAAATAAAATTCAATAAGACTTGCTTCAAATTATAAAAAGACTTAGAAATTTTAATTTGTCTGAGCTTCTTTTCAGCGAGTTATTAAAATTTCTTAGTATTTTTATAATTTGGAGCTTAGTCTTATGATTTTTATTTAATGTTTCAAAATACTATTACTTCGCCCGCATTCCTAGGCAATGAGTTCATTGTAAGAATGAATAAACTTGTGGGCTTCATTTTTTATATCTAATATATTATTTTCAGAAAATTCATCATGTACGGCAACGACGGTCATACCGGCTTTTTTTGCTGATAGGACGGCTGGCAAGATGTCTTCAAATACTACGCATTCATTTGGATTAGCTCCAAGGCGTTTAGCTGCAAGAAGATAGACATCGGGGAAACTTTTATCCTTTTTCACCTCATCTGTAATTGTTATGGAATCAAATAAATCATAGATTCCAAGTGGTTTTAATGCAGTTTTTACGAGAAGATGAGAGTTACTTGTTGCTAAGCCTATTTTTATACCTTTATTTTTAAGATAAGTCAAGTACTCTTTAGCATATGGCTTTAGTTTTATATCATATGCATAATGTTTATATGCCATTTGTGTCCAATCATTAATTATTTCTTCTACTGAATCTTTAAGATTAAATCTGTTTTTAAAATATTCAGCAGTATCTTGAAAACCTAAATGTTCTATATCAGAGCGTAAATTTTCAGGAAAAGATAAATTTTTTTGCTTCAAGTATTCAACGTCTATTGATTGCCAAACCCACATGGAATCAATAAGAGTACCATCCATGTCAAAAATAGCGGCTTTAATTGAATTGGTCATATATTATCACCTCATAGTTATAAGTATATCATGAGGTGAGAAAATTATCGACTGATAAATTGTTATTCAAAGTTTCTTTCAAAAATCTCTGTTTTGGACTTATCATTAAAATCTTCTACAGAGTTAATGCCGATTCTATTTAATATATCTTTTAGGCACGGGCTATCAAGAGAAATTTTTATATCAGAATTTTCTGCTGTCTCATTGACTATTTTTTTACCAGTATCTGCTGATATTAATGCCTTTGGACCTCCAACACACCCACCTGAGCAGCCCATTCCTTCCATGAAATTAGCTGGAAGCTTCTCATTTTGAGCTTTTTCAAGTAACTCTTTGCAATTTGGCACACCATCAGCTTTTATAGATTTGAATAATTCATATTTATCTGGAAAAAGTTTTTTTACAGCTTCACTTACTGAAGTAGATACTCCACCTGCACGTGCATATAATCGTCCTTCTCTTGAAGCATAATTTATAGTAGGTGTTTCAGAAAGTTCTTCAGGGTTAATGTTAAGCACCTCGAATATTCCTTTCAATTCTTCGAAAGTCAGCACAAAGTCTATTGCATCATTTAAATCTTTATTTCGGGCTTCTGCCTTTTTAGCAATACAGGGGCCTATAAATACAACTTTACAATCTGGGTTTAATTTTTTTATAACTCTTCCAGAGGCAATCATTGGAGAAACTGAAGGAGAAACGTATTTTGCTAGGTCTTTATAAACTTTTTTTAGCATTGAGACCCATATTGGACAGCAGCAGGAAGTAATCATTAAATCGTCTTTTGAATTTACAAATTCATCAAATTCAAAGGCTTCCTTTATAGTGAGCATATCAGCAAAAAAAGCTACTTCTACCATATCAGAAAAACCGATTTTTTTTAGAGCGGTTCGCATTTTTTCAAGGGATACATTTTCACCAAATTGTCCTGCTATTGCTGGAGCTACTGCGGCTATTACATTTGTGTTGCTTTTGAAAAGATTTACAAGTGGTAAAAATTCTACCTTATCAAGTATTGATCCAGATGGACATGAATTTATGCATTTTCCGCAATCTACACATAAATCATCTTCTATGTAAGAGGTATTATTTTTTTTATTAATTAATATGGCGTCGAAAGGACATGATTTTTGACACGGGGTTTTCTCGTTTGAGGTGGCACAAGAATTATTGCATTCCTTGATCTTTTCTACTATATTGTCTTTACATTCATAATGTGAAATTGCATTTTTCAATTCTTTTATGTATGTATTTGTATCTTTGAAGTCGATATGTACACCGCATAAGGAAGATATTATCTTTGAAAGTTCAGCTTTATCTATGTTTTCATCGGAAAGAATATGGTAAACGAAGGAATCAAAACTATTATTGTAATAGGAATCAACTAATGATTTAAATAACTCGGAATATTTATTATTCATTAAAGAAGCCCCCTTAAAATTATGTTATACAGTATATATTAACCAATAACCTTAGTATTTATTCTAATAAGAATATATACAAATTTTGTGTAGTATAAAAAAGTGCCCACAGTAAAATTACTGTGGACACCGTTAATTAAAATTAATGGAAAACCTGTATATTATTAAGGCAATGGGCTAACTGGATTAGAGTTATTTGCATTAGTAAAAGTTGAACCTGCAGGAAATCCAGAGATTGATACACTGTATTCAAAGCCTGCTGGGTTTTGAGGATTTCCAAGAGGAGAAGCCATATAATTCATTACTTCAAGTTCAAATTCTACAGTTACTGAAGTTTCACCTAAAAGTAAATTAGATGGTGTTACGGGTGGTGTAGTAATAGTCTGCCAAGTGTAAGGAGTGGTCTGGTACAATGATTGAGAAGGTGTAAATACTCCATCGTACAAGTTAGTAATATTTGCACCGCCTAAACTTGGAATTATATTAATTCTCCCTAAAAAAGCATTATCAGCAACAATACTTACAGCTGGAGTTATTGGGGTAGTTACAGCTGTTAGAGCAGCGAAACTAACAGTAAATCTTCTATAAAAATAAGCAGTTTCTCCAGATGCTATTAAAAGCGGATTTGTTGCAGGCAAATACCATAAGAATTCAGCAGCTGCAATATCACCAATATCTGTAGCAGTCGTTGGTATTTGAACCCAACCTGAATAAGGATTAGCTACTGCAACAGCCTGATTTGGTGGTATATATAATGCATTGCCACCTGAATTCTTAAATAAAGTGGTGGCGGGTATGCTTGCAATACGTGCTGTAGCCATTTATTAATCAACTCCTAATTGTAATATAAATTGGGTAAAGTGTTTTTGTACCCAATACATTATATGAGTCAATTGATAAAAGCGTAACATGGGATTGAAAGAATATTTTTGGTGAAATTGAGATATATAAATGAATGGTCGGGGTGACAAGAGTTGAACTTGCGACATCATGCTCCCGAAGCATGCGCGCTACCACTGCGCTACACCCCGCAAAGATAATTGAATTTTATGTATAAAAAAAACCCCTAAGGGTTAAATATTGGTCGGGGTGACAGGGATTGAACCTGCGACCTCATGGTCCCAAACCACGCGCGCTCCCATCTGCGCCACACCCCGCAAACATGTACTATTATATACGAGTTCATAGAAAAAAGCAATAGTTATAATAAAAAAACTGCGAAGTAATAGTATTTTGAAACATTAAATAAAACTCATAAGTCTTATCATAACTGGGGGTTGGGTCGTAGACCAATTATGCTTCTTTATAAAATATAGGCTATCTTAATGTTTAAGGCTAACAACTTTGGTTTATTAATTGAAAAACTTATCTAAACCCTTTATAATATGGAGATTGCCTGTTTAAAGTTAAGAAGGATAATGGGCTTCGCCCAAGCCTCGTGTATGATAATACTCATTGAATTTTATTTAAATTGTTTTCAAAATACTATTACTTCGCTTAAAATAAAAGCAAGGTGAATTTTTCTCCGTTTCACTACGAAAAATACATTTAGATAAATCTTTTAATTAATAAGCCAAAGTTGTTAATCGTAAACATTAAGGTATCATTGTTTTACTCTCTAAATGAAATAATAGTGCTTTGGAACGATTTAAAAAAATTCTAATAAATCTTGGAGAAAAAATCGTAAAATACTTAGAGTTTTGAATTTGTCTGAACAGTAGTGAGTTATTCAAAACTCTTAGTATTTTATGATTTTTTCTTCTTAGATTTATAGAATTTTTTTAATGTTCCAAAGCACTGTTATTTCGTTTCATTAGTATCGCCAAGTCCTCTAGTAGGTACTGTAGACATTACAAAACCTATGAAAACAGATACTAAGGCAGGTGCAACTATGTTTATGTAAGATACGAATCTGGTTCTGTACATAATGTAAGCTGAAATGCTAGTTATAGCAACAGAAACTATAAATATATATATTACAAACTTTGCAAAAGAACTCATAAATTTTTCGTATATTTTGTGTCTTGTGGGTCCGCTTATTATACTTCTAAAAATAAAATAAGATGCAAATATTAATACTATATCAACTGCTGATGAAATTAAAAAATTAAACATTATAGTATCCTCCTATAAATTATTTCTATAAGTATTTTTACCCATAACAATAAATAGTATTCTATAACATTAAATAAAGGCATAAAACTAAGCTTGAAATTAAAAAAGCTAAGAAAATTTAATTCACCTAAAAGAAATTAGGCTATTAAAATTCTCAGCTCTTTTGTAATTTATTTAATGGTTTTTATATATCATTATTTTAAGAATAGTTCTCCAACCTTGAATACATCGCCAGCACCAACAGTTAAAAGCAAATCACCTTTTTGAAGTTTAGTTTTAAGATATTTAACTATGTCTTCAAAGCTGTGTATATTTGAGCATTTAACGTTGTTTTTATTTATAGCATCAGAAAGTTTAGCTGAACTTACAACCCCTGTGTCTTTTTCCCTTGCAGCATATATATCAGCCAATACCAATTCGTCTACATTATGAAAGGCATCTGCAAATTCGTTAAATAAATTTAATGTCCTTGAATAAGTGTGAGGTTGAAATACACAGTAAATTTTATTATGAGGATAATTTTTAGCAGCTTCAAGAGTTGCTTTTATCTCAGTAGGATGGTGTGCATAGTCATCTACTACAGTGATTCCGTCTTTTACTCCTTTAACTTCAAATCTTCTGTGAGTTCCCTTAAAGCTTTCTATACCAGCTACTATTGATTTACTGCTCATGTTTAATTTTAAAGCTGTAGTTATTGCTGCTAAAGCATTTAGTATATTATGTTTTCCTGGAACATTAAGATTAATGTGGAATAAAAGTTTATCATTATTATATACATCAAAAGAACTAAAACCATGATCATTGAAAGTTATGTTCTTTGCTCTTATATCTCCTTTGTCAATTCCAAAATAAACTACATTACATTTTACATTTGAGGCTGCCCTTGAAGCTCGCTCATCATCAGCATTTGTAATAAGATAGCCATCTTCTGGAATTAAGTTTGCAAATTTTGTGAAAGCTTTTTCTACATTTTCTATGTTTTTATAAAAATCTAGATGATCAGCATCTACATTTAATATTACACCTATATAAGGATAAAATTGCAAAAATGAAGCTTTATATTCACAGGCTTCAGTTATAAAATAGTCACTTTTTCCTGCACGTACATTTCCGTGTATTATGTCTAAGTTTCCTCCAACTAAAATTGTTGGGTCTACTTTTTCAGTTAATGCAATGTGAGAAAACATAGAAGTTGTAGTGGTTTTTCCATGTGTACCTGATATAGCTACATTATATTTATGTCCTTTCATCAAAGCACCTAGAAATTCAGCTCTTGTCATTAAAGAAATCTTTGCCTCTTGTGCATAGATAAGTTCGGGATTATCTTTTGGGATGGCTGCTGTGTAGACTATTAAATCTACATCCTTTATGTTACTTTTACTATGACCTATATATATTTCTGCACCATTTTTTCTAAGCTTATCGAGTACCGGCGAATCATTCATATCTGAACCTGAAACTTTAAAGCCTCTTTCAAGCAGCACCTCTGCAAGACCGCTCATACTTACGCCACCGATACCAATAAAATGGATTTTTTTACCTACATCATTTTTTAGATTAAAAGACATAAAAAATTCAACTCCTAACAAAAATAAATACACATGGGATTCTACTAAATTGTTTTATTAAAGTCCACCCATGTTCTTTAATTCTCATTATACTATATATTGAAATTTTATAAAGGAATTCATAGTAAAATTAAGATTAAAGTTCTAAAAAGTATTGATTAAGGGTATAAATAAGAATAAAATAAGAATAATAGAATGCTTTAAGTAAGTGCAGAAGAATATCTTATTTAAAACACAGCTAAATTAAGAATGTAGTTTTAAAATAATAGAATAGGTGATGTAATGGAAAAGTTCAGCAGAAATCAAAGGGTTTCGGCTATAACTAAAACTTTAATTGAATATCCAAATAAAGTTATAAATTTGAATTATTTTACGGATTTATTTAATGCTGCCAAGTCAACAATAAGTGAAGATTTAGTAATAGTAAGAGATACTATGGATAGATTAGGTTATGGAAGAGTTGAGACTATAGCTGGTGCATCTGGTGGAGTTAAATATATTTCGTCAGTATCAGAGGAAAGAGTAGAACAATTTGTAAAAGAGTTATGTGTGATTTTGCAAGAAAAGGATAGAATAATACCAGGTAACTTTATTTATATGACAGATGTAATGTGTAATCCACAAATGGTGCATTTATCAGGGTTAATTTTAGCTTCTAAGTTTGCAGATTTAAATGTAGATTATGTAGTTACTGTTGAAACTAAAGGAATTCCGCTTGCATATGAGGTGGCAAGGCTTTTGGGAGTTGAACTAGTAATTGTAAGAAGAGGTGCTAAGGTTACGGAAGGTGCTACTGTTACAATAAACTATGTTACAGGTTCTCTTAGAAGAATTCAAAGCATGTCACTTGCAAGAAAATGTATGAACAAAGGCAGTAAGTGCGTATTCATAGATGATTTTATGAAAGCTGGTGGAACAGCACTTGGAATAGTTGATCTCTTAAAAGAATTTGAAAGTGAACTTTTAGGTATAGGAGTTCTTGTAGATAATACTAAAACCCCTAAAAAATTAGTTCATAATTATTATTCAATAGTGGACTTTAATGGCATAAATGATGACGGATCTGCAATTATAGTTCCAGCTATTATAGGAAAATAATAAAAATTTCAAAAAATTAATGCTTTTTTTAAAATTTAAGAAGGATTATTAAGCTACATAAAGAATATTAAAAGTAGATATATTTTTATTCTAAAATATGTGAGCATCTTTGGAGGTGTAATATATGCAAATTACAGATGTGAGAATAAGGAAAATAACATCAGAAGGAAAAATGAAAGCTATTGTTTCAGTAACTTTTGACAACGAATTCGTTGTTCATGATATAAAAGTTATTGAAGGTCAAAATGGTTTATTTATTGCTATGCCTAGTAGGAAGACACCAGATGGTGAGTTTAAAGATATAGCTCATCCAATAAATACAGCTACTAGAGAAAAAATTCAAAGTGCTATATTGGCAGAATATGAAAAAGTTAAGAGTGAAGAAGAGACAAAAACGGAGACAGAGGAATAAATAAAAAGGAGTTATTAGCTCCTTTTTATTTTGTCTATGATTTAATAAGCACAAGGGTAAGGCTTATTAAATCATAGACTATTTTTTTTTTTTTTAGGTAGTTCTGTGGTAGATTTCTATAAAAGTTAGTATAATTTTATTAACATTTTAATCAATTAATGGTACAATAAGCGTAAATCAAATTTTTTACAGGTTAGGGGTTTTAAGTATGGGAAGTTATGAGATATTGTCTATTGGCACAAAACTTAAAAACTTAAGGGAAAAATATAATGTAAGACAAGAAGATCTGGCAGGCGGTGAAATAACTAGAAATCTTATCAGTCAGATAGAACATGGCAAGGCAAATCTCACCAAGAATGCTGCTGAAATCATATTAAAAAACTTAAAGAAAATTTGCGGTAAAAATCATATAACAATTGATGAAAACATAGAATATTTAATGGAAGATGAAAAATCTCAGGCTGAAAAGATACTTGATAAATATATTAAAGAGCTTAGAGATCTTATGGTATACAAAGATGCTAGCTTTGTGGACAAACTGACCGAAGTCGAAGAATTCTTAGTACAATGGAATATTACTGATAAAAAAGTAGACATTTTTGAATTAGCAGGAGATTATTTTACTAGTACAGATGATTATTATAAAAGCTCATTATATTATGAAAAAGCCAGAGCGCTATTTGATAAGTATAGCAAAAATTCTATTAGCATTTTAAGAAAATTATCTATGGTATATTTTTATATGGGTGAATATGAACAGGATATAAAATGTTGTCAATTTGCATTGGATTGGTTTAATGATGATTTGACAGAAGAATATCGCTGCATATTTTTATTTAATAGTGCCTTATGTTATATTGAAATAAAACAATATTATGAAGCTATTAAAAATTTAATAAAAACTGAAGAAATAATTAAGCATGTAAATATTAATAAATATTATGAAGTTCTTGTTGAAGAAGCTATTTGTTTGGAACACTTAGAAAAGTATACAGAAAGTCTCGATATTTATAATAAATTATTAGATATCTTCAAAAATACTAACGCGGAACAATATGTATTAGTATTAGCAAATATGCTGAACCTCTTTAGAGATTCTAATGATTATATTAATGCTCAAAAAACTATTAATAATTTGGTACCAAATATAAATAAACTTAATAACAACTCTAAATATTTACCTAGTATATATTTAGAATTAAGTAAAACTTTTAAGTGGTTGAAAAATTTAAAAAAGGCTGAAGAATGTTGCTTGAAAGGATTTTATGCTTCTCAAAAATATACACATTACTTTGTAATAGATAACATATTCGCTGAATTGATAGATATATATTGTGATACAAATAATACAGAAAAAATTCAAAAAGTAAAAAATGACTTTTTTATAATGACAAGTAAAGAAAATAAATTAAATACTAAAATAGTGTTTAAATTGATAGGAATTTATCTAAAAAACAATGATACTCAATCTATTCAAGAAATATATGATTTTAGTACAAAATTTATATCATAAAGGATGTGATAATTATGTTTTTTAGAAGAAAAAAAATACTACTACTGGTTTTAGTCATGGGTATTTTACTTTTAAGCTTAAATTTTAGTAATGCACCCTTATTAGCGCATGCACCAGAACTTCCCTGGTAACATATGACAACGTTACCTTTATAATTTATTAAAATTTTAATTTCTACATAAAAATGCCAAGTAATCTGTTAACTTAATATTACTTGGCTAAATTCTATATTATAATATTTCTATCTGGCATGTCATTTCTAAATTATTTTGAATCTCTTCCACCACATTAAACCAATTTTAAGATCATATATTTAAGTAAAACAATTAATAATGTTGAAATTATATCTTCAATAAAATATAATAAAGGAAGGTGTAACAGATATTTAATAAATGTGTTACAAATGATTTAAAAACAAAACAATAATATACACCTTTATTTATAAAATGGAAGGAGTTGAAAAGCGTTACTCTATAAAATAGTTATTTTTTAGAGCAGCGTATTTAAATTATGTATAAATGTGCTTTAATATTGGCTGCTGGTAAGGGCAAAAGAATGAAATCCAAATTGCCGAAAGTGCTTCATAAAGTATGCGACAAAGAAATGATAAATCATGTAATAGATACTATGAAAAAATCCAATCTTGATGATATTAATGTAATCATAGGAAAAGGAGCAGAATTAGTAAAGAAAGCTACAGCTGAGAAGAACGTCAGCTATTCATTACAAGAAGAACAATTAGGAACAGGACACGCAGTTAAATGTGCCGAAAAGTTTCTTCAAGGTAAGGATGGAATTGTAGCTATTTTTACTGGTGATGCTCCTTTAATTACAGAAGAAACTGTAAAGAAGTTAATTGATTTCCATAAAGAAGGCGGATATAAAGCTACTATTATAACTGCTTCAATTGATAATCCAGAAGGATACGGAAGAATAATAAGGAATGCAGATGGTTCAGTAGAAAAAATAGTAGAACATAAGGATTGTACAGAGGAAGAGTTAAAAGTTAAAGAAATAAATTCTGCAATGTACTGCTTTGATATTAAAAGTTTACTTCAAAGTCTTAGAGAATTAAAGAATGATAATGCTCAAGGAGAATACTATTTGACAGATGTTATTGGAATTCTTCAGGGTAAAGGTGAAAAAATAGGAGCTATGGC
Source organism: Clostridium pasteurianum (assembly GCF_001705235.1). NCBI lineage: Bacteria > Bacillati > Bacillota > Clostridia > Eubacteriales > Clostridiaceae > Clostridium > Clostridium pasteurianum. The sequence goes on from NZ_MCGV01000001.1 coordinate 2,749,595, forward strand.
AGTACCTTTTGAAGAGATTTTAGGAGTAAATTCTAGAGTTCAGCTTGCTGAAGTTAGTAAGATAATGAATAAGAGAATAAATGAAAAACACATGGAGAACGGAGTTACATTAGTTGATCCAGATAACACATATATAGGCCCTGATGTTGAGATAGAAAGTGATACAGTAATCTATCCAGGTAATGTACTTCAAGGTAAAACTGTGATTAAAGAGGGATGCATTTTATATCCTAATTCAAGAATAGAGGATAGTACCATTGAGAAAAATGTTACTATACAAAGTTCAGTAATTCTTGAAAGTATTGTTGGAGAAAATACAACAGTTGGACCATTTGCATATATAAGACCTGAAAGCAAAATAGGTAATAATGTTAGACTTGGTGACTTTGTTGAGGTAAAGAAATCTACTATTGGAAATGGAACCAAGGTATCACATTTAACTTATATAGGCGATGCAGAAGTAGGAGAAGGTTGCAATTTTGGATGTGGTACAGTTGTAGTAAATTATGACGGTAAAGTTAAGAATAAGACAATTATAGGAAACAAATCTTTTATAGGTTGTAATACTAATTTAGTGTCTCCAGTAACGGTTGAAGACAATACTTATATAGCAGCAGGATCAACGATAACAGATAAAGTTCCTGAAGGTTCCCTTGCAATCGCAAGAGCTAGACAAGTGGTAAAGCAAGGTTGGGTTGATAAAAAAGGACTAAGGAAATAATTTTTAGGAGGATTATATATAGATGATGGATCATAGGAAGAATATAAAAATATTTACAGGAAACTCTTATCCTGCGTTGGCCCAAGAGATAGCGGATATAATTGGAGTTCAAGTTGGAGATTCAAAGGTAAGTAAGTTCAGTAATGGTGAAATATCTGTTGATATTAATGAAACTGTTAGAGGTACTGATTTATTTTTAATTCAAACATTATGTGAACCTGTTAATGATAGTATAATGGAGCTTTTAATTATGCTAGATGCATTTAAAAGAGCTTCGGCTGGAAGGATAACTGCGGTAATACCTAACTATGCTTATGCAAGACAGGATAGAAAGGCAAAGGCAAGACAACCTATTACAGCAAAATTAATGGCAGATTTAATACATACAGCGGGAGCGGACAGGGTTCTTACTATGGATTTACATGCTCCACAGATACAAGGATTTTTCGACATACCAGTTGATCATTTAGAAGGAGTGCCAATACTTGCTAAATACTTTAAAAAGTTAAATTTGAATCAAGATGAAGTTATTGTGGTTTCACCTGATATAGGCGGGGTTAAAAGAGCAAGAAAGTTTGCAGAAAAGCTTCATGCACCAATTGCTATTATAGACAAGAGAAGACCAAGACCGAATGTTTCAGAGGTTATGAGTATCATTGGTGATGTTAATGGCAAAAGAGCAATACTTGTAGATGATATGATTGATACAGCAGGTTCAATTGTAAATGCAGCTGAAGCTCTAATAAAAATGGGTGCTAAGGAAGTTTATGCATGCTGCACTCATGGCGTTTTGTCAGGTCCTGCTATAGAGAGACTTGATAAATCACCTTTGAAACAGGTTGTTATTTTAAATACAATTCCAGTTGATGGAGATAAAAAAATTGATAAAATAAAAGTTTTATCAGTTGCTCCTATATTTGCAGAGGCAATTAGAAGAATTTATGATGATATGCCTGTAAGTAAAATATTTCAAGAAGAAAATAAGTGATTAGCAATTTAGAAACAGGAATTACTTTTAAGTAATTCCTGTTTTTTAGTTAACATTTTGTAACCAATAGTGATTAAGTTATAAAAGTGTGATAAATTATTATATATAGGATTGTATAAAATGATTAAAAGTATAATAAATACTGATTATAGATATAAAAAATACTAGGAGGAAATAATATGGATAATTCTTTGGCTAAAGTATTAATAGTAGATGATGATGAGAATATATGTGAAGTAATAAAACTTTATCTTGAAAGCAGTGGATATTCAACTAAATTATGTCATGATGGGAAAACTGCACAAGATGTATTTATAGAATATAAACCAGATATTGTTTTACTAGATATAATGCTACCTAAGGAAGACGGTGTTGATGTTTTAAAATGGATAAGGAAGGCAGACAATACACCAGTTATAATGCTTACTGCTAAGGGGGAAACTTTTGATAAGGTATTAGCTCTAGAATTAGGAGCAGACGATTATATGGTTAAACCTTTTGAACCAAAGGAGTTAGTAGCAAGAGTTAAGGCAGTATTAAGAAGGGCCAATTCAGAAAATGTTTCAAATCAAGTTCTTAATTTTAATGACTTAAAAATAGATATGAGTTCATATACGGTAATATATAAAGGAGAAGAAATAAAGATGCCACCTAAGGAATTTGAGCTTCTTTACTATCTTGCAAATAACAAGAATAAGGTATTTACGCGTGAGCAACTTTTATGCGAAGTATGGGGATATGATTATCCTGGCGATTCTAGAACTGTGGATGTACATGTAAAGAGATTGAGAGAAAAGCTGCAGGAAGGAAGCGGCTGGGATATTCAAACTGTATGGGGTGTTGGATATAAATTTGAGGTGAAATAATAATGAGAAAGGGAATTTTCTCCAAAATGATGCTGGCGTATACAGCAATAATTGCTATAAGTTTTGTTATTATGTCTGCCTTTCTATCATTTTGGTTTAAGAACTACTATTTTTCTCAAAAAAGGAGTCAGGTAGGTACAGAAGCAAAATATGTTGAAGCCGTTGCGTTTCAATATATAGAAGGAAATATGTCAATAGAGAGAACAAATAATACTTTAAAAGAAGTAATTGCATATATAAACACGGATGTAAATGCTGATATAGTTGTAGTAGACAATTATGGATATGTATATGCTGTCTCTAATCCTAAAAATGATTATTTAATTGGAACTCAAATAAATGACAAGGATTTGGATGACGTTGAAAAAAATGAGAAGACTATAGAAAAAAGTGTTGATTATAGTCAGGTGTTTAAAAGGACTGTTCATTTATATGGGATACCGATGATATTTAATAATAATTTTAAGGGAACAATATTAATGGCGACTCCATACAATGATTTCAAACACCCATTAAATAGGGTATATGCAATAATATGGATTTCGGCGATATTTGCAATAATAGGTGCCTGTATTATTATGTATTATCTTTCTCAAAAAATAATATTAAGCCCACTTAAGAATATAAATGACGTAGCAAGAAAAATAGCTAAGGGTGAGGTCCAAAAGAGAGTTAATATTAACTCAAATGATGAAATAGGTGAGCTTGGGGAATCTTTTAATTTTATGGCAGATTCTATTGAGAAATCAGAAAAAAATAGAAGAGAATTCATATCAAATGTATCACATGAAATACGGTCTCCAATAACCTCTATAAAGGGTTTTATAGGCGGTATGCTTGATGGTGTAGTTCCAAGGGAAAAGGAAAGATACTATTTATCTCTTACATATGATGAGACAAATAGGCTTACAAGACTTGTTAATGATTTATTGGATTTATCTTCTATAGAGGCTGGACATTTAAAACTAAATTTGTCAAAAGTAGATATTAACGAAATAATACGATTTACAGTTCTTAAGTTTGAAACGAAAATAAAAGAAAAAAAGTTATCAGTGGATGTATGTTTTAGTGACGATAAGTTATATGTGATTGCAGATAAAGATAGAATAAGTCAAGTAGTTACAAATTTAATAGATAATGCGGTTAAATATGTATATAGTGGTGGCAGGATAAAGATAACAACAAATGAGAAATACAATAAAGCCTACATTTCAATATATAATAATGGACCGCAAATTTCAGAACAAGATTTTAATCATATATGGGATAGATTTTACAAATCAGATAAGGCTAGAACTAGAAAAATGAGTACAGGTCTGGGTCTCCCAATTGTGAGAAGCATACTTACTGAGCATGGAGAAGATATAAATGTAGAAAATAAAAAAGAAGGCGGAGTAGAATTTATTTTCACCTTAAAAACTGTGAAGTAAGTAGTATAGTAACATTTATGGAATTATTACAAATTATTAATATTTGCATAAATAATTAAGGTTATAATAAAAAAGCAACAAGTGTAAAATTTAATTAAGTATATAATTAAATTGCTTTCTCTATATTAAATAATTCTGTGGGGGTGCACTAATTGTTCGATGACAAAAATGAAATAGAGGATGTAACCTGGAAGGAAGTAAATACAGATAATTCTAAGAATAATGTGGGAAATATTAATTTCAGAAATAGCGGCAAATCTAAATTTAAAAAGTTATTTAAATTATTAACCTTTATAGCAATTTCTGTATTATCTGGTGCTATAACAGCAACATATGTTGTAAATACAAGATATTATGAACTTACAGAAAAGAGTAACACACCTATGTTTCAAGAAAAAAAATCTGTTGTAGGAAGTAATAACAGCATTCCAGTAAACTCAGTTAATAAGGTATCAGATGAAGTAGGATCAAGCATAGTTGGGATAGTTAGTTCAAGTGATGCCAGTAATCATGGGCCAATCACTGGTTCTGGGGTAATATTTAAGTCTGACGGATATATAGTTACAAATTCTCATTTAATAAGTGATGCTAATAAGATATTAGTAAGATTATCTAATGGAAAAGAGTTTGATTCCAAAGTTATAGCATCTGACGGTGAATCAGATATAGCGATAATAAAAGTAAATGGTCATAATTTGCCTACAGCTATTTTTGGAGACTCATCTAAGGTTAGGGTTGGAGATATAGCTGTTGCTGTAGGAAATTTCCTTGGTGATAAGTCTTCCGGTGATGTTACTGCAGGTATAATAAGTGCTGCAAGTAGAAGCTTAAAGGCATCAGATGATTCTTCTGTGATGGATATTTCAAATTATAGGGTTTTGCAAACAAGCGCTATTATAAATTCAGGAAACAGCGGTGGAGCATTATGCAACGAAAAAGGTGAAGTTATAGGCATAAATAGCGATAAGCTTAACATGGATTATGATAGTGATGGTGCTAGCTTTGCAGTATCAATAAACGATGTTAAGGAGATATTAGATCAGCTTATGAAGAATGGAAAGGTGATAAAAACATTTGTTGGTATAGTCGGAGGAGATCTTAAAGATAATTCTAAAAGTAAACTTGAGGGTGTTTATGTAAAAGAAGTTGTACCTAGAAGTAGTGCGGCAGAGGCGGGTATAAAACCAAGTGATATAATTTTAGAATTAGATGGCCAAAGAATAACTACTATAGATGATATTGGAAATGTACTAAATAGTAAAAAAGTAGGAGATAAAGTTCTATGTAAGGTTAATAGAAATGGAAAATTACTTAAGCTTCAAATTGTATTAACCGAAAATAAGAATTAGAATGATTAATTTAAATTAATCTAGTGCATATAGGTTGTCAATTTTAAATTTCAATTATAGTTTTTTAATTAAACAATTAGCTTATACATAAGCCATAGTGCTTTGAAGCTTAACTATAGAAAAATGTATAGCTTATGTTTATAAAGGGCTGTAATTGAAAATTAATTGTTGACAGTTTTTTTTATTATACTCATAATATAAGTATTGAATTTTAAACAATTAAGAAAGTAGTGGTAAAAAGTGTTTCTAATAGTTGGGCTTGGTAATCCAGGACAAAAGTACGAACATACAAGGCATAACACAGGTTTTGATGCAATTGAAAAAATTGCAGATAGGTATGATATAAAAATAGATAAAAAAAAGTTTAAAGGTTTATATGGAAGTGGAATTATAAATGGTGAGAAAGTAATTTTATTAAAACCGTATACATATATGAATTTAAGCGGTGAAAGTGTACAGGAGGCTGCAAATTTTTATAAAATGAAAAATGAAAATATTATTGTTATATATGATGATATAAGTCTTGATGTTGGAAAGATTAGAATGAGAGGCAAAGGAAGTGCAGGAGGACATAATGGAATAAAAAACATAATACTTAATTTATCCTCAGATGAATTTCCCAGAATAAAAATAGGAGTTGGAAATCCCATAGGAAATCTTGTGGATTATGTTCTTGGCAGGTTTAAAGATAACGATAGAGTTATAATCGAAAAGGTTTTTGATGTTGTTACAGAAGCCGTTAGCAGCATAGTAGCAGATGGATTAGAAAGTGCTATGAATAAATTTAACGGCATGAAGTTAGAATAATTTAAGAGGTGTTAAAATGAGACTTGATGGGCTTATGCATCCTCTGAAAAGCAATAATAAATTTCAAGATGCTATTTGCAAAATAAAAAACAGTGAATTCCCTATAGAATTATGTGGAACTTCTGAATCAGGAAAAAGCTATTTAATAAGTGGGTTGTATGAAGAAATAGACAACCCCTTTTTAGTAGTAACGGATAGTGATTCGCAGGCAAGGAAAATATATGAAGACTTGTCGTTTTATAATCAAAATGTATATTATATGCCAACAAAAGAAGTTGTATTTTATAATATATATGCTGTATCAGGAGATTTAAGGTGGGAAAGATTAAAAGTAATAAGAAAAATGATGTCTAGGGGTAAAAAGATATTAGTTACCTCTGTGGAAAATTTAGCATCAGTATATTTGCCTGTAAATTTATATAAGAAGTTTACATTTAAGTTATCTTTAGGGGACACAGTAAAGGCTGAAGAGCTTAAAACAAAATTAATTCAATGTGGATATGAACACGTTGAAAGTGTAGATGCTAAAGGTCAATTTTCTGTTAGGGGAGGTATAATAGACATATACTCCCCTATATCAGATGTTCCTTATAGAATTGAATTTTTTGGCGATGAAATAGAGTCAATAAGGAGCTTTAATACTGAATCTCAAAGAAGTATAGAGAAAGTAAACAAAATAGAAATATTTCCAGCAAAAGAAATAATACTTACAGATGAAGCTATTGAAAAAGGTTATAATTCAATTAAAAGTGAGTTAGATGAATCGCTTAAAAAACTTAAAGAAAGTAATGAAGAAAGTTATAAAAATCTTAAGGAAACAATTAATTATAATCTTGAACAGTTAAAAGAAAAGGCTGGTTTTGAGACTATAGATACTTTCATCCCATATTTTTATGATAAAACTTCAAGCTTTTTTGATTATGTAAATAATTATGTTATTTTTGTGGATAATTTTGAAAGATGTAAGGGCAAGCTTAAAAGCGTTTATTATGAGTTTGAACAGAATTACGAGAATTTTCTTCAGAGGGGGGATATACTCCCTAAGCAAGGTAATATAATTGTTCCCGAGGATACCGTATATGAGACTTTAAAAGAGAAAAAAATAATAAACTTAGAGTCTATTGAAAAAACAATTTCGGATGGAGCTAGAGCTCAAATAGCATTTAATGAAATAACTTTATCAAGTTATCAAGGTCAAATAGATATTTTGATTAATGACATAAAAAATTTAAAAGAAGAAAGATATAAAACAGTAATTTTATGTGGAACTAAATCTAGAGGTCAGAGACTTGTTGAAAGTTTAAGAGATAGAGGCATAGAAAGCGTATATAAAGATAGTGTTTTAAGTGTAGATTATGGAGAAATTGTTGTTACACCGGGAAGCCAACTTAAGGGTTTTAAATATCCAGAGATGAAATTGTGTGTTATTTCTGACAAGGAGATATTTGGAACGTCAAGAAAGAAAAAAGAAAAGAAAAAAAAGCGAAAAGGTGTAGGCAAAATAAAGAGTTTTACGGAACTAAAACCGGGAGACTATGTTGTACATGTTAATCATGGTATAGGTATATTTAAGGGCATAAAACAGCTTGAAGTTCAGGGCCATAAGAAGGATTACCTAGAACTTAATTATGCTGTAGATGATAAACTTTATGTCCCTGTAGAGCAGCTTGATTTAGTGCAGAAGTATATAGGAAGCGAAGGAAAAGCTCCTAAGGTAAATAAACTTGGAAGTAATGAGTGGACTAAGGCTAAAAATAAGGTTAGAAAGTCTATAAATGAAATTGCGGAGGAGCTTGTTAAGCTTTATGCGGTTAGATCGACAGTTAATGGTCACAAATATTCAAAGGATACAGTTTGGCAAAAACAATTTGAAGATGAGTTCCCGTATAATGAAACTCCAGATCAGATTTCAGCTATTGAAGAGATAAAAAGTGATATGGAATCTGGTAAAGTTATGGATAGATTAATATGTGGTGATGTTGGATATGGAAAAACTGAAGTAGCTGTAAGGGCAGCATTTAAGGCTGTTATGGAGGGCAAGCAAGTGGCTTTTCTAGTACCTACGACTATACTTGCAGAGCAGCATTACAACAATTTTAAAAACCGATTTGCCGATTTTCCTGTCAAGATAGATATGATAAGTAGATTTAGGAGTCAGTCTGAGCAAAGATCAACTCTTAAGGCTTTAAAAGAAGGAAATATAGACATAATTATAGGTACTCATAGAATCTTAAATAAGGAGATTAGTTTTAAGGATTTGGGAATGCTTATAATTGATGAGGAACAAAGATTTGGGGTTTCACACAAGGAGAAGTTAAAGCAGTTTAAGAAAAATATTGATGTTTTAACTTTGACAGCTACACCTATTCCAAGAACTCTTCATATGTCACTTACTGGTGTTAGAGATATAAGCGTAATTGAAACTCCACCTGAAGAAAGATATCCTGTGCAGACATATGTTGTTGAATATAATGATCAGCTTATACGTGATGCCATAATGAGAGAAATTGGTAGGGGCGGACAGATATTCTTTGTATATAATAGAGTTGAATCTATAAGAGAAATGGCAGCATCTCTTGGAAAACTTGTTCCAGAAGCTAGAATTGCAATAGCACATGGTCAAATGTCCGAACATGAGCTTGAAAATGTAATGCTTGATTTTATGTCAGGAAATTATGATATATTGCTTTGTACTACTATAATAGAAACTGGAATTGATATACAGAACGTAAATACGCTTATAATTTATAATGCTGATAAAATGGGACTTTCTCAGCTTTACCAGCTTAGAGGTAGAGTTGGAAGAACTAATAGGATGGCCTATGCTTATTTTACTTATAAAAAAGATAAGATATTAACTGAAGTTGCAGAAAAAAGGCTTAAAGCTATAAAAGAATTTACACAATTAGGTTCTGGATTTAAAATTGCCATGCGAGATCTTGAGATAAGAGGTGCAGGAAATATAATGGGTTCTGCACAGCATGGACATATGGCAGCTATTGGTTATGATTTATACTGCAGAATGCTTGAAGACACCATAAAACAAATAAAGGGTGAAATTAAAAATGAGCCTGTTGAAACTACTGTGGACTTAAAAGTTGATGCTTATATACCGTCATCCTTTATTGATGATGAAACTTTAAAGATATCTGTTTATAAGAAAATTGCGGCTATAGATTCATATGATGAAATGATTGATATAAAAGAAGAACTTGAAGATAGATTTTCAACTATACCTAAAACTGTTCAAAATCTTATGCTCATAGCTTGCTTAAAGAGTGTGGCAAGGGAAATGGGTATTTTAGAAATTAAGGATAGAATAAATCAGCTTGAAATTAAATTTGAAAGTAATGATAGAATTAGTAAGAAATTAGTAGAGGGATTGCTTAAAAATTATAATAAGTCTGTTTTGTTTAAGATGGGGGATACTCCTACTATCATGTATAGCTTGAAGGATGTAAAAAGAGAAGATATACTTGAAAATTTAAAACAATTTTTAAAATATATGAAATCTTTAGTTGAAACAAATTAAATTTATGGTAAAATTATAATTGTAAGTTAAAAAAATGATAAAGTTAAACAAATAGATGTTTTATTTAATTATGATGAAAAAGTTAAATAATGTTTTTTACAATAAAATATTATAAAAAAAACAAATAGTGAGGAGCGGGGTATAAAAATGAGAAGCACTAAAAAGCTGATTGCTGCACTTTTACTGGGAATGTTTACATTTTCTACAGCAGGATGTGATATGATAGAAAAGAACCCAGAAGCTATAAATGCTAAAGTTGTTGCAACTTATTACGGGAACAAAACTATTACTAGAGGAGAAGTTGATAGCAAGGCAAAATATGCTATTGAACAATTAAAATCTCAGTATGGTGACGACTACACTAAAAATGAAGAAGCCATGGCAGCATTAAAAAAGCAAAAAGATGCAATAGTTAAAAGCCTTATTGACCAGGACATATTTTTAAAGAAGGCAAAGGATGAAAAGATAACATTAAGTAAGGATGAAGAAAAGGCTGCTGTAGATGATACATATAATCAATATCTAAAACAGTTTAAATCAGAATCTGAATTCAAGAGTACATTATCAAAGTATGGTTATACAACAGCTGAATTTAAAAAGGAATTGAAGACTAAAGCTATTGCAGATAAATTAGTTCAGAAGATGACTAAAGGTGTAACAGTATCTGACGCTGAAGCTAAAAAATATTATGATGCAAATAAGAGCTCTTATACTGAGCAGCCTAACAAGATACACTTAGAACATATTCTAGTAAAAACAGAGAAGGAAGCAAAGGCAGCAAAAGCTAGAATAGATAAAGGGGAATCTTTTGAATCAGTAGCTAAAGCTGTATCTATAGATACTACAAAGGATAAAGGCGGAGATCTTGGAGACGTAGAAATGAATAACTCTAATTTTGATAAAACCTTTATGGCAGCAGCTTTAAAGTTAAAGGATAACGAAGTTAGTAAGCCTGTACACACTCAATTTGGGTGGCATGTAATAAAATGTGTAAAGAGAACGGAATATCCAATAAAAGATTTTGATAAAGTTAAAGACGAAATAAAGCAGCAGCTATTGAGTAATAAGCAAAAATCTGTATATGAAAGCACATTAAAGAAATGGGAAAATCAAGCTAATATACAGAAAAATGAAAAGAACCTTATGTAATGCGATATACACTTAAAAAATATTTAGAAATCTAAAAGAAAATAATAGAAAGAAGTTTAGTATAGTTTGTTAAACAGGAAGTTAAGTTTCTCAATGACAAATTAATACTAAACTTCTTCTTTTTTTTTATTCTATGAAAAATAAGTAAATATATATGCATAAAATTTGGAGATAAGTTGGATACTATAAATGTAAAAATGCTTTACATAAATTTAGGAGGGAATAATAATGAAAGCAACAGGTATTGTTAGGCGTATAGACGATTTGGGGAGAGTTGTAATACCAAAGGAAATAAGAAGAACACTCAGAATAAGGGAAGGAGACCCACTGGAGATATTTACAGATAGAGAAGGGGGAGTTATTTTAAAGAAGTATTCTCCAATAAATGAATTAAGTGATTTTTCAAAAGAATATGCCGAATCATTAAATGCTTCTATGGGGCATACGGTTATAATTTGCGATGGAGATGGTGTCATTACTGTAAGCGGGGGAAATAAAAAGGAATATATGGATAAGCGAATAAGTAATGAAATCGAGAATATAATGGACGAAAGAAAAGTTTTTAATATGACAGAGGCAGGAAAAGCAATTCCTATATATGAAGGAGACGATGGTACAGAGAAATACAAGGCTCAGATTGTAGCTCCTATACTTGCAGAAGGCGATGCTGTAGGTGCTGTGATAATTTTTTCTGAAAATGATGAAGCAAAATTTGGAGATCTTGAAATTAAAATGGCAGAGACTGCATCATCATTCCTTGGTAAACAAATGGAGCAATAAAATAAATAAAGTAATAATACCTTCAAATTATAAATATTAATATATTTATAGAGAATTTGGAGGTATTATTTTAATGAAAAAACAAACTTTAATAAAAGGAACTTTAATATTAGGAATTACGGGTATAATTGCAAAAGTATTGGGTATGTTTTTTAGATGGCCTCTTATTATGCTTATTGGGGATGAAGGCATAGGATATTATCAGATGTCATATCCGCTATATATGTTTTTTATAGCAACTGCATCAGGCATACCAGTTGCCATTTCAAAGATGGTATCTGAGAGAAATGCAGTGAATGATAGAGAAGGAATTATTTTAGTTTTAAAAAAAGCCATTCTTCTCATGGCAATTATGGGGGGAGGATTTACATTATTTCTTATTCTATTTTCAAGACAATTAGTGGGCTTTTTTAATTGGAATGAAAAATCATATTATTCACTTATAGGTATATCACTAGCGCCACTTATTATATCCTTAGTAAGCTCATTTAGAGGCTTCTTTCAAGGACTACAGAATATGACACCGACAGCAATTTCACAGGTTATTGAGCAAGTTGGACGTGTTATAGTTGGTGTAGGACTTGCATATATTCTTCTTCCAAAGGGAATAGAATATTCGGCAGGTGGTGCAGCCTTTGGAGCAGTATTTGGGGCAGCTATTGCTGGTGTATATTTATTCATAAAGTACATGAAGGTTAGAAAGGAATTTAATTGCGTAAAATCATATAAAAAAAGTTATAAGATATTAAATGAATTATTATACATAGCTGTACCAATATCATTAGGTTCTACAGTCAGCAGCATAATGAGTCTTATAGATTCAATATTAGTACCTCAAAATTTAGTTAAAGCGGGTTTTAGTTACAGGAAAGCAGCTGAATTATATGGACAACTTACTGGAAAAGCTTTTGTGCTTATAAATGTACCGTTAACTTTATCCATTGCGTTATGTGTATCTTTGGTACCTGTGATTTCAGAAGCGTTTATTTTAAAGAAAAATCATGAAGTGAAAAATAAGATTGAAATGGCTTTAAGGATTTCAATGGTTATAGCGATACCATCGTTTGTAGGTATATTTTTTATGTCTAATCAGATTATGAATTTTATATTTCCAGGACATTCAAGTGGAGCCACTATACTAAAGTATCTAAGTATAAGTATACCTTTTATTGTATTGTCTCAGGTTACAACATCTATACTTCAAGGAGTAGGAAAATATGCTATACCTGTTATTAACTTGTTTTTTGCCTGTGTGTTAAAAGTGTTTATTAATAATTATTTGGTGCCTATAAAGATGTTTAATGTATATGGTGCTGTTATAGGAACTATATCTGGATACATGTTATCATGCATATTAAATGTCATAGCTGTTAAAATTGTTTGTAATTTTAAAATAAAATGGTATGATATAATAATGAAACCAGCATATGCCTCTATAATAATGATTATAGGTGTTATGTTTTCATATATGAATATTTATAAGAAAACTATGAATAATTTATTAAGTTTTGCTATATCAGTTTTTTCAGGGATAATATTATATTTTATATTAATTATTCTGTTTGGAATATTTGATTATAGTGAAATCAAATCTCGATTTAAAAAAATCAGGTAAAGAGAGGGAAAAAAAGTGATTAGTATAGTTGGACTTGGGCCAGGTTCGAAAAAAGCATTAACTCTTGGAACTGTTGAAAAAATTAACGCCGCACATAATGTTTTTTTTAGAACGAAAAAGCATCCTGTTGTAGAGTACTTTGATAAACTTGGAATAAAATATAGTACTTATGATGGAGAGTATGATGCGGGAGATAACTTTGAAGAAGTATACAGCTTTATAGCACATGATTTAATAGATAAGGTCAAAGAGCTTAAGGACATAGTTTATGCAGTGCCAGGTCATCCACTTGTTGCAGAAAAGTCGGTGCAGATGCTCATTGAACTGTGTGAAAAAGAAGATGTTGAATTTGAAATAGTACCGGCAGTTAGTTTTGTTGATGCTTTAATGGAAAGTCTTAAGATAGATCCAATAAAGGGAATTAAAATAGTAGATGCGTTTGATATAAAAAATCAGGTTTTAGATAAAAGAATAGGTCTTGTTGTTACTCAGGTATATAATAATTTTATAGCATCTGATGTAAAACTTGCACTTACGGAATATTACAAAGATGAGACTGAAATATATTTTGTAAGAGCAGCGGGAATTGAAGGGCAGGAAAGCATTAGGAAAATACCTCTTTATGAATTAGATAGGCAAAATGACATAGACTATCTCACATCAGTTTATGTACCTCAGGACTTAAATAACAATAAAGATTTTTATGATCTTTTAAACATAATGAGTATACTTAGAGGAGAAAATGGCTGCCCATGGGATAGAGAACAGAATCATGATACAGTAAAGAGATCACTTATAGAAGAAAGCTATGAAGCAGTAGAAGCCATTGATAAAAAAGATGATGCTGCCATGGTAGAGGAACTAGGAGATGTGCTATTTCAGGTAATATTTCATGCTCAAATAGGTAAGGAGGAAGGGTATTTTAATATAAACGATATAATTTCTGGAATTTGCAATAAAATGATAGAGAGACATCCTCATGTTTTTAATAGTGAAAAATTAAAAAATTCCACTGAAGTTTTGAAAAAATGGGACGAAATAAAAAGGAAAGAACAGAATTTAAAATCGTTTACTGATGAAATGAAGCATATACCCAAAAATTTTCCAGCACTTATAAGAGCTGAAAAGGTTCAGAAAAAAGCTTCTAAAGTTGGATTTGATTTTGAAGATGCCAAGAGTGCTTTAAATAAAGTGTTTGAGGAAATTAATGAAGTAAAAGATGTATATAAAGGGATAAAAAGGGACAGAATAACAGAAGAAGTCGGAGATTTAATTTTTTCAGTGGTAAATGTTGCGAGACTTCTTGACATTGACAGTGAATTTGCATTAAATTATACTATAGACAAATTTATTAAACGTTTTAGCTGCATTGAGAATGGAGCAAAAGAAAAAAACATTGATTTAAAGAATATGTCTTTAGAGGAAATGAATGCTCTATGGAATGAAGCAAAATCAAAATAATGTATTAAAATTCAATAAAAATGTCCTTTAAAAGGAGGATTTTTATATTATATGAAGAATATGCTTATATGGTTATAGCATACTCTTAAAATTTAAGGAGGTAACAAAAGTGAACAAAGCTGAATTAATCACTAGTATAGCAGAAAAGGGTAATTTAACAAAAAAAGATGCGGAAGTTGCATTAAAAGCATTTATAGAAAGCATCGAGGAAACATTAGAAAAACATGAAAAAGTTCAACTTGTTGGATTCGGTACTTTTGAAACTAGAGAAAGAGCTGAGAGAAAAGGAAGAAATCCAAGATCCAAAGAGGAAATAATAATACCAGCATCTACTGTACCGGTATTTAAAGCAGGAAAAGAATTTAAGGAAAGAGTTAATAAATAATTATATTGTTAAAGATTTTGAAAATCCCGGTGATTAGCCGGGATTTTTGAAGTTTTAGGATAATATATTTCAAGCAGGAGGTTTAATATATGAGGTTAGATAAATATTTAAAGGTTTCTAGAATAATAAAACGAAGAACTGTTGCCAAAGAAGCCTGTGAAAGCGGAAGGGTATCCATAAATGGTAAGGTTGCAAAACCAGGAACGAATGTTGAGGAAAATGATATTATAGAAATAACATATGCTAATAAAGTTTTTAAGGCTAAAGTAGTGAATGTAGCAAATCACGTCCTAAAAAATGAAGCTAAAGAAATGTATGAAATAATAAGTGGAGAGCAAATTTAAAGTGATAAAATCTTTCTATTTCACATATATATTAAAAAGTGGAATGGGAGGTAATTTGTATGGAATCCAAAAAGGAAGTAAATATAGAGAATAATAAGAAAAGTTTAATGACTATAGAAAATAGAAAAAAACTTTTACTTACGGGAGTAAGTGAAGTGATTAACTTTAACGATGAACAAATAGTTCTCAATACTAATTTAGGTTCTCTTACTATAAGGGGAAGGGAATTAAAAATGAATAAATTAGATGTTCAAAATGGTGATATAGCTATAACTGGTACCATAAATTCCTGTGTATATAGTGGAAATGAAGCCTCAAATAAAAAAGACAGCATAATATCAAGATTGTTTAAATAGGACATAGATATGATTTTATCAATTCATGAACAATTAATGTTTTTTATAGCTAATTTTGCAGCAGGAATTATAGCAGCGGCGATATTTGATGTGTACAGGGTTATGCGTGGATTTGAACATCCTAATAAAATTGTTACTTTTATAGAAGATATATTATTTTTAACTCTAGATGCTATAATAATTTTTATATTTTTATTATATACTAATGAAGCGTACATAAATGCATATGTTTATGTGTTCATAATTTTTGGATTATGCTTTTATATGAAATTTGTAAGTCGTATATTTGTGAATGTAATGAAAAAAATTATTGATTATTCTATAAAATTTATGAGAATATTATTAAAGTTTATTATATATTTTTTTGAGTGCTTATTTTTAGATAAAAAATAAACATAAATGTCTTGAATAAAAGTCAAAAAGCTTTTAAAATATATAGTATAGGTATTTAATAAATTTATAACCTTAAAGGGGAATTGGATAAAAAATGAAAATCAGTTCAAAAATCAAATATATAGTTTTTTTTATTATATTGATTAATGTGGGTTATATTTTTGTGAATCAACAAATTACCATAAATAAAATAAACAAAAGTATTGCTGAAAAGCAGGGAAGTATTGACAATCTGAAAAAAGAGAATCAAAAATTACAGGATGAAATCAAATTATCTAAGACTGATAGTTATACTGAGAAGCTTGCAAGGGAAAAGTTAGGTCTTATAAAACAAGGCGAAATCCCTGTAATGGATAGTAAGAAATAAAAATTATATACACAATAAATATCAAGGAGGAGTCTTTTTATATGACCTTAAAGGCAGGAAGTATCTTAACGGGTACTGTTGTTAATATTACTAATTTTGGTGCATTTGTGGAGGTAGAAGGCAAAACTGGATTGGTTCACATATCCGAAGTGGCAGATTCATTTGTAAAAGATATACACGATCACCTAAAGGAAAATGATAAAGTGAAAGTCAAAGTTCTTTCAGTAGATGATAATGGAAAGATAAGTTTATCTATAAAGCAAGCTATAGAACACAAAAAATCATCAAAACCTATTGAAATTGATTGGAACAAGAGAAGTAATCAGAATAGTGGAGTTAATTTTGAAGATAAGCTATCTAGATTTTTAAAAGATAGTGAAGAAAAATTTCAGGATTTAAAAAGACATCAGGATTCAAGCTCAAGAGGCTATAAGAAAAATGCAAATCATTAATTATGAGATTAAGCACGGAATGGATTTCCGTGCTTTTTTAACTTTTTTAAAATTTATCATTGACAAGTATAGAAGTATACTATATAATAAATACTGTCGCCAATGAGTGGCTTGCCGAAGTGGCGGAACTGGCAGACGCACAGGACTTAAAATCCTGCGATGCTAATCACATCGTACCGGTTCGATTCCGGTCTTCGGCACCAATATAATATCGCGGGGTGGAGCAGCTGGCAGCTCGTCGGGCTCATAACCCGAAGGTCATAGGTTCAAGTCCTATCCCCGCAACCATTTAATTTAATATGTATTTGCCGAAGTGGCGGAACTGGCAGACGCACAGGACTTAAAATCCTGCGATGCTAATCACATCGTACCGGTTCGATTCCGGTCTTCGGCACCAGTACAATATCGCGGGGTGGAGCAGCTGGCAGCTCGTCGGGCTCATAACCCGAAGGTCATAGGTTCAAGTCCTATCCCCGCAACCATAACATGGCGGAATAGCTCAGCTGGCTAGAGCATTCGGTTCATACCCGAAGTGTCGTAGGTTCAAGTCCTATTTCCGCTACCAAATAGAAGACTTTCACATTAATGTGTGAAAGTCTTTTTGTTATTTAACTAAATAATTATTTTTACACTTATTCAAAATAAAGCATCCTTTTTTCACTTTATAAATAATTGTAGGGATAAATGTCTTAAAAAAAAGTGATAAAGCAAACAATAATTGACAAACATTTCCAAACGTATCTGATATAATTAAAAATGCCAGTACGGAAAATTATTACATATTCTTATTTAATAATATGTATGTTATAGATTGGGGATGTTGAAATGCAATATAATAGTGAAATACTTACATATGAAAGAGCGTCTAAATCAGAAAAAAATACTAAAGTTGAAAAAATAAAAAAATCCACTATTATAAAATTGTTTGTATACGGGATAAGTTCGTTTGCCATAAGTAGAGTTATAATGATAAATTCTATGGTTCCATTTGGACTAGCTTTTTTAGCTTGCATTTTAATTTTTAAAAAAGATGAAAAAGTTTCATTTGCCGCTTCGCTTGGCAGTTTAATTGGATATATATCGCTTACAGGTGAAATAGAAGATGTTGTTATGTATGAATTAGCTGCGATTGTTGTTACGTTAATCATGATAATTATGAGAGAAAAAGATGATTTAAAAAAATTAATTACAGCTTTAGTGATGCTTTTTATAGAATTTAATATGTTTAAAATCTTTGTTCAGAAGCTTACTATTCAGTCATCACTTATATTTACTTTAATTCAAATTGCCTGTATTGCTTCAATTTATTATATTCTTGGATATTCTATTATATGCTTTGATAATATAAAGACAAAACATATTTTTGCAAGTGAAGAAATAATAAGTATGTCTATAGTTATAGCACTTATAATCTCGGGAACTAGAAATCTTAATATTTTTAATGTATCAGTAAGAAATATTATGGCTATGGCTTTTGTACTTATAGTATCATATGTTGTAGGTAATTCGGCTGGGGCAGCTGGCGGTATTGCTATGGGAACTATAATAGGAATGAATAGTAGTAATTTGATAGTGTATATAGGAATATTCGGACTTTCAGGATTTATAGTAAGCATTTTTAAAGATTTTGGCAAATGGATTTCGGCAGGAGTATATTTAATTATATTTTTAATAACAATTATTTATTGCAAGAATCATGCTGATTTTAAATTAATTGAGGCACTTATAACATGTGCCGGTTTTTTACTTATTCCTAATGTGTTCTATGAAAAAATGGAAAATGAATTCAATTGGGATAAAAAACAATGTGAAGAGACCAATGGATATATTGAAAAAATGAAGGGGATTTTTTTAAAGAGACTTAGGAATTTTTCTGGGGTACTATCTGCAATGGCAGCTACTTTAAATAATCTTGCTGATAATGATAAGCTTATGCTGAAAAATAAAAGTTGTAGATTGGTAGAAAACTTAGCTGACAGAGTATGTTCGAATTGCAATATGAATTCTATATGCTGGAAAAGAGAAATCTATTATACGTATGCTTCTTTTGAAGAACTTATACAAAATTTTCAGGAGAATATAAATACTATTCCAGAGGAAATTGAGAGAAAATGTGTTAAAAAGGCGGAGCTTATAAAATATACAGAAAGTATAATAAATGATTATGTTATGAATGAAATGTGGAGGATCCAGGTATGTACAGGCAGAGAGTTTATGTCTTCACAGATTAAAAATATGAGTGTATCAGTAGAAAATGTAATTAATGGACTCAGCAATTCATTAAAGTTTAATCTAGAAGTTGAAGAAAAAGTCATAAGATTAATGAATAGAATCGGCATACCATATCAGGATGTTATGTGTATAAATGATGATAAAAATAGAAATATAATAAAGCTTACTATGACTGCATGCGGCGGCAGGCAGTTATGTGTAAAGCAAATATTACCTGTTATTAATGAAGCGGCAGAAAAGCTTATGTGTGTTGGAGATGATGGATGCAGTATATCTCCAGAGAATAATTTATGCACTGTTACATTCGAGGAGACACCTAAATACTATGTAGCTTCATATATTATGAGAAAGTGTAAAGAAGGAGAAGAAGTAAGCGGGGATAGCTATAGTTTTGGAAAAAGTAAAGATGGTAACTATAATATAATGATAAGTGATGGTATGGGGCATGGGGCACAGGCAGAGAAGGAAAGTAAAGCTGTGATAGAGCTTATAGAAAAGTTTAATGATTCAAATATTGACAAGATTATGGCTATAAATACGGTTAATTCAATAATGACACTTAAATTTGAAGAAGATGAGAAATATTCTACAGTGGATTTATGTAGTGTGGATTTATACTCTGGGGATGCAGAATTTATAAAAGTTGGAGGAGTAACTAGTTTTATAAAAAAGAAAAATAAAGTTGAAATAGTAAATGCTAAAACACTTCCTATAGGAGTTCTTGATAAAGCAGATATTGAAGTTACCCATAAGAAAGTTGAGAATGGAGATATAATAGTAATGATAAGTGATGGCATAGTAAATTACGATAATGAAAATGCAGGAAAAATAAATTGGGTAGTTAATTTTCTTAAAAAAAATAATAACAATAAGCCTAAGGAATTAGGAGAACTTATGATGAAAAAGGCTATAGATTTATGTGGTGGTAAGGCAAAAGATGATATGACTATAATAATTTCAAAAGTATATAGTTTATATTAATTTTCAATTTGAGGTAAAGATACCACAAAAATATGATATAATGATATGGCATAAATATATTATAGGAGTGTTTTTGTTGATAAAGGAAGTTATCAATACTATAAAAAAAAATTCAATGATTCAAAAAAAAGATAGAATAGTGGTTGCAGTTTCAGGAGGACCAGATTCTATGTGCCTTTTGCACCTATTATATAGATTAAGAGAAAAATTTGATATATCTATTTGTGCAGCACATGTAAATCATTGTCTTAGAGGAAAAGCTGCTGATGAAGATGAAGAATTTGTGAGAAAATTTTGTGAAAAATCGGGCATACAATTTTACGTTAAAAGAGTAGATGTAAATAAGATTGCTCACGAAAAGAAGATATCATCAGAATTAGCAGGTAGGGAAGCACGGTATAATTTTTTTGAAGAAGTGCGCAAAAAGTTTAAGGCTAATAAAATAGCTATTGCACACAATGCTAACGATCAAGCAGAGACAATACTCATGAGAATAATAAGGGGAACAGGCACGGAGGGCATTAAAGGAATAAGACCTGTTAGAGATGGTTATTATATAAGACCTCTTATTGAAACCAAAAGATCATTAATAGAAAAGTATTGCAAAGATGAGAGACTTATGCCTAGAATAGATTGTACAAATCTTCAAAGAGACTACAGCAGAAATAAGATTCGCTTAGATTTAATACCATACATTGTTAAAAATTTTAATGAAGATGTGGTAGGTTCATTGGATAGGTTGGGTGAACTTGTTACTATCGATGATAATTATTTAGAAAAGGTTGCAGAATCAAAATATAAGTTGTATTGTAATGAATGTGAAAAAAAGGTTATAATAACAAAAGAGGCATTTTTAAATGATATGGCAATATTATCTAGAATAATTAGAATGGCTGTACTTCATTTGGCTAAAAGTACATATAATCTTGAAAAAAAGCACATTGATAGCATTGTGGAGTGCCAGAAAAATGAAACGGGAAAGAAAATAGATCTTCCTTTAAACATTAGAGCTTATAATGATTATGGTAATATATGTCTAAAACTAAAATGTGATGAAACGCATAAGAATCAAAATGAATATGAACTTAATATAGGTCACGAAAATTTTATACCTCAAGAAAACCTTAGTATTATGATTAAATTAATTCATGACACAAAAGATATAAATTTAAAGGAAAATAAATATATAAAATACTTTGATGCTGATAAAGCGGGAGATAATATAATCGTTAGATATAGAGCTAATGGTGATAAATTTATGCCCCTTGGTATGAAGAACAATAAAAAACTAAAAGATATATTTATAGATTTAAAAATACCTAGAGAAGAAAGAAAAAAAATTCCTCTTATATGTTTTGGTGGTGAAATAGCTTGGATAACAGGGTTTAAAATAAGTGAAAAATTTAAGATAAATAAAAACACTAAAAAAATATTAGAAATAAAAATTGAAAGAGAGGAATAATAATGAGAGAAGACATTAAGGAAGTACTACTGGATGAAGAAAAAATAAATGAGAAAGTAAAGGAACTTGGCAAGAAGATAAGTGAAGATTACAAAGGTAAGGATCTTTTACTTGTCGGTATTTTAAAGGGTTCTGTTGTTTTTATGGGGAACCTTTTAAAATATATTGACATTCCTTGTTCTATAGATTTCATGTCAGTTTCAAGTTATGGAAATAATACATCCACATCTGGAGTTGTTAAAGTACGTAAGGACTTAGATAGTGACGTAAAAGGAAAAGACATTTTAATAGTTGAAGACATAATTGATTCGGGTGTAACGCTTAAATATTTAATGGGACATATTAAAGAGAGAGAACCGAATAGTGTGGAAATTATTACGATGCTTAATAAACCAGAAAGAAGAAAAGTGGAGATGGATGTAAAATATACAGGATTTATAGTACCTGACTATTTTTTGGTTGGTTATGGACTTGACTACGCAGAAAAATATAGAAATCTTCCTTATGTGGGAATATTAAAGGATGAAATATACGAATAATTAGTATAATATTAGTTGTAATCAATTTTTTGTTGTGATACAATCTTTAAATAACACAATTATATACATAGAGAGGGGGGCCTAGAGTGAAAAAATTTTCTAGTGCTACGGTCTGGATTGTAGTGTTTGTAGTGGTCGTTTTTACCATTTTAATGTTAGTTCAAGGTGGTAAAGCTACTAATACCATAGGTTTTGATCAATTTCAAAAACAGTATATTGAGAATAATGTAAAAAGTTTTGAAATGAAAGACGATAAAATGACAGTTGATGGTAAATATAAAGATGGTTCATCTTTTGAAACTATCGTGCCTTTAGAAAGACTTAATCAATTTTTAGCCGATCATCCTAATAATGGTGAGATTGGTGAGTCATATGCAGCACCAGCCAATATACCTGCATGGGTAAGTTGGATGCCCACTATAATAATGATTTTAGCCATGGTTGTAATACTTGTGATGTTTATGCAGCAGACACAAGGTGGCGCCGGTGGTAAAGGTGTAATGGGCTTTGGAAAAAGTAGAGCAAAAATGTCTTCTCCTGATGATTTGAAACAGAAAGTTACATTTGCTGATGTTGCTGGAGCAGATGAAGAAAAGGGAGAACTTGAAGAAATAGTTGATTTCCTTAAGCAACCAAAAAAATATATTGAAATGGGAGCAAGAATACCAAAAGGCGTTCTTCTTGTTGGTCCTCCTGGAACTGGTAAGACCCTTTTAGCAAAAGCAGTTTCAGGTGAGGCAGGAGTGCCATTTTTCAGCATATCAGGTTCTGATTTCGTTGAGATGTTTGTAGGTGTAGGAGCTTCTAGAGTAAGAGACTTATTTGAGCAGGCTAAAAAGAATTCTCCGTGTATAATATTTATAGATGAAATAGATGCGGTTGGAAGACAAAGAGGTGCAGGCCTTGGTGGAGGTCATGATGAAAGAGAGCAAACTCTTAATCAGCTTCTTGTTGAAATGGATGGCTTTGGTGTAAATGAAGGTATAATAATACTTGCAGCTACCAATAGACCTGACATATTAGACCATGCATTATTAAGACCAGGAAGATTTGACAGACAGATTTTAGTTGGAGCGCCTGATGTTAAGGGTAGAGAAGAAATACTTAAAGTCCATTCTAAAAATAAGCGCTTAGATGATTCTATAAAACTTGATGTACTTGCTAAAAGAACACCTGGTTTTACAGGAGCAGATCTTGAAAACTTGATGAATGAAGCTGCTCTTTTGGCAGTAAGAAATAAAAAACCTTTAATAGGAATGGAAGAACTCGAGGAAGCAACTACTAGAGTTATTGCAGGACCTGAAAAGAAGAGTAGAGTAATAAGTGAAGAGGATAGAAAAATCACTGCATACCATGAGGCAGGTCATGCTGTATTAATGGAACTTTTGCCTAATTCAGATCCAGTTCATCAAATAAGTATAGTTCCTAGAGGTATGGCAGGTGGATATACAATGCATCTTCCTGAAAAGGATAGTTCGTATATGTCCAAAAATAAGCTTAAAGATGAAATGGTTGGTCTTCTTGGTGGAAGAATAGCTGAAAAATTGGTTATTGGCGATATAAGTACTGGTGCTAAAAATGATATAGATAGAGCTACTAGTATAGCTAGAAAAATGGTTATGGAATATGGAATGAGTGAAGAGCTTGGAACCATAACTTTTGGAAAAGATCAAGATGAAGTATTTCTTGGCAGAGATCTTGGTACTAACAGAAACTTCAGTGAGGAAATCGCAGCTAAGATTGATAACGAAGTTAAGAGATTAATTGATGAGGCTTATGATAGAGCTGAGACACTGTTAAAAGGAAATATGCCTAAACTTGATGCTGTAGCTCAAGCTTTACTTGAAAAAGAAAAACTTGAAGCTGATGAATTTAAGGAAATATTTGAGAACAGTTAAGTATAAGGTTCAATACAAATAAAGTGATAAGTATCAAACTGAAATTTAGTTTTTAATAAAACTATTTACAGTTTGGTTCTTATCACTTTTGTTTTAAATAAGTTATAATATATAAATATTGCGAACTAAGTTGGGGGTTTTAGCGGAAAAATACACCGCTAAAAAGTTTGGGGTCAGCTGGCGCTGAGGTGTGGGGTGCTTGACATCGCTTCGCCCGTCAGCAGGTACGGGGTTTCACCTTCGGCAAAAGGTTATGGATACCTTTCCTCCGTTTCACTATGGAAAGCTTTTAATTTGAATTTTAGATTTTCGGGAGCGTTAGCGTAAGAAAATCATCCATAACCTTTGCCACAGGCAAACCCCTCACCTATTAACGAGCGCAAGCAAAGTTAATACCCCGTACTTCGGCTGTGCCGATTACAACTTTTTTCGTCTCGTTAGATGACGAAAAACCCCAAACTTGCTTGGCAATTTTTTATATTACGAATTTAAGCAAATTTTCATTAAAATTCTTTTAGAATATAAATTTATGATATAATAATAAAGGTTAAGCAAAATTGTTTATTATTTATCATTACATATAAAAAGGGGTGCAGTAAACATATGAAAACTGATATTGAAATAGCTCAAGAAGCTGAAATGAAACCTATCTCTAAAATTGCGGAGAAAATTGGTTTGGGGGAAGATGATATTGATTTATATGGTAAATATAAATGTAAAATATCATTGGATGTATTAAAGAAAAATGCAAGTAAAAAAGATGGAAAATTGATACTAGTTACAGCAATAAATCCTACACCAGCAGGAGAAGGAAAATCAACAGTTACAGTAGGACTTGGAGAGGCTTTATGCCAAATGAAAAAAAATGCTGTAATTGCACTTAGAGAACCTTCACTTGGACCAGTTTTTGGTATTAAAGGAGGAGCAGCTGGAGGAGGATATGCTCAAGTAGTTCCTATGGAAGACATAAATCTTCATTTTACAGGAGACATGCATGCAATTACATCTGCTAACAATTTGCTTTGTGCCGCTATAGATAATCATATTCATCAGGGGAATAAGCTTAGAATAGATCAAAGAAGAATAGTATTTAAGAGAGTTATGGATATGAATGATAGAGCTCTTAGAAGTATAGTTGTTGGTCTTGGCGGAAAAGTTAATGGCTTTCCAAGGGAAGATGGATTTATGATAACTGTTGCTTCTGAAATAATGGCTATACTTTGTTTAGCAACTAATCTCATGGATTTAAAAGAAAGAATGGGAAAAATATTAGTAGCTTATGATCTTGATGGCAATCCAGTATATGCTAAAGACTTAAATGTTCAAGGTGCTATGGCATTATTAATGAAGGATGCAATAAAACCAAATCTTGTTCAAACTCTTGAGAATACTCCAGCAATAATTCACGGTGGACCATTTGCAAACATAGCCCATGGATGTAACAGTATTTTGGCTACTAAAATGGCATTAAAACTTGGAGACTATGTTGTTACAGAGGCAGGTTTCGGTGCAGACTTAGGAGCTGAAAAATTCCTTGACATAAAATGTAGATATGGAAAATTAAGCCCGGATTGTGTAATATTAGTTGCAACAATAAGGGCACTTAAACATCACGGTGGTGCTGCAAAAGAAGATTTAAATAAACCAAGTGTAGAAGTTCTTAAAAAGGGTCTTTCAAATCTTGGGAAACAAATAGAAAATCTTAAAAAATATGGAGTACCAGTAGTTGTAGCTATAAATAAGTTTATAACAGATAGTGATGAAGAAGTAAAATGCATTGAAAATTACTGTGCAGAAAAAGGAGTAAAAGTAGCTCTTACAGAAGTTTGGGAAAAGGGCGGAAAAGGTGGAATTGATCTTGCTAATAAAGTTCTTGATACCTTAAATACTGAAAAGAGTAACTTCAAATATTTGTATGATGAAAAATTAAGCATAAAAGAAAAAATGAATGTTATATCTAAAGAGATATATGGTGCTGATGGAGTTGAATATTCAACTCAAGCAAATAAACAAATAAAAGAACTTGAGAAATTCAATCTTGATAAACTTCCAATATGCGTCGCAAAGACACAGTATTCACTATCAGATAATCCGGCTCTTTTAGGAGCACCAAAGAATTTTAATATAAATGTTAAAGAAGTAAGAGTATCAAATGGAGCAGGATTTGTCGTAGTTCAAACTGGAAACATTATGACTATGCCAGGACTCCCTAAAGCTCCAGCTGCAAATAAAATGGATATATTTGATGATGGTTCTATAGTAGGATTATTCTAAATTTACTTGACCGAAAATTTATTAATTGATAAAATAGGCTTATTGCTATATATTAAAATCTTTAATTATAAATGTTTTGGTTTAAATGATTTTGTGAGGAATGCATCTAAATTTTAAATTGTAGATGGTTTTGATACCTTCTACAATTTTTTCAGTAAAAGAGGCTGTTACTTATCAATATTTTTAAGGAGTGTAGTAAAAGTGATTTTAGTTTTAGATGTTGGAAATACTAATATAGTATTAGGAATTTATGATGATAAAAATCTTATAGCTGAATGGAGACTGTCTACGGATGTCTTGAGATCTGCAGATGAGTATGGAATTCAAGTTATGAGTTTATTCAATCATGATAAACTTGATCCCCAAATGGTAGAAGGAGTAATTATTTCATCAGTTGTTCCTAATGCCATGTATTCTCTAGAGCATATGATAAGAAAATATTTTAAGATAAGTCCAGTAATTGTAGGACCTGGAATTAAAACTGGAATTAATATAAAATATGATAATCCAAGAGAAGTTGGAGCAGATAGAATAGTAAATGCAGTGGCAGCACATGAAATTTACAAGAGATCTCTTATTATAATAGATTTTGGTACAGCAACTACTTTTTGTGCAGTTAGGGAAAATGGAGATTATTTAGGAGGGGCTATATGTCCTGGAATAAAGGTATCTTCAGAAGCTCTTTTTGAAAAAGCAGCAAAGCTTCCTAGAGTCGAACTTATAAAGACTAAGCATTTAATCTGCAAAAATACTATATCAAGTATGCAGGCAGGCATTGTTTATGGATACATAGGTCAAGTAAAATATATTGTTGAGAAGATGAAATCAGAATTAGAAAGTATGGGAGAAAAAGAACCTCTTGTAATTGCAACTGGTGGACTTGCAAAACTTATAAGTGATGAGACAGAAAATGTAAATATCGTAAATCCGTTCTTAACATTGGAGGGACTTAGGATAATATACGAAAAGAACAGGGTTAAGGTGATCTAATGAAAATATGCGATTTTACGCTTAATGGGAATGTATTCTTGGCACCTATGGCAGGGGTTACAGATGTGGTATACAGAAAGATATGCAGAAACATGGGAGCAGATCTCGCTTATACAGAAATGGTAAGTGCGAAGGCTCTTTATTATGGCAGTGAAAATACCGAGGAACTTATGACCATATCGGATGAAGAAAAATATGCAGCTGTACAAATGTTTGGTAGTGAGCCTGACATAATGGCTAAGGCATGTGACATTTTTAATAAGGACGATAAAATTTGCATAATAGATATAAATATGGGATGTCCTGCACCTAAAATAGTTAAAAACGGTGATGGATCAGCTCTTATGAAAAGTCCTAAATTAGCGTACGATATAGTAAAAGCAGTTAAAAGCGCAACTTTTAAACCTGTAACTGTAAAATTTAGAAAAGGCTTTGATAAAGATAACATTAATGCGGTTGAATTTGCTAAAGTATTAGAGGAAGCAGGTGCTGATATAATAACTATTCATGGCAGAACAAGAGAGCAAATGTACGAAGGCAAGGCAGATTGGGATATAATAAAAGATGTAAAGAAAGCTGTAAATATACCTGTAGTTGGAAACGGAGATATATTTTCAGGCGAAGATGCAGTAAAGATGCTTAATTATACTAATTGTGATGGTGTAATGGTAGCCAGAGGAGCTATGGGAAATCCGTGGATATTTAGGGAAATCAAAGATGCTATAAATTCAAGGAAAATTGTAAAACCTACCCCTGAAGAAAAAATTAATATGTGTATATTTCAGTATAAAGAGGAAATAAAATATCATGGTGAAAAAAAAGCAGTACGTGAAATGAGGAAGAACATAGCATGGTATATAAAAGGCTTGAAAGACTGTACTGAAGTGAAATGTCTCGTAAATACTGAAAATAGCGGTGACAAGGTTATAAATATACTTGAAGAATATAAAAGAAATTTTGTATAAAATATGGTAATTAAAATTGCATAAGAGAATAAATATATATAAAACAATATATATTGACAACATAAAGATGCTGTTTTATAATTACTTCAATATATTATAATAATCGTCTTAGGGTGCAATTAATTTTTTTAAAAGGGGAGAATTTTAATGGATCAAGGGAAGAAGTATGTTATTACCTATGAAGGGGTAAGAAAATTAGAGGAAGAATTAGAATATTTAAAGACTACTAAAAGAAAGGAAATACGTGAAAAAATTAAGCTAGCGCTTTCTTTTGGTGATTTAAGTGAGAACTCTGAGTATGATGAAGCTAAGAATGATCAAGCATTCGTCGAGGGAAGAATAGTTCAAATAGAAAATATGCTTAAAAATGCCAACGTTATTGATGAGAGCGATCTTAAAAGTGGCATTGTAGGTGTTGGTTCAAAGGTTACGGTTAAAGATTATCAGTTTGATGAGGAAATTGAATTCTCAATAGTAGGATCTGCAGAGGCTGATCCTGTAGAAAATAAAATATCGAATGAATCACCAGTTGGCAGTACTCTTATTGGTAAAAAAGTAGGAGATGAAATAGAGGTAAATGTGCCTGATGGTGTTGATAAATATAAAATATTAGCTATTAAGTAGAGGTGGGATAACATAATGTCAAATGATGAAAAGCAATTGACAAAAGCAGAAATAAAGGCAAGAAAGCTTGAAGCAAAAGCTGCAGCTGCAATGAATGATCTTTTAAAGGAAAGAAGACAAAAACTTTCAGACCTTCAAGCAAAGGGGGAAGATCCTTTTGATGTATACAAGGTTGAAAGAACTCATACATCTAAACAAATTGATGAGAATTATGATGAACTTGAAGGGAAAGATGTAACTATAGCTGGAAGGCTTATGTCAAAAAGAGTTCATGGAAAAGCAGGATTTTCTGATGTATTTGATAGATATGGGAAAATACAATTATATCTTAAAATAGACGATGTAGGTGAAGTAAGATTAAAAGAGTTTAAAACTTTCGATATAGGTGATTTTGTCGTAGTAACAGGAAGAGTATTTAAGACTAAAACAGGAGAAATTACTATCCATGTAAAAGATTTTAAGCTTATTTCAAAATCTTTAAAACCTCTTCCAGAAAAGTTTCATGGACTTAAAGATCCTGATTTAAAGTATAGAGAGAGATATGTAGATTTAATAATAAACCAGGATGTAAGAGAAACATTTATGAAAAGAACAGCAATTATAAAGGCCGTAAGGGAGTTCCTTGATAACAAAGACTACTTAGAAGTTGAAACTCCAGTACTTGCAACTATAGCTAGTGGAGCATCAGCTAGACCATTTACGACTCATCATAATGCTCTTGATTTAGATATGTATCTTAGAATTGCAACTGAACTATATCTAAAAAGATTAATAGTAGGTGGCTTTGAAAAGGTATATGAAATAGGTAAGGATTTTAGAAATGAAGGAATAGATGTAAGACATAATCCTGAATTTACTATGATTGAATTATATGAAGCATATGCTGATTATAATGACATGATGGAAATTGTTGAAAACATGGTTGCTTATGCATGTAAGAAAGTAAATGGAACTACAAAGATAACTTATGAAGGAACAGAATTAGATTTAACACCACCATGGAGAAGAGTAACTATGGTAGATATAGTTAAAGAACATTCAGGTGTAGATTTTAATGATGTAAAGACTGATGATGAAGCAAGGGAAATTGCAAAGGAAAAGAAACTTGAATTAAAGAAAGAACTTAAAGATTGTACAAAGGGTGATATTCTAAATGCTATGTTTGAAGAGTATGGTGAAAAGAAACTTATACAACCTACTTTTGTTTGCGATTATCCAGTAGAAATTTCACCACTTACTAAGAAAAAGAGGGGAAATCCAGCATTCACTGAAAGATTTGAAGGCTTTGTATATGGTAGAGAATTATGCAATGCTTACTCTGAGCTAAATGATCCTATTGTTCAGAAGGACAGATTTGTGCAGCAGGCTAAGGAAAGAGAATTAGGTGATGATGAAGCTTACATGATGGATGATGACTTCATAAATGCTCTTGAAATAGGTATGCCGCCTACAGGTGGAATGGGAATGGGAATGGATAGATTAATAATGCTATTAACAGATTCACCATCTATAAGAGATGTAATATTATTCCCTACAATGAAACCAAGTAATAAAGTTAAGTAACAATACTTGATGGATATTAAATAAATTTTATTATATATGGGATTTGGGTTGTAGGCCCAAATCCTTTTGTATTATATTTTAACATTTATACTAAAATATAAGAGAACATGCATAAAAATTAAAAAAAGTATTGATTTTTTTAAATTACATGATATAATAATACATGTAGTCAATTACAAGACATATTCCGCGATAGCTCAACGGTGGAGCACTCGGCTGTTAACCGATAGGTTGAAGGTTCGAATCCTTTTCGCGGAGCCATTTTATTTTTTGAAAACTTAATAATTATAATACCATGACAAAGATAGAAATTGTCTTTTCTTTAAAGAGAAACTGTGGTTGGTGAGAACAGTTAAGAAAATTCGGTTACAGGAGTCTTTCGAGTATATTAGTAGAAAAGCAGGGCTATTGCCAATAAGGGTGGAACCGCGGAATTAATTTCGTCCCTTTGAGGTGATAGTCTTTTTTGTATTTATTAAGATTTTCTAGTTAAACAATTAACGTCTATACAATAGTACTTTAAAGTTAGTACTTTGATTTAAAAAGAATAGTGTATTTTGACCAAACAGTGTATTGAATTATGATTGAATTATGTATAAGCTAAATTTAATTATTAAGAGAATATATAAATTATATGAGGAGGTAAAAATAAATGAGTACTGAAAAAACTATGGATAAAATAGTGTCGCTTGCAAAAAACAGAGGATTTGTTTTCCCAGGTTCTGAAATATATGGTGGTCTTGCAAATGCCTGGGATTATGGTCCATTAGGAGTAGAATTAAAGAACAATATAAAAAAATTGTGGTGGAAAAAGTTTGTGCAAGATAATCCTTATAATGTTGGACTTGATTGTGCTATATTAATGAATAAAGAGGTTTGGGTAGCATCAGGACATCTTGGAGGTTTTTCAGATCCTCTTATGGATTGTAAAGAATGTAAATCAAGATTTAGAGCAGATAAGCTCGTTGAAGAATATTTAACAGAGCAGGGAGAAGAAGTAGCTAGTGCTGATGGTTGGTCAAATGAAAAATTAGAAGGTTTCATAAAAGAACATCATATTAAATGCCCTAAATGTGGAAAAGAGAATTTTACTTCAATTAGACAATTTAATCTTATGTATAAAACTTTTCAGGGTGTAACTGAAGATGCTTCATCTGAACTTTATTTAAGACCGGAAACAGCTCAAGGTATATTTGTAAACTTTAAAAACGTTCAGAGATCTTCAAGAAAAAAGGTTCCTTTTGGAATAGGACAGATAGGAAAAGCATTTAGAAATGAAATAACTCCTGGAAACTTTATTTTTAGAATAAGAGAATTTGAACAAATGGAAATGGAATTCTTCTGTAAACCAGGAACTGATTTAGATTGGTTTAAATATTGGAAAGATTACTGCTGGAAGTTCCTTATGGATTTAGGCGTTAATAAGGAAAATTTGAGATTTAGAGATCATTCTCCAGAAGAACTTGTATTCTATAGTAAAGCAACTTCAGATATTGAATA
The DNA here is from genome assembly GCF_001705235.1 of Clostridium pasteurianum. Classification (NCBI taxonomy): domain Bacteria; kingdom Bacillati; phylum Bacillota; class Clostridia; order Eubacteriales; family Clostridiaceae; genus Clostridium; species Clostridium pasteurianum. The sequence goes on from NZ_MCGV01000001.1 coordinate 2,781,618, forward strand.
CCGTTTCCCATTTGGTTGGGGAGAGCTTTGGGGCGTAGCTGATAGAACAGATTATGACCTTAAGAAACATATGGAGCATTCAGGAGAAGATATGAACTATTTAGATCCTGTAAGTCATGAAAAATATATACCATATGTAATAGAACCTTCTTTAGGTGCGGATAGAGTCACACTTGCATTTTTAGTTGATGCTTATGATGAAGAAGAACTTGAAAATGGTGATAAGAGAGTTGTAATGCACTTTAATCCACAAATTGCGCCTGTTAAAGCTGCTGTACTTCCTTTGAGCAAAAAATTATCAGATAAAGCTATGGAAGTTTATTCTACTATAAGTTCAAAATTCAATGTAGAATATGATGAGACAGGAAGTATAGGTAAGAGATATAGAAGAGAAGATGAAATAGGTACACCTTTCTGTATAACTGTTGATTTTGATACTTTAAATGATGAAGCTGTTACAGTTAGGGATAGAGATACTATGACACAGGTAAGAATAAAAATAAGTGAATTAGAAAAATATTTGGAAGACAAAATAAGATAACTTAAAGAATGTCCTTCAGTGAGAATTATAAGATTTTCATTGAAGGATAATTTTTATTTGAGCAATTTTATGAGAAACGTATCTAATTATAGGAAATTGTAAAAAAGAATAGAAAAAAGCCGGATACTAAAATCCGGCTAAATAGGGTTTAATCATGGGGATATGTTATATGTTCAATTAAAACTTGGGGAATTATATTAATGTTTTCCTTACGGCACGTCTACATTATAGCACAATACTTTAATATTTTTCAATACTTTACAAAAAAAATTATTAAATATATATAATTGAAAGAAAATTGACGTTTACAAATGGAAATTAGCAAAAAGTAAACGTTTGTTTATTAAGAAAAATTATATAATAATTAATGTTTTTTATAAAGAAAAAAATTTATTTGTTGAAGCTCTATAAAGTGATATAATTAAATCTGAAATAGGAGGATTGAATGCTATGAAAAGAAATTTTGATGAGTTTAAAAATTTTATAAAGAATAAGAAAACAGCAGTTGTTGGGATGGGTATAAGCAATAGACCTCTTATACATTTCTTAATTAAATTAGGAGCCAATGTAACTGCCTTTGATAAAAAGACTGAGAAAGAATTGGGAAATGAAGTTATAGATGAATTTGCGGGGGAAGGTGTGAATTTTAAACTTGGAGAGAATTATTTATCTTTCTTAAAAGGTTTTGATGTTATATTTAAAACTCCTTCTATGAGAATAGATAGTGAGGCATTAGTTAATGCTAAGGCAGAGGGTGCATATATAACATCAGAGATGGAAGAATTCATAAAGTATTGCCCAGCAAAGATTTTTGGAGTAACGGGTAGCGATGGTAAAACAACAACAACAACTTTAATATATAATATGTTAAAAGAACAAGGATATAAAACTTGGGTTGGAGGGAATATAGGTGCTCCTCTATTTTCAAAGATAGAGCAAATTTCTTCTGAAAATAAGGTTGTGCTTGAACTTTCTAGTTTTCAACTTATGACAATAGATGTTTCACCTGAAGTATCAGTCGTTACTAATTTGAGCCCAAATCATTTAGACATACATAAAGATATGAATGAATATATAAATGCCAAGAAAAACATATTTATTCATCAGAGAAAGGAAAATACCTTAGTTATAAATAGAGATAATGAAATAACAAATAAGATGGAAAATGAAGCAAAAGGTAAGGTACTTAAATTCAGCAGGCAAGATAAAATTGCAGAAGGCGCATTTTATAATAAAGAAGATGAAACTTTATATTTAATGGGTGAGAAAGTTTGCATGAAAGATGAAATAAGGTTAAAGGGAATGGACAACGTAGAAAACTTTCTTGCTGCATTTTGTGCTGTAAAAAATGATGTATCAAAGGAAAATATGAAGAAAGTAGCTGAGGAATTTTCTGGAGTTGAGCACAGACGTGAATTTGTTAGGGAACTAGAAGGAGTAAAATATTATAATGATTCAATAGCTTCAAGCCCAACAAGAACACTTTCAGGCTTAAACGCATATGGTAAACCTGTCATACTTATAGCTGGTGGCTATGATAAGCATATACCTTTTGAACCGCTTGCAGAGAAGGGCTATGACAAAATAAAAGTTTTGATTTTGATGGGAAATACAAAATATAAAATAAAAGAAGCTTTTGATAAAGTACTTAAAGAGAAAAAAGTTAAATTACCTATGGTAATGGTTGATACAATGGAGGATGCAGTACAAGAAGCTAAAAAAGCGGCTGTAAGTGGAGATATTGTTACACTTTCACCTGCATGTGCAAGTTTTGATAAGTTTCCTAACTTTGAAGTCAGAGGAAACAAATTTAAAGACATAGTAAAAAAATTAAAGTAAAAATGATAATTGTAGTAAAATATTATAAAAAGATTATTGACAAACATATTTAAATCTTTTATAATATTTTACTGTAAGTATTTGATGAGTTGAGTTAGTGGAAGTTAAATTGTAATGATTTATTTTAACTAATAATGGATCTTTAGCTCAGTTGGTTAGAGCAACCGGCTCATAACCGGTCGGTCTGGGGTTCGAGTCCCTGAAGGTCCACCATATGGGGGATTAGCTCAGCTGGGAGAGCACCTGCCTTGCACGCAGGGGGTCAAGAGTTCGAATCTCTTATTCTCCACCAAAAATAACAGCTATTTATAGCTGTTATTTTTTTTATTCATTTATAGATTTATAAAGTTTAAGATTGCTAATGTGAAATCTATATATGTAGAAATTAATACTCATTTATATAATGTAAGAAAAGAATAATGATAAATTCCTATAAAATGATTTTGATTACGAAAAGTCCTTAACTATTTTCTTCTTTTATTTTTATATAATATATAGTACATTGATATATATATTTGAACATATATACTCTACTTTTATATATTTGCTTAAGGAGCATAGTGAAAAAATCAAAAAACACTGCATAAACTAATCCAAGAGTATCAATATGTGAAAAACTGAGAATAATGAAAAAAAAGTGCGCAATATAAGTATATTTATTGTAATTAGGTGAAATAATATAAGTATAGAATCCAATATGTGATATGATATTACCTGTCGTCACAATGAACGACAAAATTTAATTCCAAAAACGAAAAAAAGTAGTTGACAGAATTAAATGAAGATGATATTATATAAAAGCTGTCTCGTGCAGCAAGGAATTGAACTTTGAAAATTAAACAGAGAATTATAAACCAGCAATTCTTTTGAATAGAATTTATTCTATTTAATATATAAGCGATGAGCTTAAGTCAAACTTTTAAATTGAGAGTTTGATCCTGGCTCAGGACGAACGCTGGCGGCGTGCTTAACACATGCAAGTCGAGCGGGGAACTTCGGTTCCCAGCGGCGGACGGGTGAGTAACACGTGGGTAACCTGCCTTACAGTGGGGAATAGCCTTCCGAAAGGAAGATTAATACCGCATAATACTCAGAGATCACATGATCTTTGAGCCAAAGGATTTATTCGCTGTAAGATGGACCCGCGGCGCATTAGCTTGTTGGTGAGGTAACGGCTCACCAAGGCTGCGATGCGTAGCCGACCTGAGAGGGTGATCGGCCACATTGGAACTGAGACACGGTCCAGACTCCTACGGGAGGCAGCAGTGGGGAATATTGCACAATGGAGGAAACTCTGATGCAGCAACGCCGCGTGAGTGATGAAGGTCTTCGGATCGTAAAACTCTGTCTTATGGGACGATAATGACGGTACCATAGGAGGAAGCCACGGCTAACTACGTGCCAGCAGCCGCGGTAATACGTAGGTGGCAAGCGTTGTCCGGATTTACTGGGCGTAAAGGATGTGTAGGCGGATATTTAAGTGAGATGTGAAATCCCCGGGCTTAACTTGGGGGCTGCATTTCAAACTGGATGTCTAGAGTGCAGGAGAGGAAAGCAGAATTCCTAGTGTAGCGGTGAAATGCGTAGAGATTAGGAAGAATACCGGTGGCGAAGGCGGCTTTCTGGACTGTAACTGACGCTGAGGCATGAAAGCGTGGGGAGCAAACAGGATTAGATACCCTGGTAGTCCACGCCGTAAACGATGAATACTAGGTGTAGGAGGTATCGACTCCTTCTGTGCCGCAGTTAACACAATAAGTATTCCGCCTGGGAAGTACGGTCGCAAGATTAAAACTCAAAGGAATTGACGGGGACCCGCACAAGCAGCGGAGCATGTGGTTTAATTCGAAGCAACGCGAAGAACCTTACCTAGACTTGACATCTCCTGAATTACTCGTAACTGAGGAAATCCCTTCGGGGACAGGAAGACAGGTGGTGCATGGTTGTCGTCAGCTCGTGTCGTGAGATGTTGGGTTAAGTCCCGCAACGAGCGCAACCCTTATCATTAGTTGCTAACATTCAGTTGAGCACTCTAGTGAGACTGCCTGGGTTAACCAGGAGGAAGGTGGGGATGACGTCAAATCATCATGCCCCTTATGTCTAGGGCCACACACGTGCTACAATGGTGGGGACAGAAAGATGCGAAACCGCAAGGTTGAGCCAAACTCAAAACCCCATCCCAGTTCGGATTGTAGGCTGAAACTCGCCTACATGAAGCCGGAGTTGCTAGTAATCGCGAATCAGAATGTCGCGGTGAATACGTTCCCGGGTCTTGTACACACCGCCCGTCACACCATGAGAGTCGGCAACACCCGAAGCCCGTGAGGTAACCTTTTGGAACCAGCGGTCGAAGGTGGGGTTGATAATTGGGGTGAAGTCGTAACAAGGTAGCCGTAGGAGAACCTGCGGCTGGATCACCTCCTTTCTAAGGAGTCGACGTGGAAATGTAATTTCCACGAAGGTTTTTAATTCTCTGTTTAATTTTGAGAGCTTAATTCTCTCTAATGTACTTTGAAAATTGCATAGTAATGAATAAGAGTAATACTCTAAAGCAAGGCAAAGTTAATTCTTTGTTGTTTGAATTTAAATATATTTACTTAAGGTCAAGCTACAAAGGGCGCATGGTGAATGCCTTGGCACTAGGAGCCGAAGAAGGACGTGATAAGCTGCGATAAGCTTTGGGTAGGCGCAAATAGCCTGTGAACCAAAGATTTCCGAATGGGGAAACCCCCATGGATTGTATCCATGGACTGTATACTGAATTCATAGGTATATAGAGGTAAACCCGGGGAACTGAAACATCTAAGTACCCGGAGGAAGAGAAAGAAAAATCGATTTCCTTAGTAGCGGCGAGCGAAAGGGAAAGAGCCCAAACCGGAAACTTGTTTCCGGGGTTGCGGGCAGATCATTAAAGCTTTATATCTTAACCGAAGATTTCTGGAAAGTTAAACCGTAGAAGGTAAAAGTCCTGTAGGTAAAAAGAGAAAAAAGCCCGATCTGTTCCAGAGTACCACGAGACACGTGAAACCTTGTGGGAAGCTGGGAGGACCACCTCCCAAGGCTAAATACTACCTAGTGACCGATAGTGAAGCAGTACCGTGAGGGAAAGGTGAAAAGAACCCCGGAAGGGGAGTGAAATAGAACCTGAAACCGTGTGTCCACAACCGATCAGAACACATTAACGTGTGATGATGTGCTTTTTGTAGAACGAGCCAGCGAGTTACGGTATGCAGCAAGGTTAAGCACTTAAGGTGCGCAGCCGAAGGGAAACCAAGTCTTAATAGGGCGCATAGTTGCATGCTGTAGACCCGAAACCGGGTGACCTATCCATGGTCAGGGTGAAGCGGAAGTAAAATTCCGTGGAGGTCCGAACCACAATGGTGTTGAAAAACCATGGGATGAACTGTGGATAGGGGAGAAATTCCAATCGAACTCGGATATAGCTGGTTCTCCTCGAAATAGCTTTAGGGCTAGCGCTGTGAATGAGTACCGGAGGTAGAGCACTGAATGAGGTAGGGGCTGACAACAGTTACTGAACTTTATCAAACTCCGAATGCTGGATACTTGAATCACAGTAGTCAGACTGCGAGTGATAAGATCCGTAGTCAAAAGGGAAACAGCCCAGATCACCAGCTAAGGTCCCAAAGTATAGATTAAGTGGTAAAGGATGTGGGATTTCTAAGACAACTAGGATGTTGGCTCAGAAGCAGCCATACATTAAAAGAGTGCGTAATAGCTCACTAGTCAAGAGATCCTGCGCCGAAAATGTCCGGGGCTAAAATCTAACACCGAAGCTGTGGACTTGTACTATGTACAAGTGGTAGAGGAGCATCCTGCATGGGTTGAAGTCGTACCGTAAGGAGCGGTGGACTGTGCAGGAGAGAGTATGCTGGCATAAGTAGCGAGAACTAAGTGAGAATCTTAGTGGTCGAAAACCTAAGGTTTCCTGGGGAAGGTTCGTCCGCCCAGGGTAAGTCGGGACCTAAGCCGAGGCCGAATGGCGTAGGTGATGGACAATCGGTTGATATTCCGATACCGCAAAACAACGTTATGAGAAATGGGATGACGCAGAAGGATAGGATATGCGTATGTTATTGGAAGTGCGCTTAAGCATTGAGGATGGAAAGCAGGAAAATCCGCTTTTCGTAAGTCTGGGATGTAATGATGAGGTAGTTTACTACCGAAATATCTGATTTCATGCTGCCAAGAAAAGTCTCTATCCAGGAGTTTTGTGCCCGTACCGCAAACCGACACAGGTAGGTGAGGAGAGAATCCTAAGACCATCGGAAGAATTGCTGTTAAGGAACTCGGCAAATTGACCCCGTAACTTCGGGAGAAGGGGTGCCTGCGAGAGCAGGTCGCAGAGAATAGGCCCAAGCAACTGTTTATCAAAAACACAGGTTTCTGCTAAAGCGAAAGCTGAAGTATAGGAGCTGACGCCTGCCCGGTGCTGGAAGGTTAAGGGGAATGCTTAGCGCAAGCGAAGGCATGAACTTAAGCCCCAGTAAACGGCGGCCGTAACTATAACGGTCCTAAGGTAGCGAAATTCCTTGTCGGGTAAGTTCCGACCCGCACGAATGGCGTAATGATTTGGGCACTGTCTCAACAGCAAATCCGGCGAAATTGTAGTGCAAGTGAAGATGCTTGCTACCCGCGATTGGACGGAAAGACCCCGTAGAGCTTTACTGTAGCTTAGCATTGAATTTCGGTATTGTCTGTACAGAATAGGTGGGAGACTTGGAAGCAGTTCCGTCAGGGATTGTGGAGTCACCTTTGGGATACCACCCTGACAGTACTGAGGTTCTAACCGGAGGCCATGAAACTGGTCACGGGACATAGCTAGGTGGGCAGTTTGACTGGGGCGGTCGCCTCCTAAAATGTAACGGAGGCGCCCAAAGGTTCCCTCAGCGCGGTTGGAAACCGCGCGTAGAGTGCAAAGGCAGAAGGGAGCCTGACTGCGACACAAACAAGTGGAGCAGAGACGAAAGTCGGGCTTAGTGATCCGGTGACTCCTCGTGGGAGGGTCATCGCTCAACGGATAAAAGCTACCTCGGGGATAACAGGCTGATCTCCCCCAAGAGTCCACATCGACGGGGAGGTTTGGCACCTCGATGTCGGCTCGTCGCATCCTGGGGCTGAAGTAGGTCCCAAGGGTTGGGCTGTTCGCCCATTAAAGCGGCACGCGAGCTGGGTTCAGAACGTCGTGAGACAGTTCGGTCCCTATCCGTCGCGGGCGAAGGAAATTTGAGAGGAGCTGTCCTTAGTACGAGAGGACCGGGATGGACTGACCTCTGGTGTACCAGTTGTCTTACCAAAGGCACGGCTGGGTAGCTATGTCGGGACGGGATAAACGCTGAAGGCATCTAAGCGTGAAGCCCACCTCAAGATAAGATTTCCCATAACATAAGTTAGTAAGACCCCTGAAAGAACAACAGGTTGATAGGTCAGAGGTGTAAGAGTGGTAACATTTTAAGCTGACTGATACTAATAGGTCGAGGGCTTGACCAATAAAGAGTAAATATATAAGTTACTATGCAATTTTGAAAGTATATACAAGTTTCTTTACGAAACTTAACTTGTACTTGTTCCAAAATACTAGCTTCAAAGTATTATGGTACATGTGGAAGTTAGTAGTTGAGTAGAAAGCTTGACTTTCAAAAACAAAATGTAAATCCGGTGATCATAGCTTGGTTGCAACACCCGTTCCCATACCGAACACGAAGGTTAAGAACCAAAGCGCCGATGGTACTGCAGGGGTTGCCCTGTGGGAGAGTAGGTCATTGCCGGGTAGAATGTATTCCGCGATAGCTCAACGGTGGAGCACTCGGCTGTTAACCGATAGGTTGAAGGTTCGAATCCTTTTCGCGGAGCCATTTTATTTTTTGATGAAATATGATAGAATAAGTAATGAATGATTAAATTATTAAAAACCAGTCAAAGTGTTTTTATAATATAATTGTTCATTTTTTATTTTTTGTTCAATTTATTAATTAATGAATATTAAATCTATAATTGCAAAAAATATTATAAACAATATAGGATTTCTAGTTAAGCAATTAACATATACATATAACATAGCTTTGAAATATGTGTATTAAGTTTGACTATAGAAGGGAGCAAAGATATGACTGAGTATCAGCTTAATATAAAGAATAAAATAAATTTAAGTGATTATAGTAATATTCATGATTATATGGAATTTATAAATAAGGATGATAAATTTACAATAGTTATGCAAAACGGTGATAAGAAAAATGTAGATATAATATGTAATATGCTTGAAAATAATAGATTTGAAATAACTCAAAAGCATGTAGATAAAGGTGGTAGATGTAATATTAAAGCACTAAAAACAAACAAATAATTAAATTTATATGATATAATAATTATGTTATTAATTAAGGTTGGGAGGATAAAAGATGGACAAAAAGTATGTTGTAGGAGTAGATCTTGGTGGTACTAAAATCAGTTGTGCTATATCAGATCTTGATGGTAAAATTATAAATCAATATACATTGCCAACTCTTTCACAAGAGGGTGAAGCGGCTGTACTTACTAGAATAATTGAATCAATAAGTAAAGTTATTGGGGATTCAAAAGTTAATAAGGATGAAATAAAGGCAATAGGGATAGGATCACCAGGACCTTTAGATTCTAAAAAAGGGATGATAATTTCAACACCTAATCTACCATTTAAAAATTTTAAGTTGGTTGAGCCTATTAAGAATAAGTTTGGTATTGAGACATATCTTGATAACGATGCCAATGTCGCTGCTATAGGAGAATTTATGTTTGGAGCAGGTAAAGGTACTGAAAATATGGTCTTTGTCACTGTAAGTACTGGAGTTGGTGGTGGAGCCATAATAAATGGAAAGATATACAGAGGAAATACTAACAATGCATTGGAAATAGGACATACAACATTGGTAGAAGATGGTCCAAGATGTAATTGCGGAAATTACGGTTGCACAGAGGCTCTTGCTTCAGGAACAGCTATAGCTAAAAGAGCTAAAGAGGCACTTGAGACAGGTGCGGAAACTTCTCTTAGAAATTATGAGAATGTTACATCATATGAAGTTTTTCAAGAGGCTAAGAAAGGCGATAAGGTTGCTTCAGATATATTAGACAAATGTTTAAATTATCTTGGAATATGTGTAGCCAATATTGTTGCAACTCTTGATCCTGAAATGGTAGTAATAGGTGGAGGAGTTTCAAAAGGTGGCAATATAGTATTTGAAAAAGTAAGAGAAGTTGTTAATACAAGATGTTTTGACTCTATGGCAGCTTCATGTAAGATTGTTCCTGCAGGACTTGGAACAGATGCTGGAGTAATTGGAGCAGTAGCACTTGCAATCCTTGAAAGTAAATAACATATTTTTTATTTATTAATTTTTACTTTGGGAACCATATACATAGAAGAAACATTTTTAATAGTTTAAATGTTTCTTCTATATTTTTTTAGTAATAATATTGCAAAGGTTGAAATTATGTTATATAATAAAGTCAAAGAAAGTCAAAGTAAAGGAGAGCTTACAATGAGATTATCTGATATCATAGAGGAATTTTTAAAAGAGATGATTGCTGAAAATAGTGAAAACGAGCTTGAAATACAGAGAAATGAATTAGCTAATCATTTTAGTTGTGCTCCCTCTCAGATAAATTATGTTTTAACCACACGATTTACAACAGATAAAGGATACTATATAGAAAGTAGACGTGGCGGAGGTGGATGCATAAAAATTAGAAGGGTTCAATATAACGAAAAGAAACCATTTGTAAGTTCTATTGTTGATAGAATAGGTGATAGTATAACTTATGATTCTGGTTGCAAAATAGTTGATGCTCTTTTGGATATGGATGTTTTAACTGATAGGGAAGGAAATATAATAAAGGCATGTATAAACGATAGGACTTTATTAGATACTGGCGATAAACGAAATGAAGTGAGAGCTGAAATATTAAAATCTGCGCTTATTATCTTGTTTGTATAATATATTAAAAGGTTGGTGAAAATTATGGTATGTGAAATTTGTCATAAAAATGAGGCTAATGTTCATATAACACAAATAATAAATGGAGATAAAAAAGAATTAAATGTATGTGAGGAATGTGCTAAAAATATTCAGGGTGTAAATATTTCTTCGGATATTGACTTTATTTCACCTTTTTCTTTTCAGAACATTTTGAGTGGCATAATGGATTATATAGGTGGAAACGCACAAATTGACAAAAATCAAGAAATAGTATGTAAGAATTGCGGAACTACTTATAGTGAATTTAAGGAAAAAGGTTTATTTGGATGCAGCGAATGCTATAAATATTTCAATTCAATGTTATCTCCAATTATAAATAGGGTTCAAGGCAATGTTGAACATAATGGTAAAATACCTAAAAAATCAGGTAAGGAAATAATAAATAAAAATAATATAGCTAGACTTAAATCTGAATTGCAGAAGGCTGTATTTCAAGAAGAATATGAAAAGGCAGCAGAACTTAGAGATAAAATAAAGGAACTTCAGGGTAAAGACGGAGGTGAAAATTGAAATGGAGAATTGGCTTAATAACACAAACAATAATAATCAAATGGTAATTACAACAAGGATTCGTCTTGCAAGAAATATAAAAGGTATACCATTTCCCGATAAATTATCTGATGATGAAGGAAGAAATGTGGTAGAGAAGGTTAATAGTGCTTTTAATAAATCAGAAAATCAGAATTTTAAATGTATAGATTTATGGGAAAACGACAATAATTGTAATGCAGAGTTTCTTGAGAAACACCTTATAAGCAAAAAACTTATAGATAATTCTAGAAAATCTGCATTCATACTAAATAACGATGAAACTGTAAGTATAATGATAAATGAAGAAGATCATTTGAGACTTCAGGCTATAACTGCAGGACTTAATTTGAAAGAAGCATATAATTGCATAGATAAAATAGATGATGAATTAGAGGAAAATATAGATTATGCGTTTGATGAAAAACTTGGATATTTAACTGCTTGCCCAACTAATTTAGGAACTGGAATGAGAGCTTCTGTAATGATTCATCTTCCAGCGCTATCCATGAACAATGAAATGGGTAGAGTACTAAATGCTTTATCTCAGATAGGAATTACTATAAGAGGCCTATGGGGTGAAGGTTCTAAAGCTATTGGAGGATTGTATCAAATATCAAACCAGGTAACTTTAGGAATGAGCGAAATGGATATTATATCAAATCTGAAAACTGTTGTTGAACAGATAATGAATCAAGAAAATTTATCAAGAGAACGTATAATGAAGAAGTACAAATATGAATTGGAAGATAAAATGTATAGATCGCTCGGTATACTGAAAAATTCGGTGATTTTAGATATTAACGAATGTTTAAATCTTATTTCTAATGTAAGAATAGGAGTTGAGATGGGAATTATAAAGAATATAGATATTAATAAACTAAATAATCTATTAGTGAATGTTCAAAAAGCAACATTGCAAGAAATTTATAACAAAAAATTATCCAAAAGTGAGGAGAACATAAAGAGAGCACTTTATGTTAGAGAAAATTTAAGGTAGGTGAATATTTATGATGTTTGGTAGATTTTCCGAAAGAGCTCAAAAGATGATTTATTATGCACAAGAAGAGGCACAAAATTTCAGGCATGGATATGTTGGAACTGAGCATATACTTCTTGGAATTTTAAGAGATGAAGGTGGCAAAGCGCAATCAATTCTCGCAAGTATGGGAGTTACGCTTGATAAGGTAAGAACACTTATAGAGGAATACGAAGGTGTTGGTGATTCTAATGCATATAATGAAGAATTACCATTAACACCAAGAACTAAAAGACTTTTAGAAATAAGTTTACTTGAAGCAAGAAATTTAAATCATAATTATATAAATCCAGAGCATGTTCTATTGGCTCTTATTAGAGAGGGCGAAGGAGTAGCTTTTACTATTATTGGTAATCTTGGAGTAGATTTTGAAAGACTTAGAAAAGAAATATTAGATAGCTTAACAGGTCAGGAGGAAACCACAGGAGTGAAATCAAACTATAGTAGCTCAAATTCTTCAACACCGTCATTAAATCAATTTGGAACTGATTTGACACAAATGGCGGCAGAAGGAAAGCTTGATCCTGTTATAGGGAGAGATGATGAAACGCAGAGAATACTTGAGATACTCTGCAGAAGAACTAAAAATAATCCATGTCTAATAGGTGATCCTGGAGTAGGTAAAACAGCTATTGCAGAGGGATTAGCACAGAAAATAGTAGAAGGCAATATTCCTGAGATACTTAAAAATAAAAGAGTTGTTTCCTTAGATATATCTTCTTTAGTTGCAGGTTCAAAGTATAGAGGTGAGTTTGAGGAAAGACTTAAAAAGGTAATGGATGAAATTAAAGCTGCTAAAAATGTAATACTTTTTATTGATGAAATTCATACTATAATTGGAGCAGGTGCAGCAGAGGGTGCAATTGATGCATCTAATATTTTAAAGCCTTCCCTTGCAAGAGGAGAAATACAGTGTATAGGCGCAACTACAACAGAGGAGTACAGAAAATATATAGAGAAAGATGCAGCTCTTGAAAGAAGATTTCAGCCAGTTGATGTTGGAGAGCCTAGTAAGGAAGAAGCCGTTCAGATACTTAAGGGACTTAGAGATAAATATGAGGCTCATCATGGAGTTAAAATTACAGATGATGCAATAGAAGCTGCAGTAAATCTTTCAGTAAGGTATATATCGGATAGATTTTTGCCAGATAAAGCAATAGATTTAATTGATGAAGCAGCTGCAAAAGTTAGAATTGAAAATCTTACAGCACCACCAGACCTAAAGAGTCAAGAAGAAACCCTTGAAAAGACGACTAAGGAAAAATCAGATGCTATAAGACTTCAAGATTTTGAAAAAGCAGCTAAGTTAAGAGACAAAGAGAAAAATTTAAGGACTTCAATCGAGGAATTCAAAAAGAATTGGAAAAATAGAAATGACAGTGAAAACCATATAGTTAAAGAAAAACAGGTGGCCTCTGTTGTAGCTAAGTGGACTAATATACCTGTTGAAAAGCTTACTGAAAAAGAATCAGAAAGACTTTTACATCTTGAGGATATTCTTCATAAAAGAGTTATAGGTCAAGATGAGGCAGTTGAATATGTTTCAAAAGCTGTAAGGAGAGCCAGAGTAGGACTTAAAGATCCTAAAAGGCCAATTGGATCATTTATATTTTTAGGACCAACTGGTGTTGGAAAAACAGAATTATCAAAGGCGTTAGCTGAAGCTATGTTTGGAAATGAAGGAAATATTATAAGAATTGATATGTCAGAATACATGGAAAAACATACAGTATCACGTCTTGTAGGATCACCTCCAGGATATGTTGGATATGATGAGGGCGGACAACTTACTGAACAGGTAAGAAGAAAACCATATTCTGTGGTATTATTTGATGAAATAGAGAAAGCTCATCCAGACGTATTCAATATATTACTTCAAATACTTGATGACGGAAGACTTACTGATGGTAAGGGTAAAACTGTAAACTTTAGAAATACAATAATAATTATGACATCTAATGTTGGAGCATCAACTATAAGAAAACAAAAAACTCTTGGATTTGAAACTGAAAAGAATGAAAAAAAGCAAGAGTATGACAAAATGAAGGATAATATTATAGAAGAGCTTAAGAATTCTTTTAGACCTGAGTTTTTAAATAGAATCGATGAAATAGTTGTATTCCATAAGCTACAAGAAAAGGATCTTAGAGAAATAGTAAAAATTATGCTTAAATCCGTTCAAGCAAGGTTAAGGGAGCAAAATATAAAAATTAATTTCACAGAAAATGCAGAAAAATTTCTTGCTGAAAAGGGCTTTGATGAGGCGTACGGAGCAAGACCTTTAAGAAGAACTATAACAAAAACTGTAGAAGACAAACTTTCAGAAGAAATATTAAAGGGAACTATAAGTAAAAATGATAATATTTTTGTAGATGTAGATGAAAATAAAGAATTGAAGTTTACAAAAGGAGAATAACTGTAGAATTTTATATGACAGGCTAATTGGGAGCATAAAACTTTTTTAGAATAATAAGCTTTAACTTTTGGTCTGTCATTTATTTAAGCAATTTTGTAATAAGTTTATATAAAATGTAGGGGGCTTTATGTCCTCTACATTTCTTGCTATAAAATAAGTATTTTGAATGTTAAAGGTTTATTTACTGACAAATGTATAAAAAGTATTGTATAATTATTTATATACAAATAGGATGTGATTATGTGAGCAAGACGAAAAGTTTTTTTGTGTGTCAGGAATGTGGATACCAATCTGTAAAATGGTTAGGTAAGTGTCCATCATGCAGTAGTTGGAATAGTTTTGTTGAAGAAAATGTAGAAAATAAAAAGAATAACAAAGTAGCTATAAATAGCATGCCAAAGTGTATAAATAATATAAAATCCGGAGAATATGAAAGATATGATACAAATAATGCTGAGTTAAATAGAGTACTAGGAGGAGGACTTGTTAGAGGTTCTATTACACTTATATCAGGTGCCCCGGGCATAGGTAAGTCAACACTTCTTCTGCAGATTTGTCAGGATATAGCATCAAAATATGGAAAAGTTCTATATGTCTCAGGAGAGGAATCTGAAGAACAGATAAAAATGAGGGGCGATAGGCTAAAAGTAGACTCACCAAATGTATTTATATTATCTGAAACAAACATGGAAGTTATAGAACAACATGTTAATGATATAAAACCTGCATTTGTCATAATTGATTCAATACAAACACTATATAAGGAACAAATAACTTCAGCTCCAGGAAGTGTTTCTCAAGTTAGAGAGTGTGCTAATGTTATTATGAGGATAGCTAAAACAAATAATATACCATTTTTTATTGTAGCGCATGTTACAAAGCAGGGGGAACTTGCTGGACCGAGAATACTTGAACATATTGTTGATACGGTTTTAACCTTTGAAGGCCAAAGAACAGAAGAGTTCAGAATACTTAGAACTGTAAAAAACCGTTTTGGAACTACCAGTGAAATAGGTGTTTTTGAAATGACGGCAGAGGGACTTCGGCAGATATATAATCCGTCTGGATTATTTCTTGAAGAAACGAATTTCAATCAGGAGGGTTCAGTTGTAATAGGAACAATGGAAGGAACAAGACCTATACTTGTAGAAATTCAAGCACTGGTTTCTAAAACAAATGCAGTTATGCCTAGAAGAACTTCTTTGGGTGTAGATAACTCAAGATTAAATTTGATTTTGGCTGTACTTGAAAAGAAACTTAAAATTCCATTTTACAATTGTGATGTATATGTAAATGTTGTAGGTGGATTAAATATTGAAGGTACCTATGGCGATTTAGGATTGGCATTAGCTTTGATTTCCAGTGTTAAGGGAGTAAGTACAAAGTTAGATAAGATGATTGTTGTAGGTGAAATTGGTCTTACAGGAGAGGTTAGGCCAGTAGCGTTTTCTGATAGGATTATTAACGAAGCTGATAAATTAGGCTTTGAAAATATATTAATTCCTCAAAAAAATATTAAATTTGACAAAAATATTGCGATAAATACAGTAGGTATATCTTATTTAAAGGAAGCTGTAAATAAAGTTTTTTAAGGGTGATTAAAGTGAATGATTTGAGGTTAAAAAAGGATAAGAAGCTTCTACAAATATTAAAGACAATGGCTCCAGGTACGGATTTGAGAGAAGGACTTGAAAATATTTTAAGAGCTAAAACTGGAGGATTAATAGTTTTAGGTGATAATGATGATGTTATGAAGTTAAGCGATGGTGGCTTTAAAATTAATTCTCAATATAGTTCATCATATATATACGAACTTGCTAAAATGGATGGGGCTATAATTTTGAGTACTGATTTAAAGAAAATAGTAAAAGCTAATGTTCAGCTAGTGCCAGACTCTTCTATACCCACATTTGAGACTGGAACTAGGCACAGAACAGCACATAGGGTGGCTAAGCAAACTGGAAATGTCGTTGTTGCAATATCTCAGAGAAGAAATGTTATAACGGTTTATAAAGACGATATAAAATATATTCTTAGGGATAGTAGCATAATACTTGCAAGGGCAAATCAAGCTATTCAAACTCTTGAAAAATACGTTTCTGTTTTAGATAGAGTTATGAGTAACTTAAATTTACTTGAGTTTCAAGATTTATGTACATTGCATGATGTAGTAATTGCAATTCAGAGAACTGAAATGGTAATGAGAGTTGTAACTGAAATAGAAAGATATATCTGTGAACTTGGAAATGAAGGAAGACTTATTTCAATGCAACTTAATGAACTGGTAAAAAATGTAGAACAGGATGGAATATTTATAATAAGAGATTATTGTCAAGATGAACCTAACTTTAATAAAATATATGAGTCTATACAGAGTATGTCATCTGAAGAATTTTTAAATGCTGAGGTTATTTCAAAGATAATGGGATATGGTGATGTTCCACTTATAGATACACTTATATCACCTAGAGGATATAGAATGACAAGTAAAATACCTAGAATACCTTTTAGCGTAATAGAAAATCTTGTTAAGAATTTCAAGGAATTGAAAAAGATATTAGAAGCATCACATGAAGAACTTGATAGTGTTGAAGGAATTGGAGAGGCGAGAGCAAGAGCAATAAAAAGTGGACTTAAAAAATTAAAAGAACAGGTTATAATAAGTAAGCAATTATAGGAAGAGATAAAGGATAATCGTACTAAATATAAATAATGAGAAAGTTGAAATTCATTTCCTAATGACATAGGAAGGTTTTGCACAACACAACTTATTTATTAAAGGTGGCTCAAAAGTTAGTACAGCTAACATTGTTTGAGCCGACCTCAAATTATTTTTGTATACAAAGATGACAAAAAACTTCTAGTCTTAATATAACGGTTCATGTGTTCTATCTTAAAGTATATTTTCCTAATGTGTTCATTTTATCGTATTCTTTAAGAAATATGTCATATAAGTTTATGTCAAGAGTGTTGCAGAGAGCTGCGAGGTAAAAAAGGTTATTTCCAATTTCATTTTCTAATATATCTCTGCAATTTTCACATAGTTTTCCACGAACATGAGTTTTTAAATGTTTCTTTAAATTATTAATATCTAAATCACTTGGTATGTGTTGTTTTTCAGCATTTATTTCAATACATCCACAATTAGTCACGGATTTTACTAGTGCTCTATTAATTCTTGCTTGTGATCCTTGAAGTTTAGTAATTATATCTAATATACTTGAATGTCGTATTAAAGACTCATCTACTAAATTTTGGAATTCATCAAAAATTATATCTTGCATCTTATTCAGCTCCTTGTGTGCGTTTATAACATGAATATAATAAATTGTAGAATAATTGGAAAAATATTGTCAATGATTGTAGGCTTATTTTTGCTATATTAGTACTGAGGTAAGGACTATGTTTTTTATAGTAAGCAACAAAACTTGGTTGTTTTAATGTTTCTGATTAAGTTCACTTTATATATTAAAACAATATAAGATTAAATAATAGGGGGATAAATATTTGAAAAAATTGTAAACAGTCTTGATATATTCATAATTTTAACGTATACTTTATTGGTGATAGCATATTAATTAAGCTTGTGCAAAAAACTTAAAGAGATTTTTGAATTTTCGATTTAAAATTGTAAAATTAGTTAATAATTAATAAAGGAGGTGGCTTTAATTGCTGAAAAAAATATTGAGAGGACTTTTTACTGTTATAGGATTGGTATTGGGATACCTGCTAGCCAGTGTTATATTAAAAGGTGGTTATTTTTCGCAAATTAGTTTTGTAAAGCATAATAGTATTGGGAGAATAACTTTTATAGTATTCTGTGTTTTAGTTTTAGGTATAATATTTTTTATAATATCCCCATGGATTAATTCTTTAATATTAAAATTTATGGATTATTTAGAAAGAACAATTCAGAAAATTCCAGTTTCTGAGGTTCTATTTGGAGCAGGGGGTGCCATAATAGGACTAGTAATTGCTTCTTTACTTTTAAGTTCACTCAACAGAGTGACAGGTCCGCTATCATATATAACAACAATAATATATATTATTGTAAATATGATAATGGCGGTTATAGGTGCTGATGTAGCCATAAAAAAGAGAGAAGAGCTCATGAATTTATTTTATAATTTAAGAAAAACAGGAGTTTCAAAGGAGAAAAAGGGAAAGAATGTTTCTAAGGCAGCACCTAAGATATTAGATACTTCTGTTATAATTGATGGAAGAATATTTGATATATGTCAAACAGATTTTATCGAGGGTACTCTTGTAATACCAGGGTTTGTACTTAAAGAGTTAAGGCATATTGCAGATTCTTCAGATGGGCTTAAGAGAAATCGTGGACGAAGAGGACTTGATATATTAAACAAAATTCAAAAAGAATTGAATATTGAAGTTAAGATATATGATAAGGATTTTCCTGACATACCAGAGGTTGATGTAAAGCTTTTAAAATTGGCGGAAGTAATGAAGGGGAAAGTAATAACAAATGATTTTAATTTAAATAAGGTAGCAGAATTTCAGGGCGTTCCAGTACTAAATATAAATGAGCTTGCCAATGCAGTTAAACCTGTAGTTCTTCCTGGAGAAGAAATGACAATACAAATCGTAAAAGATGGAAAAGAGTCAGGACAGGGTGTTGGATATCTTGATGATGGAACTATGATAGTTGTAGAAGGTGGCAGAAGTCATATAGGAGAGACTAGAGAAGTTACTGTTACGTCTGTTCTTCAGACTGCAGCAGGTAGAATGATATTTGCAAAACAGAAGAATTAAAATAGACAAGGAGTAATTGTATCAATGAATTGTGCTGTTATAATGGCTGCAGGTAAAGGGAAAAGAATGCATGCAAAGATTAATAAGCAGTTTATCAACTTAAATGATAAGCCTATCCTAGCACATACTATAAGTAAGTTTGAGCAAAATAGTAGTATCGATGAAATTGTAATAGTTGTTTCTAGGGATGAAATTGAAAAATGTCTTAATGAAGTAGTTTACAAGTATAATTTTAAGAAGATACGAAGCGTTGTGGCTGGAGGTCATGAAAGACAGGAGTCTGTTTTAAATGGTCTTAGGAAACTTAAAAATGTAGATATTGTTCTCATACATGATGGTGCAAGACCTTTTGTTGATGATAGAATTATAGAGGAAGGTATCAAATATGCTTCTATTTATGGTGGATCAGCATGTGGAGTGGTTCCTAAGGATACTATAAAACTAAGAGATGAAAATGGATTTTCGTCAAAAACGCTTGATAGAAATAGTCTATTTTGTGTTCAGACACCGCAGTGTTTTAAATTTGATGAAATATTGGATGCACATCTGCAAGCTGAGGCTAAAGGAATTATAGCTACAGATGATACTAAGATTTTTGAGATGGCTGGAAGAAAAGTATATCTATATGATGGAAGTTATGACAATATGAAAATAACTACGTATGATGATATATATACGGCGGAAAGAATACTTAATAAATCTGTTTAGGAAACCAGCTCAACTAAAAATTTATACATGTACCATAATGTCTTGAAGATTGACATTTTGAGAAGATGTATAGATTGAGTTTAGGATGGGCGGCGAGAAGCTTGAGTAGGAAACCGGCTCAACTAAAAATTTATACATGTACCAAAATGTCTTGAAGATTGACATTTTGGTACATGTATAAATTAAGTTTCGCTTGGTTTCCTATAGTTGACACAACTTAATTCGCTAGGTATAATATATTATAAATATTTGAATTGAATAATTTTGCGATGAGAAAGAATAGTAAAAACGCCATTAAAGAGAGAAAATCCACGGCTGAAAGATTTTCAAATAGTTTTGAACCTGCTTTTGAGCTGTAGGAAATTACCGGTTAAGACCGTTATCTTAATGAGTACAAATTTAGGTGGTACCGCGAAAACTCGCCCTAATCAGGGGGCGAGTTTTTTTATATATTTTTATTTTTGAGGAGGAAAATTTAATATGAAAATGTCAAATATGCTTATGCTTACGCTGAGAGAGACACCAGCAGAGGCAGAAATAGATAGCCATAAGCTCATGTTAAGATCAGGAATGATAAGGAAAATGGCTTCAGGAGTATATAATTATATGCCTTTAGGATTAAAAGCATTAAAAAAAGTTGAAGATATAATAAGGGATGAAATGGATGCTGCAGGAGCACAGGAATTTTTAGCATCAGCACTTTTACCATCTGAACTTTGGAAAGAATCGGGAAGATGGGAAAAGTTTGGACCTGAGATGTTTAAACTTAAAGATAGGAATGAAAGAGAATTTTGTCTTGGACCTACACACGAAGAAGTTTTTACTGATTTTGCGAGAAATGAAATAAAATCATATAAACAGCTTCCTATTAATTTATATCAAATTCAGACCAAATACAGGGATGAGAGAAGACCAAGGTTTGGTATGATACGTTCAAGAGAATTTGTGATGAAGGATGCATATAGTTTTGATAGGGATTATGCAGGGCTTGATGTTGCATATGACAAAATGTATGAAGCTTATACTAAGATATTTAAAAGGTGCGGTGTTACTTGTAGTGCTGTAGCAGCAGACTCAGGAGCAATGGGTGGTTCTGGTTCAGCTGAATTTATGGTTAAATCTGAAATAGGAGAAGATGAAGTAGCATTTTGTACTGGATGCGATTATGCAGCAAACATCGAGAAGGCTCCAGCATCTCCAGAAAAAGCTGAAAAAGAAGAAGCTAAGGAATTAAAAAAGGTTGAAACGCCTCATGCAAAAACTATAGCAGATTTAGTTGAATTCTTTGGTGTAGATTCTAAAAAGTTTGTCAAAACTATAATATACAAGGCTGATGATGAAGTTGTAGCTGTAATGGTAAGAGGAGATAGAGACGTAAATGAAACAAAAGTTAAAAATGCAGTAGGATCTCCAGTTGAATTCGATCTTGCAGATGAAAAAACTGTTAAGGTTGCTACAAGTGCAGAAGTTGGTTTCGCTGGACCTATCGGACTTAAAGTTGATCATTTATTTGTAGATAATGAAGTAACATATATGTATAATTTCATTGTAGGAGCTAATGAAACAGGATATCATTATTCAAATGTAAATTATGACAGAGATTTTAAAGGCACAGTAGGAGATTTTAGAAATGCAATTGAAGGCGAGAAATGTCCTAAATGTGGAAAGCCACTTACCATTGCAAGAGGAATAGAAGTTGGTCATATATTTAAACTTGGAACTAAATATTCAGAGTCTATGAAAGCATATTTTGCAGATGAAGATGGAGAAAACAAGCCTCTTGTAATGGGATGTTATGGTATAGGAGTTAATAGAACTATGTCAGCTGTAATTGAGCAGCATCATGATGAAAATGGAATAATATGGCCTTTAGCTGTTGCACCATATGAGGTTATTGTTGTTCCAGCAGTATTTAAAAATGAAGATCAAATGAGAATCGCTGAAAATATCTACAATGAACTTAAAAAGATAGGTGTAGATGCACTACTTGATAATAGAAATGAAAGAGCAGGAGTTAAGTTCAAGGATGCTGATTTAATAGGTATTCCTATGAGAATAACTGTTGGAAAGAAGATAGCTGATAATAAAGTAGAGTTTAAGTGTAGAAATAGCAAAGATATTGAAGATTTACCTTTAGATAAAGTTATTGAGAGGGTAAAAGAGGAATTTAAGAAAAATAATATAGAGCTTTAAAGTAATTAGATACCTGTAGATAAGGAGGAAAATCATGAAAATATTTAATACCATGACGCGCACAAAAGAAGAATTTGTTCCTGTTACACCTAAAATGGTTAGAATGTACGTTTGTGGACCTACCGTTTATAATTTCTTTCATATAGGTAATGCTAGAACTTTCATAGTTTTTGATACTGTAAGAAAATATTTTGAATATAGAGGATATAAGGTGGATTTTATTCAAAATTTTACTGATATAGATGATAAGATGATAAATAAAGCTAATCAGGAAGGAATTACAGTAAAAGAACTTGGAGACAGGTATATAAAAGAATATTATAAAGATGCTGATGCACTGAATTTAGAACGTGCAACTTGCAATCCAAGGGCTACTGAATATGTAAATAAGATAATAGATTTTGTTAAAGATCTTCAGGATGAAGGGTATGCATATGAAGTTGACGGCGATGTATATTTTGATACTAATAATTTTAAAGAATATGGAAAGTTATCAGGACAAAATCTAGAAGACCGTCAGGCAGGAGCAAGTATAGCTGTTGATGATAGAAAAAAGAATCCTATGGATTTTGCATTATGGAAAAATGAAAAGCCGGGTGAACCTTCATGGAAAAGTCCATGGGGAATGGGAAGACCAGGCTGGCATATAGAATGTTCATGCATGGCACGTGATTTATTAGGAGATACTATAGATATTCATGCAGGAGCTATAGATCTTATTTTTCCGCATCATGAAAATGAAATAGCTCAAAGTGAAGCTAGGACTGGAAAGACTTTTGCAAATTACTGGATGCATGCAGCATATTTAAATATAAATAATCAAAAGATGTCAAAATCATTGAATAACTTTTTTACAGCAAGAGAAATACTTGAGAAGTATGATGTAGAAGTTATAAGATTATTCTTACTTTCAGCACATTATAGAACACCTCTTAATTTTAGTAAAGAGTCTATTGATGCAGCTAAAGTATCCCTTGAAAGACTTTATAATACATTAAATAATCTGGAAAGTTTATTAAAAAATGCTAAAGATAAAGATAATGATAGTGAATATTTAAATACTTTAGATGGTTATAGACAAAAATTCATAGAAAAGATGGATGATGATTTTAATACAGCAGATGCTATTTCTGTTATCTTTGATCTTGCTAAGGATATTAATATAAATGTAAGTGGAGACTCAAGTAGAAAGGTTGTAGAAAATTCTATAAATCTTATGAGAGAGCTTGGAAAACCATTAGGTATTCTTCAAAAATCAGAAGAGCATAATCTTGAAGAAGAGATACAAGGTCTTATAGAGAAAAGGCAAGAAGCAAGAAAAAATAAGGATTGGGCACTTGCAGATAAAATAAGAGATGATCTTAAAGACAGAGGTATAGTTTTAGAGGATACCCCAGAAGGTATAAGGTGGAAGTTTATTGACTAAACTATAGTTAAAAAAGTTATAAATAAATGGCAGGTTAAGGTATTTAAAAATACAATGACTTGTCATTTGTTTTTATGTTAAATACGTCTAAAATGTATTTAGTATGATGGTATGTATAATCTGTTATAAAATTTACTTTTTACAATATAAAAATTTAATATATTGTTATACATAAAAACTTAAAATTCATAATATTATAATTTTTCTGTAGAATTGTTGACATTAAGTAAGTCCAGTGTTAATTTTAAAGAAAATTATAATAACAATATATTTTAGTTAGGGGATGTGATAATTTTGCATTTGTATGTTTTATCAGTTCTAGTTGATAATGCGCCAGGAGTACTTACCAGAGTTTGTGGACTTTTTAATAGAAGAGGATATAATCTTGAAAGTGTAACTGCGGGAGTAACTGAAAATGAAAAAGTATCAAGGCTAACATTAATAGCCAGCGTTAATGACGAAAATGAAATTGAACAAATAATAAAACAAATAAAAAAGATAGAGGTTGTTCATAAAGTAGTTCTTTTAAATAAAGAAGATTCTGTATGTCGTGAAATAATGCTAATAAAGGTAAATGCTGAAGGAATTCAGAGACAGGAAATATTAAATACGGTTTCTATTTTTAGAGCATCAGTAGTTGATGTTACAACAAAAACTTTTACTATAGAAATAACTGGTAATACTAATAAAATAGAGGCATTTCAAAAAATGCTTCAGCCTTATAGTATCATAGAGGTTGTAAGTAGCGGCACTATAGCCATTCAAAGAGGAGAAAACTCCATATTAAATTAAGAATATAAAGGAATCTGTAATAAATTATAGATTTCTTTTATTTTTAAAATAAAATATTTTTTATAAATAATAGTCTGATTAATGATGTATTATGATGAAAGTTTTTTAAATAATTGATGAAATAAAGTAAAATAGAGTACAAAAAAACAACCACAGATCGCTATGGGGCGAATATCTGTCGCTGTACCACCCAAATTATTACTTTTACAATATAACGGTTTTACCGGCATTACCTACTCTTTATATAATAATATAAATTTCAGTTTGCAACTCTGGAGTGATTTTTAACAAATGTAGCTTATGGGCTCCCACCAAAACACCCACTCTCTGAAAGCATATTTTTGTTTACTCTTCTCCGTCATCGTTTTTAACTTATGATTACTATACTATAAAAAAAAAACCGTGTCAACTGTGGTTTTTGTATTTTTATGCATAATGAAATTGTAATAATTATACTTATTTAAAATAGGCATTGTATTATTGATAAATTAAAAATGCAGTTAAGCAAAAATGATAATTTGGCAATTAAAGTAGACACTAAAATAAATATTAATAATTATAAATTAATTTAAGAAAAATAGTAATAAAAAAAAGAAAATACTATTGACATTTTATGAATTACGTACTATCATCATTATCATAGTCTAATTGATGATGAAGTTTTTAAATGATTGATTTTAATAGAGAAAATAGTCACTATTATATTTGAGTAATTTTTTTATTGCATATATTATAGTGTCTTTGTTATTGCTTAAAGTAAAAAAATTGGGTGGTACCGCGCGACCAGAGTTCTCGCCCCAAGCAGAGAATTTGGTCGCTTTTTTATACATAAAATTGTTAACTATAACCAATAGATGATGGAATAATCAAAAAATTTCAATAGTCGAAATAGTCATAATCTTTTATTAAATCATACAAGTTAGGAGGTTAGGAAATGGGAATAAATAAGAAAGTATATATTTTTGATAGTACACTCAGAGATGGTTCACAAGCACAGGGGGTTTCTTTTAGCGTAGCTGACAAATTAAAAATAGTAAAAAAGCTGGATGAATTAGGAATTGACTATATAGAAGCTGGAAACCCAAGTTCGAATCCAAAAGATAGAGAATTTTTTGAAGAAATAAAAGATTTGAAATTAAAAAATTCAAAGCTGTGTGCTTTTGGGAGTACTAGGAGATCAGGCGTTTTAGCTGAGGAAGATGGGGGATTAAAGAGGCTTATAAATAGTGGTGCAGAGGTATTGTGCATTTTTGGGAAGGCATGGGATTTTCATGTTACGGATATAATAAGGACTTCCCTTGAAGACAATCTTAATATGATAGGTGACAGTATAAGGTACTTAGTTTCATTGAAAAAAGAAGTTATATTTGATGCAGAACATTTCTTTGATGGATTTAAAAATAATAGAGAATATGCTTTAAAAGTTTTGTATACTGCAAAGGATGCAGGGGCAAACTGGATAGTACTTTGTGATACTAATGGTGGCACTATGCCAGAAGAGACAAGTGATATACTTAAATATTTGGTTGATGATTTAGATTTTGATAATATTGGTGTACATTTTCATGATGATGCTGGCATGGCAGTTGCAAATTCAATTATAGCAGTAAATAGGGGGATAAAACATATTCAAGGTACATTTACTGGTGTTGGTGAGAGGTGCGGCAATGCTAATTTGTCAACTATAATAGCAAATTTAAATTTAAAAATGCAATATAAAACCATAAATGAAGGTAAAATTGAATATCTAATGTCCGCTTATAGATATATATGTGAGGCTTGCAACATGACACCTAATGAGAGAACTGCTTATGTTGGAAACTGTGCATTTTCTCATAAAGGTGGTATGCATATAGATGCTGTTAGAAAGAACCCTAAATCTTTTGAACATATAGAGCCTACTTCTGTTGGTAATTCTAGAAGAATACTTGTATCAGAAGTTTCAGGTAGGAGTACAATACTTCCAGCACTTAAGAAAATAAATCCTAATATAAGCAAGGATTCACCAGAAACTAAGGCAGTAGTTAAAAGAATAAAGGATTTAGAGTACATTGGATATCAATTTGAAGGTGCTGAGGGCAGCTTTGAACTTTTGATGAGAAAAGAACTTAATGTTTTTAAACCATCTTTTCATCTTGTAGAGTATAAGGTTATTGCAGAAAAACCATATGATGATGAAATAAGTGCTACTGCAATAGTTAAAATAATGGTTAATGGAAAGCTTGAGATAACAGCAGCAGATGGTAAGGGTCCTGTAAATGCCCTCGATAAGGCATTGAGAAAGGCACTTAGCGTATTTTATAAAGAGCTTTCTAATGTATATCTTACTGATTACAAAGTAAGAGTAATTACTGGAACAAAGGCAACTAGTGCAAAAATAAGAGTACTAATTGAGTCTACAGATGGTGCTTCAACATGGACAACTGTTGGTGTTTCATATGACATAATAGAAGCCAGTTGGTTGGCATTAGTAGATTCAGTAGAATATAAATTAATACAATGCAATAAGGAGGAAGAAAAATAATGAAAAAACCTATGACTATGACACAAAAAATACTTGCGCATCATGCAGGACTCCACTATGTAGAGGCAGGACAACTTATAACGGCTAAACTTGATCTTGTATTAGGAAATGATGTAACTACTCCAGTAGCTATTAAAGCATTTAAAACTATGGGAATAGATAAGGTGTTTGATAAGAAAAAGGTAGCTATAGTACCAGATCATTTTACTCCAAATAAAGATATTAAATCAGCAGAACACTGTAAAATGATAAGACAGTTTGCAAGATGTAAAGAAATTGAAAACTACTTTGAAATAGGTGAAATGGGAATTGAGCATGCACTTATCCCTGAAAAAGGTCTTGCTGTTCCTGGAGATGTAATTATAGGTGCTGATTCACATACTTGTACTTATGGAGCACTTGGAGCTTTTTCGACAGGTGTTGGAAGTACTGACATGGCAGTTGGAATGGCAACAGGTAAAGCTTGGTTTAAAGTTCCAGAGGCAATAAAGTTTGTATTAAAGGGTAAGTTTAATAAATGGGTTTCTGGAAAAGATTTAATACTCCATATAATCGGAATGATAGGTGTTGATGGAGCACTTTATAAATCAATGGAATTTACAGGTGAAGGCGTAGCAAATTTATCTATAGATGATAGATTTACAATTGCAAACATGGCAATAGAAGCAGGAGCTAAAAATGGAATCTTCCCTGTAGATGAGAAGACTACTGAATACATGAAGGGTAGAACAAATAGAGAATTATTAAGCTTTGAAGCTGATGAAGATGCAGTTTATAGCAAAGTTATAGAAATAGATTTAAGTACTTTAAAACCTACAGTTGCATTCCCACATTTACCTGAAAACACTAAGACTATTGATGAGGTTGGAGAGGTTCCAGTAGATCAGGTAGTAATAGGTTCATGTACTAATGGAAGAATGAGTGATCTTAGAGTAGCGGCATCAATACTTAAGGGTAAAAAAGTTAAAAAGGGAATAAGACTTATAGTATTCCCTGGAACACAAAATATATATTTACAGGCTATGGACGAGGGAATTGTTAGAACCTTTATAGAGGCTGGAGGCGTTGTAAGCACACCAACTTGTGGACCTTGTCTTGGAGGTCATATGGGAATACTTGCAGAAGGAGAGAGAGCTGTATCTACAACAAACAGAAACTTTGTAGGTAGAATGGGTCATCCTAAGAGTGAAGTTTACTTAGCAAGTCCAGCAGTAGCAGCAGCTTCAGCTATAGCAGGGAAAATAGTATCACCAGAGGAGGTTTTATAATATGAAAGTTAACGGCGATGTTTTAAAATATGGAGATAATATTGATACAGATGTAATAATACCAGCAAGATATTTGAATACCTCAGTACCAGAAGAACTTGCAAAACACTGTATGGAAGATTTGGATGTAGATTTTCTTAAAAAGTTAAAAAAAGGAGATATCGTAGTAGGCGGAAAAAACTTTGGCTGCGGTTCTTCAAGAGAACATGCACCAATCTGTATAAAAGCAGCAGGAGTTTCATGCGTTATTGCTAAGAGCTTTGCAAGAATATTTTACAGAAATTCAATAAATATAGGTTTTCCAATACTTGAATGTGAAGAAGCTGTAAATGATGCAAGTACAGGGGATAAACTTGAGGTCGATTTTATAGAAGGAAAAATTAAAAATGTAACTTTAAATAAGGAATATAAAGCTCAACCTTTCCCAGAATTCATGCTTAAAATCATGAAGAATGAGGGACTTACTAACTGTGTTAAAAAAGGATTATTTTAATTAAATAATATTATAATAAAGTTTCAGATAAGTGCTGGGGCTAGTGCTTATTTGAAAGAAATATATCTAAATTGGAGGGTTATTAAATGAAAGAATATAAAGTTGCAGTTATACCTGGAGACGGTATAGGCGTTGATATAGTAGAAGAGGCAATGAAGGTACTAGATAAGGTCGGAGAAAAGTACGATACAAAATTTAATTTCACTAAGGTTAAAGCTGGAGGATGTGCAATTGATGCATGTGGAGAGCCTCTTCCAAAGGAAACTTTAGATGAATGTAAAAAATCAGATGCAGTACTTTTAGGTGCAGTTGGAGGACCTAAATGGGATAATCTTGCTGGAGATAAAAGACCTGAAAAAGCACTTATGGGTTTAAGAGGAGGACTTGGACTTTTTGCAAATTTGAGGCCTGCTAAGGTTTATGATGTTTTAAAGTCAGCTTCACCATTAAAACAGTCCATCATAGACAAAGGAGTAGACTTGCTTGTTGTCAGAGAACTTACAGGCGGAATTTATTTTGGAAAAAGAGGTAGAGATGTTCAAGATGGAATAAATTCAGCTTATGATACTGAGAGATATAATGTAGAAGAAATCAAGAGAATAGCACATACTGCATTTAAAGCAGCTATGAAGAGAAATAAAAAGGTTACATCTGTAGATAAGGCAAACATACTAGAATCATCAAGACTTTGGAGAGAAACTGTAACAGAAGTTGCAAAGGAATATCCAGAGGTTGAATTAAATTATCTTTATGTAGATAATGCAGCAATGCAGCTTGTACGTGATCCATCACAGTTTGATGTTATAGTAACAAGTAATTTATTTGGAGATATTTTAACAGATGAAGCCTCTATGGTAACAGGTTCAATAGGAATGCTTCCATCTGCTAGTCTTAGAAATGACAGCTTTGGAATGTATGAGCCAATACATGGTTCTGCACCAGATATTGCTGGAAAAGATATAGCTAATCCTTTAGCTCAAATTCTTTCAGCAGCAATGATGCTTGAGTATTCTTTTAACATGACTGAAGCAGCAAAAGATATAGAAAATGCTGTACAAAAAGTGTTAAATAAGGGCTACAGAACAGGAGATATATACACAGAGGGTACTAAAAAAGTTGGTACTAAGGAAATGGGAAAACTTGTTTTAGCAGAGATATAATAAATAAAATATGAAAAGGAGCGGTTTAGATGAATTCTGATAAGGCAAAAGTAGGAGTTGAAAAGGCTCCTCATAGATCTCTTTTTAAAGCTTTAGGTTTTATAGATGAGGAAATGGATAGACCTCTTATAGGAATAGCCAATTCTTACAGCGAACTTATACCGGGGCATATGAATCTTGATAAAATAGTTAAAGCAGTAAAAGATGGAGTAAGAATGGCAGGCGGAATTCCTGTTGAGTTTGGAACTATTGGAGTTTGTGATGGAATTTCAATGAACCACAAAGGAATGAGTTATTCCCTTCCATCAAGACAAATTATAGCAGACAGCGTTGAAATTGTGGCTAAAGCACATGCACTTGATGGATTAGTACTTGTACCAAACTGTGATAAAATAGTTCCAGGAATGCTTATGGCAGCAGGAAGAGTTAATATACCTTCAATAGTAATAAGTGGAGGACCAATGCTTGCTGGAAAGACAAATGGCAAAACTACAGATTTAAGTTCTGTATTTGAAGCAGTTGGAGCAGTTTCATCAGGAAAAATGTCAATGGAAGAACTGGCGGAGTTAGAAAGAACGGCCTGTCCAACTTGCGGATCATGTTCTGGAATGTTTACAGCAAATTCTATGAACTGCTTATCTGAAGTTTTAGGATTAGCACTTCCTTACAACGGAACAATTCCGGCTGTATTCTCAGAAAGAATAAGACTTGCTAAGAAAGCAGGTATGAGAATAGTTGATCTTGTTAAAAATGGAATAAAACCTAGCGATATACTTACAGAGGATGCATTTATGAATGCAGTTGCAGTAGATATGGCATTAGGTGGTTCTACTAACTCACTTCTTCATTTGCCAGCAATAGCATATGAATGTGATGTAGATCTTAACTTTGATGAGATAAATGAGATAAGCGAAAAAGTTCCTGATGTATGCAAATTAAGCCCGGCAGGTCACCATCATGTAGAAGAATTACATATGGCTGGGGGAATACCTGCAGTTGTAAATGGACTGTTTAAGAAAGGTCTTTTACATAAGGATTGCATGACTGTCACAGGAAAGACATTATATGAAAATGTAAAGGATGCTGAAATTAAAAACAGTGATGTTATAAGAATGGATCATCCATACAGTACTACAGGGGGACTTGCAATATTAAGAGGAAATTTAGCTCCAGATGGTGCTGTTGTTAAGAAAGCAGCAGTTGCACCTGAAATGATGCATCATAAAGGCCCAGCTAGAGTATTTAATAGTGAAGAAGAAGTATCAGCTGCTATCCTTGGAGGAAAGATAAACAAGGGTGACGTTGTAGTTATAAGATACGAAGGACCTAAAGGTGGACCTGGAATGAAGGAAATGTTATCTCCAACAGCATCTCTTGCAGGTATGGGATTAGATAAGAGTGTTGCACTTATAACAGACGGAAGATTTTCAGGAGCTACAAGAGGAGCATCAATAGGTCATGTATCTCCAGAAGCAGCTGAAGGTGGCCCAATTGGATTAGTTCAAGAGGGAGACATGATTGAAATAGATATAGAAAAGAAAACTATCAATGTACTAGTACCAGAAGACGAGTTTAAAAATAGAAAGCCAGAAAAAGTTGAAAAGCCTGTAAAGGGATATTTAAATACCTATAGACAGGGCGTATCATCAGCTTGTACGGGGGCTGTTTTTCATAGTACAAAGGAGTGATAAAATTGAAATATAACGGTTCCAGAATTATACTTGAATGTTTGAAAGAACAAGGTGTGGATACTATTTTTGGGTATCCAGGAGGAGCAGTTTTAAATATTTTTGATGCTCTATACTCATTTTCAGATATAAAATGTGTACTTACATCTCATGAACAGGGAGCATCACATGCAGCAGATGGCTATGCAAGGGCAACAGGAAAAGTTGGAGTATGTCTTTCAACCTCTGGCCCAGGTGCTACAAATCTTGTTACTGGAATTGCAACTGCGTATATGGATTCAGTCCCTATGGTAGCTATAACAGGTCAGGTTGGTAATTCTTTAATAGGAAAGGATTCATTTCAAGAGGTTGATATAACAGATATTACAATGCCAATAACTAAGCATAACTTTATAGTTAGAAAAGTTGAAGATATGGCAGATACTATAAGAAAGGCATTTTATATAGCTAAAAGTGGAAGACCGGGTCCTGTTTTAATTGATGTGCCTAAGGATGTAACGGCTGCAGAATGTGAATATGAACCTATTAAACCTGAAGAAATTAAAAAATCTCAGGTAAATGACAAAGAAATAGATAGTGCAGTTAAGCTTATTAATGAAAGCAAAAAGCCAGTAATTATGGTTGGCGGCGGCTGTAATATATCAAATTGTCAAGCAGAGCTTAAAAAGTTTCAAGAAAGACTTAAATGTCCCGTTTGTTCAACAATGATGGGACTTGGCAGCTTTAGTGGTAAGGATGAGATGTTCACAGGTATGGTTGGAATGCATGGAACAGCAGCATCTAATAAAAGTATATGTGAGAGCGATTTATTAATAGCAATTGGCTGTAGATTTAGTGATAGGGTTACAAGTAATGCCAATACTTTTGCTAAGAATGCCAAAATACTTCATATAGATATTGATGAAGCGGAAATCTCCAAAAACATTAAAGCTGATGAATGGATTATTGGAGATGTAGAGAGTGTACTTCTAAAATTAAATGCGAAATTAGAGGAAAGACAAAATAGTGATTGGACAAATCATGCCTTGTCTCTTATAGGGAAGGATAATTCAAAGACTGTGAAAATAGATGCCAATGCAGCTGTAAATCCTGTATATGTAATTAAAAAGTTATATGAGCTTACGGATGGAGATGCAGTTATAACAACAGAGGTTGGACAAAATCAAATATGGGCAACTCAAGGTTATGTTTATACTAAACCTAGAACTTTTCTAACATCAGGCGGTCTTGGAACTATGGGATATGGCTTTGGTGCAGCAATAGGTGCTAGCGTTGGAAAAGATAAAATGACTTTTGATATTGCAGGGGATGGAAGCTTTAGAATGAATATAAATGAGCTTGCAACAGCTGTTAGATATAATTTGCCTGTAAAGATAATTTTGCTTAATAATAGTGTTCTTGGAATGGTAAGACAGTGGCAGAATTTATTTTATGGTAAGAGATATTCCAGTACAACACTTGAAAGAGATACTAATTTTGTGAAAATAGCTGAAGGATATGGTGCATTTGCTATAAAGGTTGATACAAATGCTGGAGTTGAAGATGCTCTTAAAAAGGCTATTGATCATGACGGACCAGTTGTAGTTGATTTTACAGTAGATGAGGATCAGATGGCAACACCTATAGTTCCTCCTGGTGCCAATATCGAGAATATGGTTGTACTTGATTAAAAAACACATACATTAATGTAGAAACTCAGAGCTGTAGGTAAAATAAAACTCTGAGTTTTTTATTTTTAATTTTGTTGAAAGGGCTTGTAATGTTATATGCCAAAATAGCAACGTACAAATAATGCAGCTAATGAAGCACCAACAAAAGGTGCAATGCCAGGTATTAGCAATCCATATTGCCAATCGTTATTGGCTTTATTTTTTATCGGTAGTATTTGAAATGCAAGTCTAGGTCCTAAATCACGAGCTTGGTTCATTGCGAATCCTGTAGGTCCACCTAATGCCATACCAATTGCCCAGACCAAAAGACCAACACCTATTGGAAGCATGCTTTTAGCATTTGTCGCTATACCCAAAATACTAGTTATAAATATGAAGGTTGCAAACATTTCTACAAAAAAGTTTTTTGGCAAGTTACGGATAACTGGATTGGTTGAAAAGATATTTCTTATAGCAATTGGATCTACTTCATTTTCACTGGCTTTAAAGTGATCAGCATACATTACGTATATAATTAATGAAGCAGTGAAGGCACCTAAAAATTCTGCTATACAATAAGGTACAAAATAAGACCAGGGAATCATTCCAAGTATACTTTGAGCTAAAGCCATAGCAGGATTAATGCATACACCTCCAAAAACAAATAAAGAAACTGAAATTCCAAAGGCCCACGTTGTAATGGCAAATAGATGACCACTTCCACGGTATTTAGTATTTTTTAGTACTTCATCACAGTGTACACCGACACCGAATAAAATCATAAATCCGGTACCTAAAAATTCGGCGATTAAATGATTAAACATATGTATTATTCCTCCTGTTGTGTTCTATATAATTTTTCATTTGTTTTAGTACGCTATACTATTTAACGATAACGCTTAGACCATCAGGTATTACTGCAACCTTTGCATCCTTCCCTTTTAGCTCGAATGCACGTTTTAGCGCTTCATCAATAGTTTTTGCAATTTCCATGTGCAAATTAGTTACTAATGAGGGATCTATTAAATCGGAAACCATAATAACTTTATGATGTACTAAAATTCTAGCTAAAATTTGTGATGTCCATTGTTCTGGTAAAGTTTTTAATCTGGGAGTTTCTGCTGCTAAGTCTAAAAATTCTTTTGGATCCTTTACGTTAGCTAAGTTGTCGTAAAAATCTTGA
The DNA here is from genome assembly GCF_001705235.1 of Clostridium pasteurianum. Lineage (NCBI taxonomy): Bacteria > Bacillati > Bacillota > Clostridia > Eubacteriales > Clostridiaceae > Clostridium > Clostridium pasteurianum. Next base: position 2,815,871 of record NZ_MCGV01000001.1, read on the forward strand.
CCACCATGACCGTCTATGCAGCCAGCAACCATAATAATAATTCCACCATCATTTAATGTTGCTTCGGCAGCTGTCATGCCTTTAACTGCTTGATAAATATTTTGATCAAGAGGATATCCACCGTTTGTAGATATAGCTATATCGCAATCAACTTTATTTACACAAGCTAAACTATTTACAAATTCGCAGCCTGCTGAATGAGCTTTTTCTAAATCACCGGCAAAGGATCCAATGATTTTATGCTCACCATTTAATACGACATTGATGATGAAAGCTAATTTGGCGGTTTTTGCTGCGTAAAGCATATCTTGATGAACTAGATTATGGCATAAGTTTCCGGTTCGAGAGCCTTTATCACTTATAAATTCTCCGCTGTGGTTTGCCATAATTGTCTTATATGAAGCAATACCAGGTAATACTGATTTTCTGCCGCCAGAAAATCCAGCAAAGAAATGTGCTTCTATAAATCCCTCTGCTAAAAGTAAATCAGCTTCAGCAGCAATTTTATTTATTATACATTCTCCGCCGCTTGGCAGAGTTCCTATTTTTTTCATAGCTGAATCATCTTTAGAATCATGCATTACTATTTCTTCGTTATTTACAATTTCTTCTCCGTATTTGCCTATCAATTCTTCCTTTGTGCTTGGTCTATGAAAGCCTGTAGCAACTAGAATGCGGATACGTGCATTAGGTGCTGCACTGCGGATTCTTCTTAATAAAATAGGCGTAATAATGTGTGAAGGGACTGGTCTAGTGTGATCACTGCTAATTATAACTATATTTTTTTTGCCTTTTGCTAATTCTTCTAGACGTGGTCCACCAAGTACATTATCTAGTGATTTTTCAACAACTTCTCTTTCTTCTTCATCACATTTGTAATTATCTTGTTTTGATTCTAATAAACCAGCAAAATTATTTTCATTTAATTCAAGATTAATGGTTTTTGAATTATAAGGTAATTTGAAATTTGGCATAATATACATCTCCTTTTTTTTTATATTAGCTAGTGTAAATCAAAATTTAATATGGTAAAATATCATATGTTGTTAACAAATGCTAACAAGTACACATTTCTGAATTCTTTTATAAATGATTAATATAGTTATCTGGGGGGATTTATACGTGGATTCAAATTTTTTAATAAATTTTTTAGAAATGTATAATGCACAGGTCATTACAAAAAAACATCATACGTATCTTACATATTATGGGCTGGAACAGCAATATACGTATGTGTTAAAAGAGGGAATAATTAAAACGAGTATTATTTTAAAGGATGGACGTGAATTCAATATTTCTTATATCAACACACCTAATATTATTTCTTTATTGAGAGATGAAGTTAGTGAGTACACATCTTCACCATTTAATGTGCGAGTTGAATCTAAAGAAGCAGTTTTTTATAAAATTCCAAGAGTTACATTTTGGAAATATGTGCATGACAGTACAGAATTACAGGAATATATAAATAATTATTACAGAAATGAGTTATCAAACAGTATACAAAAAAGGCAAATCACGACTATGAATAGTAAAAAGGGGGCGGTTTGTGCTTTTTTATATAAATTAATAGATATGTTTGGGAAAAAAGACGGAGAAGGGTATCTAATAGATTTTCCAATAACCAATGAAGATATAGGAGGATTTTGTGGAATTTCAACCAGAAGCAGTGTAAATCGTATACTTCATGAGTTGAAAAAAGAAAAGATCATTGATATTGACAATGATATAATACGTATATTGGATGTGGATTATTTATTTGGTTTTGTTTTAAATTGATATTAGTTGCATTAAAGTTATTCACATTATGTTGATAACTTTAATGCAGCTAGTGGATATTTATTTTATATTTTATTGTTGAAGTTAATAGTCTAACGGGTTAAGCATCATAAAATGCTTCTTTTTATATCTAATATTATTTCATCAATCATGTCTTTTATTTTAAAATCGGTTGTACCAGGTATGTATATACCACATTTTCTAAGTGGAATTATATATTTGGTGCATTCTAAACAAAATAAGGTTTTAGAAATAAGAGGAGTTATTTCACCATGTATGCCATTAGAGCAAATAGCTCCTATAGGGCCTATCAGGCAGTCAATTTTATTTTCTTTGCAAAATGAACAAATTGGTTTTTCGCCACTTATTCCAATATTTGCACCACATTTTAGCATATTGCTAGCAGCTGTAGAGTTTGTGCCTAGTGCGATAATATGCATATAGCTTTTATCAATCGACTTTAATAATTTTTTTATTATTGCTTGTCCCAATCCTGCACCTTGAGCATCTATTACGACAATATTCATGGTAATCATCCTCCTAAATTAATTATTATCTAAAGTTTTATTCATGTTTCCAGATATATATCCACCAAGGTCAAGGGTTACATAAAGAAAGCCAATTTCTTTTAATTTTTTGTTTACTTCCATGATTATTTTTGAATTTAAAAAGTTTTCCATCTCATCTGGAGAAATTTCTATTCTAGCTATTGTATCATGACATCTTACCCTCAATTGTTTAAAACCAAGATCTAAAAGAAAAGTTTCTGCTCTGTCAATCATATTTAATTTTTCTTTTGTAATTTTATTGCCGTAAGGGAATCTTGATGATAAACATGCAAAGGAAGGCTTGTTCCACGTAGGAAGATCGAGCTTTTTAGATAGAGTACGTATATCGTCTTTTGTTAAACCGGCTTCTTTTAAAGGACTTGTAATTCCTAATTCTTCTGCTGCTTTCATACCAGGTCTATAATCATTCATATCATCAGAATTAGATCCGTCAAGTACATACTTAGTTCCAAAATTATCAGCTTCTTTTTTTAATTTAGTGAATAGCTCTTTTTTGCAGTAGTAACATCTATTTTTAGGGTTGCTTACATATCCTTTTATATCAAGTTCCTCGGATATGATCGTTTTATGTTTTGCACCAATTTCTTGTGCATATTTAACAGCTTCTTTAAATTCCCTTTCAGGATATGTTGAAGATTTAGCTGTTACTGCAATGACATTATCTTTAAGAACATCATGTGCCACTTTTAATAAAAAGGTGCTGTCTACTCCTCCTGAATATGCGATTAAGGCACTTTGCATATTTTTTAAAATATTTTTTAGATTTTCGTATTTCTCTTGAAGTTCCATATGTAATCCTCCATTTTCATTGGTTTAGGATTTTTAACTCTAGTCTTAACTTACATGTGGCATATTACATGCTTTTAAGTCGATATTTTAAAATAAATATAAGTTAAAAACTTGATATAAAAACTCTATAGTTGATTTGCAATTTAATATAAATCAATATTGTGATAATGTCAATTTTATAATTTATAAATTTTTATCAAATTTAATTTTTATATATTGTGAATTAAAATTAATAAAAAAATGCATATTTACAAAAGAAAAATTGTATGCTAGTATAAGCGTGTGCTACGAGAGCATATAATTATTTGCAAATTTAATATTTTAAGTCATTAATGTAAGCCACGAAGGTTGATATTGTTTTAACTATCAATTTTTATGACTTTTTTTGTTTTTAAGGAGGTTTAATATAATGCATATACCAGACAATTATTTAAGCCCTGCAACTTGTGCTGCAATGGGAACAGTAATGCTGCCAATATGGGTAACAGTATCTAAAAAAGTAAAAGAGAGAATAGATATAAAAAAAATGCCTCTTATGGGGGTAGGTGCATCACTTTCATTTTTGACTATGATGTTTAATGTTCCTGTTCCAGGAGGTACGACAGCCCATGCTGTAGGGGGAACACTTTTAGCTATTTGGCTTGGACCAGAGGCTGCAACATTGTGTATTTCAATCACACTTTTAGTACAGGCATTACTTTTTGGTGATGGTGGTATTTTAGCTTATGGAGCAAATTGTTTTAATATGGCATTTGTTATTCCGTTTGTGGGATATGGTATTTATAGTTTTTTTAAGGATAAATTAAAAAATGAAAAAATTGCAGCTGCTCTTGGTTCGTATGTAGGTATAAATGCAGCAGCGCTCTGTGCTTCAATTGAGCTTGGAATACAACCACTACTTTTTAAAGATAAATTTGGGATGCCACTATACTGTCCATACCCCTTAAAAATAACAATACCTTCTATGCTTATTCCTCATCTCGCTGTTGTTGGTATTTTAGAAGTAATTATAACAATTGGGGTATTGGGATTTGTTAAAAGAGTTTCAAAAGGAACTATTTATGAAGGTAAAAAGGCAAAATTTAAAGCTATTTATGCTTTAATTGCAATTCTAATAATACTTACTCCGATTGGACTTATTGCATCGGGTTCAGCCTGGGGAGAATGGTCTCCGAGCGAAATAAAAACTGTTGTAAGTGGCGGAAAGACCCTTGGTTATGTACCGAGTGGAATGTTAAAAGGAATTAAATATAATGCTTTCATGAATGGATATTCTATAAAGGGAATTTCTGACATAGTAGGATATATTTTGTCAGCAGTACTGGGAGTATCACTAATCATAATAATATTTAGATTGATTAGCAGTACAAAAAAAGGTGAAAATAATGCAAAAGGTTAAGATGCCAGAATGGCTTTTAGTAGAAGATGATTACAGGCCGCAGAAGGGTAGAGAGAGATTCTTAGAAAAAAATATAATAACAATGCTCTGCATTATACTTAAATTTTGCAGAAAAGATAAAGAAAAATCTGCCATAATAAATGAATTAACTAAACTTATATCTGCATTTGTTTTGATTGTATTTGTATCTTTATCAAAATCATTTGCATTTATTTTAATATGTATTGTACTCGTAACGGTTCTAATAAACCTTCTTTCGACAAATCAAATGCGCCGTGTTTTAAAAAATGATTTAGGAATTGGAATTTTTACAGCAATAATGCTGTTGCCAGCTCTTTTTTTAGGATATGGAAATAATATTTTGATGATTTTCCTTAAGGTTTTGTTTTCAGTTTCTATAGCTAATATGTTTGCAGTTGCAAGTGACTTAGATGAGCTTGTAGGAACTTTTAAAATATTTCATGTGCCTGACATTTTTATTTTTATTTTTGATATTATGATAAAATATATAATTCTTTTAGGAAACTTATGCTTGAGTATGCTTTATGCAATTAGACTTAGATCTATAGGAAAAAGTAGAAATAAAAATGAAGTTGCAGGTGGAATTCTTGGTACTGTATTTATAAAGTCAAAAGAGAGCTCCGAAGAGATGTATAGTGCCATGAAGTGTAGAGGATTTTCCGGAGTATATAAAACTAAATCAAAAATTGATTTCGAGATTATGGATTATATATGTTTTATACTTGATATATTATTTATACTTACATACTTTTATTTTGATAGGTTGTGATTAGATGATCGATATTAAAAATGCAGCATATTATTATGATAAAGATGAAATTGCAGTTAAAGATATAAATTTACATATTGATAAAGGGGAAGCCGTTGCTCTAATTGGAGTTAATGGAAGTGGGAAATCTACCATAATGAAAATTATAAACGGATTGATTTTCCCTCAAAAAGGTCAATATTTTTTCGAAGGCAATGAAATAACAGAAAAAAAACTTAGAGATGAAGCTTTTGCGAAGATGTTTCACAAAAAAATAGGCTTTGTTTTTCAAAATTCTGATGTCCAGCTTTTTTGTTCTAATGTATATGATGAAATTGCGTTTGGACCGAGGCAGATGGGGATAAATGAAACTGAAGTTAAGCATAGAGTAATGGATACATTAAAATTTTTAAATATAGAGAACTTAAAAGATAGACAACCATATCATTTAAGCGGAGGAGAGAAAAAAAGAGTAGCAATTGCAGCCACGGCTATTCTAAATCCTGAAGTTTATGTATTAGATGAACCTATGAGCGGACTTGACCCTAAAACTAAGAGATTCCTGAGAGAATTTATAATTAGCTTAAATAACGCAGGCAAGACTATATTGTGCTCGGTTCATGATTTTGAATATGTAAAAGATGTTTTTAAAAGGGCCATAGTTTTTTCAGAAGATCACACGATTATTAGAGATGGCTCATATGATGAAATTATTAATGATACAAATTTTTTATATAAAAATAACATTATTTAAGATAAGAAAAGAGATGTACTGTGGATGAAAATTTTATACTATAATTGTTTTTCGGGAATAAGTGGAGATATGAATCTAGCGGCTATGATAGATCTAGGTGTTGATAAAGATTATATTTTAAGAGAATTAAGTAAATTAGGGATTCATGGTTATGGTATTAAGGTAAAAAAGGATCAAAAAAATGGTATAACCGGTACACGGGTTGATGTTATTTTAGATGAACCTGTATGTGAGCAACATAACCATCGCAACCATCATCACAGAACAATGAAGGATGTAGAGAAAATAATAAATTCAAGTAGCCTAAATCATAATGTAAAAAAAATAAGTCTGGATATTTTTTATGAAGTTGCAAGGGCGGAGGCAAAAGTTCACGGTAAGTCTATGGATGAAGTTCAATTCCATGAGGTTGGGGCTGTTGATTCTATTGTTGATATAGTTGGGGCAGCAATATGTTTTGATTATTTAAAAGTAGATAAGATAATGTGCTCTACAATTGAGCTTGGTGGAGGATTTGCTAAATGTGCTCATGGAATTATTCCAATACCTGCTCCTGCTACAAGTGAAATATTAAAAGATGTTAAAGTTAGTTTAGGGAGAGTTAATATTGAAACTACAACACCTACAGGAGCGGCAATATTAAAATCTCAAGTTTCAGAGTATACTGATAAAGTAAGTTTCAAGGTAAATAAAGTTTCTTACGGAATAGGACATGCAGATATAGATATACCGAATGTTTTGAGAGTGATGATAGGTGAAGTGAGTGATGAAAATACCCAAAGCGAAATGGAAAATGTTGAAGAAACGGTTTTAGAGAGCAATATAGATGATATGAATCCTGAAATTTATGAATATGTAATGGATAAATTATTTGAAGCTGGAGCAAAGGATGTATACATAACTCCAATAATAATGAAAAAAGGGAGACCGGGAAATAAATTAAGTGTATTGTGCAGTAAAGGCAATATCCAAAAGATAAAATATATTATTTTTAAGGAAACTACAAGTCTTGGATGCAGAAGCTATACAGTCACTAAAACCATGCTTAAAAGGGAGTTTAGAAAAATAAATACGACTTTAGGACAGGTTGCTGTAAAAAGTGCTTATCTTAATGGAAAAATAATAAAATCAAAACCTGAATATGATGATTGCAAAGGATTGGCTAAAAAAAATAATGTGAGTATAAAAGAAGTATATGATGCTGTAAAAGAAACACTGAAAGGTGATAGATAAGATAGGAGTTATTGTTAATGGAGGAATGTACACATGGGTGAAGATGAAATTATAAGTATGGTTAAAGGTATAAAACAAGGTAATATAAGTACTGAAGAAGCTGTTAGTAAAATAAAGGAACTCTCATATAAAGATCTTGGATATGCTGCTATTGATAACAGTAGAGAAAATAGAACTGGATATGCTGAAGTTATATATTGTGCAGGAAAGACAATAGAGCAGGTTAAGGGCATTGTTCAGTATATGATGAAAGGTAATAGCAATATACTTGCAACGAGGGCATCAAAGGAAATGTATGAAGAGGTCAAGAAAATTTGCAAGGATGCTGAATACAATGAACTTGCTAGGGTTATTAGTGTCAAGAGAAATAAAGAAGATATAAGTGACAGCTATATAGCAGTAGTTACTGCGGGAACTTCTGATTTGCCAGTAGCTGAAGAAGCAGCTGAAACGGCTGAGGTGTATGGAAATAGAGTAGAGAGGGTTGTAGATGTTGGAGTTGCGGGAATACATAGACTTTTTAACAAGATAGATGTTATTAGGAAGGCTAAAGTTGTTATTGTGATAGCAGGCATGGAAGGAGCCCTAGCAAGTGTAGTAGGTGGACTTGTTGATAAACCTGTTATTGCCGTTCCGACAAGTGTAGGATATGGAGCTAATTTTGGAGGACTTTCAGCACTTCTTTCAATGCTCAATAGTTGTGCCAGTGGAGTAAGTGTAGTTAATATAGATAATGGTTTTGGAGCAGGCTATCTTGCAAGTATGATAAACAAACTATAATTTGTGAAATAATAATATTGCAGAACATTAAATAAACATCATAAATCTAAGAAGTTAATTGATATTTATTTAAATCGTTCTGCAATATTATTATTTCACATGATTCATGAGTTTAAGAAAAAAATTCCTCCGTACCTACAGAATTTTCAAATGCTAATATATTATTATAGAACTTTTTTAATGTTCCAAATCATTGTTACTTCGTTTTATTTAAATGTTAGGAATAGTAAGGCTGCATTCATAACTATTATCACTGTTGAAATTACAAAACCAAGAAATTTGGTAAAGGGTTTGTTGACAAAAGCACCCATTAAATCTTTTCTATTGGTTACTGTAAGCAGCGATATGACAGCAACAGGAAGTACAAAACTTAAGCATACTTGACTCATTAAAAGTGCTTTTGTTGTATTTATTCCTGCAATGATAATAAGTATTCCTGGAGCCATGGTGATTATTCTTCTAAGATTCGCAGGAATTTTTATATCCACAAAACCATCCATAATTGTTTCACCTGCCATTGTACCCACAGAAGATGACGAAAAACCAGAGGCAAGTAAAGCTATTCCAAATGCACCGCTTGATAGACCACCTAAAAGTGGTTCCAATGATTTATGTGCTCCTTCTATTGATTGTATATTTATGCCTTTACTATGAAAAACTGCTGCGGACACTATTACCATAGCAGCATTTACAATAAAAGCAATATTCATTGCTAGGAATATATCTATTTTTTCCATGTGTAAATGTCGTTTCTTTTCCTCTATAGTCTTACCGGTATTACGTGCTTGAACAAGTTCTGAATGAAGATAAATAACATGAGGCATAACTGTAGCTCCAAGCATTCCTACCGCAATTAAAATTGCTTCATTATTGGGGATAGATGGTATTAAGGTATGAGTGGCAACTTCTCCCCATTTAGGATTTGAAAGAAACAATTCTAAGGTATATGAAACACATATTATAGCAATGAAAACAGTTATAATAAGCTCAACAACTCTTTGACCATATTTTTGAAGATAACTGATTATGAATGTAACTACTGCAGTTAAAGCAGCTGAATATAATAATGGCATACCAAATAGTAAATAAAATCCAAGTACTCCTCCTAAAAACTCTGCCATTGTTGTGGCCATAGCTGCAAGAGTACATGTTATATAAAAGAACCAATTCATTTTTTTTGAAAATACTTCTCTGCATACTTGGGTTAGGTTTTTGTCCGTTGCAATACCTAATTTCGCCGACAGTATTTGAAGAAATATAGCCATTAAATTGCTCCAGAAAATAACCCATACAAGATTATAATTAAATATTGATCCAGCACTAATATTGGTGGCAAAGTTACCAGGATCAACATATGCTACACTGATAATAAATGCTGGCCCTAAAAACTTTAATACATATTTAAATTTTTTTGAAATAGAATTTATGCTGGTGTTCATAGACTTTATGTCATGAGTATTTGTTAATACACTTCCTTTATCCAATTTACAGTTCACCTTCTTTGTTAATCTATATATAATGCATTAAATTTCTAACATTGAATTATATATAGTTGGCTGTGAATTAAAAAATTATCTTAGATTAATATATTTAGGTTAGACTAATTTTTATAGCTAATATAAAATATGAATGTCGTTATAAAAATGTTACGATATGTAATTTTAAAATTTATTAATCATATAATTTACTAAAGGGTTATAAACCTTAAAAGAAGGTGAAAAAATATGAAAAATACCGATTTTCGTACTTTTAGTGAATATATGAAAAAAGAAGATAATACCTTAACAGCATCTATGGAGGATTATCTTGAAATGATATATAGGCTGTCAATAGATAAAGGTTTTACAAGGGTTCATGAATTAGCTGAAGCGCTAAATGTGCATCCACCCTCTGCCACTAGAATGGTACAAAGATTAGGTGAGATGGGTCTTTTATTATATGAAAAGTATGGAGTAGTTACTCTTAAAGATGAAGGAAAAAAACTAGGAAAATCTTTATTAAAACGTCATAATACTATTTCAGCTTTTTTAAAATTATTAGGTGTGGGAGAAGGAGAAATTTTAGAAGAGGTTGAAAAAGTTGAGCATACTTTAAGTAATGAAACTATTAGGTGCTTTGAAAAATATATTTCATTTATAAATGATAATCCAGAGATACTTGATAAATTTAATAAATATAGGTACCAAAAATGTGAATAAATATATAATATAAAAAGGTGAAAAATCAAATTTTTCATCTTTTTATATTTGTACTAAATGGACAAAATTGTTTGTGAAATTTGCTTCTTGTATGGTATAATGTTTTAGTACTTTATCACTTTAGCACGATAATACATACAAAGATTTGTGGTTGCTGAATAAAGAAGATTTATTTAATGAAAATTATATAGCTACAGCAAGACAACCAGAGATTTGATTTCTTAAATAATGTGTTTAACCTAAAGAGGAGAGATTTTAATGTCTATAAATCTAGAAAAAAAACAAAATGAAAAATTACAAAGAAGTTTAAAAACACGTCATATGAATATGATCGCTATAGGAGGTTCAATTGGAACAGGGTTATTTTTTACAAGTGGTAATGCAATTAGTACCGCAGGTCCAGGTGGTGCAATTGCAGCATATGCTGTTATGGGAATCCTTGTGTATTTTTTAATGACATCGCTAGGTGAAATGGCAACAATGATACCAAACTCAGGTTCATTTGAGACTTATGCATCAAAATTTGTTGATCCAGCATTAGGCTTTGCACTGGGCTGGAATTATTGGTTTAATTGGGCAATTACTGTTGCAGCAGAGCTAGTTGCAGGGGGACTTGTAGTTAAGTTCTGGCTTCCTAATACAAGGACGACATTTTGGAGTGTAGGATTTTTGGCTATTTTATTTGTTTTAAATATGATGTCTGCAAAAGCATATGGTGAAGGGGAATACTGGTTTGCAAGTATAAAAGTTGTAACGATTATTGTGTTTCTTGTTGTTGGTGTACTTATGATATTTGGAATCATGGGTGGACATGGAACAGGTTTTAGTAATTGGGTGCTTAAGGATGGGAAAGGTAATTCTGCACCATTTGTTGGTGGAGGAGCAGCAATACTTATGAGTTTTTTAACAGCTGGCTTTTCTTTTGCAGGTACAGAAGTAGTTGGACTAGCTGCTGGTGAATCCGAAAATCCTGAAAAGGATGTGCCTAAAGCTATAAATTCAGTTTTTTGGAGGATACTAATTTTTTATATTGGTGCAATTGTAGTTATTGGTTTTATTATTCCGTTTAATGATCCTAATTTGCTCAAAAATGGTGTGTCGGAAATAGCATATAGCCCTTTTACTATTGTATTTAAGAGATCTGGTATTGCTGTTGCAGCATCAATAATGAATGCAGTTATATTAACTTCTGTTCTTTCCTGTGGTAATTCAGGACTTTATGCAGGATCTCGTATGTTATATGCTATGGCTAGGGAAGGAAAAGCACCTAAGATGCTTGGACGTGTAAGCAAAAACGGTGTTCCTATAAATGCACTTATTTTTACATCAGTTATTGCATCAACAGCTTTTTTTGCATCCCTTATTGGTGATGGTAAGATATATTATATTCTGTACAATTTATCAGGCATAACAACCTTTATAACATGGCTTGGAATAGCAATTTGTCATTACAGGTTTAGGAAAGCTTATGTTGCTCAAGGCAAAAAAATTCAAGATTTAAAATATAAAGCATTATGGTATCCATTTGGTCCTATATTTGCAATGATACTTTGTACTGTAGTTTTATTTGGTGCTAATATATGGGTATTTCAGGCTAAGACCTTCAGTCTTTTCGATTTTATAACTAACTATGGAAGTATTCCTTTATTTTTATGTTTTTATCTTATATATAAGAAAGTACATAATACAAAACTAGTTTCATTAATGGAATGTAATTTTGATTTAGATAAGGATTAGGGATTACATAAATCACAAAATTTTATTGTGCAGTAATATTAAAAATTCAATATTACTTTATTTTTCACAATTGAATAAGATAAAAAGCCTGAAACTACTTGCAAATAGGTGGTTTCAGGCTTTTCGATATATTTAAAAAAGTGAGTAATGTTTCTATTTATTTACCTGAGGATTTGTTCACGATGTACAAAAAAATGCGCTTTTATATACTTTAGTTGGCTAAAATAACAATACTATTTTATTAAATTAATAATAAAATAGTATAATATGTGATAATTTAATAAAAAATGTTGACTTTTGTTAAACAAAGATGTATATTCTTAATAAAGATATTCATAATATAAAGTTGATGAATGATATTATTATTCATTGATACGAATTATGTTAGGGGATGAGTAAAGTTAGTTCAACAAATTTTAAATCAAATATAAGGGAATTTAGTCAATTAAAAAAGCAAATGTTTGAGATATCTCAGAACTCATCTGTTTATGAAAAACTTGCTTATTATATTGAGAAAAATTACAAACATATTATTTTCATGACAGCAGCAGAGGTTGCAGAAGCAGCTGATGTAAGTCAAGGGAGTGTTTCAAGATTTTGTAGTGCTCTTGGATACAGAGGGTATAATGAATTTTTACATAATTTGCAGCAATTTATGAGAGAAGAGATAACGGCACCACAAAGATTGCAATATACTTCTCATAATAAGAGTATTGGAAATATACTTAATATGGAGCATAAGAATATAGACGAATTGGAAGCAATTTTAAATCAGCCAGCATACCAGAAACTTATAAATAAAATAATATCGGCTAGGGAACTTGTTTTAGTATCTGCTAGAATGTCAGCAACAATACTTCCATATGCATGTTATATTTTGAATAAGATAAGAAATAATGTTATTGCAGTTACACCAGATAGTCCTTTATGGAATACTTTAGAACTTAGGGATCCTAAAGTTACTGAAATACTTACAATAATGTTTCCAAGGTATCCTAATGTATTAATAAATAAGCTTGAAAGTTTAAAAGAATTGGGATTCTCTATTTCAGCTGTTACAGATAGTATTATATCACCAATTACAAAATTATCTGATCCTGTGATAACTGTGCCAATAACAACTTCATCAATTTTTGACATATATAGTACTCCATTATTATTTCTCAATTTGCTTTTAAGAGATGCAGCAAATAACATTGATGGACTTGATAAACGACTTGATAGATTAGAAAAAATGGAAGAAAAAAATAATATATATTACAGGAATGGTAGATGAAATTTTTAATTAATGCACGGTAGGAAATGAGGTTTTACTATGGAAAATAATCAGCATATAAATATCAATAAGAGAAGAATATATGATAATTTAAATAGATTATCTGCTTTTGGTAGAAATGAAAATGGAGGAATAGATAGATCTTTTGGAGATAAAGCAGATATTGAAGCTAGAAAATGGATTGAAAAGTTATGGAAAGAAGATTTGGGTCTAAAAGTAAAGATAGATCCTATAGCGAATATTTGGGCAAAGTTTAATGGACAAGCTGAGCTTTCGCCAATAGTTATAGGTTCACATCATGATGCGGTAGCTAATGGCGGTATGTATGATGGAGCTTTAGGAGTAATGCTTGCAACGGAAGTAATGCAAACTTTAAAAGAAAACAATATTAGATTAAAGCATCCATTTTGTATAGTTTCTTTTTCGGCAGAAGAACCTAATTCATTTAATATATCTACTTTAGGTAGTAAGGTACTTTCAGGAAAATTAACAGAAGAAAAATTAAAAAATGTTATGAATGAAACAAAAAGTATAAAGCTTGAAGATGCAGTATTAAAATTGGGAGGAAATTTAAATAAAATAAATGAAGCTCTACTTAAACCTAATGATATAGGAGCATTTATAGAATGTCATGTAGAACAGGGCAGAAATTTGTATGATAAGAAATTATCCTTAGGTGTAGTAACAAAAATAACTGGAATTTATAGAGAAAAAATTAGCATTGTAGGTGAAGCAAATCACGCAGGTACAACACTTATGAGATATAGGCATGATGCGTTACTTGCAGCTTCCGAAGTTTGTTTAGAGCTTGAGAGAATAATAAAGAAAATGGGTAGAGATAATCTCGTAGGAACTGTAGGCAATATGAATGTTTCCCCGAATTCAGCCAATATAATTCCCGGCGAGGTTTCTTTAATATTGGATATAAGGTCTACAGACTATGATATAGTGAAAAAAGTCATTGATAAAATTGCTAATAAGATGTGTGAAATAAGCACTGAAAGGGGAGTAAGTTTTATTAGAAAAACAATATTAAATCAGCCAGAGGTTACTATGGATGAAACAGTAAGGGCTTCTCTTAAAAAAGCAGCAAATATGATTAGTGAACCATTTATAGAGCTACCAAGTATGGCAGGACATGATGCAGCACATATAGCTAAGGTTGTAAAAACAGCGATGTTATTTGTTCCAAGTATAGAAGGTAAAAGTCATTGTCCATCTGAAGAGACTGATATTGATGATATTGAAAAAGCAGGTAACACATTACTTCAAGCTGTTTTAATATTGGATAAGGAGCTGGACAAAAATGAAAAAAGTATATAAACCCTCATTATTACATTATAATAAAAGTTTTATAGAAAATAAAGCGGTTGTGGTTGAAAATGGCAAAATATTAGCTGTAGATTCTGTCGATGAATTAATAAAAAAATATAATGATGCAGAAATAGTAGATTTAACTGGTACTATAATGGTTCCCGGAACTGTTAATATCCATAATCATTCATTTCAAAGTCTTCTTAGAGGTATTGCTGCGGACAAGCCATTTTTAGAATGGAGAGATAAGTCACTTTATAAGTTTTCTCCAGAATTATCAGCGGATGATATATACACAGGAGCATTATTTGCATTTGGAGAAATGCTTAAATATGGGGTTACTACTGTAAGTGATTTTTTCTATGTTCATAATGATGGAATTGAAAGTGATGAAGCAGTTATAAAGGCAGCTAAGGATGTTGGCATAAGACTTGTACTTGCAAGAACTATGTATGATTGGGATGGAGCTCCAAAGGGATATCTTGAAACTGTGGATGAAGCTTATAGCAATGTAGAAAAATTAGCAGTTAAATATAATACCAGCGATACAGTAAAAATAGTACCAGCTCCCCACAGTCTTCATGCTGCATCAATAGATATGATTAAAGCAGGATATAAATTGGCAAAGGAACTAGAAACAAAGTTTCATATACATGTTGCTGAAGAACCTTTTGAGGTAGATCAAGTTAAGAAAGAATTTAATTTAAGACCTATGGAACTCCTTAATAAAATAGGCGTAGTTGATGATTCTATGTTGGCAATTCACTGCGTTTGGTTAAATGATAATGAAATAAAAATAATGGGAGAGAATAAGGCAAATTTAGCTTATTGCCCATCAAGCAACATGTTTTTGGCAGATGGTGTAACCAATATACCTGCATTGATTAAGGCTGG
Organism: Clostridium pasteurianum; assembly: GCF_001705235.1. NCBI lineage: Bacteria > Bacillati > Bacillota > Clostridia > Eubacteriales > Clostridiaceae > Clostridium > Clostridium pasteurianum. Next base: position 2,831,362 of record NZ_MCGV01000001.1, read on the forward strand.
AGTAAAGATAGGGTTTGGTACAGATGGAGCATGCAGTAATAATCGAATAAGTGTTTTTGAAGAAATGAGAATGTGTTCACTGCTTCAAAAGGTTACAAAACTTGATTCATTATGTGTAAATTACAATGATGTTTTCTCTATGGGAACAGAATATGGCGGAGAAATACTTCAGATGAATGTAGGTAAAATTGAAAAAGGATATGGGGCAGATTTTGTGGCAATTGATATGAATGATATGTCTATGCAGCCTATATTTAAATCTGGTGAGCAAATACTTCCTAACATAGTGTACTCAATGCAGCCATGTGCAATCAAATATGTAATATCAAATGGTGAAATTAAAGTTAAAGACGGACACATTCTTACTATATCAGAAGATAAAATTGTAAATAACGTTCAAAAATTAATGGAAAAATTAGAGAATGTATAAGAAGGAGGATAAGAATGAATTTAACACAAGAAGAAAAGGATATGCTAAGCGGTAAATATGGTAAAGGAACTGCCATAGCAATGAAAATTCAGGTAGCCATTGGAGAAGTTTTCAATGCACCTAAAATGGTTCCTGTTTCTCGTACTCATGTAGCTTTAAGTAATCAGGAAGCTGATTTGTGGTTTGTGGAAAAGCTTGTTAATGAGGGGGCAACATGTAGAATTTCACCTACTGTGAATCCAGGCTTTAATCTTGAATATTTTCAGTGCATAACAGATATAAAAAAGGAAGATGAGGAAATAATAAAAAGAACAAGAGAAGCTTATAAAAAAATTGGGGCGACACTTACATATGATTGTACTCCATATCTAGAAAAAAATGTTCCAAGGTTTGGAGAAATAACTTCTTTTTCTGAATCAAGTGCAACTCCTTTTATAAATTCTGTTTATGGAGCAAGAACAAATAGAGAGTCAGCACAAAGTGCTTTATGTGCTGCCATAACGGGAAGAACTCCTTATTATGGATATCTTCTTGATGAAAATAGAAAAGGACAGGTACTTGTTGAAGTAAAAGCTGATATAAAAGATGATTTTGACTATCAAATGTTAGGATATTGTACACCTAAAAAAATAAACTTTAAAACACCAGTATTTGTTGGAATGCCTCAAAATCCATCTCAAGCAGCACTTATGAATTTAGGTGCGCAGCTTAATACAGGAGGTAATGTTCCGCTATATCATATTGTAGGGGTAACACCTGAAGCAAAGACAATTGATGATGCATTTCATGGTGAAAAACCAGAGACTGTTGTAACTATAACTAATGAAGATCTTAGAAAAATGCAGGAAGAACTTACTGATGAAGGGGGGAAAATTGATTTCGCATTGTTTGGATGTCCTCATTTCAATCTAACTCAAGTTTCAGAGGTTGTAAGTTTGGTAAAAGGTAAAAAACTTAAAGCGCCTCTTTGGATAATGACATCTTCTCTTACCAAAGAACTTGCTAATAGAATGGGTTATCTTGAAATTTTGAAAGATGCTGGCGGAGATATTGTAGATGATACTTGCATGGATCAACCTTGTTGGCATTTCTTATATGGCAAAAAGGGAGTTACGGATTCTCCTAAATGTGCTTATTATACAAAACGCAGGAATATGGAATTTGTAATAAGAAGATTAGAAGAATGTATAGAGGCTGCAATAAGGGGTGAGATTTAATGAAAAATTTTAAATGTCATAAAGTTTCAGAAGGTTTTGAAAAAGGAGAAGTTTTAATTTCTAAAGATGATTTTTGCTTTTACCTTGTTGATCCTGAAACAGGGGTGGTAATAGAAAAAAATCATTGTCTTGAAGGAAAAAGCATAGCAGGAAAAATATTAGTATTTCCAAGTGGTAAAGGAAGTTCGGTAGTTCAAGCTGATGGTATGTATCAACTAAAAATGAAAGGTAAGGGCCCTAAAGCTCTTATAATCAAATATCCAGATACAGTACTGGTTGCAAGCTCAATAATAATGGAGATGCCTGTTGTGGATAAAGTTGAAGAGGATTTTTACAAAACAGTAAAGAACGGCGACGTGGTGGAAGTAGATGCTACTAATGAGGAAATGAGTTTGAAATAGTTTTATGCTTTATAACTAATTAAGAATAAAGGTTGTGATGAAATTTTGAAACCGCTTATATGGATTATAGATGAAGAGTGGTCTGATTATATTATTGAAGAAAAGATACTCAAAGAAAATTTTCCAGATTGTATAATAAAACATTCAGGTAATGATTATGAAAAAGATTTAGAAGAGTTTGGCAAGGATGCAGATGCTATATTGTGTCAGGTGTATGTAGATATTCCAGAGAAAACAATAAAAAAGTTAAACAATTGTAAAATTATAGCCGTATATGGCGGTGGATATGATAGGGTGGACATTAAAGCAGCGAAGGAAAAGAGTATAAAGGTTACTTTTGTTCCAGGATATTGTGTGGAGGATGTATCAGACTATGTAATATCAGCCGTATATTTTCTGAATAAGAACTTGGATTTTTATATTAAAAACGCTAATAAGGGTCCTTGGGGAGCACAAGCAGCTGGAAGGCTTAATAAAAGAATAAGATCGTCTACCATTTTGATAATAGGGTTTGGGAGAATTGGAAGAACAATAGCTAAGAAGGCAAGGGCTGTGGAAATGAATGTTATTGTATATGACCCTTATGTTGATGATGAAGTTATTAGAAGCTACAAAGCCAAGAAAGTAGAATGGGAATCCGGATTAAAAAGTGCAGATTATGTTACTGTGAATACTAAATTTACTGAAAAAATAATATCATTAATATCTATGAAAGAGTTTAAAATCATGAAAAATACAGCTTATATAATAAATACTTCAAGGGGAAGGGTAATAAATGAGAAGGATATGATAGAAGCTGCCCAAAAAGGTGAAATATCAGGAGCTGTTTTAGATGTTATTTCAAATGAACCGCCTAAAGGTGATGAGGAAATATTTAAATGCAAAAATATATTTGTAACACCACATACATCTTATTTATCAATAGAATCTTTTGATGAGCTTAAAAGAAGAGCTTCAACCAACGTTGTGAAAATATTAAAAGGTGAACCAACTAGTGATTTTGTATAAACTTTCTAAAATATAATTTCTACAAATTTAAAGGGGGAAAAATAATGAAAAAGTTAGTCACTCTGATTCTAAGCATAACTATGGCAAGTTCAATCCTATTTACAGGATGTGCAGGTTCAAAATCAAAAACAAGTTCCACAGCAGCAAACACTTTTAAAGGACAAGTAAAAATAGGTGTTTCTTCATGGATAGGCTTTGCACCACTATTTGTCGCAGAGCAAAAGGGATTTTTTAAGAAGGAAGGAGTTAATGTAAAGCTTGAGATGATTCAAAGTGCAACAGATAGAAGAACAGCACTTGCAGCAAATAAAATTCAAGGCTTTACTTCTACTGTAGATACACATGTAATGACAGCTGCAGCAAATGTACCAGTAACGCAGATAGTTGCACTTGATACTTCCTATGGTGGAGATGGAATAGTTGCAAAGAAGGAAATTAAAAGTCTTAAAGATCTTAAGGGAAAAAGAGTTGCTATTGATACAGCAGGTGGAGCTAGCTATTTTTGGTTCCAATATTTACTTGATAAGCAAGGTATGAAATTAAGTGATGTTCAGGCAGTTAATATGAGTGCTGGTGATGCGGGAGCTGCATTTGTAGGTGGAAAGGTAGATGCTGCAGTAACTTGGCAGCCATGGCTTACAAAAGCTGAGCAAACAAGCTTTGGACATGTACTCATTTCAAGTAAAGAAACTCCAGGTTTAATAGTTGATTCACTTGCAATGCGTCAGGATTTTGTTAAGAACAATCCCAAATTAAATAAAGCTATAGTTAAGGCATGGTATGATGCTTTAGATTATGCAGAGAAAAATCCAGATGATGCAAATGCTATAATGGCAAAAAGCATGGGACAAACTACTGATGATTTTAAACAACAATTGCCAGATGTTAAGTTCTATGGCAAAGCAGATAATGTTAAGTACTTTGGGACAAGTTCAAAACATGGTCTTATATGGGATGTTACTGAAAAGGCTTCTTCATTTTGGTTAAAGTGTAAGTTAATGGATCAAAAGCCTGATGCTAAGAAGTTAATAGACGGAAGTTTTGTAAATCAATAAAATTAAATCATTCTATGTATGGGATTTCTATATTAAAGAGCAGGTTATAAAAATAGAAATCCTGTACATGGTTATAAAGAAATATAGTGGAGGTAAATGAAAAATGGATTTCAATAAGAAAGTATCAGAATGTATGACTATAGCATTAGATGATGAACTTCCTGAAATGCCTGAGTTTGTGAAAGACATAAGAAGGGCACCGGATAGAGGATATACGTTAAACAAAAGTCAAACTGAAATTGCACTTAAAAATGCACTTAGATATATTAATCCTAAATATCATGAAAAGTTGATACCTGAATTTTTAAATGAATTGAAAACTAGAGGCAGGATATATGGATACAGGTTTAGACCTTCTGGGAGGATATATGGAAAGCCTATAGATGAATACAAAGGTAAATGCACAGAAGGTAAGGCATTTCAAGTTATGATAGACAATAATCTTGATTTTGAAGTTGGTTTGTACCCATATGAACTTGTTACGTACGGCGAAACAGGAAGTGTATGTCAGAATTGGATGCAGTATAGACTTATAAAAAAATATCTTCAGGTTATGGAGAAAGATCAAACTTTAGTAATTGAATCAGGACATCCACTAGGATTATTTAGAACGAGAGAAAATGCACCTAGGGTTATGATAACCAATGCACTTATGGTTGGAATGTTTGATAATCTTGATGACTGGGAAGTTGCAGAGCAAATGGGAGTTGCAAATTATGGCCAAATGACAGCTGGAGGGTGGATGTATATAGGACCACAGGGTATAGTACATGGAACTTACAATACACTTTTAAATGCAGGAAGAATGAAACTTGGGATTCCTAATGATGGAGATTTGAGAGGACATTTATTTATAACCTCAGGACTTGGGGGAATGAGTGGTGCTCAGCCCAAAGCTGTTGAGATAGCAAATGGAGTTGGAATAATTGCAGAGGTAGATGAATCAAGAATAAAAACAAGATTAGATCAAGGCTGGGTAAGTATGTCATCTTCTAATTTAGATGAAATATTTAAAGTAGTAAAGGAACACTTAGAAAATAAAACAACTATATCAATTGCATATTATGGAAATATAGTTGATTTGCTTGAATATGTAGTTAAAAATCATATAAAAGTTGATTTAATGTCAGATCAAACTTCGTGTCATGCTGTTTATGATGGAGGATATTGTCCACATGGTATTACATTTGAGGAAAGAACAGAACTTTTAAGCAAAGATAGGGAAAAATTTAAAGAGCTTGTAGATAAGAGCTTGAGACATCATTACCAATTAATAAAATCTTGCACAGCTAACGGTACTTATTTTTTTGACTATGGTAATTCTTTCTTAAAAGCAGTATATGATGCAGGGGTAAGCGAAATATCTAAAAATGGAGTAGATGATAAAGATGGATTTGTGCTTCCGTCTTATGTAGAAGATATTATGGGGCCGCAGTTATTTGACTATGGATATGGACCATTTAGATGGGTATGTTTAAGTGGAAAAGATGAAGATTTAATAAAAACTGATAAGGCTGCAATGTTCTGCATAGATCCAAATAGAAGATATCAAGATAGAGATAACTATAACTGGATAAAGGATGCTGAGAAAAATAAATTAGTTGTAGGAACTAAGGCTAGAATACTTTATCAAGATGCTGAAGGTAGAAAAAATATAGCTTTAAAATTTAATGAAATGGTTAGAAATGGCGAAATAGGACCAGTTATGATAGGAAGAGATCACCACGATGTAAGTGGAACTGATTCACCGTTTAGGGAAACAGCAAATATAAAAGATGGAAGTAATGTAATGGCTGATATGGCAGTGCAATGCTATGTAGGAAATGCAGCGAGAGGAATGAGCCTTGTAGCACTTCATAATGGTGGTGGAGTTGGAATAGGAAAATCTATAAATGGAGGATTTGGACTTGTTCTTGATGGAAGTAAAAGAATAGACGAAATAATAAAATGTGCAATTCTTTGGGATGTTATTGGAGGCGTTGCGAGAAGAAGTTGGGCTAGAAATGAACATTCTATAGAAACAGCAGCAGAATTTAATTTGAAATATAATGGAGAGAATCATTTAACTTTACCTTATTTAGTTGATGAAAAACTTATGGACGAATTCCTTAAATAGAGAGTGGTGTGCATTATGGGAAAAGTGATTATTTTAAATTCAAGTGAGATTGCAACTCCAATTGGGAATGGTGCTAAATTTGCTAGTGAGATGAAAGATTTAAAGATAATTAAAAATGGAGCAGTTGTTATAGAAAATGGAACAATTGTAGATGTAGATACAACTTATAATATTCTCCACAAGTATAATGTAAGTGAATTTAAAATTATTGATGCTCATAATAAGTGTATCATCCCGGGATTTGTAGATTCTCATACACATTTTGTTTTTGGAGGATATAGACCAGAGGAATTTTTTATGAGGCTTGAAGGAAAAGCCTATATGGATATAATGCGTGCTGGAGGAGGAATAGAAAATACTGTAGCCCAAACTAGAGCAAGTTCTTTTGATGAATTATATGAATTGGGAATTGAAAGATTGAATTCTACGCTGCATTATGGTGTAACGACAGTTGAAGGTAAAAGCGGGTATGGTTTAGACTTTGAAACTGAAATAAAACAACTTAAAGTTATGAAGAAGTTAAATGAAAATCATAATGTAGATGTTGTTCCAACGTTTTTGGGAGCTCATGCAGTGCCTAAAGAATTTAAAGAAAAGAATAGTACGTATATAGATTTTATGATAGAAAAAGTGCTTCCTGAAATTAAGGATAAAAAGCTTGCGGAATTTTGTGATGTGTTTTGTGAAGATGATGTAATATCTATTGAGCTGTCAGAGAAATTGTTATTAAAAGCACAGGAAATGGGTTTAAAATCTAAAATTCATGCAGATGAAATTGTAAGTCTTGGTGGAGCAGAACTAGCGGGAAAAATAAAAGCTATTTCTGCGGACCATCTTTTAAATGCTTCAGAAGAGGGGATAAGAGCTTTGGCTCACAATAAAGTAGTTGCAACCCTTCTTCCGGGAACTGCATTTTGCCTTAATAAACCATATGCAAATGCAAGGAAGATGATAGATACAGGATGTGCTGTGGCATTAGCAAGTGATTTTAATCCTGGAAGCTGTTTTACAAATTCGGTACCACTTATATTTTCATTAGCATGTATTCATATGAACATGTCTCCAGAAGAAGCACTTACAGCCTTTACTTTAAATGGAGCAGCAGCTTTGGATAGAGCAAAGACTATAGGAAGCATTGAAAAGGGAAAATTAGCGGATATTTTAATACTTAAGTATCCTACATATAAATATCTTGCATATAATACATCGGTTAACATAGTAGACAGTGTAATTAAAAAAGGAAAATTAGTATATTTTGGAGGATAAATTATGGAAAATAAAGATAAGACTTTAGAAGTAGTTACTGTTGGTACTAGAATAAAGAACGCATTTATTCCAAGAGCAAATATAAAACATACTACATATACGGTTTTAGGTGTATTAGGATTTTTGGTGGTTTTAGCGGTATGGTCGATTTTTACGTATGGAGGAATAGTAGATGCTATGTTTTTACCAACACCTACTGAAACTCTTAAATCAGCAGTTGCTTTATTTACTCAGCTGCATTTTATTAATGATATTGGAATTACAATATTTAGGGTGTTAGTTGGATTTATTATTGCAGCAATTATTGCAGTTCCACTTGGAATACTTCTTGGAACATATAAGCCTTTTGAAGCATTTATAGAGCCATTGATGTCATTTGTAAGATATCTTCCAGCTTCTGCATTTATTCCTCTATTTATTTTGTGGATAGGATTAAGCGAAGTAGAGAAGATAGCAGTAATTTTTATGGGAAGTTTTCCTCAATTAATCCTTATGGTTGCAGTCAATACTAAAAGTGTTTCAAATGATTTAATAGATGTTTCATATACACTTGGAACTTCAAAAGCAGCAGTACTTTGGAGGGTAATATTACCTTCTTGCTTTCCTTCAATAATGAGTTCACTTAGGATGATACTTGGATGGGCATGGACATATGTAATTGTTGCAGAATTAGTTGGAGCTTCTTCTGGAATAGGTTACATGATAATACAATCGCAAAGAATGCTTTCTACATCTAAAATATTTGTTGGAATTTTAACTATAGGATTAATAGGACTGATTTTTGATTATTGCTTTAAATTACTGCACCGAATACTTTTCCCGTGGGATTAATGAGAATATGTAACTTAATTCTTAAAAAGGGATAATAGGAGTGAGAAATATGAATGAAAATAAACAAGATTTAGTAATTTCAAATATATCAAAAGCATTTAATAGTGGTGCAGGCACAGTACAAGCACTAGATAATATAAATTTACATGTAAAACCAAAAGAGTTTGTTTCAATTCTTGGGGCTTCTGGATGTGGTAAATCTACCCTTCTTAGAATTATAGGTGGATTAGAAAAGCCAACTACAGGTTCTGTAATATTAGATGGGAAAAGGATAACAGGACCAGGTCCTGATAGGGGAATGGTTTTTCAAGCATATACTCTATTTCCATGGCTTACAGTTCAAGAGAATGTGGAATTTGGATTAAGGGAAAAAAGAGTACCTAAACATGAACGCAGTGAAAAAGCAAAAAAATATGTTGAAATAGTAGGACTTAAAGGATTTGAAGACTTATATCCTAAGATGCTTTCTGGTGGTATGAAGCAGAGAGTAGCAATTGCTAGAGCATTAGCTAATGACCCTGAAATTATACTTTTGGATGAACCATTTGGTGCGCTTGATATGCAAACAAGAAGTTTAATGCAGGAACTTTTATTAAATATATGGCAGCAGTCACAAAAGACAATTGTACTTGTTACACATGACATAGATGAAGCTATTTTTATGTCAGACAGAGTTGTTGTTATGAAATCAAGACCTGGTTCTATAAAAGAAATAATAGATATAGATCTTCCGAGACCTAGAAGCTATCATGTTAAAACTTCTGAGAAATTTGCTAAGTATAAAAATCGTGCTATGGATTTAATAAGAGAAGAAAGTATGAAGAGCATGAATGGATTAAAAAATTAAAAGAAGTGATTATATGAAATATGATGTTGAAGTAATAAAGAAGGATAATTATAAAGTATCTAAATGGTCTGGGGGAAAAACTATTGAATTATATATATATCCTAGACAATCAGAATATGCCAATAGAAATTTCATGTGGAGGATAAGTGCAGCAGAGGTGGAAGCTAATGAATCAACCTTTACAAATCTTACTGGATTCTCAAGACAACTAATGTTAACTAGCGGAGAGACTATTTTAGAACATGAAGGAAAATATAAGGTAACTTTGAAGCCTTTTCAGAAAGACAGCTTTATGGGTGATTGGATAACTAAAAGTTATGGGAGAGCTTCAGATTTTAATTTAATGACATCGGCAAAATGTTCAGGAGATATACATTCATTTTGTATTGATAGTTGTGATAAAGTAAATATTGAATTAAGCAGTCATAAAAATGATTTTTCGAAAGTTATGGAATATTTTTATATTTTAGGAGGAAACGTAGAAATAATTCTTGAAGAAAACAAATTTAAATTAGATGAAAAAGATTTATTTTGCATAGGTTATAAAATGGATGAAGGAAATAATGAATTAACTATAATAAACACAGGGAATAATGAGATAAGATTAATTAGAACTGTAGTTTTTATGAATTGACAGAAAATTTTGTATTGACATTAAATATACAGTATTATATAATAAATATACAATTTAGTTGATATAAGCCTGTGAATAGAAGTAGTAGCTGTGAGAAATTAGTTAAAGCGAGTCGGGTTAGTGTGAGCCGATACTGGAGCTTATAGTGAATGGATCTATGAGGCGATGCTGTGAAAAGTTATCAAGTAGCGGCATTCGGAGAGTCTACCGTTAAAAGGACAGGGTATCGAAATTATACATTTCCGTACTTATAAAGATAATCTGTTATTACTTAATTAGATTAAAATGGGTGGCACCACGGACCACTTCGTCCCATACAAAGGAACGAAGTGGTTTTTTTGTGCCATTTTTTATAAAAACTGAATTTTTAGAAAAAACAATATAATTTAAATAGTAAAAATATTATGAATACGTGTTAAGGAGTGTGTGTTATGTATAATATTTCAGAGCAGGAGTTCAATGACAAAAGAAAACTTAAAAAACCTTTTCAAGTAACGTATGAAGAAAACGGCGATGAAATTACGCCAATATCTATATTTTATAATATATGCGGTGAAAAGAAATTTTTGCTTGAAAGCAACGTATTGAAAGATGTTAAAGGAAAATATTCTTTTATTGGACGAAATCCATATGCCGTTGTAAAAGGATTTAAAGGTTATACAACAATTGAAAAGGATGGTTCTAGTGAAGAAGTAAAGGAGAAATTTTTATCAGTTGCAAAAAAGTTTACTCTGAAAGGCAAAATAGAAGAAAGTGAGTATCCTTTTTCAGGTGGCGGCATGGGATATGTAGGTTATGACATAATAAAGCAGTATGAAAAGATATCAGATGAAAACAGAGATGATTTAAAAGTGCCAGATGCTGTAGTTATGTTTTACAAAACTGTAATCTGCTATGACCACATGAGAAATAACATTGTTTATATTTATAATGTATTTCCTGAAGATGAAATATCTTATGAAGAAGTTAAAACAGAGCTTGAAAGTTTAAGTGATATTGCGAGAAGTAATAGGGTTATGCACAAGCTTCCAGAAAGGCATGTACCATCCAAGATAACTTCAAATTTTACGAAGTCTGAATTTTGCGAAATGGTTGAAAAAGCACAAAAATATATAGTAAAGGGTGACATATTTCAGATGGTTCCTTCACAAAGATTTACTATGGACATTAAGGATACTCCCTTTAATGTGTATAGGAGACTTAGAACTAAAAATCCTTCACCATATCTTTTTTATATAGATTTTGGCGATTTTCAAATAACAGGCTCTTCACCTGAAAGTCTAGTAAGTGTATTTGGAAATGTAGTAGCAACAAATCCAATAGCAGGGACAAGACCAAGAGGAAAAGATAAGGAAGAGGATATTAGGCTTAAAAATGAACTTATAAATGATGAAAAAGAGATAGCAGAACATTCAATGCTTCTCGATCTTGCTAGAAATGATATAGGAAAGATAAGTGAATTTGGAACAGTTAATGTGGATAAGTTTATGGAAGTTGAATTTTATTCACATGTTATGCACATAGTGTCGAAGGTATCAGGAAAGTTAAAGAGAGAATATGATTGTTTTGAAGCTTTAAAATCATGTTTACCAGCTGGAACTGTATCAGGAGCTCCTAAAATAAGGGCAATGGAGATTATAGATGAACTTGAAAATACGAAAAGAGGATGTTATGCAGGTGCAGTTGGATATTTTTCTTATGATGGGAACATGGACACATGTATTGCTATAAGAACCCTTGTAATAAAAGATGGTAAGGCTCACGCACAGGCTGGAGGAGGAGTTGTTTATGATTCTGTTCCAGAAAATGAGTACGAAGAGAGCATGAATAAGTCTGAGATTTTAAAGGAAGTGATTTAAATGATTCTTATAATAGATAATTATGATTCTTTTACCTACAATTTATATCAATATGTAGGGGAAATATATAGTAATGTAAAAGTTATTAGGAATGATGCTGTATCTATTAATGATATAAGAGAGATGAAGCCTGAAGGAATAATAATTTCTCCTGGACCAGGAACACCTAAGGATGCTGGAATTTCTGTAGAGGTAGTAAAAAAGCTAGGTAGTTCAATACCAATCTTAGGAATTTGCATGGGACATCAATCTATAGCTGAAGCTTTTGGCGGCAAAATAATTGGTGCTCCTAAAATAATGCACGGTAAAACTTCTGTAATAAAGCACGATGGTAAGGACATTTTTCAGGGTGTAAAAAATCCACTTAAAGTTATGAGGTATCATTCACTTATTGCAGAGAGAGAAAGTTTACCTGAGGAGCTTTGTGTCTCAGCAGAAACTGATGATGGAATAATTATGGCAGTAAAACATAAAAGATACAGAATATTTGGAATTCAATTTCATCCGGAATCTTATTTTACGGAAGATGGAAGAAAAATAATTAAAAACTTTTTAGGGGGAGTTTGTAATGTTAAAGGAATCAATTAAGAAGGTTACTCAATTTAAGAACTTAACGGCAGGGGAAGCTTATGCCTCAATGAATGAAATAATGGATGGTGAAGCAAGTCAAATTGAAATGGCAGCATTTTTAACAGCCTTAAGAATGAAAGGTGAGGTTGTAGAAGAAATACTTGGCTGCGCTAAATCCATGAAGGAACATGCACTTAAGGTAGATGTTAAAGACTTATATGCTATAGATACCTGCGGTACAGGAGGTGACGGCGGTAAAACCTTTAATGTGTCAACTTGTTCAAGCATAATTGCAGCAGCTGGAGGTGTGAAAATAGCTAAACACGGGAATAGAGCTGGTTCAAGTAAAAGTGGCAGTGCAGATGTGTTAAGTGAGCTTGGAATAAATATAAATCTTAAACCTGAGGAGGTTGAAAAAGGGATTAAGGAAAAGGGAATGGCTTTTATATTTGCACAGGTTTATCACAAGGCAATGAAAAATGTAGCACCTGTGAGAAAGGCACTTGGTTTTAAGACCATATTTAATATCTTGGGACCACTTACTAATCCATGCAATATAAGAGGACAGGTTCTTGGTATATTTGATCAAAAATTAACACATCCAATAGCTGAAGTACTTTTGAATTTTGGAAGAGAACGTGCCATGGTATTGACTGGTTCTGATGGCTTGGACGAGATTACAACTACAGGGAACACTTTTATTAGTGAAATTAAAGATGGAAAGATAGAAGATTATGTAATTAGACCTGAGGATTTTGGCATGGAACGCTCTAAGATTGAGGATGTAAATGGTGGAACTCCAGCAGAAAATGCAAAAATTATATTGTCAATCTTAAAAGGCGAAAAAGGACCTAAAAGAGATATTGTTGTTTTAAATGCTGCTGCGGTTCTTTATGTTGGAAAAGCCTGCGACAGTTTAAAAGACGGCGTAAAGTTAGCAGGGGGACTTATAGATAGCGGTAAAGCCTTTAAGAAATATGAAGAACTTAAGTAAAGGGAGTGTGTAATTTGATACTTGATGAAATTGTTGCAGCTAAAAAGCTTCAGCTAGTAGAAGATAAAAAAGTACTTAGTTTAGATGATATAAAAGCTAAATTAGATGTTTGCAAATATGAGAAAAGAAATTTTAAGGATGCACTTAAAAAAGAAAAAATATCAATAATATCTGAAATAAAAAAGGCATCTCCATCTAAGGGAATAATAAGGGAGGATTTTGATCCTGAAAAGATAGGAGAAATTTATGAAAAAATAGATATAGATGCAATATCTATTCTCACTGAAAAAAAATATTTCCTGGGAAAAAACGAGTATATTGAAAAAGTAAAAAGTATAACGTCGAAACCTATATTAAGAAAGGATTTTGTAGTAGATGAATATCAGCTTTATGAAGCTAAACTCATAGGAGCTGATGCAGTTTTACTTATAGCTGCAGTTTTAAAGGATAAGTTAAAGTATTTTTATGATAAGACTTTAGAGCTTGGGATTGATTCAATAACTGAAGTCCATAATGAAGAAGAGGCATGTAATGCTGCCGAAGCCGGGTGTGCTGTTATCGGCATTAATAATAGGGATTTAAGAGACTTTTCAACAAATCTAAAAACTACAGAAAGGCTTATGAAGTATGTTCCTAAGGATAGAACAATTGTATCAGAAAGTGCGATAAAGACTACGGAGGATATTTTGTATCTGAGATCAATTGGAGTAGATGCTGTTTTAATTGGTGAAACTTTTATGAGGAATATAGATAACTTGGAATTCGTACATGAATTTTTAGAAAAAGCAAAGAGTGAGTAATATGGTCAAGATTAAGATATGCGGAATAAGAAGGGAAGAGGATGTTGAATTTATAAATAAATATAAACCTGATTATATGGGCTTTGTTTTTGCCAAAAGTAAACGTCAGGTTGATGCAAATACTGCTATGGAACTTGGAAAAAAAATTGATCCCAAAATCAAAAAAGTTGGTGTTTTTGTAAATGAAGGCGTGGAAATAGTGAAGAAAATTGCAGTATGTGCAAGTCTTGATATTATTCAACTTCATGGTGATGAGGATGAAGATTATATAAAGAAATTAGATGGATTTACTATATGGAAGGCTGTAAATATAGGCTCAGAAGAAGATATAAGTAAATTCAAGAATTATAGTGCAGCTGGATTTTTAGTAGATAGTTTTGATGGTTCAAATAGAGGAGGAACCGGAAAAACATTTAATTGGAATTTTTTAAAAACAATGAAAAATAAAATTTCGAAGCCGATTATTGCGGCTGGGGGCTTAAATATAGATAATGTAGAAAAATGTATAAAAGTGCTTAGTCCTTTTGGTGTGGATGTTTCCAGTGGGGTAGAAACTGATGGCTTTAAGGACGAAGAAAAAATAAAAAATTTTATAATGAGAGTGAGGAATTTTAAATGAATGGAAGGTTTGGAATATATGGAGGACAGTATGTTCCTGAAACACTAATGAATGCAGTAAATGATCTTGAAGTTGAATTTAATAAAGCTATAAATGATGAAGCGTTTATGAAGGAATATAAATACTATCTTGAAAAATATGTTGGAAGAGAGACACCTTTATATTTTGCTGAAAATATGACAAAAGATCTTGGAGGAGCAAAAGTATATTTAAAAAGAGAAGATTTGAACCATACTGGTTCTCACAAGTTAAATAATGCTTTAGGTCAAGTACTTTTGGCAAAGAGAATGGGTAAAAAGAGAGTTATAGCTGAAACAGGAGCAGGACAACATGGAGTTGCAACAGCTACAGCAGCAGCTTTATTTGGACTTAAATGTGAAGTATTTATGGGAGCTGAAGATGTAAAAAGACAGGCACT
Source organism: Clostridium pasteurianum (assembly GCF_001705235.1). Classification (NCBI taxonomy): domain Bacteria; kingdom Bacillati; phylum Bacillota; class Clostridia; order Eubacteriales; family Clostridiaceae; genus Clostridium; species Clostridium pasteurianum. Next base: position 2,846,427 of record NZ_MCGV01000001.1, read on the forward strand.
TAACGTATTTAGAATGAAAATTTTAGGTGCAAAGGTTACTTCAGTTACATCGGGGACAAACACGCTCAAAGATGCCATAAATGCAGCTATGAGAGATTGGGTTACAAACATAGATGACACTTATTATGTAATAGGCTCAGTAATGGGACCACATCCATATCCAACAATAGTTAAAGATTTTCAAAGAGTAATAGGGGATGAAGTGAAAAAGCAGTCCATGGAGGCAATTGGTAAACTTCCCGATTATATAGTTGCATGTGTAGGTGGTGGAAGCAATTCTATGGGAATATTTTATCCTTTTATAAAGGACGAAGGGGTTAAGCTCATAGGTGTAGAAGCAGCTGGATTAGGTATTGACACTCCAATGCATGCAGCGACTATTACAAAGGGAAGCGTTGGTATAATACATGGAATGATGACTTATGTACTTCAGGATGAAGATGGACAGATAACTCCAGCATATTCTGTATCAGCAGGCCTAGATTATCCAGGAGTTGGTCCGCAGCATTCATATCTACACGATATTAATAGAGCAAGGTATGAATCTGTGACAGATAAAGAAGCTGTAGATGCTTTCTTGTATTTATCTGAAAAAGAAGGAATAATTCCTGCACTTGAAAGTTCACATGCAGTAGCTTATGCGATGAAATTAGCTCCTACGTTATCTAAGGATGAGGTTCTTGTTATAAACCTTTCTGGAAGAGGAGATAAGGATGTAAATACTGTAATGAAAATATTGGAGGAGAGAGAAAATGGCAAATAGGATTGATTTGAAGTTTAAAGAGTTAAAAGATAAAAATAAAAAAGCTTTGATACCATTTGTTACGAGTGGGTATCCTGATACAGAAACTACAAAAGAAATTATAATTGCAATGGAGAAAAGTGGGGCAGATTTAGTTGAGCTTGGAATTCCATATTCAGATCCAGTAGCCGATGGACCAGTTATACAGATAGCCTCTGCTAAAGCTCTTAAGAATGGACTTAAGATAAGAAATATAATGAAAATGGCAAAGGAACTGCGAGGAGAAGTAAAAATACCTTTAGTATATATGGGGTACTTTGGATGTGTATTTAATTACGGAGTAGAGAGGTTCATAAAGGATTCTAAAGAGTCTGGTATAGATGGCATGATAATTCCGGATTTACCACTGGAGGAAAGATCCAAAGTAACTGAAATAGCAGACAAGTATGAATTTTATATAATACCCCTTGTAGCACCTACATCTGAGGATAGGATAAGTAAAATAGTTAAGGGTACTAAGGGCTTCATATACTGTGTTTCAACTAATGGTGTTACCGGAGTTAGAAATGCTATATCAACTGATATAAAAGCTTATACAGATGTTGTAGCTAAAGCATCAAGTACACCAAAATGCATAGGGTTTGGTATATCAGGGTCTGAAATGGCAGAGAAGATGAAACCATACTGCGATGGTGTAATTATAGGAAGTGCTGTAATGAAAATAATAGAAGAGGACATACCAAAAGAGAAAATGTTAAGTAAGGTAGAAAGTTTTATTTCTAAAGTTAACGAAGTGCTATGAAAATAATATTATTTTGGGAACATTAAATAAAACTGATAAGACTTATCATAACAGGGGTTTGGGTCTTTAGACCCATTATCCTTCTTTATAAAATACAGGCTATCTTAATGTTTACGATTGAATTTTGGATTTGTTAATCAAAAAATTCAATTAGGTATTACATAATTAAGAGTGCTTATATTAGGTTAAGAAGGATAATGGGCAAAGCCCAAACCCCTGTTATGATAATGCTCAGACAAATTAAAATTTCTAAGTCTTTTCACTATTTGGGGCAAAGTCTTATTGAGCTTTATTTAAATTGTTCACAAAACACTATTATTTTCATTGGGGTAAAGGCAAGGAGGAAAGGCATCCATAACCTTTTGCCGAAGGTGAAACCCTGTACCTGCTGAAGGGCGAAGCGATGTCAAGCGCCACACACCTCAGTGTCAGCTGACCACAAACTTTTTAGCGGTGTATTTTTCCGCTAACTCCCCCCGACTTACTTCGCAATATTTATAAACTGAGAATTATTAATTTTAATTCTACAACCCCCAAATTTGTAGTCTTATATGTTATAATCTTCTTTAGAATAATTTAGGGAGATGCTTTAATGGATTTTAATAGTTTAGATAAAAAGTTCACTGAAAATAGAGCTAGACAGCTTAACCCACTGGTTTTGGCATTTGTAGGAGATGCTGTTTATGAGAATTTTGTAAGAATATACTTAACAGATAAATATGATACTATGACAGTAAATAAACTTCATATAAAAGCAATTGAATTTGTAAAGGCTCATGCACAAAGCGAATTTATGAAAAAAATTTATGATGATTTGAATGAAGATGAGAAATATATATATAAAAGGGGAAGAAATGCAAAATCAGGGACTTCACCAAAGAATGCTGATATATGTGAATATAGGACGGCGACTGGCTTTGAAGCTCTAATAGGATACCTTTATATAACAGATAAAATGGAAAGAGTTAATTTTATACTTGAAAAGATAGTAGATATAAAAGAACAGCAAGATAAAATTGGAAGGTGAAAAAATGAATATAACTAATTTTGAACAAGTGGGACTAGATAAAGTTGGAGAAATATTAAGTAAAGAACAAGCTAAAAATATAAATGAAAGCGATCTTAGAGAAATTTTAAAATATTCAAATGTATCTTTTGTTTTAGAGGGTATTAATAGACTTCAAAGCACTCTAATATGTGAGCTTAAGGCTTCATATGTTCAGCAGAGTCAAAGATATGTAACTCTTAAGGAGGATAATTTTATTATTCCTGAGCTTGAAGAGAATGATGAATTAAAGGCAAAGGGATTGTTTAGGCAAGCTTTTGAACTTTATGAGAACATGTCACGTCTTAAGGAAGGGGAATTTAAGGGAAGACCTAAGGCGGAAAATTATTTGTATGGTATACCTATTGAAGATGCTAGATATATACTTCCTTTAGCTTGCAAAACTAATATAAGTGTGACTATGAATGGTGAGAAACTTATTGATTTATTTTATTTAATTAATGATGATAGATATTCTGAAATTTTTGGAGAAGTTAAAGCGCTCCTTTTGAGCAAATTACCAGAAAGACTATCATGCTTTATGGATAAGATGAAAAAACAGTATAATATCAATTTTATTAAAGATTTTTATGAAGAGTACTTTAATAAAATAAATGAATGTGATAATATGATTTTACTTAATTCATTTAAGGATTTAAACCTTAAGGTAGGACTGGGAGCCATAACGAGCACTCATGCAAAAACACCTTCGGAAGTTATGGAAAATTGGGCAGAGGAAGCTGATGAAAAAGCAAAGGGTGTGACAAAAAGAGTTCTTGGATACGGGCACGAAAGTATTGCTGAGCAGGCAAGGACGACTTTTGGTATGATGTGCAGCATGGTTACATATCATCAGCAGATTAGACATAGATTGTCCCAAAATCACCGTGAAGAATTATGCGGCATGATAAAGGATAAAGGCAGAAAAGCAGTAGTTCCACAGACTATTAAAAATTCTAAGTTCTATGAAAGTTTTGTAAGTTTAGTGCATGAATTTAAAGAGTTTAGAAGTTACATACTAAAGAAATATGGAGAAGATAAGGCTCTAAATTTTTTACTTAATTGTGATCAAATAAAATTAATAATATCAACTAATGCCAGGATAGATAGTCAGATGTTATCAGATAGAATATGTTTAAATGCACAGTGGGAAATAAGGGAATTATCAACTAAGAAACTAAATATACTTAGGGAAATGTCTGAAGTATTATATGTAAAAGCACTTCCGCCTTGTGTTTATGGAAAGTGCAAAGAAGGAAAGTTTACCTGTGGAAAGCAGCTAGCTATGAAGGAAAAATTTGCTTAAAAATATATGGAGGAAATATGGATAATAGAGAAGATTTAATAGAAGGTAGAAATGCTGTAATAGAGGCTTTAAAATCAGATTCAACTATAGAGCAAATACTTGTAGCAAAAGGTAAAAATGAAGGCTCTATAAATGTAGTACTTGCAAAAGCACGAGAAAAGAAAATACCAGTAAAATATGTTGATAGAAAAAAACTTGATAGTATGTCAAATGGAGATGCACATCAGGGTGTAATAGCTATATCAACCCCATATAGTTATTGTGATGTGGATGATATTATTTCAAGTGCTAGAGATAAAAATGAAGATCCTTTTATACTTATTTTAGATCAAATAGAAGATCCACATAATTTAGGTTCTATAATAAGGACAGCAGAAGTGTCTGGTGTTCATGGAATTATAATACCTAAGAGAAGAAATGTAGGAGTAACCCCAACTGTATATAAAACATCCGCTGGTGCAGTTAAATATGTTAAAATTGCAAAAGTAAGCAACATAAATTCTGTTATAGATAAACTTAAAAAAGATGGAATATGGATATATGGTGCTGAAATTGATGGAAAGGATTACTGCTTTAACCAAGACATGACTGGAGCCTGCGCACTTGTAATAGGTAGTGAGGGAAAGGGAATATCAAAGCTCACTAAGGAAAAGTGTGATATACTTGTTAAAATACCTATGATAGGTAAAGTGAATTCACTTAATGCATCTGTAGCAGCAGGCATTGTTATGTATGAGGTATTGAAGCAGAGAATGACAAAACGAGGATAGAGTATTGAAGACTATTTTTGTAGATGGATATAACGTTATAAATAGTTGGGGAGAACTTAATAGTATAAAAGATGATATTAGCCTTGAAAGTTCAAGAGAAAGATTAATTGAAATATTGGTGGAATATGGTGAGTTTATGAATTGCAAGATTATACTTGTTTTTGATGCACATCATATTCCTGGAAATACTGGTGAAACAATAAAGTTACATGACAAATTTAGTATCGTGTATACAAAAGAATCAGAGACTGCGGATAGTTTTATCGAAAGATATGTAAATAAAATTGGGAGAAAATCTGAAGTTTGCGTGGTTACATCCGATAATTTAGAACAGCAGGTTATTTTTCAAAGAGGTTCTACAAGAATGTCTTCTCTTGAATTTTACAAAGATGTAAAACGAATTCAGGAAAAAATAAGTAGAAAAGCTGAAAAAATTAGTATGGAAAAGAAATATAACCGTGTGGAAGATAGAATTGATAAAAATATATTGGAAAAATTAGATAAAATAAGGAAAAATCTTTAAACACGTATTGACTTGAAAAATATTACTATTGTATAATTGTCGTATGGGTGTTACCATGGGGGGGATATTAGTGAATAACGAGGTTGCTTATAATCAAGAAGTGAATTTAGAAGATAAATTAGATGAAGAAATAGTAATGATGGCAAAACTTGGTGACGAAAAATCTCAAGAATATTTGATTAATAAGTACTATAATTTTGTAAAAGCCAAAGCAAAATCATATTTTTTGATAGGTGCAGATAAAGAAGATATATGCCAAGAAGGTATGATAGGCTTATATAAAGCAATAAGAGATTTTAAACCCAATAAATTATCCTCTTTTAAAGCCTTTGCAGAACTTTGCATAACTAGACAGATTATTACAGCAATAAAGACTGCAACTAGACAAAAGCATATACCACTTAATACATATATTTCTTTGAACAAGCCTCTCTATGATGAAGATTCAGATAGGACATTATTCGATGTAGTATCGGGTGCTGAGGTATCTGATCCAGAGGAACTTATTATAAGCAAGGAAGAGGTTAAAAAGATAAAGAAAAGTATGCTTAAAGTGCTTTCGGGTTTAGAAATAGAGGTTTTAGAGTCATATTTGGAAGGTAAATCTTATCAAGAGATTGCTAAAGAATTGGACAGGTGTTCTAAATCAATTGACAATGCACTTCAAAGAGTTAAAAGAAAATTAGAAAAATGCTTGGAAAAAAATAAAATATATTGACAAAGAAAATTCTTGATAGTAAAATAAGTAATTGGTATACAACTAATAGGATTTAGCATTATAATATGCGGGAATAGCTCAGTGGTAGAGTACTAGCTTCCCAAGCTGGGTGCCGCGGGTTCGAGTCCCGTTTCCCGCTCCATTAGTTGCCCATGTGGCTCAGTAGGTAGAGCGTCACCTTGGTAAGGTGGAGGTCGCCAGTTCAAATCTGGTCGTGGGCTCCAGAAAACTTTATTATATAGAACACACCAGGAACAGTTTACATGAAGAAGCTAAGTCTTATCATGTTTTGTCCATAATGTATGCATAATTAAAATTTATGAATATATGGTGTTCTATAGCAAATACTTTAAATACATTACTAATTGTTGTGTAATGCAATAAAATATTAATTGTTTACAATCAGTATTAAGGAGGAACCATTAATGGCAAAGGAAAAATTTGAAAGAACGAAACCACATGTAAACATAGGAACAATAGGACACGTAGATCATGGTAAGACAACATTGACAGCAGCAATAACAACAATTTTATCAAAAGAAGGAAAAGCAAAAGCCTTCAAATATGATGAAATAGATAAGGCACCAGAAGAAAAAGAAAGAGGAATAACAATCAACACATCACATGTTGAGTATGAGACAGATAATAGACATTATGCGCATGTAGACTGTCCAGGACATGCTGATTATGTAAAGAACATGATCACAGGAGCAGCACAGATGGATGGAGCAATACTAGTAGTAAGTGCAGCAGATGGCCCAATGCCACAGACAAGAGAACATATATTACTAGCATCAAGAGTTGGAGTACAATATATAGTAGTATTCTTAAATAAAGCAGATCAGGTAGATGATCCAGAATTAATCGACCTAGTAGAGATGGAAGTAAGAGAATTATTAAATGAATATGGATTCCCAGGGGATGATACACCAATCGTCGTAGGAAGTGCATTAAAGGCATTACAGAATCCAGATGATGAAGAAGCAACAAAACCAGTAAGAGATTTAATGAAAGCAGTAGATGAATACATTCCAACACCAGATAGACCAACAGATAAACCATTCTTAATGCCAATAGAAGATGTATTCACAATAACAGGAAGAGGAACAGTAGCAACAGGAAGAGTTGAAACTGGAACATTAAAAGTAGGAGACGAAGTAGAAATCGTCGGAATGAAAGATGAAATAACAAAGGTAGTAGTAACCGGAGTTGAAATGTTCAGAAAGACACTTGATAGTGCATTAGCAGGAGATAACATCGGAGCATTATTAAGAGGAGTACAGAGAGAAGACATCGAAAGAGGTCAGGTACTAGCAAAACCAGGATCAATAACACCACATCATAAATTTGTAGGTCAGGTATATGTATTAAAGAAAGAAGAAGGCGGAAGACATACACCATTCTTTAATGGATATAGACCACAGTTCTACTTCAGAACAACAGATGTAACAGGAACAATCCAGTTACCAGAAGGAGTAGAAATGGTAATGCCAGGAGACCATATAGATATGACAGTAGAATTAATAACAAAAGTAGCAATGAACGAGAACTTAAGATTCGCAATAAGAGAAGGCGGAAGAACAGTTGGTTCAGGAGTTGTTACTAGCATTATAGAATAATTTGCTTAAGATATAATGATATTATATTGAAGCATAACATTATATAAAATTGTTTTCCTACATGTGTAAACGGACTGGGTAACAAACCTAGTCCGTTTATGAAATTAAAATTAATTTACAAATTTAATATACACATGATCGCGTATATATTAAGTTAAACTTAAAAATTTAAAGTCGAAAATAGTAAGTCCTTGATATGTATTTGACACGCAGCAAGAATTGTGATAATATATTGAGGTAGTGCGTATTTTAGCAAGACAGAATAAATTTTCTTAAATTGGGAGGTGTAGATTGTGAGAGTAAAATTAGCTTTAGCTTGCACAGAATGTAAGCAGAGAAATTACAACACAATGAAAAATAAGAAAAATGATCCAGATAGATTAGAAATGAAAAAATATTGTCCATTTTGCCACAAACATACACTTCATAAAGAGACAAAATAGCATATCAAGCCGTAATTTCATAAATGGGATGTGAATAAAAATGGCTGTTAATGTAAAAAATAGAAATGTGGAAAAATCACCGTTAAAAGGTTTTATTGGATTTTTTAAAGACTTGGGGGCTGAAACTCATAGAATTACTTGGCCTTCTAAAGAAGATACAAAGAAAACTACAATAGTAGTGCTTGCTTTTTGTGCACTGTATATTATAGTGGTAGCAATAATGGATTATGGTTTTAATAACCTCTTTAAGGTGATCTTTAGTAAGATGTAAAGGAGGTTATGGGTTCAGGATTTCCTGTTCCATAAAAATATGAGTGAAAAAGCTAAATGGTATGTTGTACATACGTATTCTGGTTATGAGAATAAGGTAAAAGCAAACATCGAAAAAACTATTGAAAATAGAAATTTGCAAAATTTGATTTTTGATATTCAAGTACCTCTTCAAGAGGAAGTTGAAGAAAAAGATGGTAAAAAGAAGGTAACTTTAAAAAAGATATTCCCAAGCTATGTTCTTTTAAAAATGATAATGACAGATGAGTCTTGGTATGTTGTTAGAAATACACGTGGATGTACTGGATTCGTAGGACCAGGATCAAAACCTGTTCCATTAACAGACGAAGAAGTTAGATCTATGGGCATAAGCGAGAAACCTGTTGATATTGATGTAGCTGTTGGCGAAAATGTTAAAGTTATTTCAGGACCACTTTTAAACCAAGTGGCACTTATTCAAGAAGTTAACTCAGAAAAAGGCAAATTAAAAGGTTTAGTTAATATGTTTGGCAGGGAAACTCCTGTTGAGCTTGATTTTAATCAAATAGAAAAACTAGATTAGTAAGGTCAATACCTTATCTTAGGAGGTGTAAGTTCATGGCAAAGAAAGTAGTAGGCTTAATAAAACTACAATTACCTGCAGGAAAAGCAACTCCAGCACCACCAGTTGGTCCAGCATTAGGACAGCATGGTGTAAATATCATGGCATTCTGTAAAGAATACAATGCTAAAACTGCTAAACAAGCTGGATTTACTATCCCAGTTGTAATTACAGTTTATCAGGATAGATCTTTTAGTTTTATACTTAAGACTCCTCCTGCAGCAGTATTAATAAAGAAAGCAGCTGGTATTGAAAGTGGTTCAGGTGTTCCTAACAAGACAAAAGTTGGTAAACTAACTAAGGAACAAGTTAAAGAAATCGCTCAAACAAAGATGCCAGATTTAAATGCAGCATCAATAGAAGCTGCAATGAGCATGATAGCTGGAACAGCTAGAAGTATGGGTGTAGAAGTAGAAGATTAGTTTTAAAACAGTGGGAGACACAGTCGTTATTACCACAAAGGAGGATTTTAAATGGGTAAAAAGTATATTGAAAGTGCAAAATTAGTAGATAAGAACACTCTCTATACTCCAGAAGAAGCAATGGATTTAGTCGTAAAGACTTCTAAAGCTAAATTTGATGAGACAGTAGAACTTGCTGTAAGACTTGGAGTAGATCCAAGACATGCAGACCAGCAAGTAAGAGGCGTTGTTATTTTGCCTAATGGAACTGGTAAAGAAGTAAGAGTTTTAGTTTTTGCTAAAGGTGACAAAGCTAAAGAAGCAGAAGCAGCAGGAGCTGATTATGTAGGAGCAGAAGAATTAGCAACAAAGATACAAAATGAAAATTGGTTTGATTTTGATGTTGTTGTAGCTACTCCTGATATGATGAGTGTAGTTGGAAGATTAGGAAGAGTACTTGGACCAAAAGGTTTAATGCCAAATCCTAAATCTGGAACTGTTACTTTTGATGTTACAAAAGCATTATCAGAAATCAAAGCTGGTAAAGTTGAATATAGAGTTGATAAAACTGCAATTATTCATGTTCCAGTTGGAAAAAGCTCATTTGGTGCTGAAAAGTTATTTCAAAATTTTCATGCATTAATGGATGCTATTGTAAAAGCTAAGCCAGCTTCAGCTAAAGGACAATATATGAAATCAGTAGTTATATCAAGTACAATGGGACCTGGAGTAAAGGTAAATCCTGTTAAAGTATTAGATTAATTTTGATTTTTTATAATATATTGAATTGAATATGTAAATACTCCGTAGAAAGTAGGTGCGAAAGCGTAAAGGATATCCAACCTACCGAGGATTCCAATATATACGAATATATGGTCTCTTCGTGGTCTACGGAGGGACCTTTAGTTTATTGTGAAAGTTAGTTTTTACTGAGGAGGTGTATATTAAATTGGCAAATGCAAATAGACAATTAAAAGAAGAAAAAGTAGCAGAAATCAAAGAAAAAATGGGAAAAACTCAGGCTATAGTAGTAGTTAAATACCAGGGTTTAACCGTTGAAGAAGATACAGAACTTAGAAAATCTTTGAGAGAAGCCGGAGTAGAGTATAGAGTATATAAGAATTCATTAGTAAAACGTGCTTTAAACGAATTAGGATATGAAGGAATGACTCAATACTTTGAAGGACCAATGGCTGTAGCAATGGGTTACGATGATCCAACAGCTCCAGCAAGAATAATAAATGATTTTGCTAAAGACCATAAAGCATTAGAATTAGTTTCAGGATACGTTCAAGGCGAAGTATTTGATGCTAATAAAATTAAAGAACTTGCTTCTGTTCCATCAAAAGAAGTTCTTATTGCAAAATTACTTGGAAGTTTCAAAGCTCCTTTATCAAAATTCACTTGTCTTTTAAGTGCAATTAAAGATAAAAAGGATTCAGAAGAACAAGCATAAAAAAATATTAAATTGTAAAAATTTCGGAGGTGCTATAAAAATGACAAAGGAAGATATTATCGAAGCTATAAAAGGTATGTCTGTTTTAGAATTAAATGATTTAGTAAAAGCATGTGAGGAAGAATTTGGAGTTAGCGCTGCAGCTCCAGTAGCAGCAGGCGCAGCAGGTGCAGCAGGTGCTGCAGCTGAAGAAAAATCTGAATTTGATGTTGTACTTGCAGAAGTAGGTGCTAAAAAATTACAGGTTATAAAAGCTGTTAGAGAAATAACTGGTCTTGGATTAAAAGATGCTAAAGCATTAGTTGATGGAGCTCCTAAGACTGTAAAAGAAGCTGTAGCTAAAGAGGAAGCTGAAGGAATGAAAGCTAAACTTGAAGAAGCAGGCGCAAAAGTAGAATTAAAGTAGTATTTTGTAATGTTTTGTTAAAAGCACTCCTTTAGGGGTGCTTTTTTAAGGTCTCTATATAATATAAAAATATAAGATAGTAAAAAATTAAAAACTATGTTGACAAATCCATTTGCATATGGTAAAATAACGAAATGCAATGGAATATTTAATTATATAATAATATTAGATGTATTTTTATTAATTAAATGGTTATAATAACAAAATAGTTGTTTAATGTACGCAATCCAAAAGTGTACTTTATTGTAGTGCATTTTTGGTTATTTTAGTTTATACAAGGGGTGAAGGCTAATGATACATCCTGTCCAAGTTGGTAAAAGAACTAGGATGAGTTTTTCTAAACTCAATGAGATTGGAGTAATGCCAAATCTTATTGAGGTGCAGTTAGATTCATACAAATGGTTTTTAAACAGTGGGCTTCAAGAGATATTTGATGACATTAATCCAATTCAAGATTATACAGGGAATCTTATACTGGAATTTATTGGTTACAAACTCGATATGGATAATATCAAATATTCCGTTGAGGAATGTAAAGAAAGAGACACCACTTATGCAGCACCACTTAAGGTTAAAGTAAGATTGCTTAATAAGGAAACTGGTGAAGTAAAAGAACAAGAAGTATTTATGGGTGATTTCCCTTTAATGACAGAGCAAGGAACATTTATAATTAACGGTGCAGAAAGAGTAATTGTAAGTCAGCTTGTTAGATCTCCAGGTGTTTATTATGATTATACGGTAGACAAAAATGGTAAAAAATTATTTTCTTCTACAGTAATTCCTAATAGGGGGGCGTGGTTAGAGTATGAAACAGATTCTAATAGCGTTATTCATGTTAGGATAGATAAGACAAGAAAATTGCCAATTACTATACTTGTAAGGGCAATGGGACTTGGTTCTGATGCTGAAATAGTTAACTATTTTGGCGAAGAAGAAAGATTAAAATCTACAATAGAAAAAGACAATACGAAGACTAGGGAAGAGGCGCTTCTTGAAATTTATAAAAGACTTAGACCAGGTGAACCACCAACGGTCGATAGTGCTTTTTCACTTATTAATTCGTTATTTTTTGATGCTAAAAGATATGACTTATCTAGGGTTGGAAGATACAAATTTAATAAGAAACTAGCTATTAGTATGAGAATTTCTAATAGAACAGCCGCTCAGGATATTGTAAATTCTGAAACAGGTGAAATAATTGTAGAAAAAGGTCAAAGAATAAGCAGAGAAAAGGCATTAGAAATTCAAAACTTGGGTATAAATTCAGTTGATATTTCAATTGATGATAATATCGTAAGAGTTATAGGTAATAATTTTGTTGATATAAAAAATTACATAAAGTTTGACATAAGCAGCTTAAATATTAAAGAATTAGTATATTATCCTTTACTTAAGGAAATTTTAGATAATTATACAGATGAAGAATCTATAAAAGAACAACTCAAGAAAAATATTCATAAATTAGTTCCAAAACATATTATAAAAGATGATATGTTTGCTACAGTAAGTTATGAATTAGGTTTAGCATATGGAATTGGTGATGTTGATGATATAGACCATCTTGGAAACAGAAGAGTTAGATCTGTTGGGGAATTGCTTCAAAATCAATTTAGAATAGGTCTTTCAAGGATGGAAAGAGTAGTTAAGGAAAGAATGACTATACAGGATCAAGAGGTCATCACTCCACAGGCACTTATTAACATAAGACCAGTAGCAGCATCTATAAAAGAATTCTTTGGAAGTTCTCAGCTTTCACAATTTATGGATCAAATTAACCCTCTATCAGAACTTACACATAAAAGAAGATTATCAGCCTTAGGACCTGGTGGACTTTCTAGAGAAAGAGCAGGTTTTGAAGTAAGAGATGTTCATCATTCACATTATGGAAGAATGTGCCCTATAGAGACCCCAGAAGGACCTAATATAGGACTTATAAACTCGCTTGCAACTTATGCAAGGGTAAACGAATATGGTTTTGTAGAAACTCCATATAGGATAGTTAATAAAGAAGAAAAGCGAGTTACTGATGAGATTAGATATTTTACAGCTGATGAAGAAGACCACTGTTTAATAGCTAGGGCAAATGAGCCTATAGATGAAAATGGATACTTTATAGATAAAAAAATAACAGTAAGAGTTCCAGATGCAGTTTTAGTTGTTCCTGCTAATGAAGTTGATTTAATGGATGTTTCGGCAAGGCAGTTGGTTTCTGTTGCAACTGCAATGATACCATTCCTTGAGAATGATGATGCTAGCCGTGCACTTATGGGATCAAACATGCAGCGTCAGGCAGTTCCTCTTTTAAAACCAGAAGCTCCTGTAGTTGGTACAGGTATTGAGCATAAAGCAGCCGTGGATTCTGGAGTTTTACCAAAGGCTAGAAATGCCGGAGTTGTAGATTATGTTAGTGCAAACGAAGTAAGAGTAAAACGTGATTCGGATGGTGGCATTGATACTTATAGATTGTTAAAATTTAAAAGATCAAACCAAGGTACATGTATAAACCAGAGACCGACTGTTGATAAAGGTGAAAAAGTTGCAGAGGGATCTGTTTTAGCGGACGGACAATCAACTGATTTAGGTGAAATTGCACTTGGCAGAAATATAAGAATGGGCTTCATAACATGGGAAGGATATAATTACGAGGATGCTATGCTTATATCTGAGCAGCTTGTTCGTGATGATGTATTTACATCTATTCATATAGAAGAGTATGAAGCAGAAGCTAGAGATACTAAACTTGGACCTGAAGAAATAACAAGAGATATTCCTAATGTTGGAGAAGATGTCCTTAAAGATATCGATGAAAGAGGAATAATAAGAATAGGTGCTGAAGTAAGATCAGGAGATATACTTGTTGGAAAAGTAACACCTAAAGGTGAAACAGAGCTTACAGCAGAAGAGAGACTTTTAAGAGCTATATTTGGTGAGAAAGCAAGAGAAGTAAGAGATACATCTCTTAGAGTTCCACATGGAGAATCTGGAATAATAGTTGATGTAAAAATATTTACAAGGGAAAATGGAGATGAATTACCTCCAGGAGTAAATGAACTTGTAAGATGTTATATTGCTCAAAAGAGAAAGATATCTGTTGGAGATAAAATGTCAGGAAGACATGGTAATAAGGGTGTTATTTCCAGAATATTACCAGAAGAAGATATGCCATTTTTACCTGATGGAAGACCACTTCAAATATGTCTTAATCCTCTAGGAGTTCCTTCACGTATGAATATAGGTCAGGTTTTAGAGGTACATCTTGGATGGGCAGCAGCCAACTTAGGATGGCATATTGCTACTCCAGTATTTGATGGAGCATTAGAGCCGGAAATAGTTGAGTGCCTCAAAAAGGCTGGATATGATGAAGATGGTAAAACTGTTTTATATGATGGTAGAACAGGAGAAGCCTTTGATAGTAGAGTTACTGTAGGCTACATGTATATACTTAAACTTGCACATTTGGTTGACGATAAAATTCATGCTAGATCAACTGGACCATATTCTCTTGTAACTCAGCAGCCATTAGGTGGTAAAGCACAATTTGGTGGTCAGAGATTTGGAGAAATGGAAGTTTGGGCACTTGAAGCTTACGGTGCAGCACATACACTTCAAGAAATATTAACAGTAAAATCTGATGATGTTGTTGGAAGAGTTAAGACATATGAGGCTATAGTTAAGGGTGAAAATATACCTGAACCAGGAATACCAGAATCATTTAAGGTTCTCATAAAGGAATTACAGGCATTGTGTCTTGATGTTAAAGTCTTGTCTGATGAAAATGAAGAAATAGAAATTAAGGAATCAACTGATGAGGATAGCGAGGATTTGGGTGTTAATATAGAAGAAAACGAAGATTCTAGTAAAGTTGAGCCAGCGAAAGCTCAAGATACTCAAGATAATGTAGTAAGCGATAATGAAGAATCTCAAAATGAAACTGAAGATGTAGATATAAATTATGAAGATTTAGATATAGATGATCTTAAAAATGGATTAGGACTTGAAGATTTTAATAATGAACATTAATTATGAAGGGAGGATGTACCCTTGGAATTAAATAATTTTGATGCATTGCAGATAGGATTAGCTTCACCTGAAAAAATAAGAGAGTGGTCTAGAGGGGAAGTAAAAAAGCCTGAAACTATAAACTACAGAACATTAAAGCCGGAAAAGGATGGCCTATTTTGTGAAAGAATATTTGGACCAATAAAAGACTGGGAATGTCACTGCGGAAAATATAAGAGAGTTAGATATAAGGGTATAGTTTGTGATAGATGTGGAGTAGAAGTAACTAAATCAAAAGTTAGACGTGAGAGAATGGGGCACATAGAACTGGCTGCTCCAGTATCTCATATCTGGTATTTTAAAGGAATACCATCACGTATGGGTCTTATGCTTGATATGTCTCCAAGAGCATTAGAGAAAGTTTTATATTTTGCATCCTATGTAGTTTTGGATCCAAAAGAGACTCCTTTATTAAAGAAACAACTATTAAATGAAAGAGAGTACAGAGAAGCAGTAGACAAATACGGTGAAGAATGTTTTGATGCTGGTATGGGTGCAGAGTCAATAAAAAAATTACTTCAAGAAATAGATCTAGATCAATTATCAGAAGAACTTAAATCAAACTTAAAAACAAGTACCGGTCAAAAAAAAGTAAGGATTATAAGAAGACTTGAAGTTGTTGAATCTTTCAGAAAGTCTAAAAATGAACCTGAGTGGATGATAATGGATGTAATACCAGTTATACCTCCAGATTTAAGACCTATGGTTCAATTAGATGGTGGAAGATTTGCTACTTCAGATTTAAATGATTTATATAGAAGAGTTATAAATAGAAACAATAGATTAAAGAAATTATTAGATCTTGGTGCGCCAGATATAATAGTAAGAAATGAAAAGAGAATGCTTCAAGAAGCTGTTGATGCTCTCATAGATAATGGTAGAAGAGGTAGAGCAGTTACAGGACCTGGAAATAGACCGTTGAAATCTTTATCTGATATGCTTAAAGGTAAGCAGGGAAGATTTAGACAGAACTTACTTGGAAAACGTGTTGATTATTCAGGGCGTTCCGTTATAGTTGTTGGACCAGATTTAAAAATGTATCAGTGTGGTCTTCCAAAAGAGATGGCACTTGAATTATTTAAGCCTTTTGTAATGAAAAAGCTTGTTGAGACAGGAGCAGCACACAATATAAAAAGTGCAAAAAGAATGGTTGAAAGGGTTCAAGATCAAGTATGGGATGTACTTGAAGAAGTTATATCTGATCATCCAGTAATGTTAAACCGTGCTCCTACATTGCATAGACTTGGAATTCAAGCATTTCAACCTGTATTAGTTGAAGGAAGAGCAATAAAGCTTCATCCACTTGCTTGTACAGCTTATAATGCTGACTTTGATGGAGATCAGATGGCTGTTCATGTACCTTTATCAGTTGAAGCTCAAGCGGAATCAAGATTTCTTATGCTTGCAGCTCATAATATATTAAAACCTTCAGATGGTAAGCCAGTTTGTGTGCCTACTCAGGATATGGTTTTAGGATCATATTATCTTACAATTGATAAAGATGGAGTTAAAGGTGAAGGAAAAGCATTCACTAATGTTGATGAAGCATTAATGGCATACAGCCTTGGTGAAGTCGATGTTCATGCTAAAGTTAAAGTTAGAGTTGAAAAAGAGATTAATGGTAAAAAAGTTGAAGGAATAATAGAGACTACTGTTGGAAAACTTATTTTTAATGAGTCCATACCTCAGGATTTAGGGTTTATAGATAGAAGTATTCCAGGAAATGAATTACTTCTTGAAATTGATTTTCTTGTTGGTAAGAAAAATTTAGGTGGCATAATTGATAAGTGTTATAGAAAGCATGGGCCAACTAAAACTTGTATTATGCTTGATAAAATTAAAGCAAAAGGATATCATTATTCGACAATTAGTGCTATAACAGTTTCAACTTCTGATATGACAGTACCTCCAAATAAGAAAAAACTTATGACAGAAGCAGAAGCAGCTGTTGATAAGATTGAAAAAATGTATAGAAGAGGATTTATATCCGATGATGAAAGATATGAGAGAGTCATATCAACGTGGACCAAGACAACCGAGAGTGTTGCTGATGCACTTATGGATAACCTTGATAAATTCAATCCAATCTTTATGATGGCTGATTCAGGAGCCAGAGGTTCTAAGAGCCAGATAAAACAGCTTGCAGGAATGAGAGGACTTATGGCGAACCCTTCTGGTAAGATAATAGAGCTTCCTATAAAGGCTTCATTCAGAGAGGGACTTGATGTACTTGAGTACTTTATTTCTACACATGGAGCTAGAAAAGGTAATGCCGATACTGCCCTTAAGACAGCTGATTCAGGATATCTTACAAGAAGACTTGTTGATGTAAGTCAAGATGTTATAGTAAGAACTGAGGATTGTGAAACCACTGAAGGGTTTGAAGTTTCAGAAATTAAAGAAGGAAATGAAGTAATCGAAAGTTTATCTGAAAGATTAATAGGAAGATATGCTTCAGAAGATATAATCAATCCTAAAACAAAAGAAGTTATTGTGAAG
Source organism: Clostridium pasteurianum (assembly GCF_001705235.1). NCBI lineage: Bacteria > Bacillati > Bacillota > Clostridia > Eubacteriales > Clostridiaceae > Clostridium > Clostridium pasteurianum. The sequence continues at coordinate 2,864,087 of NZ_MCGV01000001.1, forward strand.
AGAAATGATTATATTAATGAAGTTAAAGCACAGGAAGTAGAAAAGTGCGGTGTTAAAAAGGTTAAAATAAGATCTGTATTTACTTGCGATTGTAAATATGGAGTTTGTGCTAAATGCTATGGAATGGATATGGCAACTGCTGAAAAAATTAGTATAGGAGAAGCTGTTGGTATAGTTGCAGCTCAGTCAATTGGTGAGCCGGGTACACAGCTTACAATGAGAACTTTCCATACTGGTGGAGTTGCTGGTTCTGATATAACACAAGGTCTTCCAAGAGTTGAGGAATTATTTGAAGCTAGAAAGCCTAAGGGACTTGCAATGGTAAGTGAGGTTTCTGGTACTGTAAGAGTAGAAGAAACAAAGAAAAAGAGAATTGTATATATAACTACTGAGAGCGGTGAAGAGGTAAGTTATGATATACCATTTGGTTCAAGTTTAAAAGTTAAAAATGGTGATACTATAAGTTCTGGAGATGAAATTACAGAGGGTTCTGTAAATCCACACGATATACTTAGAATAAAGGGTGTAAATGCAGTTAAAAATTATTTGCTTTCTGAAGTTCAAAAAGTATATAGACTCCAGGGTGTTGATATAAATGATAAGCATCTTGAAGTAGTAATAAGACAGATGACAAGAAAAGTAAAAGTAGAAGATTCTGGAGATACAGAATTACTTCCTGGTACTATGATTGATATATTTGATTTTAGAGATGAGAATAGAAAAGCAGAAGAAAATGGTGGAAAACCAGCACAAGCAAGAGTAGCTTTGCTTGGTATAACTAAAGCAGCACTTGCTACAGATTCATTCTTATCAGCAGCATCATTCCAGGAAACAACAAGAGTATTAACTGATGCAGCAATAAAAGGAAAATCAGATCCTCTTGTTGGATTAAAAGAAAATGTAATCATAGGAAAATTGATTCCAGCAGGTACTGGTATGAGCAGATATAAGAGAATAACTATAGATCCAGTAGTTACTGAAAGCGAAAATGATGAAGAAAATAATGTAGAAGAAAACAAAGTAGAAGGCTAAATAGCATTTTATTGACATAATAATTTATAGATGATAAAATAGAAATTGCGTGTAGTTTTCAGAATGTATAATTGGTTAATATTATAATGCAGAGATAAGTTTTTACACTTGTCTCTGCATATGGAATTTATTTGAAAAAAATAGATTGTGCATGTATCTGAGGTTTATTGAAGTTAAAGATCATGTAAGGTTTAAAAATTCATTTGAAATTCTATATGGTTATATATTAAGGAGGATCAGTTTATGGTAAACAGGTTGCCGAAGAATAAAGTAGTAGGCATGAAACAATCGCTCAAAGCTATAAATGAAAGTAAAGCTAAAATTGTTTATATAGCAAAAGATGCTGAATATGAGTTGTTTCAAACTGTTGAAAAATTGGCAAATGAATATTCTCTACAAATAATATATGTAGATACAATGAAAGAACTTGGAAAGCTATGTAATATTGATGTTGAAGCTTCTACTGCTGTTGTTTTGAAGTAGTATTTAGAAGATACATAAAGTTCTTTATTAAATGCGCTATTAACTTAAATTTTTAATAGAATTAGCTAGATTTCAAACAGGAGGTGAAAACATGCCAACAATAAGTCAATTAGTAAGAAAAGGCAGAAAGACAGTAGCATCAAAGTCAACTGCACCAGCTTTAAAAGAATGTCCTCAAAAGAGAGGAGTATGTACAGTCGTAAAGACAGCAACTCCTAAAAAGCCTAACTCAGCTTTAAGAAAAATTGCCAGAGTTAGATTAACAAATGGATATGAAGTAACTGCTTACATACCAGGAGTAGGTCATAATCTTCAGGAACATAGTGTTGTCCTCATAAGAGGAGGAAGAGTTAAGGATTTACCAGGTGTTAGGTATCATATTGTAAGAGGAACATTAGATGCAGCAGGTGTTGCTGACAGAAAACAAGCTAGGTCTAAATACGGTGCTAAGAAACCAAAGGAAAAATAGTATTGTATTTAGTAGTGCTGTGTCTTCGGCATTTATATAGATATATTATAAGTAATATTTATTCAGGTTGAATTGAGTTTATATGCTTTATTAGAATGGCTATAGAATTTGCAGAAGCAAGCACTTTACGGTATTTAATACCGAGTACCTATGAACTTAAATTTCAAATTGTTAAGGAGGGAAGAAAAGTGCCAAGAAAAGGACATATAGCTAAAAGAGATGTATTACCAGATCCATTATACAATAGTAAGGTTGTTACAAAGTTAATAAACAACATAATGGTAGATGGAAAAAAGGGAGTAGCACAGAAAATATGCTATAACGCTTTTGAGTATTTAAAAGAAAAAACTGGTAAGGAACCTATGGAAGTATTTGAAGCTGCAATGAATAATGTAATGCCTTTACTTGAGGTAAAAGCAAGAAGAATCGGAGGAGCTACTTATCAGGTACCAATAGAGGTAAGACCTGAAAGAAGACAGACTCTTGGAATAAGATGGATACTTGCAGCAATAGCTAAAAGAGGAGAAAAATATACTTACTTGAAATTAGCTGGAGAATTATTAGATGCTTCAAATAACACAGGTGCTGCAGTTAAGAAGAGAGAAGATACTCATAAAATGGCAGAGGCTAATAAAGCATTTGCACATTATAGATATTAGTAGCAATATTGCATTGATGTCTTTTAAGACTTTCATGTGTGATTATTGTTAATATTAAAGATATTTAATAAATTTAATATACTTTATAAAACTGTTTTGGTTCTAACCAGAGCAGTTTTATCAGATTTAGTTTGTTTAATGAGAGGAGGAAAAAGTAGTGGCTAGAAAATATCCTTTGGAAAAATTTCGTAACATAGGAATAATGGCACATATTGATGCCGGTAAAACTACAACTACAGAACGTATATTATTTTATACAGGAAAAACTCATAAAATAGGTGAAGTTCATGAGGGCGAAGCTACAATGGACTGGATGGTTCAAGAGCAAGAAAGAGGTATAACAATTACTTCAGCAGCAACAACTTGCTATTGGAAAGGTCATGAAATTAACATTATTGATACGCCAGGACACGTAGATTTTACTGTAGAGGTTGAAAGATCATTAAGAGTTCTTGATGGAGCAGTTGCTGTATTTGATGCAAAAGGTGGAGTTGAACCACAGTCTGAAACAGTTTGGAGACAGGCAGAAAAATACAATGTTCCAAGAATGGCTTATATGAATAAGATGGATATATTAGGAGCTGATTTCTATAGATCAGTTCAAATGATGAGAGATAGACTTCAGGCAAATGCAGTACCTATACAAATACCTATAGGTAAAGAAGATAATTTCGTTGGTTTAATTGATTTAATAAAAAATGAAGCAGTAATCTACGAAGATGATTTAGGTACTATCATAGAAGAACAGGCAATTCCTGATGATATGAAGGAACTGGCTGAAAAATATAGAACTGAAATGATAGAAGCTGTTGTTGAATTAGATGAAAATTTAATGAATAAATATTTAGAGGGAGAAGAGATTTCTGTAGATGAAATCAATGCCGCAATTAGAAAAGGTGTTATTGCAAACGAAATAGTTCCAGTAACATGCGGATCTTCATACAAGAATAAGGGTGTTCAGCAGATGCTTGATGCTGTTGTTGAATATTTACCATCACCTTTAGATATACCTCCAGTTAAAGGAACGGATTTAGATGGAAACGAGTCAGAAAGAAAAGCTGACGATAAAGAACCTTTATCTGCATTAGCTTTTAAAATTGCAACAGATCCATTTGTTGGAAGACTTGCATTCACTAGAATTTATTCAGGTATTATGAAGTCTGGAAGTTATGTTTTAAACTCAACAAAAGGCAAAAAAGAAAGAGTTGGAAGACTTGTAAAAATGCATTCTAATCACAGACAAGAAGTTGATGAGCTTGAAACTGGAGAATTAGGTGCAATAGTTGGTTTAAAATCAACAACTACAGGAGATACACTTTGCGATGAGGATAATCCAATAGTTCTTGAACAAATGGAATTCCCTGATCCAGTTATAGAAGTTGCTATTGAGCCAAAGACTAAAGCTGGTCAAGAAAAAATGGGCATTGCACTTTCAAAGCTTGCAGAAGAAGATCCTACATTCAAGACTTTTACTGATCAGGAAACAGGTCAGACAATTATATCTGGTATGGGAGAATTACATCTTGAAATAATTGTTGATAGGCTTCAAAGAGAATTTAATGTTGAATGTAATGTTGGTAAGCCTCAAGTTGCTTACAAAGAAACCATTAGAAAAGCTGTTAAAGCAGAGGGTAAGTTCATAAGACAGTCTGGTGGTCGTGGACAGTATGGTCACGCTGTTATAGAAATGTCTCCAACAGAGGGCGAGTATGAATTTGAAAATGCTATAGTTGGTGGAGCTGTGCCAAAAGAATACATACAACCTATTGACAATGGTATTCAAGAAGCAGCTTTAAGTGGTATTTTGGCAGGATTCCCTACAATTAATTTTAAGGTTAAGTTAGTTGATGGTTCTTACCATGATGTCGATTCTTCTGAAATGGCATTTAAAATAGCAGGTTCTATGGCATTTAAGAATGCTATGCAAAAAGCAGATCCTGTTATATTGGAACCTGTAATGCAGGTTGAAATAACTGTCCCTGAAGAGTACATGGGAGATGTTATGGGAGACGTTAACTCAAGAAGAGGAAGAATTGAAGGAATGGAGCAAAGATCTGGAGCAGAAGTAATAAGAGCGTTTGTTCCGCTTTCAGAAATGTTTGGATATGCAACTTCACTTAGATCAAAAACTCAAGGTAGAGGAGTATTTACTATGCAGTTTGATCATAATGAAGAAGTACCTAAAAATATTCAAGAAAAAATAATTGGTGAAAGACAATAAAATTATATATTGTTAGGAGGAAATAAAAATGGCAAAGGAAAAATTTGAAAGAACGAAACCACATGTAAACATAGGAACAATAGGACACGTAGATCATGGTAAGACAACATTGACAGCAGCAATAACAACAATTTTATCAAAAGAAGGAAAAGCAAAAGCCTTCAAATATGATGAAATAGATAAGGCACCAGAAGAAAAAGAAAGAGGAATAACAATCAACACATCACATGTTGAGTATGAGACAGATAATAGACATTATGCGCATGTAGACTGTCCAGGACATGCTGATTATGTAAAGAACATGATCACAGGAGCAGCACAGATGGATGGAGCAATACTAGTAGTAAGTGCAGCAGATGGCCCAATGCCACAGACAAGAGAACATATATTACTAGCATCAAGAGTTGGAGTACAATATATAGTAGTATTCTTAAATAAAGCAGATCAGGTAGATGATCCAGAATTAATCGACCTAGTAGAGATGGAAGTAAGAGAATTATTAAATGAATATGGATTCCCAGGGGATGATACACCAATCGTCGTAGGAAGTGCATTAAAGGCATTACAGAATCCAGATGATGAAGAAGCAACAAAACCAGTAAGAGATTTAATGAAAGCAGTAGATGAATACATTCCAACACCAGATAGACCAACAGATAAACCATTCTTAATGCCAATAGAAGATGTATTCACAATAACAGGAAGAGGAACAGTAGCAACAGGAAGAGTTGAAACTGGAACATTAAAAGTAGGAGACGAAGTAGAAATCGTCGGAATGAAAGATGAAATAACAAAGGTAGTAGTAACCGGAGTTGAAATGTTCAGAAAGACACTTGATAGTGCATTAGCAGGAGATAACATCGGAGCATTATTAAGAGGAGTACAGAGAGAAGACATCGAAAGAGGTCAGGTACTAGCAAAACCAGGATCAATAACACCACATCATAAATTTGTAGGTCAGGTATATGTATTAAAGAAAGAAGAAGGCGGAAGACATACACCATTCTTTAATGGATATAGACCACAGTTCTACTTCAGAACAACAGATGTAACAGGAACAATCCAGTTACCAGAAGGAGTAGAAATGGTAATGCCAGGAGACCATATAGATATGACAGTAGAATTAATAACAAAAGTAGCAATGAACGAGAACTTAAGATTCGCAATAAGAGAAGGCGGAAGAACAGTTGGTTCAGGAGTTGTTACTAGCATTATAGAATAATTTGTTCTTATATAACAAAAATGATAAAAAATAGGGAGAGGACGCTCTTCCTATTTTTTATTTATAATTAGTACAATAAAAATCTTGCAAAAACACAATTCGGGGTGTATAATATAAGAGTTGTTATGTGAAAATAGCGATGAAGCAAGAGGTAGCCGTGCTTACGGGGAATTCTTGCTGAGTATGTCACGGTCTTGAACCGGGCGACGGTTATTCCGTAATTATTCTCGTGCGTGTTCTTACATGAAACACCAGGGACAGTTTATAGAATACCCGTTGTTGTGCGTATTAAGTTTAGGCGTGCGATGAAAAGGAGGGAAATGAATTGGCAAAGCAAAAAATAAGAATAAGATTAAAAGCATTTGATCATACAATATTAGATCAATCAGCTGAAAAAATCGTTGAAACTGCAAAAACAACAGGTGCTAAAGTAGCAGGTCCAGTACCTCTACCAACAGAGAAAGATGTGGTTACAATACTTAGATCACCACATAAGTATAAAGACTCTAGAGAGCAGTTTGAAATAAGAACTCATAAAAGACTTATCGATATAATAAGTCCATCACCAAAAACTGTTGATGCATTAATGAGATTAGACTTACCAGCTGGTGTTGATATTGAAATAAAACTTTAATATTTAATTTAAAACGGTTATGATTGCAGCGCAATCCGCTAATACGTTTGGGAGGTGCAGAACATGAAAAAGGCAATACTAGGTAAAAAACTTGGTATGACACAGATATTTAATGAAGAAGGAAAAGTTGTTCCTGTAACAGTTGTAGAAGCAGGTCCATGTGTAGTAATTCAGAAGAAAACTTCAGAAAAAGAAGGATACGATGCTATACAGGTTGGATTTGGAGACTTAAAGGAAAAACTTGCTAATAAACCTGTAAAAGGACATTTCGCAAAAGCAAATGTTTCAGCTAAAAAATTCATAAAAGAATTTAGATTAGAAGATGTAAGCAGCTATGAATTAGGTGCTGAAATAAAGGCTGATGTATTTGCAGCTGGCGAAAAAGTTGATGTATCAGGAGTTTCAAAAGGTAAGGGCTTCCAAGGTACAATAAGAAGATGGGGAGCACATAGAGGACCTATGGCTCACGGATCAAAATTCCATAGAGCAGTTGGTTCAATGGGAGGATCATCAGATCCATCAAGAACTTTTAAAACTAAGAAACTTCCAGGACATATGGGCCATGTTAATACAACAGTATTAAATGTTGAAGTTGCAAAGGTCATTCCAGAGAAGAATCTTATATTAATAAAAGGCGGAGTTCCTGGACCAAATAAATCATTTGTAATGATAAAGAATTCAGTTAAGGCTTAGTTTTTAGGAAAGGAGGATGCAGAATGCCTACAGTAGAAGTATTCAATAAAGAAGGTAAAAAAGTTGAAGACATTGAGTTGTCTGATAAAATTTTTGGAGCTAAAATTAGCGAAAGTTCAGTTCACCAGGTTGTAGTTGCACAGCTTGCAAATAAGAGACAAGGAACACAAAGCGCTAAAACTAGAACAGAAGTTTCTGGAGGTGGAATAAAGCCTTGGAGACAAAAAGGAACTGGTAGAGCAAGACAGGGTTCAATAAGAGCACCACAATGGATTCATGGTGGAGTTGTATTTGCACCAAAGCCTAGAAATTATAGAATTTCAGTTCCAAAATCAATGAGAAGAACAGCAATGCTATCAGTTCTTACAAGCAAAGTTAATGAAAAAGAAATGATCGTGCTTGACGAATTAAACATGGAAACACCTAAAACTAAGGAAATAGTTAACATGCTTAATGCTTTTGAGACAAAGAAAGCACTTATAGTTGTAGCTGAATCTGATAAAAATGTATATAAATCAGTTAGAAATATACAGGGTGCAGCAGTAATACCTGCTAATAATTTAAATGTGTATGACATATTAAAATATGAGAAGTTCATAGTAACTAAGGATGCTGTATCAAAGATTGAGGAGGTGTATGCATAATGTATACAAATAGCCATGATATAATAAGAAAACCAGTTATAACTGAAAAAAGTATGGCTGAAATGGCAGACAAAAAATACACCTTTATAGTAGACCCACATGCAAATAAATCACAAATAAAAAAAGCAATTGAAGAAGTCTTTGGAGTAAAAGTTGAAAAAGTAAACACTACTAATATACTTGGAAAAACAAAGAGAGTTGGAGTGCATGTCGGTAAGAGAGCAGACTTCAAAAAAGCAATGATTAAATTAACTGAAGACAGTAAAGCAATAGAATTTTTTGAAGGAATGCAATAAAAAAGCAGTTATTGGTGTAATACCAGAAAAGCTGAAAAAAAGGAGGAATAAAAATGGCAGTTAAAGGCTTTAAGCCTACTTCTCCTGCAAGAAGACAGATGACAGTTTCTACATTTGAAGAAATAACTACTGATGTACCAGAAAAGTCATTATTAGTTTCTTTAAACAATAGAGCAGGAAGAAATAACAATGGTAAAATAACAGTTCGTCATAGAGGCGGCGGAAACAGAAATAAGTATAGAGTTATAGATTTTAAAAGAAATAAAGATGGAGTGCCAGCTAAGGTTGCTACAATAGAGTATGATCCAAACAGAACAGCGTATATAGCATTATTAGTATATGCTGATGGTGAAAAGAGGTACATAATTGCTCCTACTAAATTATCAGTTGGAGATACTGTTGTATCAGGTCCAGATGCGGACATAAAAGTTGGTAATGCGCTTCCAATAAAAAACATACCTGTTGGTACAATAATTCATAATATAGAATTAGCAGCAGGAAAAGGTGCACAATTAGTAAGATCAGCTGGTTCATCAGCACAGCTTATGGCTAAGGAAGGAAACCATGCACAATTAAGACTTCCAAGCGGTGAGATGAGATATGTTAGAATTGAATGCAGAGCTACAATTGGAGTTGTATCAAATCTAACACACGAAATTGTTAACATCGGTAAAGCTGGAAGAAAGAGACACATGGGAATAAGACCAACAGTAAGAGGTTCTGTCATGAACCCTAATGACCATCCACACGGTGGTGGAGAAGGTAAAGCACCAGTTGGTCGTCCAGGACCAGTAACACCATGGGGTAAACCAGCATTGGGTTACAAGACTAGAAAACATAAAAAGTATTCTGACAAACTTATTGTTAAGAGAAGAAATGATAAGTAGTTTTGAAGAGAATAATATGTTCTCTTCCTACTATTATCTATATAGGTTTATGAAGGGAGGCCAACAAAGTGAGTAGATCAATAAAGAAGGGACCTTTTGTAAAAGAATCTTTATTAAAAAAGATAGTGGAAATGAATAAAAACGGCGAAAAGAAAGTTATAAAAACTTGGTCGAGAAGTTCAACTATTTTCCCTGAAATGATAGGTCATACTATAGCTGTTCATGATGGAAGAAAGCATGTTCCTGTTTATATAAGTGAAGATATGGTAGGACACAAATTAGGAGAATTTGTTCTTACTAGAACGTTCAGAGGTCACGGAACTACAGAAAAGACGACAGCAGTTAAGTAAGAAAAGTAGTGGAAAGGAGGTAGTTTTTTATGGAGGCTAAAGCTATAGCTAAATACGTTAGAATGTCCCCACTGAAAGTTAAGATCGTTCTTGATTTAATAAGAGGAAAGAATGTAAATGAAGCATTCGCAATACTAAAATATACACCTAAAGATGCTGCAGTTGTTATAAACAAAATATTAAAATCTGCAGTAGCAAATGCTGAAAATAATTTTAATTTAGATGGAAATAAATTATATGTTTCTGAAGCTTACGCAGGTCAAGGACCTACCTTGAAAAGATTTCAACCTCATGCACAGGGTAGAGCATTCAGTATAAAGAAAAGATCAAGTCACATAACAGTGATTGTAAAAGAAAGAGATTAAGAAGGAGGGAAATATATTGGGTCAGAAAGTTAATCCGCATGGTTTAAGAGTTGGCGTCATCAAAGACTGGGACGCAAAATGGTATGCAAATAGTAAGAATTTCTCATATTACCTAGTACAGGATAATAATATAAGAAAATTCATTAAAAATAAGCTTTCAAATTCTGGAGTTTCTAGAATAGAAATTGAAAGAGCAGCAAAGAGAGTAAAAATTAATATATATACTGCTAAGCCTGGTATGGTTATAGGCAAAGGCGGTCAAGGAATTGAAGCTTTAAAGAAGAGTTTGACTTCTTTAGTTGAAAAAGAAAATATTATTATTAATATAGTAGAAGTTAAAAATAGTGAAGCAAATGCACAACTTATGGCTGAAAATATAGCTCAACAGCTTGAGAGAAGAATATCTTTCAGAAGAGCAATGAAACAAACAATACAAAGAGCTATGAGATCAGGAGTTAAGGGTGTAAAAACTTCTTGTGCTGGAAGACTTGCTGGAGCAGAAATAGCAAGAACTGAACAGTATCATGAAGGTACAATTCCACTTCAGACTTTAAGAGCTGATATAGATTATGGATTTACAGAAGCCAATACTACTTATGGTAAAATAGGTGTAAAAGTATGGGTTTATAGAGGTGAAATTCTTCCAACTAAAAAAATTGAAGGTAAGAAGGAAGAAGCTAACGCATAAGGGAGGAGGAATACGTTATGTTAATGCCTAAAAGAGTTAAACATCGTAAAGTTCAGCGTGGCAGAATGAGAGGCAAGGCTACAAGAGGTAACTTTATTGCTTATGGTGAGTATGGACTTCAGGCTACTGAATGTGCTTGGATAACAAGTAACCAAATAGAAGCTGCCAGAATAGCTATAAATAGATATGTTAAAAGAGGAGGAAAACTTTGGATAAAGATTTTCCCTGATAAACCAGTATCTCAGAAACCAGCTGAAACTCGTATGGGATCAGGTAAAGGTGCACCAGAGTATTGGGTAGCAGTAGTTAAACCTGGTAGAATATTGTTTGAAATGTCAGATGTTACTGAAGCTCAAGCAAGAGAAGCATTTAGACTTGCATCACATAAACTTCCTATAAAGACTAAGTTCGTAACTAGGAAGGACTTTGAAGAAATGGGTGGTGAAGCAAATGAAGGCTAAAGAATTAAGAGAAAAAGCATCTGAAGAATTAACAGCACAATTAGTTGATTTAAAGTCAGAATTATTCACATTAAGATTTCAATTGGCTACAGGTCAGCTTGAAAATCCAATGAGAATAAAGGAAGTTAAAAAATCAATAGCCCAAATTAAAACCATCCTTAGAGAAGAAGAATTAAAAGCGTGTGAAAATTAATATTTGGAAGGAGGCTTCTATTTTGGAAAGAGGAGACAGGAAGACAAGAATTGGAAGAGTTGTATCCGACAAAATGGATAAAACAATAGTTGTTGCAGTTGAAACAAAAGTTCGTCATCCTTTGTACGGAAAAACTGTAAATAGAACAACTAAATTTAAAGCTCATGATGAAAATAATGAAGCTAAAGTTAATGATAGAGTATTAATAATGGAAACAAGACCATTATCTAAAGATAAGAGATGGAGACTTGTAGATATAGTTGAAAAAGCTAAATAATTTATCCAGAAAGGAGGATATTTAGATGATACAAGCACAAACTATGTTGAAAGTTGCAGATAATTCTGGAGCTAAAGAAATAATGTGTGTTAGAGTATTAGGTGGTTCCAAGAGAAAATGGGGAAACATTGGTGATACAATAGTTGCTAGCGTTAAAAGTGCAACACCAGGTGGAGTTGTCAAAAAGGGTGAAGTAGTTAAAGCAGTTGTAGTTAGGTCTGTCAAAGGCTTAAGAAGAGCTGACGGTTCATATATAAAATTTGATGAAAATGCAGCAGTATTAATAAAAGATGATAAACAGCCAAGAGGTACTCGTATTTTTGGACCTGTTGCCAGGGAGTTAAGAGATAAAGAATTTAATAAAATATTATCATTAGCACCTGAAGTTCTATAGTAGGGAGGTGGCTTTTATGGCTAATAAAGTTCATGTTAGAAAACAGGATTCAGTTGTTGTCGTATCTGGTAAAGATAGAGGCAAGATTGGAGAAGTATTAGCAGTTAATCCTAAAAAGGGAACTGTTCTAGTTAAAGATGTTAATGTAGTTGTAAAACATCAGAAACCAAATAAGCAAAATATGCAGGGCGGTCTAATAAATAGAGAAGCTCCAATAAATAGTTCTAAAGTAATGTTATACTGCACAAAATGCAAGACTGCTACAAGAATCAGTAAAAAGGTACTTGATGACGGAACAAAAGTTAGAGTATGCAAAAAGTGCGGAGAAACATTTTAAATTCTGAAAGGAGGTACATTTAATGGTTCCAAGACTTAAAGAAAAGTATGAAAAAGAAGTTATTCCAGCATTAATGGAAAAATTTCAATATACAAATATTATGGAAGTTCCAAAGATTGAGAAAATAGTTATAAACATGGGCGTTGGAGAAGCTAAGGAAAATCAAAAGGTTTTAGAGTCAGCTGTTGCTGATATGCAGTTAATCTCAGGTCAAAAGCCTGTTTTAACAAGAGCAAAAAAATCAGTAGCTAACTTTAAAATAAGAGAAAATATGCCTATAGGATGCAAGGTTACATTAAGAAAGAACAAGATGTTTGAGTTCGCAGATAAATTAATGAATATAGCATTACCAAGAGTTAGAGACTTCAGAGGAGTGTCAAGTAAGTCTTTCGACGGAAGAGGAAATTATGCACTAGGCATTAAAGAGCAATTAATATTTCCAGAAATAGAATATGATAAAATAGATAAAGTTAGAGGTATGGATGTAATTTTTGTTACAACTGCCAAGACAGATGAAGAAGCAAGAGAATTATTAAAATCTCTTGGTATGCCATTTGCTCAATAATAAGGAGGGAAAAATATGGCACGTAAAGCTTTAATAGAAAAGTGGAAAAAAGAACCTAAATATTCAACAAGAGCTTATACAAGATGTAAAATATGTGGAAGACCACATAGTGTGCTAAAAAAATATGGAATTTGCCGTATTTGTTTTAGAGAACTTGCATATAAGGGTGAAATACCTGGATGTAGAAAAGCAAGCTGGTAGTTGAATTATTGATCGAAAGGAGGCACAAATTATGGTTATGACAGATCCAATAGCAGATTTATTAACTCGTATAAGAAATGCTAATATTGTTAAACATGGAGTGGTTGAGTTACCTTCTTCAAAAATTAAAAAGGCAATGGCAAACATATTGCTTCAGGAAGGTTACTTGAAAGATATAGAAGAGTACAATGACGGAGTTGTACCAATGTTAAGACTATCAATGAAATATGGAAAAGGCAAAGAAAGAATAATTACTGGTTTAAGAAGAATATCAAAACCAGGTTTAAGAGTTTATTGCAGAAAGGAAGAAATTCCTAAAGTATTAAACGGACTCGGAATCGCAATTATTTCAACATCAAAGGGAATAGTTACTGATAAAGAAGCTAGGAAATTAGGATTAGGCGGCGAAGTACTTTGCTACGTTTGGTAGTAGTAAAGAAACAGGAGGTGTATTAAATGTCAAGAATCGGTAAACAGCCAGTTGCAATACCTAGTGGTGTAACTGTTACAGTAACACCAGACAACGTTGTTACTGTAAAAGGTAAAAAAGGCCAATTAGAAAAAGCAATGCATAAGGATATAAAGATTGCAGTTGAAGATAACCAGGTTGTAGTTACAAGACCTAGTGATGATAAAAATCATAGAGCACTTCATGGATTAACAAGAGCTTTAATAAATAACATGGTCCAGGGTGTCACAGAAGGATTTTCAAAGACTTTAGAATTAGTTGGAGTTGGTTATAAAGCTCAACTAAAGGGTAAAAATTTAGTATTAAGTCTTGGATATTCACATCCAGTAGAAGTTAAAAACGTTGAAGGAATAACTTTTAAGACTCCAGATGCAAACACAGTTGTTGTTGAAGGAATTAGTAAAGAGTTAGTTGGTTCTGTAGCAGCTGACATAAGAACATTTAGAAAACCTGAACCATATAAGGGTAAAGGAATTAAGTATAAAGACGAATTCATAAGACGTAAGGAAGGCAAAACTGGTAAGTAGTAAGAAGGGAGTGAAAGGATAGTGTTAAACAAAATTCAGTCAAGAACAAGACGTCACTTAAGAGTACGTAATAAAATTTCTGGTACTCCTGAAAGACCAAGACTTGCTGTATATAGAAGTGAAAAGAATATATATGCACAAGTAATTGACGATGTAAATGGTACTACATTGGTTTCAGCTTCTACAAAAGATAAAGATTTTTCAGCTAAAGCTGGAAGTAATAAAGAAGCTGCTAAACTTGTAGGCGGAACCATTGCTAAGAAAGCTCTAGACAAGGGAATAAAGCAGGTTGTTTTTGATAGAGGTGGATACATATATCACGGAAGAATCAAAGAACTTGCTGATGGAGCAAGAGAAGCAGGATTAGAGTTCTAATATCTAATAAAGGAGGGAAATAAATGAGAATAGATCCTAGCACATTAGATCTTAAAGAAAAGGTTGTATTTATAAACAGAGTAGCTAAGGTTGTTAAAGGTGGTAGAAATTTCAGATTCACTGCATTAGTAGTTGTTGGAGATGAAAATGGCCACGTTGGAGTTGGTACAGGAAAATCAGCAGAAATACCTGAAGCTATAAGAAAAGGCATAGAAGATGCTAAAAAGAACTTAGTTGAAGTTGCTATTGTTGGAACAACAGTTCCTCATGAAATATACGGAGAATTTGGAACAGGAAGAGTTTTAATAATGCCTGCATCAGAAGGAGCCGGAGTTATAGCCGGTGGTCCAGTAAGACCTGTTCTTGAATTAGCTGGATTAAAAGATGTAAGAGCTAAATCTTTAGGTTCAAACAATCCAAGAAATATGGTTAATGCAACAATCAACGGTTTGTCAAGATTAAGGACTGCTGAACAAGTAGCAGCTTTAAGAGGAAAAACAGTTGAGGAAATTTTAGGATAGGAGGAGTAAGAAATGGCTAAAGTTTCAATAACATTAAAAAAGAGTTTAATTGGAAGAAAAAAAGATCATATAGCTACAGTTAATGCTCTTGGACTTAGAAAGATAGGCCACACAGTAGAGCATGAAGATACTCCTCAAATTAGAGGTATGATAAAAAAAGTTGATTATCTTTTAGATGTTAAATAAAGATAAAACGAGGAGGTGCAGTTATGAAACTTCATGAATTGAAGCCTGCAGAAGGATCAAAAAAATCTCCTAAAAGAATCGGAAGAGGTACTGGTTCTGGCTGGGGAAGAAATGCAGGAAAAGGAGAAAACGGTCAAAATGCAAGAAGTGGTGGCGGAGTAAGACCAGGATTTGAAGGCGGTCAGATGCCATTATATAGAAGATTACCTAAAAGAGGATTTACTAATATATTTGCAAAAACAATCACAGCTATAAACGTTGATAGATTAAATGTATTTGAAGATAATACAGAAGTAACAATAGATGCGCTGATAAATAAAGGAATAATTAAAAAAGTTAATGACGGAGTTAAGATTTTAGGTAATGGAGAACTCAAAAAGAAATTAATAGTTAAAGTTAACAAATATTCCGAATCAGCGGCTAAAAAAATAGAGGCAGCTGGGGGAAAAGCTGAGGTGATATAAAGTGTTATCAACCTTACGTAATGCTTGGAAAGTCCCAGAATTAAGAAAAAGAATTTTATTTACGCTTGCGATGGTTCTGATATACAGGATGGGTAATTTTATTCCCGTCTCTGGTGTCGATACCTCCAAGTTATTGAATTTAACGAATCAATCAGGTTCTCTTTTCGGACTCTATAATATGATGACAGGTGGAGCATTTAGTCAGTTTAGTATATTTGCGATGGGTATTATACCTTACATTAACTCATCTATCATTGTTCAACTGTTGACAGTAGCTATTCCTTCTCTTGAACAGCTTTCAAAAGAAGGGGAAGAGGGAAGAAAAAAGATACAGAAAATTACAAGGTATCTATCAGTCCCTTTAGCAGCACTTCAAACACTTACAATTTATGCTGCAATTAGAACTGCCGGTGCATTAAAGAGTAACAGTGTACTTAGTGTATTTCTAATGGTATTGACATTAACAACAGCTTCAACGTTTTTAATGTGGTTAGGTGATCAGATAACTGATAAAGGAATAGGAAATGGTGCTTCACTTATAATATTTGTGAATATTATATCTAGATTCCCATCAACTATGTATAGTATTATGAAGTTAAAGTCATCTGACAGTATAAATGTAGTTGAGGCAGTTGTAGTTGGTGCAATTGCTGTTGTATTCTTTGTTGCAGTTGTTATAGAGACATTAGCTGAGAGAAGAATACCTATACAATATGCTGGTAAGGCGGTTGCAGGAAAAGTTAGTAGAAAACAGTCATCACATATTCCTATAAATATGAATGCTTCAATTATTATAGCTATAATATTTGCTATGTCTGTTATGTTGTTTCCTACTACGATTTCTCAATTTTGGCCTAATGCTAAAGTAACTAAGTTTTTAACTGGAAGTCAGTATAGTCCATTTAAAGAAAATACAATACCATATATGTTATTGTACTTTGTACTAATAGTATTCTTTACATGGTTCTACACTCAAATAACATTTAAACCTGAAGAAATGTCTGAAAACATTCATAAATCTGCAGGATTTATTCCAGGAATAAGACCGGGTGATCCTACAACTAGGTTTATAGAAAGAGTGCTTGATAAAATGGCAATTTTAGGTGGAGTATTTGCTTCTGTCATAGTAATAATTCCTATGATAATTGAGGCTAATAGCTCATTTCAGGGAATCCATTTTGGAAGTACAGGACTTCTTATTGTAGTGGGAGTTGCATTAGAGAATCTTAGGATTATGCAATCTCAATTAACAATGAGACATTATCATGGATTTCTTAGTGAATAAATGTGTGGATAGGGATGATTTAGATGAAAATAATTTTATTAGGTCCTCCAGGTGCGGGAAAAGGAACTCAAGCGAAATTAATAAGTAGTGAATTTTCAATACCGCACATATCAACAGGTGATATATTTAGAGCTAATATAAGTGAGAAAACAGAACTTGGAATGAAGGCAAAAGGATATATGGATAAAGGCCTTCTTGTTCCAGATGAATTAACTATAGATATAGTAAAAGATAGAATATCTAAGAATGACTGCAAAGGCGGATTCTTATTGGATGGTTTTCCAAGAACGGTTAAGCAAGCAGAAGCACTTGATAAGTTTCTTGACAGCGAAAAGGAGAAAGTTGATTGTGCACTATTAATAGATGTTCCAACAGAAAAAATATTTAGCAGGATGACAGGAAGAAGAGTTTGCACTAAATGCGGAGCAAGTTATCATGTTAAATATAATCCTCCTAAGATAGAAGGAAAGTGTGATCTTTGTGGAAGTCCAGTAGTTCAACGAAAGGACGATTCAGAAGACACAGTTAAAGAAAGATTGGATGTTTATGATAGACAGACTCAGCCACTTATAGTATATTATAAAAATAAAGCAGTTCTCAAATCAGTAGATGGTACTCAGGACATAGATAAAGTTTTCAAAGATATAAAAAATGTCTTAGGAGATATGTAAATGATTATTATTAAAAATGATACTGAAATTGAGTATATGAGGCATGCAGGTAAACTGGTTGGTGAAACACTTAATATGCTTGAAGAAGCTGTAAAGCCTGGTGTAACAACTGCGGAGCTTGATAAATTAGCTGAAAGTTTTATAAGAAAGCATAATGCAGTCCCTTCATTTAAAGGATATGGCGGTTTCCCAGCATCAATATGTACATCTGTAAATGAAGAAGTTATTCATGGTATACCATCCAGTAACAAGGTACTGCATGAAGGTGATATTTTAAGTGTAGATTGTGGTGCTATATTAAATGGATACCAAGGTGATGCTGCTAGAACTTTTCCAGTTGGAAAGATTTCAGAAGATGCTGCAAAACTTATTAAAGTAACCAAAGAGAGCTTTTTTAAGGGAGCAGAAAAAGCTGTAGTGGGAAACAGACTTACAGACATATCTCATACCGTTCAAGAATATGTTGAAGGTTTTGGTTATGGAGTTGTTAGAGACTATGTAGGTCATGGAATAGGCAAAGAAATGCATGAAGATCCAGAAGTTCCTAATTACGGTAGAGCAGGTAGAGGTCCAAAACTTGTTCATGGAATGGTATTAGCAATTGAACCAATGGTTGATATTGGAACTTATAGGGTAAAAACACAGAGTAATAATTGGACTGTAGTAACAATGGATGGTAGTTTAGCTGCTCACTATGAAAATACAGTTGCTATATTGGATAACGGACCTGAGATACTGACTTTGTGTTAATAACGAGGTGAATATATGAATGAAAATTATCTTGGTAAGGTAGTTTATTCAAAAGCCGGAAGAGATAAGGATGGTTGTTTTATAATTGTTGGAGTAATTGATGACAAATATGTGTATATTTCTGATGGTGATTTAAGAAAGATTGAAAAACCAAAGAAGAAAAAATTAAAACATCTTTTCATTACAGAAATTGTTTGTAAAGATATAATGGATAAACTTAAATCCAATGATGCTGTATGTAATTCAGCCATCAGAAAATTTCTTAAGTCAGTATGTACCAGTAAGGAGGTTTGATTACCTTATGTCAAAAGAAGATGTAATTGAGATGCAGGGTACGGTTTTAGAATCTTTACCCAATGCTATGTTTGAAGTTGAACTTGAAAGTGGTCAAAAAATATTGGCTCATATTTCAGGTAAACTGAGAATGAATTTTATAAGAATATTGCCCGGAGATAAAGTAACAGTTGAGCTTTCACCATATGATTTGACTCGTGGAAGAATCACTTGGAGGGCAAAATAATAAGGAGGGTTAACCATGAAAGTAAGACCATCAGTTAAGCCGATGTGCGAAAAATGTAAAGTCATAAAAAGAAAAGGTAAAGTAATGGTTATATGTGAAAATCCTAAACACAAACAAAAACAAGGTTGATAAAAATTGTTAATATGTGTTTTAGGACGGCTGCCAACAGGATTGAATAAATTTTTGTTGCCTAAAACTTTATAATATAGATATGTAATAATATATACAAAATCAGGAGGTGTAAATGTCAATGGCAAGAATAGCCGGTGTTGATCTACCAAAGGAAAAAAGAGTAGAGATAGGTCTAACTTATATATTTGGAATAGGAATATCAAAGTCAAGAAAGATACTAGAAGCTACAAATGTTAATCTTGATACTAGAGTTAAAGATTTAACTGAAGAAGAAGTTAATGCAATAAGAGATTACATTAACAAGAACCTTAAAATCGAAGGTGACTTGAGAAGAGAAGTAGCATTAAATATAAAGAGATTAGTTGAAATAGGTTGCTATAGAGGAATAAGACATAGAAGAGGACTTCCAGTAAGAGGTCAAAAGACTAAGACAAATGCAAGAACAAGAAAAGGTCCAAAGAAAGCAATCGCTTCTAAGAAGAAAAAAGTATTATAAATAAGGAGGGAAGAGAAAAGATATGGCAGTACAAAAAGCTAAGAAAACTAGAAGAAGAAAAGAAAAAAAGAATATCGAGCACGGTTGTGCACATATTAAGTCAACTTTTAATAATTCTATAGTTACTATAACTGATGTTAAAGGAAATGCTTTATCATGGTCAAGTGCAGGTGGATTAGGTTTTAAAGGATCAAGAAAAAGTACTCCTTATGCCGCACAGATGGCAGCAGAAACAGCAGCAAAGACAGCTATGGAACATGGACTTAAAAGTGTTGATGTATTTGTAAAGGGACCAGGATCAGGCAGAGAAGCCGCAATAAGATCCTTACAGGCTGCAGGCTTAGAAGTTACATTAATAAAAGATGTTACTCCAATACCACATAATGGCTGCAGACCACCAAAGAGAAGAAGAGTCTGATATAATATAATTTATAGGAGGTGTAAATATTTAATGGCTAGATATACTGGAGCTGTATGCAGATTATGCAGAAGAGAAGGCTTGAAATTATTCCTTAAGGGTGATAGATGCTATACAGATAAATGTGCATTCACAAGAAGAGGATATGCACCAGGAGCACATGGACAGAGCAGAAAGAAGATTTCAAACTACGGATTACAATTAAGAGAAAAACAAAAAGCAAAGAGAATATATGGAGTTCTTGAAAAACAATTCAGAATATATTATAAGAGAGCTGAAAGAATTAAGGGAATATCAGGTGAGAACCTACTTAAACTTTTAGAACTAAGACTTGATAATGTAGCTTATAAGCTAGGCTATGGTAGTTCAAGAAAAGAAGCAAGACAATTAGTTACTCATGGACATTTTCTTGTTAATGGAAAGAAAGTTGATATACCTTCTTATACATTAAAAGCTAATGATGTATTTTCTGTTTGTGAAAAAAGCAGAGGAACTGAGAAATTTAAGACTTTTGCAGAAAATCCAAAGACTTTACCATCATGGATTGAAGCAAACTATGATAATTTTGAAGCAAAAATAGTTGCAGAACCAAATAGAGAGGATATAGACACTCCAATTAAAGAGACATTGATCGTTGAGTTATATAGTAAATAATTTGACAGTATTCAATACCCTCAATATAGGTTGCCATTTTATTTTTAAGGAGGGTCATATATGTTAGAAATAGAAAAACCTAAAATAGAATGTGTTGAGTCTACAGAAGATGGTTCTTATGGAAGATTTGTTGTGGAACCACTTGAAAGAGGATATGGAACCACCCTTGGTAATTCATTAAGAAGAATACTTCTTTCATCATTACCTGGAGTTGCTGCCAACTCAGTAAAGATTGAAGGAGTACTTCATGAATTTTCGACTGTTAAAGGAGTAAAAGAAGATGTTACGGAGTTAATACTTAACATCAAAGCTTTATGTCTCAAAATGGAAGGTGACGATCCTAGGATAATTTATATAGATGCACAGGGACCTGGAGAGGTTACAGGTGCTGATATAAGAACTGATGGGTCTGTAGAAGTCATCAACAAAGATTTACATATAGCAACTCTCGATGCAGATGGAAAGTTATATATGGAAATTGAAGTTAGTAGAGGCAGAGGCTATGTCACTCAGAATAGAAATAAAAGGGATGACATGCCGATAGGCACAATAGCAGTTGATTCAATATATTCTCCAATCAAAAGGGTGAATTTCACTATTGAAAACACAAGAGTTGCTCAAATAACTGACTATGATAAGCTTACCATAGAAGTATGGGGAAATGGTACTATAAGACCAGAAGAAGCAATTAGTCTAGCAGCAAAAATACTTATAGAACATTTTAAATTATTTATGACTCTTACAGATCATGCAGATGATGTAGAGATAATGGTAGAAAAAGAAGAAGACAAGAAAGAAAAAGTACTTGAAATGACTATTGAAGAACTTGATCTTTCTGTTAGAAGTTATAACTGCTTGAAGAGAGCAGGAATAAATACAGTTCAGGAATTAACTCAAAGATCCATGGAAGATATGATGAAAGTCAGAAACCTTGGAAGAAAATCTTTAGAGGAAGTTGAACAGAAGCTTAAGGCTTTAGGATTATCATTAAAGTTAAATGATGAATAGTTAAAGTAAGGAGGTATAGGCATGGCATCAGGTTATCGTAAATTAGGTCGTCCTACTGATCAAAGAAAAGCAATGCTTAGAAATTTAGTTACTAGTTTTCTAAAGCATGGTAAAATAGAGACTACTGTAACAAGAGCAAAAGAAACTAGAAGTTTAGCAGAAAAAATGATTACTCTTGCAAAAAGAGGTGATTTACATTCTAGAAGACAGGTTCTTAGCTTTGTAACAGAAGAAACAGTAGTTAAGAAATTGTTTGATGAAGTCGCTCCAAAATACAACGAGAGAAACGGCGGATATACTAGAATGTATAAAATGGGACCTAGAAGAGGCGACGGAGCAGAAGTTGTTATATTAGAATTAGTATAATTACTAATTTTTTAAGGGATTAAGTTATCTTAGTCCCTATTTTAATAATGGATGTGTTTTAAAAGAAAGCTATATTTTAAATAAGTGTGACAAAGTGAGCACTTATTAAAATATAGCCATAATAATATAAAAACTGCATTGTATAATAGAGGTGTTCGTATGTACAATAAAATGGTTGAGTGTAAAAATGTAGTATATCAGTATGAAGGTGAAGATGAAACCAAGAATACCATTGCAGTAAATGATGTTACAATTGATGTTAATAAGGGAGAGTTTCTAGTTGTTCTTGGTAGGAACGGATCAGGTAAGTCAACTCTTGCAAAACATCTAAATGCACTTTTAGTACCAAGTTCAGGTAAGGTATTAGTTGAGGGAATTGATACTTCAGATGAAAAAAATGTATGGGATATAAGAACTAAAACTGGAATGGTTTTTCAGAATCCAGATAATCAAATAGTTGCAACAATTGTTGAAGAAGATGTAGCTTTTGGACCAGAAAACTTAGGAATTGAACCATCAGAAATAAGAAAAAGAGTTGATGATTCACTTAAAAATGTTGGAATGTATGAATATAGGAGACATGAACCGCATTTATTGTCTGGGGGACAAAAACAGCGAGTTGCAATTGCTGGAGTTTTGGCTATGCATCCTGAATGTATTGTTTTCGATGAATCTACAGCTATGCTTGATCCAAAAGGAAGAGCTGAAGTAATTAATACTATAATTGATTTGAATAAGAATTCCCATATAACGATAATACTTATAACACACTATATGGAAGAAGCAATAAATGCGGATAGAATAGTGGTTATGGATAAGGGAAAAATAATTAAAACAGGTATTCCAAGA
The DNA here is from genome assembly GCF_001705235.1 of Clostridium pasteurianum. Lineage (NCBI taxonomy): Bacteria > Bacillati > Bacillota > Clostridia > Eubacteriales > Clostridiaceae > Clostridium > Clostridium pasteurianum. The sequence goes on from NZ_MCGV01000001.1 coordinate 2,886,849, forward strand.
GAAGTGTTTAAGGATGTTAAGACAATGAAGGAAATAGGACTTGATGTTCCGCAGATGACAGAACTTGCATATGAACTCAAAAAAAGTGGTATCAATGTTAAAGATGATATACTTACAATAGATGAGATGGTGAATGAATTATGCCGATTAAGATAGAAAATTTAACATATATTTATATGCCTGGAACACCCTTTGAAAAAAAGGCACTTGATAATATAAATCTTACAATAGATGATGGTGAATTTGCTGTATTTATAGGACATACAGGTTCAGGAAAATCAACGCTTATACAGCAGATTAATGGACTCTTAAAGCCAACTTCAGGAAAGATATTTATAGATAATGTTGATATAACAGATAAAAGTGTTAAATTGAATGATATAAGGAAAAAGGTTGGACTTGTATTTCAGTATCCAGAATATCAGCTTTTTGAAGAAACCATAGAAAAAGATATAGCTTTTGGTCCAACAAATATGGGCTTAAACAGTGAAGAAGTTATGATAAGGGTAAAAAAGGCAATGAAGATGGTTGGACTTGATTATGATATTTTCAAAGATAAGTCACCTTTTGAATTAAGTGGTGGTCAAAAAAGAAGAGTTGCCATTGCTGGTGTAATTGCTATGGAACCTAAGGTTTTAATATTAGATGAACCTACAGCAGGACTTGATCCTAAAGGTAGAGATGATATTTTATTTCAAATAAAGAAACTTCAACAGGAATATAATATGACAATAATTCTTGTTTCACACAGTATGGAGGATGTTGCTAAGGTAGCAGACAAAATCTTTGTTCTGTATGATTCTAAATGTATATTAAGTGGTTCATTAGAAAAAGTCTTCAATGAAGTAGATACTCTTGAAAAGGTTGGGCTAGCTGTTCCTAAAGTTACCTATCTTGTGAGAAAATTGAGAGAAAAAGGTTTTGACATATCCACAAATGTATTTACAGTTGAAGAGGCAAAAAAAGAAATTCTCAGAGTATTGGAGAGTGCTAAAAAATGATTAAGGATATAACAATAGGACAGTATATACCTGGAAAATCATTTATTCATAAACTGGATCCTAGAACTAAAATTTTAATGTCTTTGGTTTATATAATTGATTTGTTTATAATAAATCAATTCAAAGGATATATTTTTATAACTGTATTTACTTTTCTTATAATATTTGTATCTAAAATTCAAATGAAATACATTTATAGAAGTTTAAAGCCAATAGTAATACTTATAATATTTACTGGAGCATTGAATATTTTTATGACTACTGGGAATGCTGCGCCATTATTTCACTGGAAATTTATACATATATATAAAGAAGGCTTAATTTTAGCAGCATTTATGTCAATAAGATTAATATTTCTCATAATAGGTACTTCAATGGTAACATATACTACCTCACCAATTGAGCTTACAGATGGGATTGAGAAATTATTAAAACCATTTTCTAAAATAGGACTTCCAGCTCATGAATTTGCAATGATGATGACCATAGCACTTAGATTTATACCAACATTAATTGATGAGACGGATAAGATAATGAAAGCACAAATGGCAAGGGGTGCTGAGCTTGATTCTGGAAATATAATAAAGAAGGCTAAGAATCTTATACCAATACTTGTACCTTTATTTATAAGTTCGTTTAGGAGAGCAGATGAGCTTGCAATGGCAATGGAATCTAGATGCTATAGGGGTGGAGAAGGAAGGACAAGAATGAAGCAGCTAAAATTCACCTCGAAAGACTCAGTGGCTGTTATTTGTAATGTAATTCTTGTTGCGGTTTCAGTCTTTAGCAATTATGTATAGGAAATTTACTGATTATCAAGGTGTTATATATGAAAAATGTTAAGTTAATATTAGAATATGATGGTACTAATTATAGTGGATGGCAGAAACAAAAAAATGCTATAGCAATTCAGCAGATACTTGAAGAAAAGATAGAAAAAATAACAGGAGAAAAAATTGATTTAATTGGATGCAGCAGAACTGATTCAGGGGTGCATGCAAGAGAATATGTATGCAATTTTTTTACGAATACTGTTATACCTTCTAATAGATTTTTTCTTGTACTTAATCAAAAATTACCTGAAGATATAGTAGCTTTAAATTCTGAAGAGGTACCTTTGGAATTTCATTCACGTTTTAATAGTAAGGGCAAAATTTACAGCTATACAATTTTAAATACGATGCACCGTGCAGTTATTAATAGAAATTATGTATATCAATATGGTTACAAAATAAATTGTGAGTTAATGAGAGAAGGGGCACAGTACATTTTAGGAACACACGATTTTTCATCATTTAAAAGCAAGGGTAGCAATGCAAAAACCAATATTAGAACTATTAATGAAATTAAAATAGTAGAGGACAATAATAAAATAATTTTTTACGTTGCCGGTAATGGTTTTTTATATAATATGGTAAGAATAATAGTAGGAACTCTTTTAAAGGTGGGAGAAGGCAAAATAGAGCCTTCAAACATAAAAGATATCCTAGAATCTAAGGACAGAACTAAGGCTGGGAGAGTTGTTCCAGCAAGAGGTTTGTGTTTGGAGAAAGTTATATATTAAAATTCAAGATTTATCTATTGTTATTGTTGACATATGTAGTGAAATTATAGTATAATTTAAATGTTTGTTAATATGATTAAAAGATCCACTAGCCCCGGATCTTAGACATAGAAGAAACTCGTATAAAAGAAACAGATTTGTTCAAGGAGGAAAAACCATGAAATCGTACTTAGCGAAAGCAAATGAAGTTGAAAGAAAATGGTATGTTGTTGATGTTGCAGAGAAGCCATTAGGAAGAGCTGCAAGTCAAATAGCATCAATATTAAGAGGAAAAAACAAACCAATATACACTCCAAATGTTGATACTGGAGATTACGTAATAGTTTTAAATACAGATAAAATAGTTTTAACAGGAAAGAAAGCAGATCAGAAGATGTTTAGACATCATACATTGTATCCAGGTGGATTAAAAGAAATGACATATAAAGATGCAATTGCTAAAAAATCTGATTTTGTATTTTATGAAGCAGTTAGAAGAATGCTTCCTCACGGAGTGCTTGGAAGACAGATGCTTAAGAAATTAAAAGTATATAAAGGTGAAGAGCATGATCATGAAGCTCAAAAACCTGAAACTTTAGAATTAAGATATTAATCGAACGCCGGAAGGAGGATTTAAAATGGCAAAAGTACAGTATATAGGAACAGGAAGAAGAAAAGAAGCAGTAGCGAGAGTTAGACTTGTACCAGGAGATGGTAAAGTTACAATAAATAAAAGAAGTTCAGAGGAATATTTCGGACTTGAAACTTTAAGATTTATAGTTAATCAACCTTTAAATCTTACAGGAACTAAAGGAAAATTTGATGTTTTAGTTAATGTACACGGTGGTGGATTTACAGGTCAAGCAGGAGCTATAAGACACGGTATATCAAGAGCTTTATTAAAAGCTGATGAAACATTAAAAAGTGAGCTTAAAAAGGCAGGTTTCTTAACAAGAGATCCAAGAATGAAGGAAAGAAAGAAATACGGTCTTAAAAAAGCAAGAAGAGCACCACAATTCTCAAAGAGATAGAGATTACTGCTCTTCAAAGCAATTCAAAACCTCTCAGGATATTATCCTGGGAGGTTTTTATATAACTGTGGAAATATAATATAGTGATGGTCTATAGTCACAATTTAACAATCGCAATCATGTTAATTTCAGCGCATACAAAATTTAAAAGCTTTCCGTAATGAAAAGGAGAAAGGCTATCATTGTTTTACTCCAAAAGCCAAATAACAGTGTTTTGGAAACGATTTAAATAAAATTCAATAAGTCTTGCTCCAAATTATAAAAGTACTTAGAAATTTTAATTTGTTTGAACGATAGTGAGTTATTAAAATTTTTTAGTACTTTTATAATTTGTGGCTTAGACTTATGGATTTTATTTAATGTTTCAAAATACTGTTACCTGGCTTTATTTTTGTCTTCTATATTGCAATTCATTATGCTATAATATTTCATGGGGTGTGTTGTGGTTTATTATACAGGGTAAAGTAAATTAGTTAAAGATTATAATGTTTAAATTATTATAAAAAATACAAATAATGTAGGAGGAGTATTATGTTTAGTTTATCCCCAAAAGATGATAAGTTTTTCAACCTTTTTATTGAAAACTCGAAAACCATTTATGAAACTTCTTTATTATTTAGGGACTATGTGAATAATCCTGAAGATAGTGAAAACAAGCTCAAGGTTATAAAAGACATGGAGCACAAGGGTGATCATCAGCAGCATAATATTATAAATGAACTAAATAAAACATTTATAACGCCTTTTGACCGAGAAGATATTTACAGCGTTGCTACTCTTATGGATAACATTATTGATTATATGGAATCTGCAAGTAGTAGATTTGTAATGTTTGATGTTCACAATACTACTGAAGAAGCTAAACTTCTTGCAGACTTAGTAGTTAAAGCCTGCAAAGAAATTATAACTTTAATGACAGAATTTAAGGATATGAATAAAAGTAAGAAGCTTCAGGAAAGTGTAGTGAATATAAACAAAATAGAAGAGGATGGCGATTTGAATTTTAGGAGAGCTGTAAGGATTTTATTTACAGAATATACAGATCCTAAAGATTTTCTCCATGTAATAAAATGGAGAGAAATATATCAATACATGGAAAGAACTATAGATTCATGCGAATTATTAGCTAATCTTATAGAAGGAGTTGCTATGAAGAATGCTTAGTTCAGCTTTAATAATGACAATAGTTATTGTAGTGTTAGCTGTAGTATTTGATTTTATTAATGGATTCCACGATAGCGCTAATGCCATAGCAACGTCAGTTTCTACAAGAGTTCTAAGTATGAAATCAGCAGTTATTATGTCAGCTTGCATGAATTTTTTAGGAGCATTTATAAGTGATAAAGTTGCGAAGACTGTGGGAGATGGTATAGTAGACCCCTTTAAAATATCCCCTAGCGTTATTTTATTTGCACTTATTGCAGCTATTATATGGAACCTCATAACTTGGTACATAGGTATTCCAAGTAGTTCTTCTCATGCCCTTATAGGTGGACTCATAGGTTCAGCGGTTGTTTATAAAGCTAGCTTTGGCGTTGTAAACTGGATTAGTTTTTTGGACAAGATAGTTTTATGGTTAATACTATCACCAATAATAGGTTTTATTGCTGGATATTTATTTATGATAGCAATTGAATGGATATTTCGTCGTTCAAAACCAGCTTTTGTCACAAAGTTTTTTTCAAAGGCACAGATTGGTTCAGCAATGCTAATGGCGTTAAATCATGGTGGAAATGATGCACAAAAATCCATGGGAGTAATAACAATGGCTCTTTTAAGTTCAGGGATGCTTACAACTTTTAGTGTTCCTACCTGGGTAAAAGCAATGTGTGCTCTTGCTATGGCTCTTGGAACATCATTTGGTGGTTATAAAATAATTAAGACTATGGGTATGAATATGGCCAAGCTTGCTCCAGTTAATGGATTTGCAGCAGAAACAGGTGCTGCAGCAGTAATATTTTCAGCTACTATGTTCCATGCACCAGTTAGTACAACTCAGATAATTTCAACATCAATAATGGGAGTTGCTGCTTCCAAAAGAATCTCATCTGTAAGATGGATCCTTGCAAAGGATATATTAATGGCATGGCTTTTAACTATGCCTGTATGTGCAGCTATTGCAGCAATACTCACACTTCTTATAAGGTAAATTTATTTTAACACATAAAAATTAATATCTATATGTTTATTGTTAAATATATATTAAGATATGTACATAATGTAGTTCTCCTTAACATTTTAATTTTAATATGAATATTTTTGAGATTTCTGCTCAAAATATAATATAAATTATAAGGTGTTAGGGAGTGTAGATAGCAAGATGTTAAAAGGAAATGGAAAGCGTCTGCTTGTAAAAATTTTCAGTGTATTTATAGCTGTGATTTGTGTATTTTCAGTATATCCTCAAAATGTAAAAGCAGAAAAGGGAAAGAAAGTAATACTTATAGATCCTGGACATGGGGGCATTGATGGAGGAGCATCATTAAGAGATGGTACTCTAGAAAAGGACATAAATCTTAAAATAAGTTTAAGATTAAAACATGAGTTAGAAAAAAAGTATACAGTTGTTTTGACAAGAAGTGAAGATAAAGGACTTTATACTGAAAAAAGTAAAACCGTAAGAAAGAAAAAAGACGAAGATTTAAATAACAGATGTAAAATGAAAAAATCTTCGAAATGTGATGTTTTTCTGAGTATACATTTAAATATGTTTCCTCAGTCTCAATATCATGGAGCACAGGTATGGTATGCAAATAATGATGAAAGTAAAACTTTAGCAGCTATATTACAGAATAATTTACGCGAAGATCTTGATAAAAAAAACAAGCGAAAAGAAAAGGTATCTATTAATGATTATAGAGTGCTTAGAGACAGTGGCGATGTACCGTCAGTTATTGTAGAATGTGGATTTCTATCCAATCCTGAAGAGGCAGCTAAGCTTAAAGATGACGGCTATCAGATTAAATTATCTAAGTCTATTAAAAAATCTTTAGATGAGTTTTTTAAGTAGGTTTTACAAAATTTACGAATAGTATCAAAATAAAGGCTTAATTTTGTCTTTATTTTGTTTTATATATGGGTATAATTAAATTAAGGAGGTGCTGTAATTGCGAGAAATAGAGTCAAAACTTATAACAGAAACTGTAAAAAGATTATGTATTGAAACAAACTACTATTTGCCTGAAGATGTAAAAAAGAAACTATATAAGGCTTATGATGAAGAAGAATGGGATATAGCCAGGGATATACTCAGTAATATTAAAGAAAATGTCGATATAGCATGTGAGGAAAAGGTTCCAATATGTCAGGATACTGGAATGGCATGTGTTTTTATAGAAATTGGACAAGATGTTCATGTTACTGGAGATTTAATTGAAGACGCTGTAAATGAAGGAGTAAGACAAGGATATATTCAAGGCTACTTAAGAAAATCAGTAGTTAAAGATCCTATAAGAAGAGGAAATACAAAAGATAATACTCCAGCAATAATACATTATAATATAATAAAAGGTGATAAAATAAAAATAACTGTAGCTCCTAAGGGATTTGGTTCTGAAAACATGAGCAAAATTAAGATGCTTAAGCCAGCAGAGGGACTTGAAGGTGTAAAAAAATTCATATTAGATACAGTTGAAGAAGCTGGTCCAAATCCATGTCCACCAATGGTAGTTGGAGTTGGAATTGGAGGCACTTTTGAAAAAGCTGCTTTTTTAGCAAAGAAGGCACTTACTAGATCTATTAATGTACATAATAATGACAAATTTTATAAGGAACTTGAAGAAGAACTTTTAGATAAGATAAATATGCTTGGAATAGGACCTCAAGGTTTTGGTGGTAAGACTACAGCATTAGGTATAAATATAGAAACTTATCCAACGCATATAGCAGGTCTTCCTGTTGCTGTAAATATAAGTTGTCATGTTACACGTCATAAAAGTGAAGAAATATAGGAGTGATAAAATGGAAAAAATAATAACATCTCCTGTATGTGAAGAAGAATTGTTAAAGTTAAGAGCAGGGGATAGAGTATTTATAAGTGGATATATATATACTGCAAGGGATGCTGCACATAAAAGACTAATAGATCTTGTAGATCAAGGAAAGAAACTACCTATTGAGGTAAAAGATCAAATAATATATTATGCAGGACCTACACCAGCAAAACCCGGAAAGGTAATAGGGTCAGCAGGACCAACAACCAGTGGTAGAATGGATTCTTTTACTCCTAAACTTCTTGATATGGGGCTAAAGTGCATGATAGGCAAAGGAGCAAGATCAGAAGAGGTAATAAAATCAATTGTTGAAAATAAGGCAGTATATTTTGCAGCCGTAGGGGGTGCAGCTGCACTTATTTCAAAATCTATAGTTGAATGTAAAGTAATAGCATATGAAGATTTAGGTTCCGAAGCTATAAGAAAACTTAAGGTTGAGAAGTTCCCAGCCATAGTTGTAGTTGACTCTAATGGAAATAATCTTTATGAGATGGGTAGAAAAAATTATTTAGACAAATTTACAAATAAATAAAATATCGGGAACTTTATTTAATTATTGTGGTATAATAATTAAAGGAAACTTTGAAAGGAGCATAGAAGAGAAAGTATATTCTCATAATTACATGGATGATAAAAATTTGTTACAGCAAAATAAATCTAAAGCTGCTTTGGAAAAATTCCTGATAGATAAATATAAGATGGTTTTACTTGTTGCCTCAGTTAATTATACAGGCATCAATGGAAATCGTTATTTGATAGATAAGATAATAGACAGAATGTATCACGTAATTTCACAAAGATTTATAAAAAATATAGCTCTTAAAATTATAAAGGTCATGGAAGAAGGACCAGTAATATTTGTTGTTATTGACAGTGATGCTGAAGGAGTAATAAAAGAGATAGATGCTATAAAAAAAGATGGTTTACTAAGTTCTTATATGAATGTGAAAATTATAAACAAGGATAATAATATTGTTTATTGTGAAGATTTATTAGATCGTTAATTAAAGTGAATAAATAAAAAAGTGAGGTATAGAGTTTCTAATTAAGTATCTGTAGAAACTCTATACCTCACTTTTAAGCTTCTATATTATATTTTTTACATTTCAAGGATACAGTTCTATGAGTTATGCCTAAGACTTTTCCAACTTTGTTATAGCTTTTATATTTTTTCATCGCTATAGTTAGAATTCTTTTCTCATAATCCTCTAATTTCAAAATTGGACTTTCATCGTCAATTTTTATGACATCATTTTTGGAATCGATATTTGTTATATAAAAAGGTAAATCTTTTAAAGTTATTATGCCGCTGTCACACATATTTATAGCTCTTTCAATAATATTTTCAAGTTCTCTTATATTGCCTGGCCAATTATAATTAATAAAGCACGCTAGACAGTTTTCTTCAATTTTTATTATTGGTTTATGAAGTCGTGCACTTATTGTTTTTATAAAGTGTTCAACAAGTAAATTTATGTCTTCCTTTCTTTTTCTGAGAGGAGGAAGCAGTATAGAAATTACGTTAAGCCTATAATACAAGTCTTCTCTAAATTCACCTGTTTTAAGCATTTCCTCAAGATTTCTATTTGTTGCAGCAATAATTCTAACATCAACTTTCTGTGTTACAAGGCCTCCCACACTTTCAAATTCTTTTTCTTGAAGAACTCTTAAAAGCTTAGGCTGCATTGATTTTGGAATATCTCCAATTTCATCAAGAAATATTGTTCCTGTATCTGCTATTGCAAATTTTCCTGGTTTAGTTTTAATAGCGCCTGTAAAAGCACCTTTTTCATATCCAAAAAGTTCACTTTCAATTAAATTTTCAGGTATTGCTGCACAATTTACCCTTACGAATGGCTTATCCTTTCTTGGACTATTATTATGTATTGCCTTTGCAATAAGTTCTTTACCAGTACCACTTTCACCTCGTACTAAAACGGTAGAAGTGGAATTTGAAGCTTTATCAGCAGTAATTAAAACATCTTTAAGAGAACTACTACTTCCTATTATACTGTCAAAGGAACTATTGAGTTTACTATGTCTTTTTAGTTCCGTCTTATAGTAATTAAGTTCTTCTTCTGATTTTTCAAGTCTTTGTGCTATATTTATAATTTCATTTGTTTCCTTTGAAATTGAAATTACACCTTTAAAAGTTTTTCCTATAAAGATTGGTACTACAGTACATATTATATCTATATTGTTTTTATGATATAGTATATTTTCTATAGGTACCTTTGATTTAAAGACCTTCATTCTGTATCCATCTGGTGAAACATCTATAAGATCTTTTCCAAGTACATCACTTGATTTAATGTTAAAATAGCTTTCATAGCTTGGATTTATATAGGAAATTTTTCTGTTCTCGGCCACGAAGCATATGAGATCATGTGAAGTTTCTAGTATTTTTTTGAAACGCTCATTAAGTTCCTTAAGGCCTATTAGCTCTGAAATATCTTGAAATACACAGAGGGCTCCAATTACTTTATTTTTTGAAAGTATTGGACAACAATTTGATATAACTATATGCTTATTTATGTGCTGTGTTTTCCCAAGCTTTTTTTCTTTGGTCTTCATAACTTCAGGCATGTCTGAAGTTGGAACTATATCCAATATTGGAACTCCGATTACGGTACTTATTTTTTTATCCAGAATGTTTAATCCATAATCGTTTATAGAAGTTATATTACAATTTATGTCTACGACAATTATGCCCATAGGTATATTTTCAAGTACATTTTCATTTACTATAGTATTTTCTTCAATTATTGCGTCTATATTTGAAAAAGATTTTATATTGTCATCTAAATTTTTAGTTATATAGTTACTTAGTTCTATAACGGCTCTTTCTCCGCTGCTGCTGTCTTCAAAACATGATATTTCAATTAGTTCATTTTCTTTTATTTTAAGTGAAAGTAAAGCCAGCATACTTATGGCGATAGGATCTTTAGAACTCATCTTTCTTACATAAAGATTTATCCCGTACTGTTCTTTTAATTTAGATGATTTATGTACAATCATTGCAGCTATCCTGGTATGGACTCCATTTTTTATATTTACTGTGATGCAATTTTTAAACATAATACATTTCTCCTATAATAACTATTGATAAAAAGTATCAAGACAACCTAAAAAGCATGATAATTTTTATCAACTATATTTTACACCTAAATTAGGGGAATATCTATATAAAAAGTGGTGAAAATAATTATAACACTAATGATTGTAAAAATAATTGATAAAAAGTATCAAGCACATATGGATAATTTATGCAATTTAAGTTAAGATTTTATATAAAAAATTTACATGTACATAAAAATACATGCACTTGAATATGTTTAATATAGGCATTGCCTTAGTATTTAGTGTTAAGTTTTTTTAACGTAAAAAAATTGTCAAGTGGAATCTTATAACAGTTGGCATGATAATTGCTATATAAATTAGTGTAATAATATATTGTTAGGAGGATTACGATGATAAAAAAAGGAATATCTGCCTCAAAAGGATATGCAATAGGACACGTTTTTATTAAAGCAAATAATAAAGTGGAAATAGTTGAAAAAAAGATAAGTGATATAGATGGTGAAAAAAATAGACTTAATGCAGCGATAGAAAAATCAAGAGCTCAGCTTACAAAAATTAAAGCCAAAGCTGAAAAGGATTTAGGCGCTGATAAAGCAGCAGTATTTGAAAGCCACATGATGTTTCTTGATGATCCTGAATTTGTTGGTTCAGCAGAAAATATAATATCAGATGAAAAGATAAATGCTGAAAAAGCACTTGAAAATGTAATAGATAATTATGTAAAAGTTTTTGCAGGTATTGAAGACGAGTACATGAAAGAAAGAATAGCTGATGTAAAAGATGTTGGAAATAGAATTATACAAAACCTTTTAGGAAATGATATGACAGGTCTTGCTGATATAGATAAAAATACAGTTGTAGTTGCACATGATTTAACACCTTCAGATACAGCTCAACTTGATAAAAATAGAGTAATTGCATTTTTAACTAACATAGGTGGAAGAACATCTCACAGCGCTATAATGGCAAGAACACTTGAAATACCAGCAGTTGTTGGACTTCATGACATAGTAGAAAACGTTAAAAATGGAGATACTATAATAGTAGACGGAGCAGAAGGCGTTGCTATAATAAATCCTGATGAAAAGACAATAAAAGAATACGAAGCTAAAAAGGTTGAATATGAGAAGCAGCAGGAAAAATTAAGAGAGCTCATAAATGTAGAAACAAGAACTAGAGCAGGAAAAAGAGTAGAGGTTTGTGGAAACATAGGAAAGGCTAAAGATGTTGAAGCTGTACTTAAAAATGGCGGAGATGGAGTAGGTCTTTTCAGAACAGAATTTTTATACATGGATAGAGATGCAATGCCTACAGAAGATGAGCAGTTTGAAGCATATAAAACTGTAGTAGAAAAAATGAATGGTAAAACAGTTGTAATAAGAACACTAGATATAGGTGGAGATAAAAAACTTTCATACTTACCTCTTCCAGAAGAAATGAATCCATTCCTTGGTTTTAGAGCAATAAGACTTTGCCTTGGAAGAAAAGATATATTTAAAGTTCAATTAAGAGCACTTTTAAGAGCTTCTGTATATGGAAATTTAAAAATAATGTTCCCTATGATATCATCACTTGAAGAATTCTTAGAAGCTAAAGAAGTTCTTAAAGAATGTATGGGTGAATTAAAAGCCGAAGGAAAGAAATTTAATGATAAACTTGAAACAGGAATAATGGTTGAAATCCCAGCAGCTGCTGTAAACTCAGAAGAACTTGCAAAATACGTTGATTTCTTTAGTATAGGAACTAATGACCTTATACAATATACTTTAGCAGCAGATAGAATGAATGAGAAGGTATCATACCTTTATAACCCAATGCATCCTGCTGTACTTAAGTTAATAAAATTGACAATTCAATCTGCACACAAAGAAGGAAAATGGTGTGGAATGTGCGGTGAGATGGCTGGAGATGAAAAGGCAATACCAACATTAGTAGAGTATGGTCTTGACGAATTCTCAATGAGTGCGTCTTCAATCTTAACTGCAAAAGAATTGATTATGAAAGCCTAAAAAATCATTTTAATATATAAAGTTTTTTGCATTAATTTATAAGGATGGATAGTAGAAATATTATTCATCCTGTTTTTTTATCTATAAATAGTTTTTTTATTGTCTTTCAATGGGATATTTTTCTATTAAAACCCCAAACTTTTATATTAAGAATAGAGTAAATATATTTCCTGCTACTACGATAAACAATAATATGATATATTAGAAAGAGTACATAAAATAAAAAAGGTGATATTGGTGAATAAATCTAAAAAAAATTATAAAAAGGCACTTTTATGTTTTCAAAAAGGATATATAGATAAGGCTATAAGTTTATGTGAGAAAAGTATATCAATTGATATAAGAAATAATGCTGCACTTGATCTTAAGGGAATGCTCCTTTACTTTAAGGGTAATTTAGATGAAGCAAATGCTATTTGGAAACTTAATGCGTATAATAATAATGATGGAGCAGCAAAAAAATATTTAGAGGATATTTCGGATGATAAAAAAAGATTGAATTATTATATTAAAGCGCTTAAGTGTATAAAAAGGGTTGAAATAGAAGAGGCACTCGAGTTTTTAGATGAATGTTCCAAGAGTTCTTATAATTGTATAAATGTTAATAATAATATGGCGTTGTGCTATATGAAGCAAGGAAAGTATCAAAAAGCCATCTCAAAAATTGAAGATGTACTTAAAATTGATATAAATAATGAAATGGCATTAAAAAACAAAAAGGAACTTGTACATCTTGGAATTATGAAAAATAGAATTGATACAGGTAAAATTTTTAAAACTCTTACTGCTATTATTATAGTGATTGTTATGATATTTGGAGCATTTGAGGCAAAGAATTATATTAAAAATAGAAAAGTTTCAATTAAAAAAACACCGTCTAAAAAAATAATTAAAAAGGAGACACCAAAGAGTAAAGTAAAAACTCCTATTAAAAAGAAAAAGGTTGTAAAGCAGGAGATTTTTAATGGCTCAGAACTTCAGAAAGCAGTTGATAATAAGGATTTTAATAAAATTTATGAATATGAGGAAAAGTGGAAAGATAAAAGTAGTCTTGGAGTAAATGACAAGGTTTTAATATCAAAGGCTCTAGATGTACTTACAAGTGATGGAGTTCAATATTTTTATAAGAATGGTACAAATCTTATTCAAAATAAAGATTATGAAGGTGGAAAGCAAAGTCTTTTAAAAGCATATAAGTATGGAGAAAAAAGTTATCTTTATTCTGATATAATTTATTTTTTAGCAGAAGCATATAAGAATACTAATGATGCTCAGAATGCTATAAATTATTATAGTATGTATGATCAGAAGTTTTCCAAAGGAAGTTATGAGGAAACTGTTTTATATAATCTAGCTATTTTGAATAAGGATGTAAATATAGAAGCTGCTAAAAGATATGCTAATAAGCTCTCAAATAGTTATCCTGAATCAATTTATAACAATTCCAACATATCTGATATAATTAATAGGTAAAGTTATATTATAAGGATATTATGTTTATAATATATATGGGTAAAAATTATTGACATTATATTATTGAGTGGTAAAATATAATTACGTTATACCCTATAGGGGTATATAAGGAGGAATAATTATGGTAAAAGAAATTAATGATTCTATTTTTGATGAAGAGATAAAAAATTCAGAAAAGCCTGTAGTAGTTGACTTTTGGGCTCCATGGTGCGGACCATGTAAGATGCTTGGACCTGTAATGGATGAAGTATCTAATGAACTTGATAGCAAAGCAAAATTTGTAAAGGTAAATGTTGATGATAATCCAGCAGTAGCAGGCAAATTTAGTATAGCAAGTATACCTACAGTTATGATCTTTAAAAATGGAAATCCTGTCGATACTTTAGTTGGCTTCAGACCTAAACAGTCAATTGTATCGTCTATAGAAAAACACATATAGGTATAGGACTTTAAAATGGAGAGATACGATATAGCCATAATAGGTAGTGGACCAGCAGGGTTATCGGCAGCAGTAAATGCTAAGGTTAGGAATAAGAAAATTATTGTTTTTGGAAACAAGAATTTGAGTAAGAAATTAGGCCTAGCACCTGTTATAAATAATTACCTCGGTTTTTATGGAATAAAGGGCGATGAATTAAAAAGTAAATTTAAAGAACATATAGATAAGTTAGGTATACAAATACAAGATTTAAAGGTAAACAATATATATGCCATGGGAGAATATTTTTCTATAATGACCAGTGGCGAAACTTATGAAGCATCAAAAGTTATACTTGCTATGGGTATGGAACACACTAAACCATTAAATGGTGAAGATAAGTTTTTAGGTAGAGGTGTGGGCTATTGTGCCACTTGTGATGCTCCTTTGTATAAAGATAAAGTTGCGACAGTAGTTGGCTATAATAAAGAAGCGGAAAGTGAAGCTAATTATTTAGATGAAATTGCATCTAAGGTTTATTATGTTCCTATGTACAGAGATGAGTATAAATTGAATCCTGGCGTAGAACTTGTAAAAGATGCTCCTGTAGAAATTGTCGGAGATAAAAAAGTAGAAAAGCTAAAGCTTAAGTCAAATGAAATTGAGACGGATGGAATATTTGTATTAAAGGACAGCGCTCCTCCAGAACAACTGGTTCCAGGGCTAGAAGTTGAAGATGGTCATATAAAAGTAAATAGAAAGATGGAAACTAATATAGATGGCTGCTATGCGGCAGGAGACTGCACAGGAAAGCCTTATCAGTATATGAAAGCAGTTGGAGAAGGACAGGTAGCGGCACTGAATGCCGTGGAGAAATTAAAATAGCAGTGCATTGGAACATTAAAAAAACTCTATAAATCTAAGGTGGAAAAATCGTAAATACTAAGAAATTTCAATAACTCGCTGAAAAAAAGCTCAGACAAATTGAAATATCTAAGTATTTTACGATTTTTTCACCAAGATTTATTAGAGTTTTTTTAAATTGTTCCAAAGCACTGCTATTTTAATTTAGGAGTAAAGCAAGGAAGATTTTCTTCCACTGCTATCATATACGAGGTTTGGTCAGATCACATTATCTTTCTTTATCATCGATAGGCACTTTTTAAATGATGTGATACTTTAGCTGAGAATGTTATTTTTATTTACGGTTTATAGGTGCTTTAAAATAATATGGTGTTAAATGATAACATTGTGCTACTCGTCAGTAGGTGTGATGGTGGTGCGAAAAGTTAATTTATAATATTGTAGATATGAAAAACAGAACACATTAAAATATAGATAAGAGAAGGGTGTGTTTATATGTTAACAGGGAAAAAGCACTATACAGATGAATTTAAAAATAGAATAGTAGAACTCTATAATTCTGGAAAGACAATTACAGAATTAAGTCGCCAATATTCTGTGGCAAAATCAACAATAAGCGGTTGGGTTAAAAAGGGGAAAACCATAGTTATAGACGATAATACAACTATTACATTAGAAGAGTATAACAAATTATTGAAAAAGGTATCACAGTTAGAAGAAGAAAAAGAAATATTAAAGAAGGCTATGGACATATTTTCAGAAAAGTAGCTATTATAATATTTAGATTTACACCTAAAATTCCGTAGGCACGGAGGAATTTTTTCATTGCTTTACCCTCAAAAATAAAATAACAATATTGCAGAACGATTTAAATAAAATTTAATACATCTTAGAATTTTACTATTTAGACTTTTAGATGTATAAATTTTATTTAATGTTCTGCAATATTGTTATTCTATTTATATGTTCTAAAAAATACGTGATTGCCTATAATTTTTACATTTTCTTTTTGTATGTTATTCATCCATGAGGATGTTGATATTCTCGGGTTATAAAAATATACAGCTTTGGGAGTTGGATCATTTCCATGTAAAGCATCCATAACTGCATTGTAGCATTCTTTATTTGGTGATACTGTTATTTTCCCATCTCTGATGCATGAAAAAGCATATTTTTGTTTAACTACATCGCCTATGGATTTAGGAAACTCTGGGTTTTGAAGTCTGTTTAGAATAACAGATGCTACAGCCACTTTACCTTCGTATGGTTCTGAGCAACTTTCAGCGTATACCACCTGTGCCATTAAATTAATATCATTATTGGTGATATAAATGGAATTGCCATTAGGATTAAAAACCTGAACAGAATCGACCTTTTCATCATATAAATTTTTCTCGACCTTTTCATCATTGACTGCTGATAAAGGTTTATAAAGAATTCCCTCCTTTGGTATAGAAAAAGTACTTGCACTACAAGAATTAGGAAAACAAAATCCAATTGAAACAAAAAGCATAATAGCCCAAATGAATTTTTTCATCAATATTCCTCCTTTTATTTTACGAGGTTAGCTGACGGATTCGGTAAAGGCACAAACCTACACATAAACATGTGATTCACCCCAAAAAATGGTTTCCCCGTGTTTTTTAATTCAGGCTAATGATATTATGCGCAAGATTATGAAAAAAATTCATATAAATCATAAAAAATCTATTTGTACAGCTTGTTAAATTTATCAAAGTCCTCATTTGTTTTTTTAAATTTGTAATCTGAATCATTGTATAGTTTAGATATATCTGAGGCAGAAAGGTAAGTGTCAGATGAATTTTCTTCATAGGTTAGAGCAGATATAAAGTCTTTTATGTATAGTTTATAATCATTTACTGACTTTTTTAATGCACAGAAAACATCAACCTTATTTTGTGGAATAGAAAGGTTCGCTAAATTTTGTTCAAAATTACTTAAATTACTTTGGTTATCTTCTATTTGTTTAAGTGCGTAATTGTACGAGATCTTTTTATTTCTTGCTTCTTCTGCATAGAATTTAAAATTTGTTCGTATAGAATTAAATTCATTAGCCATAGTAGAAATGTTGGAATTAAATTCACTCAATTCAGAAGACGAAACGGCATTGTATTTTTTTAGTGCTTGTTTTTCAGCAAAATAATGTTTTGAATTGTATAAAAGAGCTGAAAAATTGTTGGTCGTAATTAGATCTTTTTTAAATGAATTCGTTTCTGAATATTTTTTTACGCAGAGTTTTTGATAGTTATCAAGTGAATTTATAGAAGAAGATAAGTTAGGATCATCTGGATTATCTATACATAAAATAAGCTGCTTGTAGGCGAGAATATTTTCAGTTATACCAGCATTTAAAGATGACATTATATATTTGTATTTGTTTATTACATGGGTGTGATTTATATCTTTTTTGATATTAAGAAGATAATGTATACTGTTAGATGCTTGTTTTTTAGTATCTTTTGCATCAAATTTTACTGATATATTATTTGCACTATTAATTGAAGTTGCAATTTTATTTATGTAGTTTTTGTAGTTCTCATAAGAATTTATTAGAATTATGTTATAGGCTATAAAAAACACAAGAGTGCATGCTAAAATTGTAGTAAAACTTATAAATGCTATTTTTTTATTGATAAAGTTTTTCACTGTTATATCACCTCTTATGTATATAGTTATGTAAAAAAACAATTATATATTCTTTTAATAAAAAATTATAAATTTAATCCATATAAATTTTCATTGTATAGTGTATAATTATAATTATAGTTAACTAATATGGTGGAGGTGAAAAATTTGGAAGTAATAGACATTATAGAAAATTCTCTTAAGGGATTAACTGTGTGGTCTGTAGTTGATATACTTGTTGTTACATACATATTTTATAAAATTTATAGTATCATGAGAGAAACCAGAGCTGTGCAGCTGTTAAAGGGAATACTTTTAATAATTTTATTGATACCTCTAAGTGAAATTTTTAATCTTACAATGCTTAATTGGATTTTACAGAGAACTATAACTATAGGTGTTCTCTCTATAATAATAATATTTCAACCGGAAATAAGAAGAGCTCTTGAACATCTTGGAAGAAGTGCATTTGCTGAAGGACATATTTTGCAGGATAGAGATGCAATAGATAAGCTGTTAAAAGAGATTATTACCAGTGTGAAAAATTTATCAGAGAGCAAAACAGGGGCACTTATTATAATTGAGCAGGCCACTGGTCTTGAGGATATAATAAGCTCAGGTACCAGAATTGATGCTATAGTATCATCGGCATTATTAGAAAATATATTTGTAGTAAATACACCTCTCCATGATGGAGCGACAATAATAAGAAATGACAGAATTGTAGCTTCAGGGTGTTTCTTGCCACTTACTTCGAATAATGACTTAAATAAAAAGCTTGGAACGAGGCATAGAGCGGGAATAGGAATATCAGAGAATTCTGATGCCTTAGTTCTAATAGTATCAGAAGAAACCGGAAATATATCACTTGCTATAAATGGAAAACTCACAAGAAATTATACCCCTGAAAAATTGAAAGAAATATTGATGAATATAATTATGAATAGGTACAGAAAGAAAATTACATTTTGGGAGAAGGTGAAAGGGTGGACACAAAAACAAAAAAAGAAATAGTAGTTAGGATTATGTGTTTTTTGGCTGCATTTGGTTTGTGGATGTACATTACTAACTATGAAAATCCTATTAAAACTTATAAAATTAAAAATATTCCAGTTACAATAAATAATACTGATTCCCTTAAGTCAAGTAATCTTACCCTTGCACCTAATCAAAAATTTGAAATTACACTTACAATAAAGGGTAATGCAGCGGATATATATAAAGTCAAAGCGGGTGAATTTAAGATAGTAGCTGATATCAGCTCTTATGCGGTAAAGCAAGGTGAAAATAACATACCTGTCCAAATAATAAAATCTCCTGATAATGTAAATGTTGTTCAAGGAGATAACATGTGGGTGAGTGTAAGAGTAGACAAAATAGAGAAGAAAAGTGTTGCTGTAGCTGTAAAAAAGCAAGGAAAAACTACTTATTTAACAGAACTTTATGAAGCATTTTCAAATCCATCTAAAGCTAATATTTCTGGAGCATCTGAGGCAGTCTCTACAGTAGATCACGTAGAGGCAACAGCGGTTATTAAAAGTGAAGATGAAGATACTTTTACAAGTAAAGCTAAGCTTACAGCTATTGATGCTAAAGGAAATATTGTAAATGGCGTTGAAATAGAACCTAAGAATATAGATATAACTTTGACTAAAAGAAGGAAAGTTAAAAGTGCAGCCATAAATGTAGTAACTACAGGGCAGCCAGCCAATGGGGTAAAGATAAAATCCATAACTCCAAGTATATCAAATATAGAATTGGTAGGAACAAACGATGGCCTTAGTAATATATCTTCAATCAATACAGAAGCTATAGATTTGTCAAAAATTTCTGCTGCACAAACTTTAAATGTAAAACTTGTAGTTCCAGATGGTATCAAACTTGCTAATTCCGATAATACTGTGAGTGTAAATATAGTAACAGATAATATTATACAAAAGAGCTTTAGTGTTAATATAAGCACGGTAAATTTAGGAGCAAATTTAAAATCACAAATGGCAAGCAATACTGTAGGGGTAGTTGTATCTGGATATCAGTCGGTTATTAACGGCATAAAGGATGGAGATATAAAAGCTTCTGTGGATTTAAGTAATTTAAGTGAAGGAACGTACAGCCTTCCAATAAATTTAACACTGCCTTCAGGCGTTACAAAGGTTTCACAGACGACAGATAAGATTAATGTTACTATAACAAAATAAGGAGAAAATTATTATATGATACGAATTAATAATATAATTTTAGATATAGATGAAGATGAAGAAAATATAAGGAAAAGGGCAGCAAAGAAGCTTAAAATTTCAGAGAAGGATTTTGAAAAATTTAAAATTCTAAGGGAATCTATAGATGCAAGAAGGAAAAACACTATAAAATTCAACTATTCCGTTGAGGTAAAGTGTAAAAATGAGGATAGAATAATATCAAAGATTCACGGAAGAGATGCATTTATTGAAAAAGATAAGCCGAAAGAAAAATTTCAATTTGGCCACGAAAAACTTAAATCTAGACCTGTAGTTATTGGAATGGGACCATGTGGAATGTTTGCTGCTTTAACACTTGCACAGAATGGTTATGCACCAATTGTTATCGAAAGAGGAGAAAATGTGGATGACAGAACAAAGACTGTGGATAACTTTTGGAAAACTGGTGAATTAAATACAGAGTCAAATGTTCAATTTGGAGAAGGTGGAGCTGGAACCTTTTCTGATGGTAAGCTTACCACGAGGATAAAGGATTCTAGGTGCGGTTTAGTTCTTGATGAATTTGTAAGCTGTGGGGCACCGGAGGAGATAACTTATTCGGGAAAACCACATATAGGTACGGATATATTAAAAAAAGTTGTTAAGAATATACGAAAAAAGATAATAAATTTAGGCGGAGAAATAATTTTTAACAGTAGACTAGAGGATATAATTGTAAAAAATAATGCTATTTGTGCAGTTGTGGTAAATGGCGAAGAAATACCTGCCGAATGTGTAATACTGGCAGTAGGTCACAGCTCTAGAGATACGTATGAAATGCTCTATAAAAAAGGAGTGTTTTTAGAACCAAAGCCTTTTGCTATAGGTGTTAGAATAGAGCATCCTAGGGAGTTTATAAATGAAAGTCAATATGGAAAATATAAAGATCATCCAAGACTTAAAGCAGCGGATTATAGGTTGTCACATACTACAAAAGATAAAAGAGGAGTATATAGTTTTTGTATGTGCCCTGGAGGAGCAGTTGTTGCTTCATCATCAGAACAAGAAAGACTTGTATGCAATGGTATGAGCAATTACAGAAGAGATATGGAAAATTCAAATGCAGCTATTGTTGTAACGGTTAAGGAAGATGATTTTAAAAATGCAATAGGACTTTATAACAAAGATATAAGTGATAAAAATCCTCTTATAGGTATGGAATTTCAAAGATATTATGAGCATCTTGCCTATTTAAATGGAGGAGGAAATTATAATGCACCGATTCAGCTTGTAGGTGATTTTATGAAGGATACCGTATCTACTAAAATAGGAGGCGTTAAGCCGTCATATACTCCAGGATATAAGTTTGCAGCATTATCTAAGTGTCTTCCTTCGTATGTTATTAGCTCTTTAAAAGAGGGAATGATTGATTTTGACAAAAAAATAACAGGATTTATGTATAATGATGCTGTTATGACAGGAATTGAAACAAGAACTTCTGCACCAGTAAAAATAGTTAGAGGTGAGAACCTTGAAAGTATTTCATTACAAGGCTTGTATCCTTCTGGTGAAGGGGCTGGCTTTGCAGGCGGTATAATATCTGCTGCAGTTGATGGAATTAAATCAGCAGAAAGTATAATGAAGAAATATAAAATAAATATATAAAAATTTTCAGAAAAGCTTAACTTAATGTGAAAAGTTTGTTAAAATATAAATGAGCACGTTAATCATTTAACATGGGTATATTAAAAATTAAAAGGGAGTGTACGAACTGTGATTAAGAGTTTTGATGAAATAATCATGAAAGTAAAAAGTAAAGAAATGAAAAAGGTTGCTGTTGCTGTAGCACAGGATGCACCTGTACTTGAAGCAATAAGAGATGCAAAGAAAAATGGCATTGCAGATGCTATTCTTGTTGGAGATCATGATGAAATCGTATCAATAGGACTTAAAATAGGACTAGATGTAAATCAATTTGAGATAGTAAACGAGCCTGATGTTAAAAAAGCAGCTTTAAAGGCAGTAGAGCTTGTATCAACAGGAAAAGCAGACATGGTAATGAAAGGACTTGTAAATACAGCAACTTTCCTAAGATCTGTATTAAACAAAGAAGTTGGACTAAGAACAGGAAAAACTATGTCCCATGTTGCAGTATTTGAAACTGAAAAATTTGATAGACTTTTATTTTTAACAGATGTTGCTTTTAACACATACCCTGAATTAAAAGAAAAGATTGATATAGTAAATAATGCAGTTAAAGTAGCACATGCAATTGGAATAGAAAAACCAAAGGTAGCACCAATATGTGCTGTTGAGGTTGTAAATCCTAAGATGCCTGCAACACTTGATGCAGCAATGCTTTCAAAAATGAGTGATAGAGGACAAATTAAAGGATGCGTAGTTGATGGACCTTTAGCATTAGATATAGCTTTATCACAAGATGCTGCAAAACATAAGGGCGTAACTGGAGAAGTTGCTGGAAAAGCAGATATCTTCTTAATGCCAAACATAGAAACAGGAAATGTAATGTACAAAACTTTAACATATACAACTGACTCTAAAAATGGTGGAATACTTGTTGGAACTTCTGCTCCTGTTGTTTTAACTTCAAGAGCTGACAGTCATGAAACAAAGATGAATTCTATAGCACTTGCAGCATTAGTTGCAGGTAATAAATAATATAGTGGGGGTAAGTAACATGTATAGATTATTAATAATTAATCCAGGCTCTACTTCAACTAAAATAGGTGTTTATGACGATGAAAAAGAAGTATTTGAGAAGACTTTAAGACATTCAGCAGAAGAGATAGCAAAATATAAAACAATATTTGATCAATTTGAATTCAGAAAAGATGTAATATTAGACGCTTTAAAGGAAGCTAAAATAGAAGTTGCAAGTTTAAATGCAATAGTTGGAAGAGGTGGAATGCTAAAACCTCTAGTAAGTGGTACTTATGAGGTTAATGATGCAATGCTTCACGACCTTAAAATAGGAGTACAGGGACAACATGCTGCAAATCTTGCAGGAATAATAGCAAAAGAAATAGCTAAAGGCGTTAATATTCCAGCTTACATAGTAGATCCAATAGTTGTTGATGAATTATCAGATGTTGCAAGAGTATCAGGAATGGCTGATATACCAAGAAAAAGTATATTTCACGCATTAAATCAGAAGGCAGTTGCTAGAAGATATGCTAAGGAAAAAGGAAAGAAATATGAGGATTTAAATCTTATAGTAGCTCACATGGGTGGAGGTACAACCGTAGGAGTACACCAAAAGGGAGTAGTTGTTGATGTAAACAACGGTCTTGATGGAGAGGGACCATTCTCACCAGAGAGAAGCGGCGGTGTTCCAATAGGAGACCTCGTAAGAATGTGCTTCAGCGGAAAATATACTGAAGATGAAGTAATGAAAAAGATAAACGGTAAAGGCGGAGTAGTCAGCTATTTAAATACACTTGACTTTAAAGCTGTAGTAGACAAGGCTCTTGAAGGAGATAAGAACTGCAAGCTTGTATATGAAGCCTTTACTTATCAGGTATCAAAAGAAATAGGAAAATGTGCTGCTGTTTTAAGTGGTAATGTAGATGCTATAATTTTAACAGGTGGAATTGCTTACAATGATCATGTATGCAAAGCAATAACTGACAGAGTAAAATTCATAGCTCCTGTAGTACAGTACGGAGGAGAAGATGAGCTTCTTGCTTTAGCCGAAGGTGGACTTAGAGTTTTAAGAGGAGAAGAAAAGGCCAAACAGTACTAGAAGTAAAGAGTTTTAGCGGCGAAAGACATGCCACTAAAACTCTTAGTTTTTATTATGCTTTCTGCGTAGTATTACATAATATACAAAATAGCTTATCCACATACCAATATTTGCACCAAGAAAATCTATCATAACATCAGATACCTGGGATGTCCTTCCAGGAACATATAACTGATGAAATTCATCAAGTACAGCATAAAACAAGCATATAAACCATATATAAACCACTGCATTTTTGCCTTTAAGACCAAAGCTAAAAAGAACAATTGTAACTATAATTGCAAGTAAAAGGTATTCAAAAGCATGGGCATTTTTTCTTATGAAGATGTTTATTTTTTCATCCCTTTGATTTGCTGGAAGGGTGTTGTAGTTTTTTTTACTTTCGCCTTTTAATTTTCTGTATAAATTTCTTAAATCATTTGTGTAGTGGTAGCTTCGCGCGTTAGATGTATTTGTGTTTTGAGAAGAATTATAAAATATAAATGAAAAGCATAAAATACATGCTAGAATTAATAATAGTTTTTTCATGGATGACACCTGCCTTTTAAGTTGAAAATTTTATTTGTATATGTAAATAAGTACTTTGGAAAATGTAAAAATTAAGTTTTGCAGTAGTTTTATATAATTATATCATAAATGTATATTTACATTAATATTAGGCTGTAATATATAATAAGATTTACATATTCTTTTTTTTTGTATAATTGGTTTGGTTGCCGTATAATGTAATAATGGAATAAATTAAATATGACTAAAATACAGAAATTATGATAAATAATAATGAATTTAAAAAAGAATTAGTGTATAATTAATAGGAGAAAAGGACAAGTATTATAAAATGCAAGGGGGGGCATATATTGCAGAATTTGGAATTAAATGACGATAACGTTGTATTTGTGCAGGATAAAATTGGTGAGAAGAGTATTGGTTATTACATATTAAAGAGAATCATAGATTTGATTGGCTCTTTTTGTGGTATTATATTATTGAGTCCATTTATGCTTTTAATTGCGGTTGCTATCAGAATAGATTCTAAAGGATCTATTATTTTTGGACATGAAAGATTAGGATATAAAGGTAAACATATAAAAGTTTATAAGTTTAGAACTATGATAGAAAATGCAGAAGGGGTTCTTAAAAAATTAACACCAGAGCAAAAGAGAGAATATAAAGAAAATTTTAAACTTGAGCATGACCCAAGAATAACTAAAGTTGGAGATTTTCTTAGAAGGACAAGTTTAGACGAGTTACCACAGCTTTTAAATATTTTTATAGGCAACATGACAATAGTTGGCTCTAGACCTATTGTTCAAAAGGAACTACCTAAGTATGGCAAATACGGCAAAAAATTCTTAAGCGTAAAACCAGGACTTACAGGATTGTGGCAAACTAGTGGAAGAAGTGATACTTCTTATGAAGAAAGGGTTGCGCTAGACATGAAATATATAGATAATAGGGGAATATGGTCTGATATAAAAATAATATTAAAAACATTTGTAGTAGTTATTAAAAAAGATGGAGCAAGATAAGGAGGAATCATATGCTTTGTGCACTTATAATGGCTGGAGGTAAAGGAGAAAGATTTTGGCCTCTGTCGACAGATGAGAAACCAAAGCAGTTTTTGCAGCTTTTGGGTGATAAAACAATGATTCAAATGACTGTTGAAAGACTTGAAAAGTTAATAAGTATAGAAAAAATTTTTGTTGTAACTGCTGAGAGATATGTAGATATTTTAAAGAAGCAACTTCCAGAGCTCCCTGAAAGAAATATAATAGTTGAGCCAGTGGGAAAAAACACAGCACCATGTATAGGACTTTCAGCTTTTATGATAAACAAATATTACAAGGATGCATCTATAGTTGTATTACCATCTGATCACTTAATAGTAAATGACAATAAACTTTTAGATACGATAAAGTCAGCAAATAATTTTGTTGAAGAGAATGATGATTCTATAGTTACGTTTGGAATGCAGCCTAACAGACCTGAAACAGGGTATGGGTACATAAAATCAGGAGAAATAAAAGAAAAAGTAAATGGTTTTGAAATAAGAAAAGTCGATAAGTTTGTAGAAAAACCTAACAGAGAAAAAGCGGAAAGTTACCTTAAAGTAGGAAATTTTCTCTGGAATGGTGGTATGTTTATATGGAAATGTTCTACAATACTTAAACTTACTGAGAAATATTTAAATAAAACATATAATATTTTAAGGGAAATAGCAATATCAAGTGACAGCGAGTTTAATAATACTCTAAAAAGAGAATATGTTAATGTAGATGATATATCTGTTGATTATGGAATAATGGAAAAGGCAGATAATATATATGTAATTCCATGTGATTTTGGATGGGATGACATAGGAACCTGGCATGCTGTTGAAAGATACAGGGACAAGGATGAAGATAACAATGTATGTGTTGGAGAAATAAAAAGTATAGACAGCAAAAATAATATATTAGTTGGAAAAGAAAAACCAATAGTTGTTGTTGGACTTTCAGATGTATTTGTTGTTGAAAGTGATGATATTATTTTTGTTGGTAGGAAAGATGATATTGAAAGAATTAAAGAAATTAAGAAAAAAGTAATAAAATGATTATTTTAGATTAGGAGTATATCTGATGAAAATTGCTTTAGTACATGATTGGCTTACAAATATGGGTGGAGCGGAAAGAGTAGTCATAAATTTTAAGGAGTTATATAGGGATGCTCCTATTTATACTACATTATATAATCCAGAAAAGTTGGACGGTGAACTACAAAATATTGATGTAAGGACGTCTTTTCTTCAAAGCCCTAAAAATATTAAGAGGGGACACCAGAAGTTACTTCCTTTTATGCCTATGGCATTTGAGAACTTTGATTTAAACGAATATGATATTGTTTTAAGCAGCAGTTCTTCATGTGCAAAAGGAGTTATTACAAATCCTAATACGATGCATGTTTGTTACTGTCATACTCCTATGAGGTATGCATGGGAATATTATTATGAATATGCTAATGAATGGGGATTAAATAAATTAAAAGGTAGACTATTAAAGTATGTAATGAATTATATAAGAATGTGGGATAAAGTTTCAGCCGATAGAGTAGATTACTTTATAGCTAACTCTGAAAATGTAGCTAAAAGAATATGGAAACATTATAGACGGGAAAGTGTAGTTATTCATCCTCCTGTAAGATGTAATTTGTTCAATATAAGTGATATTGATGAGGACTATTTTTTAATAGTTTCTAGGTTGGTTCCATATAAAAAAATAGATTTGGCGGTGCAAGCTTTTAATGAATTAGGACTTCCACTAGTTGTAATTGGTGGTGGCAAAGATCTAGAAAGATTAAAAACTATGGCCAAAGATAATATAAAGTTTTTGGGAAGACAGCCAGATGAAGTTATTAAAGATTATTATTCTAAGTGTAGGGCTTTTATATTTCCAGGAGAAGAGGACTTTGGTATAACGCCGCTTGAAGCGCAGGCAAGTGGAAGACCAGTTATAGCATATGGAAAAGGCGGAGCACTTGAGACAGTAGTTGATGGAGTTACAGGGGTGTTCTTTGAAGAGCAAAATGTAAATGCATTAAAAGTATCCGTTGAAAAATTTGAAAAAATTAAATTTGATAAGAAAATTATAAGAGTTCATGCAGAGGAATTTAGGGAAGAAGTATTCAAGAAAAGAATAAATGATTTTATTAAGTATAAATTTAACGAATTTAAAAATGATAATCATTGGAAAATGGTATAGAAGTTCGTTAATAAGCGTAAAATTATTGTGCAATTGTGTTAAAAGTATATGGATTGGTCAAATAGGTGATGAAATGAATATAATATTTATATCAATGGAACTGCCATATCCTGCGAATTCAGGTGGCAGAATATATACATGGGAAAGATTGAAGCAAATACAAAAACATTCAAATAATATATTTTTGTATACTTTAGCAGAGAATAGTGAAAAAGTAGAGCTTGAAAAAATAAAAGAAGTTTGTTCAGAAGTAAATATATATAGAAGAGAAAATAAATATAAGAATGCAATTTTAAATTTATTTAAACCGTATTCTGTCGTATCTAGATATAATAAAAATATGTATTATGATATTGAGAAAATTATTGCAAGTGAAAAGAAAGTAGATTTGATAATTATTGATATTCCAGAGATGATTTTAAATTGTCCTGTAAATAATAATATACCTAAAATTATTACACAACATAATATTGAATTTAAAGTGTTTCAAAGTATATACAAAAATTCAAAAAATTATATACATAAGGCAATATTCTATATAGAATATATTAAAATGAAAAGATTTGAGGATAAAATATATAAATCTAATTTAATAAATGGGTTTACGTTCATATCAGAAAAGGATGCTGAAGTGTTTCAAAATATGTATAATATTAAAAGGTATAATATTACACCACAGGGATATGATGTTGATTTTAATAATGAAAAAAAAATTACAATTAATGATGGATGTAAAATTATATTGTTTACAGGTAAAATGAATTATCAACCCAATGTACAAGCAGTTGAGTGGTTTTGTACAAATATATTTCCTCATATCAAGGAAAAAGTTAAGAACTTAAAGTTTTATATTGTTGGGAAAAAACCAACTGATGAAGTTAAAAAATTAGCTAATGATGATATTATTGTAACAGGTGAAGTGGAAAGTGTAGAACCCTATATTCACAAGGCTGATTTGGTTGTTATACCATTAAAAAGTGGAGGAGGAGTCAAAATAAAATTATTTGAGGCTCTTGGTAATGGTAAGATTGTTGTTACAACATCTAAAGGAATAGAGGGAACGAAATTTAAAGATAAAATACACGTTATATTGGCTAATGATGAAGAAGGTTTTATAAATCAATGCTCAAAAATACTAAGTAATCCTGCCGATTATAGCATATTAGTAAAAAATTCTTTAATGTTAATGAAACAAAACTATTCGTGGGATGCAATAGGCGAAGATTATAATAAGTTTTTGATTAATGTAAAAAATTCTACTGATTTATAAATATAAAAAATTTAATTAGTATTTGTATGAGCTTGTACATATGTACATTTGTATGGAATTTTAGAATAATTAATGTTATATATGATAGTGGGAAGGTTGGTAAGATGTCTTTAGTATTTATAATTATAGTAAACTATAATGCTTATAAAGATACCATAGAATGTGTAAAAAGTTTAAGGAAAATAAGTTACAAAAATTATAAAGTTATTATAGTAGATAATGCTTCAACAGATGAATCAGTTGCAAGAATAAATGATAAATTGAAGGATTGTATTTTATTGAGGTCTATGAAAAATTTGGGGTTTGCAGGAGGAAATAATATAGGTATGAGATATGCACTTGAGAAGGGTGCAGATTATGTACTTTTATTAAATAATGATACTTTAGTAGAAAGAGATTTTTTAAGCAATATGCTTGTACCGTTTTCGAGAAATACATCTATAGGTATGGTAGGTTGTAAAATAATGTACTATCCGGAAGTTACAAAGATATGGTTTGGCGGCGGCAAAATAGATTGGTTTAAATTTATCGGAACTCACTTTGGAATGCGTGAAATTGATAATGGACAATGTGATGACGAAAAGGAAATAGATTTTATGACAGGATGCTGCATTTTAGTTAAAAGAAAAGTAATTGAAAAAGTAGGTCCATTATCAGAAGAATACTTCATGTATTTTGAAGATGTAGATTTTTGTGTTAGGGTTAAAGAATGTGGATACATGATTTGGTATGAACCCAAAGCAGTTATTTACCATAAAGTGGGTTTGTCAGGCGGGGGCGAAGAATCTGCATTTTCCATAAGATGGTGTACTAGAAATCGAGTACTTTTTATGAATAAAAATAGGAAAAGGGTAGGATACTTTAAATTTATTTTATCAAAAGCTTTTTTCTACTTTACAAGAATTATTAGGTATATTCAATATTATTTTACGGGAAATAAAGAAAAGGCTTATGCAATAGTACACGGAATAAGGAATAATATGAATTTAAATAATAAAATATAAAGTGAAATATTTTTAAAGAAGTGAGGGTATTATATGACCTTAGATTTTTTTTATACTATAATGAGTCAAAATTTTGGAATGTACATTTTAATTTTTGTTATTGTAGCATTTACGTATTTGTTATTGCTTAGGAAACAAATAGATAGTATATTTGATCCAATGCTTTTGTTTACTCTATTTTCAATTGGTACTACAGCAACAAATATTTTTTTATATATGTTAAAATATATAAACAAATATTTTATTACACAATATATATTGACAGAAATAGCATTTTTAGTTGGCATTATGTGTATTCCGAGAATTAATATAAAAAAAGTAAAAAAAGAAATAGATAATTCTAAAAGTCAGTATTACTTCAATATTAAGAAAATTATGTTTGTAATGGTTTCTCTTATATATATAGTAATACAATTATACATATATATAAAATTTGGAGTTCCAATTTTTTATAATCAAATTAAAAAATCATTACTGGATTTGCAAAATGAGGCGGGTATTTTTAATAGAATATTAACTGGTTGCTTGCCAATTATAATATGTATTTTTATTGATAATTTAATGGATATGAAAAAATTGAATCTCCCGTATAAATTATATAATTCATTTGTATTTATTTTTATATCTGTAACTTTGATACTTTCAGGATGGAAGAGTAATTTTGTAATAATAATATTTTTGTGTCAGTATTATCTTGTATTTTCTTACAAATTCAGAGATAATTATAAATTAATTTATAAAAAAATATTGAATTTTAGTTCTAAAATACTAATTATAGCATGTTTATTTGCAATATTAATAACTGGATTTAGATATACAGGAAATAAATTAGGAGATACCGTTGAATATATATTTCATAGAATTGCAATATCAGGTGATATTTTTATTTACTCATATGTTGATACTAATTTATTATACAAAATTAGTACTGGAAATTTTATTACAAATTTTTTGGGGAATTTAATATTATTTAAGCATTTTATACAAGGCTATGGCAGTGATCTTATTAAAAATAACTTAGGATTACAAGTATTTCAAGCTTTTTATAATGTAACTTATGTATCAGGGCCAAATCCTAGACATAATTTTTTGGGATACATTTATTTTGGATTTGTTGGTTCTATTATTTTTTCATTTACAATAGGAATTTTAACGTCTTATGTAAGAAATAAATTATATTATAAATTTTCAAGTAATGTTATAGGTGGAATTTTATATGCAACATGTGCTTATTATATATTATATGCTCATGTAGATCTATTTTCATTGTGTTTGGGATCTTTAGATGTCTTTATGATTATTTTTGTTATTGTTTTGTGTGCTTCTAATATTGTTTATGTGGTTTGTATAAGAAATAGCCATAAATATATTTAATGATATATTTATTAGATGATAAGGAGAGTTAATTTTATGAATAAAGAAATTGTTTCAATTATTGTACTAACGTATAATAATTTGAAATATTTGGACGAATGCTTGAGTTCTATATTTATGCAGAATTACGATAGTATGGAACTAATAATAAGTGATGATTGTTCAAAACAATTTAACTATAAATACATAAAAGATTATATTGATAACAAAAAAAGTGTTAATATAGTGAATTACAAAATAATTCATAATACAAAAAATTTAGGTACTGTAAAAAATTTTAATAATGCTATAAAGAACAGTAATGGAAAGTATATTATACCTTTAGCAATAGATGATTGTTTTTATAATGAAAATGTTATAAAATCTATTGTTGAATTTTTTACAAATAATGATATTTTAATATTAAGTGGATATAGGATAATGTATAATAAAGCTATTAATGCAAAGGTGAAAATTTTACCTACTAAAAAACAAATTGAAATGTTGCGTGGTGATAATGATAAATTGTATAGGATTTTATGTAAGCAAAATTTTATATCAGGTTCATCAACAGCATATAGTAGAAAATTTTTTGATAAATACGGTCTTTTTGATGAAGCATATATACTTTTAGAAGACTATCCCAAGTATATGCAGATATTAAGAAAGGGAGAAAAAATAGGCTTTATTGATTTGCCAATTATAAAATATAGGGTTGGTGGAATTAGTACTGTGCACAAAACTAATTCGATACTACAAAATGATTTTAATCTTGTAATAAGTAAAGAGATATTGCCATATAAGAAAATAATTGGAACAACAATATATAGGTTGAAAAAATTTGAATACATGAAATTAACGAAAGAATGTAATATTTTCTTTTTAGGAATCCTTTATCCAGATATAGTTTTTTATAAAATATTAAAAAAGTTAAAACTAATAGATAGAGATATTTATGAATGTTGATATAAGGAGGAAAGCTTATTATGTTGCCTTTATCGTGTAAACTAGGTGAAAATGTAACTATAAAAAATGGAGTTGAAATTGGTCAAAATGTTGTTATAGAAGATGATGTGTACATAGATTATGGATGTATTATAAGAGATAATGTTCATATAAAAAGGGGGAGTTTTATCGGTGCAAGAAGTATATTAGGAGAATATTTGTATGATTTTTATAAGGATAGAAAGAATAAAAAACATCCTCTAGTTATAGGTGAAAATTCTCTTATAAGAACAGAAAATGTTATATATGGAGATACAGTTATAGGTGATAATTTTCAAAGTGGTCATAAAGTTACTATAAGAGAAAATACTAATATAGGTAATAATACAAGTATAGGCACTTTGTGTGATATTCAACATCATTGTAAAATAGGAGATTATGTACGAATACACAGTAATGTATTCATATGTGAAGAAAGTATAATTAAAGATTTTGTTTGGATTTTTGCTAATTGTTTGTTTACTAATGATGCAACACCACCATCCGATGAAATGCTGGGTGTGACAGTTGAATCATTTTCAATTGTATCTGCTGGCAGTATAATTTTGCCTGGAATTCATGTATATACAGATTCACTTATTGGTGCTGGATCTGTTGTAACGAAAGATGTTTTGAAGGAGACAGTTGTTGTAGGTAATCCAGCTAAAAGGATAGGTTCAATTAAGGATGTTAGGAATAAAGTTACAGGAAAATTGGTTTATCCATGGCGCTATACATTTAAAAGAGGTATGCCATGGAATGACTCAGATTACGATACTTGGTTAAGTAGTTTGCAACTAGAAAAAAATAGTATACAATAGGAGGAAAAATATGTTTAATACCGCGCTTATAAAGTTAAAAGATATAACAGACAAGTATGGTCATTTAACACCGATAGAATCTAAAATTGATATACCATTTGAAATAAAAAGAGTTTATTATATAACTCGTGTAGAAGCTGATATAACTAGAGGATTTCATTCCCATAGAAAATTGCATCAAGTTCTAATATGTTTAAATGGTTCTGTTAAGATAAGACTAAAAAATCCTAATGGTGAAGAAGTTGTTGAGTTAAATGATCCAGCTACGGGTCTCTACATAGGTCCTCTTATTTGGAGAGAAATGTTTGATTTTTCTGAAGGCAGTGTGTTACTTGTACTTGCTTCTGAATATTATGATGAAAAAGATTATATACGAAATTATGATTTTTATTTAGAAGAGGCTAAAAAAATTTTTTAAGGAGTGTGTTTAGTGTGAGAATTCCATTTGTAAGTTTTGAACCAATGCATAAAGAAATTGAAGAAGAAATTTTAAATAAATTTAAAGAAGTATATGAGAAAAATTGGTTTATACAAGGTAACGAAGTTAAAGAATTTGAAGGTGAATTTGCTAAATTTTGTGGAGCTAAATGTTGCGTTGGATGTGCCACAGGTTTAGATGCCTTATACTTAATATTAAGAGGATATAATATAGGTCAAGGAGATGAAGTTATAGTTCCATCAAATACATATATTGCTACTGCTTTGGCTGTTTCGTATACTGGTGCCACTCCAGTTTTTGTAGAGCCTAATATAGATACATATAATATTAATCCAAAACTTATAGAAAAATCTATAACAAATAAAACAAAAGCTATTATTGCGGTTCATTTGTATGGGCAAGCAGCTGAAATGGATGAAATTAAGGCTATAGCTAAAAAATATAATTTAAAGGTTATAGAAGACTCTGCACAGTCACATGGAACTTTATACAAAGGAAAAAGAACTGGAAATCTTGGAGATGCGGCTGGTTTTAGTTTCTATCCAGGTAAAAATTTAGGAGCATTAGGTGATGCAGGTGCAGTAGTCACTAGTGATGAAAAATTAGCTGAAAAAATCAGAGCTATTGCTAACTATGGTTCAGACAGAAAATATCACCATATATATAAAGGAGTAAATTCACGATTAGATGAAGTTCAGGCTTCCTTTTTAAGAATAAAATTAAGAAATTTAGAAAAATGGAATTCAAATAGACAGATAACAGCTCAAAAATATATGGATGGAATAAATAATTCTAAAGTAATTAAACCAGTTGTAGCCCAAAATACTAATCATGTTTGGCACATTTTTGCGTTAAGAACTGAAAATAGAGATGATTTTCAAAAATATTTAAAGGAAAATGGGATAGGTACAGTTATACATTATCCAGTTCCTATGCATGAGCAGGATGCATATAAGGACTTACCATATAAAAAAGGTGATTTACCCATAGCTGAAAAGATATCAAGCGAGGTTATAAGCTTACCAATGTGGTATGGTATGGGTGATGAAGAAATAAATTATGTTATAGATAAAATAAACAAGTGGAAGTAAAGGAATAACTTATGAATAGGGGAAAATTATTTATAGAAAATTTTTTGGTGTATGGTTTAGGAAGTGTTATAAGTAAAATAGTACCTCTAATAATGTTGCCAATAATTACAAGGCTTATGCCTAATACATTTTATTATGGATTAAATGATATATCAAATATTATAATTTCATTTGGCTCTGCAATTGCAATAGTTGGTATGTATGATGCTATGTTTAGAATGTTTTTTGATAAAGATGATATTGAATTTAAAAAGGAAGTATGCTCAACAGCTTTTTATTTTGTAGTAGTAACTTCAATTGTTGTTTTTGTTGTAATGATACTTTTTAAATCTTATTTTTCAAAAATATTTTTTAGTTCATATAAATATACTAATTTATTAATGATAAGTGCACTATCTATCTTGATAGGAAGTACAAATTCTATTATATCTGCGCCAACAAGAATGCAGAATAAAAGAAAGATTTTTTTGATTACTAATACATTAACGCCAATAATATCATATTCTATATCTGTTCCATTGCTTTTAAAGGGTATGTACATAATGGCATTGCCAATTGCTGCACTTTTAGCATCTTTATCAATGCTTATAATATTTTATTTGTTGAATTTTAAGTGGTTTAGCATAAGAAAGATAAATTTAAAATTGTTAAAGCAATTATTAAAAATAGGTCTTCCACTTACCCCTAATTTTCTTGTATATTGGATATTTAATTCATGTGATAGGATGATGATAGCTAATACGATGGGAAATTCATATGTTGGAATATATGGTGTTGGAGCTAGAGTTTCATCTGTAAGTCAATTTATATATACTGCATTTGCAAATGGATGGCAGTATTTTGCATTTGCTACTATGAAAAGTGATGATCAAGTTGAAATGACATCAAGAATATTTGAATATTTAGGTATGATTTCTTATGCAGCCACTTTGGCAATAACTGTTATTTCAGGACCTATATTTAAGATATTTTTTACAGGTGATTATGTAAAAGGAGCAATTATAGTTCCATATATGTTTTTAGCACCATTATTATTAATGCTTTATCAAACTATAGGTAATCAATTTTTAGTCAAGAAAAAAACAGGACCATCTGCCATTATTCTAAGTATAGGAGCTTGTGTAAATATAGGTGTTAATTATTTTTTAATACCAATAATAGGAATAGAAGGCGCTGCTATAGGCACACTTTCAGGGTATGTGATTTCTGTTTTAATTTGTTCTATAGTTTTAACAAAAATGAGGTTAGTAGATATATCTCTTAGATTTAAAATTAATAGTTTATTAATGCTACTATTCTTGGTAGTATGGAGAAATGCTTTTAGGGGTAAATTATTATTAAGTTTATTATTGTGTATAGTGCTTGTGTGTATATATATTTATACATATAAAGATGATATTAAATTATTAAAAAACAAGCTTTTATAATAATTCATTGTAGTGATAATTGCAATAAAGGATAATAAAAAAAGGATGAAGGTAAAAAATGAATATTTCAATAACTTCAGTTGGAACAGCAACAGCGATTGGAATAATTAAATGTCTGAGAAAAATTAATGAAAAAATAAATATTTTGGGCTTAGATATCAATGATTATGGATATACAGCTGGAAGTGTTTTATGTGATAAGTATCATAAGTCATTAAGTTATAATAATCAAAATTATATAGATAATTTAGTTAGTATATTAAGTAATGAAAAAATTGATATTTTGATACCAGTACATGATTTTGAGATAAAAAAAATTGCATTAAATATAGAAAGATTTAAGGGAATACAGGTAATTTTACCTAATATTGATAGCGTTGATTTATTTTCAGATAAATACTTGTCGTGTAAAGCATTAAATGGTATTGGTATTGATATACCTAAAATTGTTAGTGATGATTATAAAAATAAAAAGATAGCGAGAAAAAGAATTTGTGTTGGTAGCAAGGGAATAAGAATACTACAAAATAATCAAAAATGTATTCTAGACGATGATGAATTTTTGCAGGAGTATATTGATGGAGAAGAATACACTGTGGATATATTATCTGATTTAAGTGGTAAGCCTATTATTATAATTCCAAGGCAAAGGCTTGAAGTTAAAGCAGGTGTTGCTACAAAAATAAAAATTGTATATGATGAAAAACTTATAAATATATGCAAAAGGATATTGAAGAATTTTTTAATTCCTGGTTTGTGTAATATACAATTCATTAAAAAGAATGATATATATTACTTTATAGAGTTAAACCCTAGGTTTGGGGGAGCTAGTGTATCAAGTATACTAGCAAGTTATAATTATATAGAAAACTTTATAAATTTAAAGAGCATAGTATCTTCAGAAGAATTACTTAACGAAAATTTAAAAAAAGTAAAGTGGGGTAGTATTATTACGAGATACTATCAAGAGGTTATGTATATTGGATAAGAGAAAATGTTTTATTGATTTTGATGGGACTATAGTAAGTAATAAAATTAGATTGTATAAGTTTTTTATTGACAATATAGATGAAAAATATAAAAATGTCCTTACAATTGACGAATTTTGGAGTTTAAAGCGAATGGGAA
Organism: Clostridium pasteurianum; assembly: GCF_001705235.1. Classification (NCBI taxonomy): domain Bacteria; kingdom Bacillati; phylum Bacillota; class Clostridia; order Eubacteriales; family Clostridiaceae; genus Clostridium; species Clostridium pasteurianum. Next base: position 2,924,101 of record NZ_MCGV01000001.1, read on the forward strand.
TCAATGAAATAGATTGGCTTAATAAAATGTACGATAGTAGATTAGATAAGAAAAAATGGAATAAATTAAAGAAAAGTAAAATTGAAAGTTTAGATTATCTGAGATACAATAAAATATTTGAATTTAGCAGAAGTTCCCTTGAAAAGTTAAGCAAGCGATTTGAATTGATTCTTGTTACTAGAAGAAGTAATACAGAGAATTTTTTATACGAAATTAAAAGTTTAAAAATAAAAGACATTTTTTATGATATATTAATTTTGGAGCATGGTGATAGAAATAAATCATCAATTATACAAAGTAAATATAAGGTTAATTCCAACGATATTATAATTGGTGATACGGAAGATGATATTAAAGCAGCAGAAGAATTAAATATAAAAGGTATATTAGTACAAAGTGGTATAAGAAGTACATGGATATTAAATAAGTATTTCAAAGAATATAGTAAAGTAGCATGTATTAAAAATTTAAATTTTATTTTTGATGAAATTTAATTAGTTCATTTGATAAGGAGTACTGTATGATAAAGAATAAAATTATTGGCATTTTTGGTGCAACTGGTTGTAATGATTTTGGTGATTATGCTATGCTTATCAATAATCTTAGATACTTTTATAATATTTATTGTGATTACGAATATAAAATATTTTCTTATAACATAGAAAATACAGAAAACAATATAAAAAATAATTTAAAAGATATAGATATAAAATATGATGTGGTTGATGATTTAACTAAACATTTTAGCTTTATTGAAAAAGTAATAAATAAATTAGGTATTATAACTGGTAAGAAAAATTTTTATAAGGCAAAATATTGGGACAATATGTGGAATAGTACTTTTCAAGGGAATTTATCATCAATTAATGATAGCTTTTTAAAGGAACTTCAAGAATGCGATAAGATTATATTTATGGGCGGCGGATACATCCAAAATAGTTGGAAATTAGATAATATTAAATTTATGTGTGAAATCAATTGTGCACATTTTTTAAATAAAGATATATTCTTTTTAGGTAATACTATTGGTCCAATTGATCAATTTGAGAGTTATGTGGCTAATAGCGTTAAATTTGTTAAAAGTATTATGGTTAGAGATAGTGATTTATTTTCATACAATAACCTAATAAATATGAATTATAGTAATAAAATATTACAGGGTCCAGATGATTTATTGTTTATTGAAAAGAGTAAAAAGAAAATAGAAAGTTATAAGAAAGATTATGAATATATTGTTATAGAGGTAATGGCTTGGATTGATAGAGCTAAGAAAGGAAAGAAAGTTATATTAGATAATATTGCTAAGTTTTGTAATTATATTATTAAGCAAGAAAATAAACATATTGTATTAGTTAATTTCCATAAAGAAGATATTGAAGGATACAATAGTATTAATTATATTATAAATAGTATAGAAAATAAAAGTATGGTAGATTCAATAAATAATATAGATAACATATATTTTATTGATGAAGTATATAAAAATTGTAAATTTTCTCTTTCTTTTAGATATCATCCTTTGGTTCTTGCTCTAGGAAATAAAAAGCCATGTATAGGGGTAATAACAGATACAGATGGATACTATTATTCTAAATTTGCCGGAGCAATTAAAAATTTAGAACTTAATGTTGAAGATTCAATTATGTATATAGATGATTTTAATTTTAATAATTTATATAGTAAATACAGTAAATTAGTTAATAATTTTAAGGTTGATGATATGGTAATGCAGAAATTATATTCTGAAAGGATAAATTATATAGAATATATATTAAACTAGTAAGTTTACAATAATTAGCAAATAGGAGGCAAAAATGACAACAAAAAAGAAATTTGGATTTTGGAAAAAGTTTTTTATCACATTTCTTATTCTAATTGTAGCTGTAGGTGTAGTTGCTGGTGGATATTTTTATTCAAAAATCAGTAAAATGAAAAAAACAACTATATCAAAAAAACCATCTGATTTGGGAATATCACAGAAAACTCAGAATGATTTGGATAAGTATAAAGATACTGTAAACATAGCTTTATTTGGTTTGGACAGACGTAAAAAGACAGACATTTCACGTTCAGACACAATTATGATTTTAACTATGGATCCATATCATAAGAAACTTAAATTATCATCAATAATGAGGGATACATATGTAAATGTAGATGGTCATGGTATGACAAAAATAACACATGCTTACGCTTATGGTGGTCCGCAGCTTGCTATAAAGACTATAAATGAAAATTTTAATTTAAATGTTAAAGATTATGTTACTGTTGATTTTTATGCCATGGAGAAGATTATAGATAAAATTAATGGTGTTGAAATAAATGTTCAGCCTGATGAAATACAGTATCTTAATGCGTATATTGATGAAGTATCTAAGCTTGAAAAAATCACACCAAATCATGTTACTTCAGCTGGAAATCAATTATTGGATGGCAGACAAGCTGTTGCTTATTCTAGAATAAGGTATACAGCAGGTGGAGATTTTGAGAGAACAGAGAGACAGAGAACTGTACTTACAGCAGTTTTCAATAAGGTGAAAAATCAAGGTAAAGGGGATATGCTTAGTATATTGAATGAGCTTCTTCCGTATACTGAAACAAATTTAGGAAGTATTGATATTGCCAAAGATGGTGCAAATTTTCTTTCTATGAATATAAAGTCTGTAGATCAGGAGAGATTTCCTATAGATGGTTACTGTAGTGGCCTTACGGTAGATGGGGTTTGGTATCTTAAAGCAGATTTAAGTGCAACTTCTGATCAAATGAGAAAATATATATTTGAGGATGTAAAACCTACACCTAAAGCATCACTTGTGAATATACCAGCTAAATAATTATGATTTTACAAGGAGGAGGGCAATTTTATGGTAGATATTCATTCGCATATAATTCCAGGGATTGATGATGGTTCAAATTCTCTTGGAACTACATTAAAAATGATGAAAATAGCAGAAGAATCAGGTCTTACTAAAATGATTGCCACTTCGCATTATTTTAGAGGAAGATTTGAAAATAGCATTAATGACATAGCTAAAAAGGTACAGGAATTAAATAGAACTTTTAAAGAAAAATCTGTAAATATAGAAGTGATACCAGGGCAGGAAGTGTTTATAGATAATCATACTCTTGAAGCACATAAAAATGGTGTAATTGGATGTATACAAAACACTAACTATATGCTTGTGGAGTTTGATATGGGCACGTTACCAGATAATGCTTCCGATATACTTTACGAACTTCAAGTATCTGGAATTAAGCCTATTATAGCTCATCCTGAAAGGTATGGATATATACAGGAAGATATATATAAGATAAATGATCTTATTGATGAAGGTATATACTTTCAGGTGAATGCAGGTAGTGTAACAGGTGTTTTTGGTAAGACTGTTCAAAAAACCGCAGTAAAGCTTATAGAAGATAACATTGTAAGTTTTATTGCTTCTGATGCTCATACAACAGGTAGAAGATGCCCTGGGTATAAGGATGCGCTTAAAGAAATATCTAAAATTGATAAGGATATGGCTGAAAATTTTGTAAAAAATGCTGACTATCTTATAGAAAATGCAAATATTAAAAATACTGCTCAGAAATTGAAAAGAAAAAAAGGATTTTTCTCTTTTTTTAAATAAAAAAGTTTTAACCTATTTATAAATACATGTTTTTAGTTTATAATATAATAGGCTGTAATAAGTTTAATAATAAAAATTAGAGATATTTAGGAGGGAAATTGATGGAACAAGAAAATGATATAGATATTGCCGGATTGTTTGAAATTTTGAATAAAGAAAAGGGAATGATAGCGGTAATAACTATATTTTTTGTGCTATTTTCGGCTCTTTTGAGTTTTTTTATAATAAGACCTACTTATCAAGGGCATGCTACTGTAATAATAGGTAAAAATGATTCTAAATCAAGTACAAATGAGCAATACAATGATGTTATGATGTCTCAAAATCTTACTAAAACATATGCTCAAATTGCGCAATCTAAGGCTGTAGCATCAAAAACAGTAAGTAAACTTGCAGATGGAACTAGTTCTGATGAGATTTCTAAAGTAGTTAGTGTTACACCTCAAACAGGTACTCAAATAATAGATATAACAGCTAATGCAAAGTCACCAGAAAAGGCGGCTGAACTTACAAATGATTTTTCAGACAGTTTTGTTGAGGTTTCAAAATCAGTTTATACAGCAGGGGATGCGAGAATAATTGACAGGTCATCAGTACCTACTGCACCTATAAAGCCTAAGAAAATTTTAAATATTGTAATAGCTTTTGTGCTAGGATTAGTTGTATCAATTGGTATAGCATTTATTAAAGAATATATGGATAAAACTATGAAAACTCAAGATGATATAAAGAGATATTTGGATTTACCGGTGCTTGGGGTAATACCAGAATATGAAGAAGAATAACGAGGGGGAGAATTAATGCTAGTAGTTAAGGACAATCCTAAGTCACCTATATCAGAGGCTTATAGGACACTTAGAAGTAACATACAATTTTCTAGTTTCGATAAAGAAATGCAGATGATTTTGATAACTAGTTCAGGTCCAGGAGAAGGGAAGTCTACTACTTCCTGTAATTTAGCATTAGCGTTGGCTGAATCAGGAAATTCAGTTTTACTAATAGACTGTGATCTTAGAAAGCCGAGTGTGCATAAAAAATTTAAAATATCGAATTATACTGGATTATCAAATGTATTAGCAGGACAGACTAAATTTGAAAGTGCAGGACACTGGTATAATAAAACTTTATGTATACTTACAGCAGGGAAAATACCGCCAAATCCTACAGAAATGTTAGCGTCGAAGAGAATGAAGGCGTTTTTAAAAGAGTCTAGAGAAGTTTTTAAATACATAGTACTTGATGCGCCACCCGTAATAGCAGTTACAGATCCGCAAATTTTATCAACAATGGTTGATGGAGTTATAATGGTTGTAAGTTCAGGAGTTGCAGAAATAGAAGCGGCACAAAGGGCAAAAGAACTTTTAGAGCATGTAAATGCAAACATAATAGGAACTGTGCTTAACAGGGTAGATGTAGCAAGCAAAAAGGGCTATTATGGTAGTTATTACTATTATTATGGTGATGATGGACAAAAAGTAAAGAAACATAAAGAAGAATAAACTACAAAGTAGTTTATTCTTCTTTACTTTATTTTTAAATAAGGAAAAGTTTGACCAATAATAATTAATAATGATAAATACATAGATTGAAGCAATTACTATTATAAGAACATTAATTTTAACTAGTCGAATTATATACAACAAATCTAAAAATGTAATCAAACAGTTACAATCAACGTTATTCTTACACTTTTATTGGTGCTATTATACAGTTGAAAATACTAAAATTAGTCTTTTATAGCTTAATTTTAATTATATTTCCCAAGTTATGTTTTCTTTGATGATTTTTGCAGGATTGCTACCAATTATTACATTTTTGCTATGGAATTTATTTGCTATGCAGCTATTAGCCGCAACAACTGTATTTTCATTTATAAAAGTCCCTTTTAATACTGTACATCTGCATCCTATCCATACGTTATTTGATATTTCAATATTTTTGTCATTATTTATAATATCATTTTTGCAATTTTTAATCTTATGAAAATCTGTATCCATAATAAGATTTTCCCATGATAAAAGGCAATTGTCACCAAATGAAACTTTTTTATTACATATAATAGAAGTTTGGGCAGAAATGCAAAAATTATCTCCTAGTATTAAACAACCAGCTACACTTAATTTTGATCCATGTCCAATGTATGCAGTACCGTTAAAAATTATATTACCAGTGTTACTGAAAATTGTTCTTGACTTATGCCTATCAAATATAGCAACATCACCAAATCCTATTTTTACCATAAAAGGCTTTATTTTTGAATTAATTTTAATTGAACCTTTTACATTTTTCAGATAAGTTTTATGAGATACTATAATTGGTAATTTTATGGCATCTTTAATTTTAAAGTACTTAAAATTTATGTACAAAGTTTTGGGCATACCTAATAGTAATGAAAATATTTTATATAAGTCCATTAAAATCTATCCTCCAATAGTTGAAAATATATTTATTATTATTAATAATATATATTATATATTATTTTGAATTTTGTATCAATTAATTTGTGCCACACATAATAAAATAATAACTAACAATATATATGTTTAATTCTATTTTATATTATACTGACAAAATTATAAAAAATGCTATAAAACTTCAAAAATCAACAAAACCATTAATACTACATAGTGACTTAGGATGTCAATATATAAGTTATGCAGTTGAAGAATATATAGATAACACTAAACTTGAAATCAATTCTTTTAGTAGAAAAGGAGGTTTTTCTGGCAATGCTTGTATTGAGTTTTTATGCTTCTTTAAAAGAGGAGGAAGTTAATTAGCACACTACTTTGATTTTAATGATGTATGAATCCCAACATTCAAGTATATAGAAGGTTGATATTCTAGAGTTAGAATATATGAAAGCATTGGATATATAAAACCTTTCAACTATGTGAGGGGGGTTAAAAAAATTGTATAAAAAGTTTGACTTTTTTATTTTAAATATTCACATTGATCCATTAATTTGTATATTTAAGTGGTGATAAATAACATTTTTAACGTCAACGTAAAGTTTAACTTTAGTTTATTAACGAGTGAAGTAAAGTTAATATCATTCACTTCAGTTTTACCTAACCAATCATTTTTGTTTAATTAGATGACGCCTCTTTTATTTATAGAAATGTCTATTCTAGCTTCATAACATTACTTCCATTACTTTTCATAACATAATTAAACGTCTCTCCATTTTTAGTACCATCAAAGAATACAAAATCATTTACAACATTTATATTTGATATATTTGAAAGTTCATCAGGATTCATAGTGACTTTACTAAAATTACTGGTACTTATTTTAAAGAAAGAATTTTTCTTATTATTACTTGAATATATATAATTTGCACTTAAATTTAAATAGTGTGATGGACTGCTGTCTATTTGCTGTCTCATAGTTCCATCTTTTTTGATTTTATATAAAGTGCCATTATTTGAATCATTGGTATAGTATAAATAATCTCCATAATTATTTATATAAATTGATGTATCACTGTTTAATTTTGTTTCATTTTTACCATTAATGTTTATTTTGTATAGATAATTTCCCATAGTTTCATTTTGATAGTATACGGTATCTCCTACAACTGCAATATAGGAAGAATATGAGCCGTTTAATTTTTGCTTTCCCAGGCCATCTTTTTTTATTTTATAAAGCTTATTCTTATCCAGTTCATTTTGATAATAAAGATAATCCCCTGAAAGATTTAAGTAAAATACTTTATCATCGCTGAGCTTTGATTCCTTAAAATTACTCTTCTTTATTTTGTATAACTTTCCATCATCAGATACGTTTCTGTAATATATAAAACTATCATCTGAATTAAGGTAATATGCTTTATCAGAAGTTAATTTGGTTTTGTTAGAACCATCATAATTTATTCGATATATACCTGTATTATTACCGTAAGTTACAGAATAGTATATATAATTTTTATCTTCACATGCAGTTCCATAGTTGGCTGTATTCCCAATTGAGTTTCCATTTCCCACACAATCCTTTTTATATTTATTGTAAAGCACTTCATTTCCCGTTGGCTTTACAGCAGTATGTTTAGAAGCTTTACTTATGTAAGTATTGCTTTTACACCCACTAAATAAAATTGTTGCTATAATAATAGAACATAAAACAAATTTCTTCAAAGTTATCACTCCTCTAAATTATCTAATTGAATTTTAAAAGTTTAAAAATATTGCGAAATAAGTTGGGGGTTTTTCGTCATCTAATGAGGCGAAAAAGGTTATAGTCGGCATAGCCGAGGTGAGGTGTATTAACATTGCTTTGCTCGTTAATAGGTACGGGGTTCGCCTGGGGCAAAGGTTATAGATGATTTTCTTCCGCTGACGCTCCCGAAAATCTAAAAATTAAAATTTAAAGCTTTCTGTAGAGAAGCAGAGAAAAGCTATCATTAACTTTTGGCAACTAAAAACCACAAACTTATTTTGCATTTTTTTAAATTACGAATTGAAGTTGTACATAAATAATGTATTTTATTAATAATTCTATCCAATATTGGAATAAATAAAACATAAGTTTTTATTGTTTAATTATTTGAAGGGCAAAGCAAAGTTAAGTGCCTCAATTCAGGCCTCAGGCTGACATCTCAAATTAACGGGCGAAGCAAAGTCAGCACCCCTCACCTCGGCTTCAGCCTACCACCAACCCTTTTCAACTCGTTAGATGGCGAAAAACTCCCCACTTGACATCAATAGCCTCTTGCAATATAATACAAAATAAGCTATAATAAACTAGTAAAATGGTGTAGAAAGGGAAAAGTACTTAGATAAAAGTTATCAAGAGAGCAGGGATAAGGTGAAAACTCTGCAACTTAATTTAAGGAAGATCGCCCTGGAGCTGGAGACTGAAATTATAGTAAGTTTTCCCGTAATTCTGCGTTAAAGAATAGGGCATTAATAAGTGCTTGAAATGAAGCCATAGGTGGTATATAAGCGAATTTAACTTCGTCCTACTTTATAGGATGGAGTTTTTTATTTTAAGCAATTTTATGAGAAATGTGCTGAATTGTAGGAATTTATGACCTTTGCATTTCTTATGATATGTTGAATAAAAATTCATGTTATAGAAAGGAGTTTCATAATGTATAAGAAAGTTGATGCTAGCAAATCATTTGTTGACATGGAAAGAGATGTACTGAAATTATGGAAACAAAAACAAATAGTTGAAAAAAGTTTTGATTCCAATCAAGATGGAGAATATTTCACATTTTATGATGGACCTCCAACGGCAAACGGAAGACCGCATGTAGGTCATATACTTACTAGAGTTATGAAAGATCTTATTCCTAGATATAAGGTAATGAAAGGATATAAGGTTTTAAGAAAAGCTGGATGGGATACTCATGGACTTCCTGTTGAGCTTGAAATAGAAAAGAAACTTGGAATTTCAGGAAAGCCTCAAATAGAGGAATATGGAATTGAAAAGTTTGTTAAAGAATGTAAAGATAGTGTTTTTTCCTATGTAAGTTTATGGAAAGATATGTCAGAAAAGTTAGGCTATTGGGTTGATATGGATCATCCTTATGTAACTTACCATAATGATTATATTGAGTCTGTATGGTGGGCTTTAAAACAATTATGGGATAAAGGACTTTTATATAAAGGTCACAAAGTAGTTCCTTATTGCCCTAGATGTGGAACTGCACTTTCATCTCACGAAGTTGCTCAGGGATATAAAGATGTAACGGAATCAAGTGCCTTCGTTAAATTCAAGGTAAAAGGTGAAGAAAATAGATATATACTGGCATGGACAACTACACCATGGACACTTCCAAGTAACGTAGCTCTTGCAGTAAATAAAGCTTATGATTATGTAGAAGTTATAAATAATGGTGAGCATTTAATTCTTGCAAAAGCACTTTTAAATGTACTTGATGGCGAATATGAAGTTGTTGATGAATTTAAAGGCGAAAAACTTTTAGGAATGGAATATGAACAGCTATTTAAATTTGAAGTTACAGATAAAAAGGCATTCTATATAGTACACGGTGATTTTGTAACTTTAACAGATGGTACCGGAATAGTACATATAGCACCGGCTTATGGTGAAGATGATAACCTCTTAGGAAAGAAATACGATTTACCACTTATAAATTTAGTTGATACTCAGGGTAAATTTGTAGATGCTGTTACTCCATGGAAGGGAATCTTCGTAAAGAAAGCAAGTAATAAAATACTTAAATACATGGAAGAAAATAAAACTTTATATAAATCTGAACAGTTTACTCACTCATACCCTCATTGCTGGAGATGTGATACTCCATTATTATATTATCCACGTGACAGCTGGTTTGTAAAAATGACTGCTTTAAGAGATCAGCTTGTTGAGAATAACAATAAGATTCATTGGTATCCTGATAATATAAGGACAGGAAGATTCGGTAAGTTTGTTGAAAATGTTATAGATTGGGGTATAAGTAGAGATAGATATTGGGGTACTCCTCTTCCAATATGGGAATGCGAATGTGGTCACAAAGAATGTATTGGAAGTGTAGAAGAACTTAAAGAAAAAGGAATTAATGTTCCTGATGGTATAGAACTTCATAAACCATATATAGATGAAGTTAAGCTTAAATGTCCAAAGTGCGGAAAGGAAATGACAAGGCAGAAAGAAGTTATAGACTGCTGGTTTGATTCAGGTTCAATGCCTTTTGCACAACTTCATTATCCGTTTGAAAACAAAGAGTTATTTAATAAGATATATCCTGCGCAGTTTATATCAGAAGCTGTAGACCAGACTAGAGGTTGGTTCTATACATTGCTTGCACTTTCCACAGCTATATTTGGAAAGAGTTCATTTGAGAACTGTATAGTATTGGGTCACGTTCTTGATAAACGTGGACTTAAAATGTCAAAGCATAAGGGAAATGTAGTAGATCCTTTTGATGTTTTAGATAATCAGGGAGCAGATGCTTGCAGATGGCATTTCTACACAGCTAGTGCACCATGGCTTCCAACTAGATTTTCTCAGGAAGATGTAGCTGAAACTCAAAGAAAGTTCCTAAGTACTTTGTGGAATGTTTATTCTTTTTACGTACTATATGCAGAAATTGATAAATTTAATCCAAATGATTATAAGGACTTTGTTTCTAAGAATGTCATGGATAAGTGGATTGTTTCTAAATTGAATACACTTATAAAAGATGTTGAAAATCACCTTGATAATTATGGAATAACAGGGGCTGCTCTTGAAATACAGGATTTTGTCGATGATCTTTCAAATTGGTATGTAAGAAGAAATAGATCAAGATATTGGGTTCAAGACATGACTGACGATAAAATAGGAGCATATGTTACTTTATATAATGTTCTTGTTACTTTGTCTAAGGTAGCTGCACCTTTCATTCCATTTATGACAGAGGAAATTTATCAGAGCCTTGTTTTAAGCATAAATAAGGATGCTGAAGAGAGTGTACATCTTTGCAAATGGCCTAAATATGATGAAAGTGTCATAGATAAAAGTCTTGAAAATGAAATGGAGCTTGCTATAGATATAGTTAAGCTTGGAAGAAGTGCTAGAAATGGTGCTAATATAAAGAACAGACAACCGCTTTGCGAAATGCTTGTAAGTACGGAAGCTCTTCCTAACTATTATGGAGACATAATAAAGGATGAATTGAATGTTAAAAAGGTTGAGTTTGGAGCAGATCTTTCTAAGTATGTTGATTTTGAAATAAAACCTAACTTACCAGTGCTTGGAAAAACCTATGGAAAACTTATTCCTAAGATAAGAAAAGAAATTTCATCCATGGATCAGATGGAACTTGCTCAGACTGTAAAGGGAGGAAATTCTGTAAAGATAACAGTAGATGGAACTGAAATAGAATTAAATAGCTCAAATCTTCTCGTTACAATGCAGGGATTAGAAGGCTTTGCTTTTGCAGGACATGGAGAAATAGGAATAGTTCTTGAAACAACTATAACACCTGAGCTTAAAGAAGAAGGATACTTAAGAGAAATATTAAGTAAAGTTCAGAATATAAGAAAAGAAAGTAACTTTGAAGTTGCAGATAAAATAAAACTTTATGTTTCAAAGAATGAAAAACTTATGAATGTAGTTAAAAAATTTGAGAATACTATAAAGAAGGAAACTTTATCAACAGATATAATATATGAAGAAAATGAAAAAGCTTCTACTTACAACATAAATGGAGAAGAATTAAATATATTTGTTGAAAAAAGTAAGTAAATTAAAGGTAGTTTTAAGAAATATTAAGCATGGATTAAGGCTTTAAAGGCTTTAATCCATTTGCTGACTTAAGACTTGGGGTTTTTCGTCATCTAACGAGATGGAAGAGGCCTTGTTTTGCCATTAAAGCTACAGTTTAATAAAATCTGAGTAACTAAAATATTGATATTTTTATTTAATTTATAGAAAGTTTTTGTTTTAGTAGGAAATATAACATAAAAATAGTATAATTATTAGTATGAGTAAAATATATATTAAAATAGTTTAAATAATAGGATTATAGGAGTGATTTTTATGGCTGCCTCTATTAAAGATGTTGCTAGAGAAGCAAGAGTATCCATTGCAACGGTTTCTAGAGTTTTAAATAATGTAGACGTTGTAAATGAAGAGACAAAGAAAAAAGTAATGGAAGCAATTAAAAAATTAGATTACAGGCCTAATATAGTTGCAAGAAGCCTTAAAACGCAAAGAACAAGAACAATTGGAATCGTTATACCAGATATATCAAGTCAGTTTTACCCTGAAATAGTAAGGGGTGCGGAAGATGTTGCTAATATATATAACTATAATGTTATTTTATGCAATACAGATCTTGATGTATCAAAGGAAAAAGATTACATAAGGGTTTTAAAGGAGAAAATGGTTGATGGAGTTATTTACATGAGTAATTCATTAGCACCAGAAATACTTAATCTTTTAAATGAACTTAAGATTCCTACTGTCCTCGTTGAAACAAGGGAAAGTGAAGATGAAAACGCTTTTCCAAGTGTAACCATTGATAATGTAAAAGCAGCTTATGATGCAGTAAATTATTTAATAAAAAAAGGCGATAAGAAGATTGCCTTCGTTGGTGTAAATCCTAAAATAAAAAATGCCAGTGCTGTAAGAATACATGGTTATGAGAAGGCTCTTAAGGACAATAACATACCATATGATAAGGATTTAGTACAGTTTGGTGGCTTAAAAGCAGTAGATGGTTACGATGGGATAAATGCCATAATCGCCAAAGAAAAAATAGACGCTGTTTTTTGTGCTTCTGATGAAATTGCAATGGGTGTTATAAACGGGCTCAGAGAGAACAATATAGAAGTTCCAAAGGATGTAGATGTTATGGGATTTGATAACATTTATACAGCTTCAATTTTTTATCCTAAGCTTACAACAGTAGAACAACCTACTTATGATATGGGCTCTGTTGGAATGAGAATGCTTATAAAGATAATAAATAAAGTAGAATTAGAACGTACGCATTACGTATTAGAACACAATATAATCGAAAGAGACTCGTGTGTGTAAAGAGAAATCTAGTGAAACTTAAATTAAGCATGTACCAAAATGCCAATCTTCAAGGCATTATGGTGCATGCTTAATTTTTAGTTGAACAGATTTCTCTGAGAAACCAAGCTAAGCAAGTATTAGTATACATATCGAATCCAATCTTCAAGGCATTATGGTGCATGCTTAATTTTTAGTTGAACAGATTTCTCTGAGAAACCAAGCTAAGCAAGCATTAGTATACATATCGAATCCAATCTTCAAGGCATCATTCAACCCAGCATAAAAAATCTCTTTGAATAATTGTAAATATATGGTATAATACTTATTAAATGGAAAATATAACCATATATTATAGGTTACAAAGAAAATGAAACTTTATTAATATGGGGGAGTTTGAATGGATACTAAGACTAAAGTAAAGGAGTTATTTTCTTACTTATTAAGTATAAAAAATATGAATGAAGATGTTATAAGAGATGCCAATAAATATGATAAATTATATTGGAAACATCAACTTAAAAGTAATAAAAATATTGTTGTTAATCTTGATAATTCAGAGGAGATATGGCTTGAGGTTAAAAAGGAAAATAAAGATTTATATGATTCCTTCTTTCAGCTTTATTTGAGGATACAAAAGAACAATGAAAACATTGAAATCGTATGTGGCAACTACCTATTATCGTGGTATAAAGAGAATAAAAAAATATTTCATCCCATATTCACTACAAAAATGGAGTTGAGTTTTGATGCAGAGAATGGGAGATTTATATTAAAACCTTATGATAATAAAACAACGCTTGAACTTGATATGTTTTCGGGAATTAAAATTCCTAACATGGATGAAATAATGAGAGTTAAAGAAGAATTTGAAAATGGATGCATAGATGTTCGTGATATAAAAAACGTTAAGGATATTCTGTACAAAATTGTACATTATCTGAGTTCTGAAATAAATCCAAAAGGAGAAATACAAAAAAATGTAGTATCCATAAACGGGATAAAGGCCTCCAAATATCCTGTGTTTTATAATGAAGCTGTAATAATTGTGAGGAAAACGGATAATAGACTATGGAATAAAGAACTCCAAAATATAATAGATAGTATAGATAGAGATTATCCTATACCTTCTCCAATAAAGGCGCTTGTTGAAACACAGGCTATAGAAGAGGATAAAGATGCGGTAGAAGGATGGAAAAAAATAAATGATAACTTGTTATTTCCACTTCCATATAATGAGGAGCAGAAGGAAGTTGTAAAAAAGCTTTCCGAAAATTTTGGTGTCGTTGTCCAGGGGCCTCCTGGTACGGGAAAAAGTCATACTATAGTTAATCTTGTATGTCATCTTCTGGCTAATGGTAAAAGAGTGCTTGTAACAAGCCAAACTGGACGAGCCCTAAAAGTGTTATCAGATAAAATACCTGAGGAAGTGAGGCCCTTATGCATAAGTCTTTTAGGTGATGATACGAAATCTCTTAGGGATTTAGATGATTCTGTAAGAAGAATAACTGAAAATTTATCTTTAAATCCAGATGATATAAATAAAGAAATAAAACCATTAGAGAATGAGCTTGCGTTTTGTAGGAAATATCAAGAAAAAACTTATACTAAAATAAAAGAATTAGAGTGTATTGAAAATAAGAAACTAAATATAGGCGGAAAATCCATGACACTTATGGAAATAGCAAAATGGGTTAACAGGAATGAGAATAGTTTAAATTGGTTAGATGATGAAATTCCCGTAGATTCGGTGTGCCCATTTAATAATGGTCAATTTGGACATTTCATATATCTGCTAAATAATATAAGTAAGGAAGATTTAAAAAAGGTAAATTGTTCAATGAAGGTACTGGATGAGATACCTGATTATGATAATATATGCAGAAACTTTGAGATATATACTACAAAAATTCATAGTAAAGATAAGGATAATTTAAAAGGATGGGCAATAAATTATAAAAATGAAACTAATATAGATTATGATAAACTTATACAAATTATAGGAAAAGCTGAAAGAAAGATGGAGGAGATAGAGAAAAGCTGGCTTAAGAATGTTATGAGGTGCTACTACTTTAGTGATGTAGAAAGACCAGAAATAAAAAATTTATTTGTCAGAAGCAGTGAGTACATACGCCATCTTTCAGATATACAAACTAGAATTGTATCACATAAGATAGCTATTTCTGATGAAATGGATTATAAAAAATTGTTCAATGATTTCAAGTATATTTATTCAGAGGTTAAACGTAAGGGAAGGATAAGCAGAATATTTAAAATGAGGCACAGAAATCTTCATTATATATTTGAAAAATGTACTGTAGATGGTGATAGCCTCCAATATGGAGATAAAATTGAAATATTAAAGCTTTATCTGGACAAGCTTGATATACAAAATAAGCTTATGGAATTATGGAATAATAGTGTGAAGAAGTTTAAGGGAGAAGAAATTAAAAAATTTGATGCGGATACTTTTATAAAATTGGAAAAGCAAATAAAAGATATTGGCGATATAGTAAATTGGAATGCTAATTTTAAAAATAAAGTAGTACTTAATATGGAAAATATAACTTTTTTAAATAAAATGGACTGGTACAAAAAAGAAACTTATACAAAAATAAAAAAGGGTGTTTTGAGTATTAAAAATATTGCAGAATATGAAAAGGCAAAAACTTTTTTAAGTGGATTAGTTAAGTTATCTAGAAGTACCTATGGGATAGAATGTATTGCAGATGCTATTGAAAGTAAGGACATAAAGAAGATAAAAAAGGCATATTCTGAGGTACAAAAACTTAAAAGTATGGTTGATACGGTTAAAGAGATAAATACTTTTAAAAATAGACTTGAAAAGGCTGCGCCTATATTTACAAGTAAGCTTTTAAATTCTGATGATAGAAGTAAATATAAAAACTTAAATGCAGCTTGGAAATGGAAGCAGATGAATGATATTTTAGACAAATCTCATAAATTAAAAACGGAAAATCTTGAGGAAATAATAGAAAATGAGAAGACTAAGGAAAGGGTTCTCATTGGAAAAATTGTATCCAAAAGAGCATGGTTAAATGAAGTTTTAAATACTACTAATGTGCAAAAGAGGTGTCTTTATGCATGGCTTCAAGCTGTAAAGAAAATAGGAAGAGGAACAGGAAAATTTGTACTTAAGTACAGAAAAATGGCACAGGTTGAAATGGAAAAATGCAAGGATTGTATACCTGTATGGATAATGCCAATTAATAAGGTTATAGAAAATATAAAATTGAGTTCTAATCTTTTTGATGTAGTAATATTTGATGAAAGTAATCAAAGTGATATTTTTGGCATAAGTGCATTGTTTAGGGGAAAGAGAGCTGTAATAGTTGGAGATGATAAGCAGATAAGTCCTCAAGCTGTTGGAATTGAAGAGGAAAGTGTGGATGAGCTTATAAATAGATATCTTAAGGAGATACCTCATTCACAGTGGTTTGACTTACAGACAAGCCTTTACAATACCGCTCTCAGAGTATTTCCAGACAGGCTGCTTTTAAAGGAGCATTTTAGATGTGTTCCAGAAATAATTGGGTTTAGTAATAGTATGAGTTATTCAAACGAAATTGTACCACTAAGATATCCTAAGCCAAATGAAGCTTTTAGTGAGCCTGTAAAAGCAGTAAAGGTTAAAGATGGTTTTAAGGATAATATGAGACAAACTAATGAAAATGAGGCAAAAGCGCTTGTAGATGCTATAATAGGTTGCTGTTCTGATTCTAGATATAACGGTATGAGTATGGGAGTTATATCTCTCCTTGGAGATCAGCAGTCAGAGCTTATTGAAAGTATGCTTAGACATAGACTTGGTGAGCGAGAGATGCTTAAAAGAAAAATTTTATGTGGCGATGCTTTTTCATTCCAGGGTGATGAAAGGGATATAATGTTTTTGTCACTTGTGGTCTCAAATGGAAGTAAAATTTCATCCTTGACACGTGAATCGGATTTAAGGAGATTTAATGTTGCTGCAAGTAGGGCAAGAAACCAAATGTGGGTGTTTTATTCAGTAGATGAAGACAAGCTTAGCAGTAATTGTGTTAGAGCAAAATTTTTACGATATTGTCTTGATCCGGCTTTAAGCAAAAATAAAAATCATAAGAATAAGATGATACTTGCAGATGATTTTGAAAAGGATGTTTTTAATAATATAAGGCAGAGGGGATACAATGTGAAACCTTTTGACGATCTTAGAAAATATAAAGTGGACTTTATAGTTGAGGATTCTTCGAATAGAATTGCTATAGCATGTGATAGTGGAAGTTATAGTGATATGGAAAATTGGGAAAAGCAAAGAGAAAGACAAATGGCACTTGAAAGGGTAGGCTGGAAATTCTGTAGATTAAAGGGAAGTGAATTTTACAGAAATCCAAAAATAACTATGGATAACTTATGTGTTAAATTGGAGAGCATGGGCATAAAAAGCATACAGACTGTGCAGTAACAGTAGTTTGGAACATATTAAATAAAGCTCATAAGACTAAGCCCCAAATAATGAAAATACTAAGAAATTTTAATAACTCGCTGGGAAGATTACTCAGACAAATTAAAATTACTAAGTATTTTTATTATTTGGCACAAAGTCTTATTGAGCTTTATTTAAATTGTTTCCAAACTACTGTTACTGCACATATGGGGAAAGGCAAGGAAGATTTTCTTCCGCTTGGCTACTGAAAATCTGAAATTAAAGCTTGCATAAAACTAAGCTTTAAATTATAAAAATCATAAGTACCAACGGAATTTTGGAACGGTTTAAATAAATTATGATAAATATTAAGGGCAAATTATCAAAAGACTTAGAGATTTCAACTGTTTGAACGATAGTGAGTTTTGAAATATCTTAGGATTTTAATAATTTGCCCTTTAGATTTATCAAATTTATTTAATGTTCCAAAATTCTATTTTAAACTTCAACTTGTGTTATATAACTCTGTAGTATAAAATAATTGTGGTTACACAATATTTTGAATGCGGGTGATAAATAGTGAAATACAAACTAGTGTGTGTAGATATGGATGGAACACTTTTAAATAGCAGAAGATTTGTAAGTGATGCAACTAAGAATGCAATTAAAAGAGCTAGTGCTCTTGGAGTAGATGTTACTGTAACCACTGGTAGAATTTATGCAAATGCTAACTATTATTCAAGACTAATTGGTGTGAAATCGCCTGTTATTGCATCAAATGGTGCTATTATAAGAGGTAAAGGTAATGAAGTTATCTATGAAAATGTTATCAATATAGATATTTTAAAGAGTGTTCTAACATTATGTAAAAAATTTAATATGGGAATAAACTTTCATACATGTGATAGTATTTTATGTGCTGGTAAGCTTATGTATATAATGATGCTTAGTTTCTTTTTTAAGTTTATACTTAAGTCAAAACCAGAAAAAATTAAAGTTAGATATATTGGAAATTATGATAAGTTTATGGAGAAGCTTAAGAAGAATAATAACATAATAAAGTGTGAAGTAATCGATCTAAATTCAGGGAAAATAGCTGAACTCAGGAGAGAAATAGAAAAAATAGATGGCATAGAGATAGCAAGTTCAAGCAAAAATAATATAGAAATTACATCTAAATCAGTTTCAAAAGGAAATGCTATTAAAATTCTTGCTAATTATTATAATATTAAGAGAGAAGAAATAATTACTATAGGTGATAGTGAAAATGATTTGTCTATGATAGAGTATGGTGGTTTAGGAGTTGCTATGGGAAATGGAACCGAAAAGGCAAAAAAGGCTGCTGACTACATTACAGAGACTAATGATAATGATGGAGTTGCTAAGGTTATAGAGAAATTTATTTTGAAATAGTAGTTGTTACATGTATTTCAAATAATATACATATGTGATATAATTGTAGAAGTGAAAAGAAAGGAAACTTGTTATGGAGAAAAGTAAAGAATTTATAGATAAAATAGAGCAGCTTAAAATCGAAAAAACGAAATTGAAGCAAAATTACAATATGATGAGCCTTATGAGGTTTTGTGTTTTTATTGCAGCAGTTTCATTTACATATTTTTTAGTGAAAACTCCATCCATATTTATACTCTTAGGAGCAGTTTTATCTTATGTTTTATTTGTGTATATTTTAAAAATACATGGAAACATATCGGAGAATCTTTTAATAATAAATAGCTTGATTGATGTAAATGAAAAGTACTTAAAAAGAATAGATGGAACATGGACATCATTTGATGATTGCGGAGAAGAATTTAAAGAAGAGGGATATCCGTATTTAAGCGATTTAGATATATTCGGGAAGAAATCGCTATTTCAACTCATAAACACAACTAAAACTTTTTTAGGAAGAAAAAAATTAGTTAAGGCTTTGAAGAATCCAGAAAAGGATGTTAAGAAAATAAAATTAAGGCAGAAGGCTGTAAATGAACTTAAAGAAAAATTTGATTTCTGTCAAAGAATAGAAGCACATGGGGGAGAGGACAATTTAAAAAGTAGTCCTGAAGAATTATTTTCTGATTTAAAAGATACAAGACGTCTTTTTAAAAATCTATGGTTTCAAAATTTTATAAGGGTACTTCCTGTTATATCTATAGTAGTGAGTATAGTTATAATATATATGAGAATGAGAAATTACTACTGGGTTATAGGTGCTTTATTTGTATTACATATGTTTATAAATGTTATAGGATATTTAAAAATAGCCCCTGTTTTGAGCAGAGTATATAAAATAAGGAATGATTTGAAGTCGTATTTTAGAATACTTGATGATATAGAAAAAGAGGAATTTAAAAGTGATTATTTAACTAACTTAAAAGCTAGTCTATATTTTGACAATAAGCCGGCTTATAAAATATTTAAAAGTTTAACTAGTATAACAGAAAAACTTGAATTTAAAAATAATATTTTTGGCTATATTATTTTTGGAATTATAATGCTTTGGGATTATCAGTGTATTTATGAATTTCAAAGTTGGAAAGAAAAATATGGACTTGAAGCTCTTAAGTGGATTGATATTATAGGAGAAATTGAAAGTCTTTCAAGTCTTGCAGTGATTGCACAATTAAATAATCATATGGTATTTCCAGAGATTGCAGGAGAGGGACTTGTATTTGATGGAAAAGAAGTTGGTCATCCACTTATAGCTGAGGACAAGAGGGTAAATAATGATGTGGATATGACTGATAAAATTTTTATAATAACTGGTGCTAATATGGCAGGCAAAACCACATTTTTAAGAACTGTTGGAATAAACTTAGTTTTGGCATATGCAGGGGCTCCTGTTTGTGCTTCTAGTCTAAAGTGCTCTGTGGTAGATATATATACTTCTATGAGGATAACAGACGATTTAAATAACGGTATGTCTACATTTTATGTTGAGCTTATGAGAATAAAGAAAATGATAGAGAATGTAAAGAAAAAAGCGCCAATGCTTTTTTTAATAGATGAAATATTTCATGGTACCAATGCTAATGATAGGATAGCAGGAGCAAAGAAGGTACTTCAAATTTTAAATGAACCGTGGATTTTTGGACTCATCTCTACTCATGATTTTGAACTGTGTGAATTAGAAGATGATAAAAAAAGTAGAATAGTAAATTATCATTTTTCAGAAACGTATTTAGAAAATAAAATATTATTTGACTATAAAATTAAAACCGGACCATCAGATACTACAAATGCGAAATATTTAATGAAAATGATAGGTATAGATGTTGCGAAATAATAGTATATTGAAACATTAAATAAATCTCATAAGTCTAAGTTTCAAATTATAAAAATACTAAGAAATTTTAATAACTCGCTGAAAAAAAGCTCAAACAAATTAAAGTTTCTAAGTATTTTTATAATTTGGAACAAGACTTATTGAGGTTTATTTAAATTGTTACCAAAATACTATTATTTCGCTTAGAATAAAGCCAAGGAAGATTTTTTTCCGCTCCGCTGCGGAAAATCTGAATTAAAAGTTTATACAGAGTCAAACTTTTAATAACTTGTATATGATAAGAGCGCTTATATTAGATTAAGAAGGATAACGATCATATACGGGGTTTGGGTCAAAGACCCAGTATCATTCTTAATTATCAATAGGCATTTTCTATATTATTACTAGCAACTTCATATTAGCATTTTCTAAATAGCCCAAACCTCACGTATGATAATATTAATTCGCGATATGAAAAACTAGAGAAAATATATATTGAATTCTTCACCTGTTTTACAACAGAAAATATATATTGTTCTCTAGTTTTTATGTTCATAAGGTGTTATTAATTGTATATATTACAACTAATTTAGGATGTGTACTGTTACACTCTGTACACCCCAATTATTAGCATCTGCTTCTGTTGAGAAAAATAAATCAATTCTATTTCCTATGATAGCTCCACCGGTATCATCAGCTACTGCATATCCATAACCTTCAATGTAAAGTTTGCTCCCAGATGGTATAACTGTAGGATCTACAGCTACAGTACTGTAACCACCAGGATTTCTAACAGTCTGTGTTCCCCTTGCGGTAAAACCATCAGTAGAATATCCTGTTGCAACCATAGTAAGTGTTTTAACAGGTTGTCCTTTAAAGGATTGAATGCTTCCACTAGATTGAGTGCTGCTAGAACTCTTTGAGTTATTTTTATTTGCGGCCGCTGCTGCTGCCGCCGCAGCTGCAGCTTGCTGCTTTTGACGTTCTTCCTCAGCTTGTTTTGCTGCGAGTAACGTTTGTTCTTTTTTAGTTGTTTTGTCAAGCAAAGTCTTTTGATTGCCCATATCATTGCTTAAACTTGCTAAAATAGTTTCATTACTTTGCTTTAGAGCCGATATTTTGTTATTTTCATCGGTTAAAGTTTGTTTTTGTTTATTTATAGTTTCTTTTTCCTCTTTTACATTACCAATAACATTATTATCAAATTTTATTACAGTGGCAATAGCATTTGCTTTTTCTGCAAAATCACTTAAACTCTTTGAAGAAAAAATTATGTTTATATATGAATCTGTGCCGTTCATATACATTGATCTAACTCTTTTTTCAAATAAATCTTGTTGTGAATTTAAATTATTTTTTGCATAATCCAATCTGCTTTCTGTATTTTTCATATCAGCAGCTACTTTATTCATTTCTTTTTTGTTGCTGTCTATTTGTTTTAATACATCTTGAATTTTACCATTTAAATTCTGAATTTTGCCCTGTATATTTTTTTTGTCTTCTTGAGTTTGTTTTAATGCATCTGATTCGTTATTGGATGGTTGTGCAGCCATTACATTACTGTTAAGAGTAACGCTTAAAGCCAGCATTGTAATAACAGATAAAACTCTCTTATTCAATTGCTTTCCCCCTCAGATTTAATTATAACTTCTTCTATGATAACACATTAGGTGGCATATGTAAAATTTTAGGTGTCAAAATCTTACATAACAGTAAATTTGAATTAAAAAAACTGTTATATAATACAGGAGCATTTTATGTTAAAATATATAAGTGGATGCCTTTGAATCCAATTTAATAGTAAATGTTTAAGGAGTGGTAATAGTGTGTGTAAAATTAGAAAATGAAATTTTTAAAGTTGAGGTAGCAGAAAATGGAGCAGAACTTACAAGTCTAAAAAGTAAAAAAAATGAAAATGAATATATTTGGACAGCAGATTCTAAGTATTGGGGAAGACATGCACCTATTTTGTTTCCTATAGTTGGAAGACTTAAAAATAATCAATATAGAATTAATGATAAGGTTTATGATTTACCCCAACATGGCTTTGCTAGAGATATGAAATTTCAAGTTGAAAGTAAAAGTGATGATAAGGTTGTGTTTAAGCTTTTATGGGATGAAGAAACTATAAAAAAGTACCCATATAAATTTGAATTAAGAGTTACATATGTACTTAATGGAGATACAATTGAAATTTCTTATAATGTAAAGAACGTAGATGATAAGGATATAGTATTTTCTATAGGTGCTCATACTGGATTTAACTGCCCAGTCATTGGAAAGCAATCTGAAGAGGATGAGTTAAAGTTCAATAATTATTATTTTGAGTTTGAAAAGCCAGAGACAGTAGGAGTTTCAAGACTTAATGGCGATTCTTTGCTTAGAAGAAATACATCTCCATTTTTGTATGCTTCAAATATAATAAATTTAGATGAAAAATTGTTTAAGCAGGGAGTACTGATATTTAAAGATTTAAATTCAAAGAGTATTTCACTTAAGAATAACAAAAATAAAAGTACAATAACAGTAAAATTTGATGGATTTCCTTATCTTGGATTATGGTCTAAAGAAAGTGGTGCACCATTTGTATGTATAGAACCATGGTTTGGTCATGCTGATTTTGAAGATTTTAATGGCGATTTTAGAGAAAAAGAAGATGGAATTAAACTTGAAGCAGGAAAAGAATTTACATGTACATATTCTATTAGTATTAATGAATAAGCGGCTGGGCAGTAACAGTATTTTAGAACATTAAATAAAACTCATAAGACTAAGCTTCAAATTATAAAAATCCTAAGAAGTTTCAATAACTCGCTAAAAAGAAGCTCAGACAAATTGAAACATCTAAGTCTTTTTATAATTTGAAGCAAAGTCTTATTGAGTTTTATTTAAATTGTTCTTAAAATACTGTTACTGCCCATAAAGGGTAAAGGCAAGGAAGATTTTCTTCCGCTAGAGCTACCGAAAATCTGAATTAAAAGCTTTCTGTAGTGAAATGAAGGAAAGGTGTAATTGATTTACTACTTTTACGATTTACCACTTTAACGTGATAAAATTTTATGATATTATATAAATATACAATTTTATTTATACATACAAAAATTTTAGTTTAGAGGGTGAAGCTATGAGTAAGTTTTGGAATGAGCGTGTAAAAAAGTTAAAACCATATGTTCCAGGTGAACAGCCTAAAGATCAGAAATATATAAAATTAAATACAAATGAAAATCCATATCCACCGTCGCCTAAGGTAATAGAGGCTATAAATAAGGTTGCAGATTATAGACTTAAATTGTACCCAGATGCCAATTGTGATTCACTTAAGAAAACTATTGCTGAATATTACAACTTATCTCAAGATGAAATTTTTATAGGCAATGGTTCAGATGAAGTTTTGGCATTTTCTTTTATGACTTTTTTTAGTCCTAAGAAAACTGTATTTTTTGCAGATATAACATACAGTTTCTATAAGGTTTATGCCAATTTATTAGATTTGAATTGCAAATTAATTCCTTTAAAAGATGACTTTAGTATTGATGTAGATGAGTTTTGTAAAGATAATGGAGGAGTAATAATTCCAAATCCTAATGCGCCTACTGCAAAATATATTGGACTTGAAGCAATAAAGAAAATATTGGATTCAAATCCTGACTCTGTTGTTATAATAGACGAGGCCTATATAGATTTTGGTGGCGAATCAGCAGTTAAATTTATAAATGATTATCCGAACCTTTTAATAATTCAAACATTTTCTAAATCAAGAGCTTTAGCTGGTCTTAGAGTTGGTTTTGCAATGGGAAATCATGAGCTTATAGAAGGACTTGAGAGAATAAAAAATTCTATAAATTCTTATACTTTGGATACAATTGCACTTGCAGGAGCTGAAGCTGCTTTTAAGGATAAAGAATATTTTGAAGATACAAGAAAAAAAATCATAAAAACTAGAGATAGAGTAAGTGAAGAATTAAGAAAAATAGGATTTAAAGTTATTGATTCAAAAGCTAACTTTATATTTATAAGTCATCCTAAGGTTTACGCAGAGGATATATTTAAAGAATTAAGAAGAAGAGGAATATTAGTGAGATACTTTAATGATTCAAGAATTGATAATTATTTGCGAGTCAGCATAGGGAATGATGAAGAGATGGATAGGTTTGTGAAAGAAATTAAAGAAATTAGCAGCATTTTGGAACGTTAAACAAATTCTATAAATCTAAGATCAAAAAATAATGAAATACTAAGAGTTTTTAATAACTCCCTATCGGTCAGACAAATTAAAAACTCTAAGTATTTCATTATTTTTTGACCAAGATTTATTAGAATTTTTTTAAATCGTTCCAAAATGCTGCTAATTTCTTTTTGGGGTAAAACAAGGAAAAAATTCCTCCGTGCCTACGGAATTTTGGGCTTAGACTATGTTTGAGGTAAATGTTAAGACAGCATGTATTTTATACAGTAAGTAGATTAAAAAGTTATTACTAATCAGTAAATTAAGTTATAAGCTTTTCGTAGTGGAACGGAGAAAAGGTATCATTGTTTCACTTATAAAGCGAAGCAATAGTATTTTGGGAACGATTTAAATAAAATTCAATAAGCCTTGCCCAAAATTATAAAAAGACTTAGAAATTTTATTGTTATAATCTAGAGTTATAGTTCTGATGTCATCTTTTTCACGTACAAACATTCCTGAGTCGTAGTTTAAAGGAGTACTTACTAAATCTATAAGATATGGGAGTATATTTGTTTTACCTTTAAGAATATTACTTGCGGTTTTGTTTATTTTTATTCCGAATGTTGGCCACTCAGGTATTCCTTAAACATCGAAGATCCATATTGGAAAGTTGCTCAAGAGACCACCATCAACAATAAAACTGTATGGTGAAGTATTTTTTAGAATGTAGGGAGTAAAATAAAGTGGTATAGAACAACTCATGCGCACTGCTTTTGCAATACTGAATTCCATGGGATCAATATTGTATTTTCTTAGGTCATCTGGCAAAATCATTATTCTCCTCAAGTGCCTTGAGTACACCGACGTAGCCTATACCTAAAACACCTTCACCTTGAAACACTATATCAACGTTCATTTTGCTACCTCAAAATTTATGCTATCATAATATAAGTATTTTTTTGTAATGAAAATGGTACTTAAAAATGCTTATAATAGTCAAAAATTCTCGCAATTAATTATAGTTATAAAAATTTTACATTAATTTTATATTGAATTTATTTCCTAAATGTATAATATAAGTGATTTGGATAAAAATAATACTTTAGGATAGAAATACGCTGTGAATTTAAGAGGTGTACATTTTGAAAAATAAAATTGGTATAATGTATGATAACATAAGTGGAAATACGGGAGATGCAGCCATTGGTATTAGCCTGAAAAAAATGATGAAAGAACTAAAAGTGGATTTTGAAGAGGTTTTACTCAATGATATTTCTTCGTTTAAATATAATACTGTAATAATAGGGGGAGGGCACTTAATAAGGGAAAATAGTGACTTTTTTTATGATAAGTTTAAATTGAGGGGGAGAAATATTTTAAATGCTGTTGGTGTTGTTGGAAATCCTAAAGACT
This sequence comes from Clostridium pasteurianum, assembly GCF_001705235.1. Lineage (NCBI taxonomy): Bacteria > Bacillati > Bacillota > Clostridia > Eubacteriales > Clostridiaceae > Clostridium > Clostridium pasteurianum. Next base: position 2,950,473 of record NZ_MCGV01000001.1, read on the forward strand.
TATATTACTTAAGGGATTATAAATATGTTACCTTTAGGAGTACGGGTGATATGAAGAAGGCTCAATATACAGGTAAGGAAAGCAGTGTTGTACCGTGTACTACTATGCTTTTAGAGGATTTAAAAGGAAGTTTTCCTATAGAAATAAAAAAACCAAGCATTGGAATTCATCTTATTCCCAATCTTTTTTCAGGTGAAGAGGAGGAAATATTAATAGAGTGGATATCTAAACTGCCGTATAATATATATTTTATTCCAATAACGCATTATAATTACGATTATAATTATATGTATAAGCTTAGCAAAAGAATTGCGAATGCTACTATACTTCCCATAATGAAGCCTCTTGAAGTATTTACGGTTATGGGAAAGTTTAATTATGTTATTACATGTTCACTTCACGGTTCAATATTTTCATATATACATAATGTGCCTTTTATATTGATGGATCAGGAAAAAAGCAGATTCTTTCTTGAGGATAGAAATTTACAGGCAAATTTATTTGGAAATTTAGAGGAAATGATTAATTTATCAGAAGCTATGCTAAATAAACCTTTGGATTATTCTAAACTTATATCAAAAGATAAGAAAATTCTTGATAATCATATGAAAACAATAAAGGAACTTATTCCAGGCAATGGGGTTAGCTTAATAAATGAAAACAATAAAAATTGTGAAACAACTCAATTAAACATGCAGAACTCTATTCTTCAAAATAATATGAATAAATTAATATGTGAATTGGAGCAGTATAAAATAAACTTGGGAAATGCAAATCATGAATTAAATAAATGTAGAAAAAAAAGTTTATACTATCAAAATTCACTGTATAAAATCCATAATTCACGCGGATGGAAATTTTTAAAGAGACTTTATTCCATAGAAGATTTTGTAATGAAAAAAGTTAAAACTATATTTTGGTGTTGAGAATAAAAAAACATATCCTATTTTCTATTCAATATAAATAAAACTTCTCTTCTAAATCAGTATGTTTTTGGAAATAAATGATATTATGAACCAATCCAAGATGAGCTTCGATTAATTATAATTATGTGTAATTTTATGTTAAAATGTATATAAGCTTATTTTGGAGGAAGTATATATGAATAATAATGCAATACGTATGGTGATGGGAATTAATTATGGCATGTTTGTAATAATTATGATTATGGATTGTCTTTATAATTATAATAAATGGATTCCGATTATAACTTTATATTTAATTTTCATGACATTATACACAATTAATGCTTTTGCACTACATAATGTTCCAATAAAGGTAAGACGAAATAGGCTTGCATTTTTTTTATTATATTCTATTGAAGTTAGTTTAATATTTATAATTAATAGGATAGACACTACAATTATATCCAATAGTCTTTATTTCTTTATTATAGCTGATATAGTTATTGATGAGACTTATATTTGGAGTATTATATGTTCTTTTATTTTGTGTACAATATCATCTATTGCAATTTTAAACAAGCCTTACGATAAAGGTACTATTGTTATATTAATAATGGGTAGTTTCCTAATTCTTGTTATAGTTTATCTTATATTTTTTCTGATAAATAGACTTTTAAATCAAAACTTACTTATACAAGAATCACTAAAAGATGCAACTATAAAAAAGATGGAAAAGGATTCTATGTATGATGATTTAAGGGTTGCTTATGAAAAGGTAGAAACAATGACAGCACTTAAGGAAAGAAATAGAATTGCAAGGGAAATACATGATACTGTTGGACATACTCTTACTACAGTGTTAGTAGAAATTGAAGCATGCAAAAGACTTATGGCAAAAGATAATATAGAAAAGTCTCTAGAAAAACTTGACTTAGCTCAGGGGCAGGTAAGGAAGGGTCTTAATAGTATAAGAGAATCTGTACGTATACTTGAAAAGGGAAATGAGATAATGGATTTCTATTCTGAACTAAAATCCATTGCTGCTGAGACTGAAAAACATTCGGGCGTTATAATAAAATTTCAAGTAGATGAAAGTATAAAATTTAGTGAGGATCAGAAGAAAGTTATAATATCAACTTTCGTAGAGGGATTAACTAATGGTATAAAACATGGTAATAGTACAGCGTTTCTCCTAAAGATATATAGAGAAAATGAAAGAGCATACTTTTCACTGGAGAACAATGGAAAGGCATCAGATGTAATTGTGCCTGGTTTTGGATTGAGGGCAATGAAAGGTAGAGCAGAAGAAATAGGAGCAGATTTTAGTGTATTATCTAAAAGTGGAGAGGGTTTTGGAATATATTTATCATTTGAAGTTTAATAGTTATTATATGAGGTGAAATATGGATAATATAAAAATACTTATAGCAGATGATCAAACACTTATGAGAGATGGATTAAAGACAATACTTGAGCTTGAAGAAAATTTTGAAATAGTAGGGACAGTTCAAAATGGAGAAGAGGTTTTAAAGTTTTGCAAAGAAAATAGGCCGGATTTAGTGCTTATGGATATAAGGATGCCTAAAATGGATGGAGTAAAATGTACTAAAATATTAAAAAGCCTCTATAAAGATATAAAGATTTTAATACTTACTACTTTTAATGATACAGAATACATAATAGAAGCTTTAAATTATGGGGCAGAGGGATACATATTAAAGGACATAGAAGGTGATGAACTTATTAAAGCTGTAAATGATGCTTATAAAGGTTCACTTATGCTGCCATCAAAGGTAGCTAAAAAACTTGCTCAAAGTATTTCAAAAAGCACTGTTATTGTCGGTACTGAAGCTAAAAAAGTACTAAAAAATTTTTCAAACAGGGAAGAAGAAATTGCCAAAATGATAGTTGGCGGGTTTAATAACAAGCAGATAGCATCATCTCTTTTTATTTCTGAGGGTACAGTGAAAAATTATATAAGTAATATTTATGGTAAGATTGAAACTTCAAATAGGCTTGAGGCGGCTAAAATTTTAAAGTCTATGTTTGAAGATAAGTTTAGTCAATAAAAATGTTTGGTTTAGTCATTAAATATATGACCATGGTAACTTTTTTATTACTTTTAATTTTAATATAATGATTAAGAAATATGATTTTAATAATCTGGAAGGAATATGCTTATGAAACCATTGTCTGCATTTAATTACAATAGAAATAATAAGATGAAATTTTTAAGTTCAATTGTTTCAGTAGCTGTTGCAGTTGGTTTTTTGTATATGGTAATCACTTTTGTTAAAAGTACGGATAATTCAATTTATAGAGCCATTTTGAATTTTAAAGATTATTCTATATGTATTCCGTATTCAAAGTCAAAAGGAATTCCTAAAAATATATTATATAAAATACAAAGTGATAAAAATGTGGATAAAATAATACCGATGCAAAAGTATGATATAAGATATGTTATTCCATATGAAGATTCATCTACAAAGATTCTAGCCATGAGAAATGATGATATGAATTATTTTATAGTTAAAGCTCATGATAATATAATGAGTGGAAGGCTTCCGAAAGATGGCAAAAATGAAATTGCAGTTCACTATGATGAAGCAAAAAATCAGAAAATTAAAGTTGGAGATATAGTTGGAAAGAAAACAAAACTTCTTAATGATATTGATGGTGATTATAAAGTAGTCGGTATAATAGGTGGGGAAAACTTAATATCTTTGATGTCAGCTAATGAAGATTCTATGCCTAATTATGAAAATAATGAAAAGTCAAATACAGATGGATTTATTATTGTGCCTAAAAGTGGACATATAAATGAAATGAATAAATTTATTGAAAAGATTTCGGGAAAACAAGTGGAAGTATATACTTTAAATAATTTGAAGGATCAATTTGATAAAGCAGAAAATAATTTGGGTATGTTTAATATCTTTATTATAGCTTCAATCTTTCTAATGGTAGTTACGGTTGGAAGCTCTAGGTGTATACAATTTTTAAATAGAAAAGAAGAACTTGGAATACTAAATGCAATAGGTTACAGCAAAAGAAAAATTTTAAAAAGATCTTTAATTGAGGTTTTAGAGACAAATGCATTGTCCTATATTTTAGGATTGATTTTTGGAATTGGTATGAGTCTTTTATGGAAAAAATATGTATTTGAGGCATCTGGTGCAGTTGGGATTGTATTTAATTTAGAAGCATTTGTAATAGCACTTTATATACCGCTGTTTACGGCACTTTTTACTATAGTACCTATAAATGTAATGATAAGCAGGCTTGATCCAATTAATATGATTGAAGAGAATTAGGGGTGAAAAAATGAGTTTAAAGATGGAAAATGTGAATCTTGTTTATGATATGGGAAAGGAACTTCAAACTTATGCCCTTAAAAATATAACTATTTCGCTTAAAGGTAACAGAATGATTGGAATTATGGGACCATCAGGCAGTGGAAAGAGCTCACTTTTATATACTTTGGCTGGATTAAAATGCCCAACTTCTGGAAAAGCTTATTACAATGAAATAGATTATAGTAAAATTTCTCCTGATGAAAATGCTGAACTTAGAAAAAAAAATTTTGGATTTATTTTTCAAAAACACTTTTTAATTGATTATATGACAGTGCTTCAGAATGTTTTGACACCTATAAATGATGATAGTAATGAAGCAAAAATGAAAGCGATAACTATACTGGATAAGCTTGACATACTGCATTTGTCAGGAAAAAAACCTCATCAGCTCTCAGTAGGACAAAAGCAGAAGGTTGCAATTGCAAGAGCATTTATAGGGGAACCTAAAGTTATATTTGCAGACGAGCCTACAGCGGCTTTAGATCATGAAAATGCACTTAAGGTTATGGATTTTTTTGAGGAATATAGAAATAAAAAGATGATTATAATAGTAACTCATGATAAATCTATACTTAAGAATGCAGATAGTATAGTAAATATGTTTGATGGTTCAGTAACTTCTATTGAAACCGGAGAGGGGATAGAAGATTAATGAAACCTTTAGGTGCTGCGAACTATTTAAAAAACAATTTAAAAAAAATTTTACCACAGTTTATATGTGTTGTATTAAGCGTGTATTTTATATATTTAATTTCAGTTTTATTTTACAGCAGTATACACGGTTCTAACTCATGTGGACTGAATTTGGTTGAAAAGGGCATTATGGTAAAAGCGAGAGCTAAAGAATATATTCCTAAAAGTTTAATCAGTACTGTTGAAAACGATAAGGATGTAGGCAGAATAATACCAGTAGTAGGTGATATAGGTTACTTTGGGTATACATCTATTTTTATGAGCAATACAGGAATCACTTTTAATGTTTTTAAGGAAGATGTAAAAAGTACTGTTAGCTTATTTCATATGAAGCTTATAAAGGGAAGAATGCCACGTGGAGACAGCAATGAAATAATTATTCCACTTAATTTTGCTAAGCAGAATAAGATAGCTGTTGGGGATTATCTTGGAAAAAATACAAACTCAAATATTTATCTTAATGATGATTATAAAGTAGTTGGAATAATGGATGGTCCATGTAATATTATAATTACGTCTAACACTGAGAATATAGGGATGAGTAGAAGTGAGGCATTAAAGCATAGTTTTATCTGCTCTCTAAATAGTGAAAAACAGAGCAATATAAGTAAAAAACTTAAGAGTATAAATGGAGACGATATAACTTTTTATGACTATGAAAGTTTAAAAAAACAGATTTATGGTATGTATAACAGTGTAAATGTTTTAAAAATTATTTTAGATGGACTTATTATTTTTGTATTGTGTATTTCAATTGTACATATAAATTTTGTTGTATATTCAAATAGGAAAAGAGAGTTCTCTACTTTAAATTTGATTGGATATAAGAAAATTGAAATTTACAAGAAAATATTTAAGGAAAATGCTGTGCTTAATTTAGTTGCATTTTGCGTGGGAACTTTGGTAGCAGCACTTACAATGGAAATTTTAAATATAATTATATGGGAACCTAAGGGAGAATATGCTATTGTTTTTAAATTAGAGTACTTTTTTACGGCTTTTTTAGTTCCACTATTTGTTTTGATAGTTAATATGATTATGCCTATAAAGCAAATTAAAAGTTTAAGAAAATAATATATTATTTGTAAAAGACTTTCTTTAAAATTTCAATGTATTCTTTTAATTCCTGGAATCTATTGTTTAAGCTGCTTAAACCTTTATCTTTGCCCAAAGAAGGATCATTAATATATTTCTCTCTTGATATAGTATTTATAGCTGAGAGTATTATTTGTATTGATTTATGTATATCTACATCATCTCTAAATTTTGATAAATCTAAACCATCAAAGGTCAAAAATAGACCCTTTGAATAAAGTGCATTAAAACGTTCTGTAATTTCAAGTTTTAATTCGTCAGGAGTATTTACATAGGCGTTTATAAAAAATTTATACACATCAGGATTTTTATAAGATATTTTTATTTTAAGTTCAGTCCAGTCAAGTATTCTTTTAAAAAGGTCAGGACTATTTTCTCCCATTTCGTCTATTAAGTAATTTACATAATAATTTGTAATATAATCTAAAATGTACAAAAACAAATTTTTTTTATTTCCAAAATAGTTGAATAAAGCTCCCTTAGATATTCCTGATTTTTTTACTATAGTATTTGTTGAAGCACTGCTGTAGGCATTTTGGCCAAATTCTTTAACACATATATCAATGATTTTTTCTTTCTTTTCATCTGGTAATTTTTCAAAAGCTTCGTACAAGATTAGATCACTCCTAATTGGTTATTTTCTAAAGGTTATTGATTTGTACTCTCAAAGAAATGCTTTAGCAAATCAATATATTTATCTGTATGAATTAAACTAATTTCTCCATGACCATATTTCTCTAGGATTTTCAAAGAGCTACCTTTTACAGTATTATGCAGTAGCTTTGCAGACTTTTTCATAATTGATAGTTCCCTTTCGCCAACCAATATTAATGTTTTTGCTTTTGTATTGCATAAGGTTTGAGGCATTGGATAATTACCATTACTTTTTGTCATATTGATTAGAGAGTGTTTTGTCATTCGTGAACTGTCCTTATAGTAAGATTCAAATAATTCTTCAGGTACATTTAATGTTTTAGCTTGCAGCTTTGAATACCATTTTCTTTTGATTAATCCATAACACAGATTGTACATTGGTACAATTAATTTTGTGGAAATTTTCATAGGATAAACTAGAGCACTTTCTATAACAGCATTTTCGGTAATATCACATTCTTCTGATAGTATTTCTACAACAATTTGAGCGCCTATGGAAAGACCGCAAATTGCAAAAACTTTTCCGTTACAATTATTTTTTATATAGCAAATAACCTGTTCTGCCGATTTTTTTATACTTATAAAGGTATTATCCCAATCATCACCATGACCATCGATAATTGGTGTGACAATAAAATAATCTTTTTGCAGTGCTTCAATTTGTGGTTTCAATGACCACCAGGATAGGCCTCCGCCATGAAGAAAGATGATAACTGGATTGTTTTTATTTCCAAATTCTTTGAATATCATATGTAGCCTCCATACATTGCTTTTGACCATATGGTCATTCGGTAATCACATTATATTATATAATGACCATATGGTCAAGAAACTATTAAAGTTATTATAAGTCATATAAATTGTGACTGTGGTAACTTTTTTATTACTTATGCTTTAGATATTATTATAGGTAGGAAGGAAAATTAAAAAGCAAGTGTACTACATAAATAGTACTTACATACAATAAGAATAAGGTGATTTATAAATGAATAAAAATTTTAAAATAGCTTTAATTTCTTTAATTGCAGTTATTTTAGGAATAATTTTAGAGCAGACAATAATTAATTTCTTTAGAATTCATGGTTTAAGTATATTAAATAATCCTGCACTTTCAAATGCTATTTTAGAAATTGTAGTTATGGTTATTCCTTGTTTGATTGTAAAGAAATTTAGTAATCAAAAGCTCAATTTAAGGCTTATAGGAATAACATTTCATGGTCAAATGAAGAATATATTTTTCGGAATGGCCGTTGTTTTTGCAGACATTATGGTTTTATATTTAACCTTTTGGGGAATGAAGTTTATGAGCTTTAAAGGCTTAGGCTTTGAATTTTACACAGGAAGTGAAGTTATAAAGAGTGTGCTTAGTGTTTTTCTTATAGCAATTTTTGCAGGAATTTGTGAGGAGATTTTTTTTAGAGGAGTTTTATTAAATTACTTATCTAAAGCTAAAGGGAATTTATTAGCACTCATATTGAGTTCAATTATTTTTACTATATTTCATACAAGTAGGTATCACGATTTTTTAATGCTAATCAGTGTTTTTATAATGGCAATTGTTCTAGGGTACAGTTTTATATATACTAATTCTTTGTGCTTGGGAATTGGAATCCACTTTGCAGTGGACTTTTTTACTAATTTAGTAAGTCTTAATGAACCAAATCTTTTTATAATAAATTTAAGTAATAAATTAAACTCTTATAGCTTTGAAAAAATTTTTATTTGTGGAATTGTTATTATAATGATTTTTATTTTTATGCTAATTTTTGGGGTGAAAAAGATAAGGGGGGAGAATGAATATGAGCTTAAGGAAACTAGATAAAAATTTTAAAATTGCAATTATGGCACTTGCTTTAACCACAATTGCTGCATGCATATTTGGAGGTTTTACTTTACTTATGAGTAAAACGAAACTCGAATTATTTAACAATGGAACAGTAAATACTTTAATTCTAGAGATAATAGTTACAATTGTACCATGCTTAGTAGTTAAAAAAAATAGTGGTGGAAAATTTAATTTAGAACTTATTTCTATGAAATTTGAAGGAAATAGTTTAAGCGATTTATTTAAAGGTATGGGAATTTCAATACTTATGATTACAACTTTGGTAGTAGTTTTAATGGTTACTAAAATTATAAGCATCAAGGGTCTGGGTTTTGAATTTGCAGCAGTGAATAAGGTGATTTGGTCTATATTTTTAGTTTCTTTAGTTGCAATTTTTGCAGGAATTTGTGAGGAAATATTTTGTAGAGGAATTTTGCTTAATTATTTAGCTAAGTGGAAAGGTGAAATTTTTGCTTTAATAGTAAGCTCTATTATATTTACAGCATTTCATATTACCCGTTATCAAGATATTAATTCTCTCACTAATGTTTTTCTTATGGGAATTATACTTGGAAGGCTTTTATAGTAACAAAATCATTATATATGCCTATTGGACTTCATTTTGCATGGGATTTTTATTTGGATCTTTGGAGTACTGAAAAAGATCCATCGCTATTCATAGTAAATTTAAATAATAAGTTTGGAATTAATTATATTGATAAGATTAACGGATTGGTACAGATTATTATAAAGATTATTGTAATTATAATTTTGATAGCTATTATATATATTAAAAGAAAAAAGCTTGGCAAAGGAAGTGGTATAAACGTATAGCTTAAAAGAGAAGCTAAAAAAGAAACAAATATTATTATTTTTAATTATGACCTTTGTGGGTACCTACTTGTGTTGGGGAACTTTATTATTATCTTCTAAAGGAGTTTTAAGTAAAGGTATATATACAAATAATATGTATTATACTTTTTTCCGTGTGTTAGGGGGAAGTATGCCAAGCATTATGGGTATAGCTACTATAGGATATTTTGGTGGGGTACAAAAAATAAAGCTGCTACTAAAGAAAATTACCAATTGGAGATTTAATGCTATTTTTTATATATTTTCATTGCTACCTTTAACTGCGCAAGCATTTTTAAGTTATTTTATATGTAGTATTATTGGATTTAACATAAAAGTTTTTGTTAATCGTAGTTATGAAGGTTTTAAAACAGATAGTGTTCTAGGTATCCTTGTTCTATTTATAGTAATAATATTATTTGGAGGACCTTTAAATGAGGAATTTGGCTGGAGGGGATTTTTACTTCCAAGGCTTCAAAAGAAATTTCACCCAGTTTATTCAGCTGTAATTGTAGGAGTAGTATGGTCACTCTGGCACCTACCTATGTTTTTTATTTCGGGTACTGGATATGACAATTTTTTAATTTATATGATAGAGACTATAATATTATCTATAGAGATTACTTGGGTTTATAATAAAACTGATGGAAGCTTGTTATTCCCAGTTTTGATTCATGGAATTGATAATACATATGGAGCTGTATTAAATTCTTCTGGAAGAGTACCTGTGCTAACTTATATAGTGGTTATAGTAATTGCTGTTTTTATAGTAATTGATATGTGCAGAAAGACATCAAAAAAGGTGGGAGTGATATGAATTGAAAACAATGTTAATTACAATTGGAAATATTATTTTAGAGCTATTAATACTATTTTTATATACAATGCTGTGGTATTATGTTGGAAAAAAAGGCAGCAGAATATTATTTACTAAAAGGGGAAAAGCAAATTCAAAAATCTATTGGACTGTATTTTGGTTTTTGGCATTTTCATTTATTTTAGCTGCTATAGCAAGAAGTACTATATCTATAAATAATAGATTAACTGAAACTTTGACAGTAATAGGTGCGGTTTCAATAGCTTTGTTCTTTTATCTTATAATATTATTTCCAATGACAGATATAATGAAGTTTATTCTTAACAAACTAGGGTTTAGCGGAAACATGCGAAATTATTTAAGTGTAGTTTATGGTAGAGGAATTTCAATTTTTGCAGTTGTTATAGTTATATTTTGCTTTGGATTCTGGCATGCAAATCATCAATCAGTAACTAACTACAAATTAAATATAAATAAAAAGGCAGGAAATATAAAAACACTTAATGTTGTAATGGTATCTGATGTACATATGGGAATAATGATTAGGGAAAATGGAATTAATAAGATGGTAAATTCCATAAATAAACTTAAGCCAGATATAGTTTTTTTCTGCGGTGATATGGTAGATGAAAGTACACCTACAAGTTTAAAGAAATATTATGGAAGAGAATTTAAAAACATAAAATCAAAATATGGTGTTTATTCCATTACTGGAAATCATGAATATTATTCTGACAATGTGTCTGAAACTATTAAATATATGAAAAAAGCAAATGTTAGGACTTTGCAGGATGAAGCGGTTAAGGTTGATAATAGCTTTTATGTAGTAGGGAGAAATGATTCAGCTAGTGGTAAAAAGCCAAAACCTTTAAAGGATATTTTAAAAGGTAGGAACAAAGCACTGCCGATTATAGAGCTTAACCACAAACCAGTAGCATTAGATGAAGCAGAGAAAAATGGAGTGGATTTGCAGCTCTCAGGTCATACTCATGATGGGCAAGTATTTCCTTTTAATCTTACAACAAATTTAGTTTTTAAAGATGCCTATGGATATTTAAATGAAGGAAACTTCAAATTGATAGTTACATCTGGGTATGGAACCTGGGGGCCTCCTATGAGAATAGGGACAAAAGGGGAGATCGTTGATATTAAGCTTAAATTTGTGAAGTAACAATGCTTCGTCGCGTTAAAAAAATCTTATAAATCGTTCCTTCTAATAGACCTTTGTTTTATTGTTAAAATAGAAAACTGTTTTTTAGGCATTTGAAACAATATGTTTTGAACGGTAGTATACTACCAATCTTTGTGAACATAAAGTTATTCCGTAATAAATTAGAAATGTAGCTTGACTAGTATGCCATATGGAATCAATCATTAAATGAAGTATTGATGATGCAATCCATAATACTATAGTCAGTAAGGTTCCTTGGCGAAATAGAATAGAGCCTTTATACCATAGTTTTACTGTATAGGCTCTCAATGTTCCCATAGCAACTGCTAGGATAAACAAACTTATTAAAATTGATGTTAGTGACATAAAAGTTAAAGTATGAGTATTAAAATAGTTTTTTAGATTTGATAGACCTAATATTATAAGAATTATTGGAAAAATTAATCTCATATCATTACGTACTTGTCTAACTCTAATTTGATTATAAAAGATTATAAATAACACCAATAAACCAATTAGTAGATTACCAATATAATTACTCATTTTTGTTTACCTCCAATGGTATTTTTTAAAGTATTTCTATAGCCATTTGCTATAGAATTTGAAGTTCCAAGTGAAGCACCTTTATTGCAATTTTAAAATGATTTACCATATAAATGGGAATAGACAGTAAGTGTGTTTACAGTAGTCTTCAAATTCTTTATTAAACTGTTTTTTTAATGCTTTTTCTTCAACTTTTATTCTAATTCCATAGCATATTATGCAGATAATTAAGACAACTATAGGTGATAATATATTTCGCAGCGAAAATGCTATACCTAAAAGACTAAGAATGCTTCCAGTATAGGCAGGATTTCTTACGTAATGATAAAATCCTTTTTGTATTAAATGTTGATCAGATGTGGTTTGTACAGATAATGTGAATGCTTTTTTTAGTGTCCAAACAGAGTAAGCACGAATTATCGTACCTGTTATTATTAAGAAGATTCCTATATAGTAAAAGAAATGTGGGAACATAAGATTTTTTATAAATGCATTTACCGCTGAGCCTGTAAAATAATAGCTTATATAAATACTTAGACAGTATCCAAAAATTATTGCCCAAATTGAACCTTTATCAGATTTTTTACTATTTTCTTTGTTTCCAATTGAAGTAAATACCCATATTATAAATTCAGATAAAAACATAAATCCAAGGGCATAAAGATATACCTTGTATTCAAACATATTTGTAAATTTTGTGAAATCAGTAAAATCCAAAATTTTCTCCTCCAATTTCTAATAAATTATTTTTTCTATATTTATAATTTATAGCTAAAACAAAGAATATTAAATGTGCAATAAGTAACATTACACGTAAAAAAATAAGCACATACATTACTTTAGTAACATACGTACTTATAATTAAAGATTATTTTTTAGAAAAAGCGCGGATAATTGAGTTCTTCTTTTCAGATTTAATTTTTTTAAAATTTTTGATATATAATTTTTAACTGTGCCTTCCGAAATAAAGAGGATGTCTGATATTTCATTATTGCTCTTTCCATCAATAACAAGCTTTACAATATCCTTTTCTCTATCTGTTAATAAATCTAAAACTTCAGCTTTATTTGGTTTTGTGTTCCTAGTAGATAAAGCATTTACAAGTTTTGGGGTGACACTTGGATCAAACATCATTTTATTATTAAAGGATTCTTTTATGCTTTTTATAATATAGTCAATTTCGCTGTCCTTAAGTAAATATCCACTGATGCCGCTGTCAATTCCATCAAAAATATAGTCATCCTCATTAAAGGTTGTAAGTATTATTATTTTGACGTTAGGGTAATCTTTTTTTACGAGACTAGAACATTTTATTCCGTCCATTTTTGGCATTCTTACATCCATCAGTATTATATCTACAATATGTTTACTTAAATTTTCAAGAACTTCATATCCATTTGAGGCTTGTGATACTACTTCTATTTCATTATCTAAACTTAATATTTTTTTTAAGCCTTCACGTATTATTGCCTGGTCATCTGCAATCATTACTCTAATCATTTTAAGCCTACCTCCTTTAGTTTCCCTTTATTAAAGCCTCTATAATAAAACCCTTGCCATTAGGGCTTTTAAAGGTTACGCTGCCATTAACACTTTCTATTCTTTCTGTAATTCCATTGAGTCCATGTGATTTAATTATATTTTTACATCCCGTACCATTATTAGTAATAAGTAATTTTATTAATGGTACATTTTTATTCGAAGTTATTGATTCTACAGAAATATTTATTTCATTAGGGTTACCATGTTTTAAACCATTGGTTATTCCTTCTTTTATGGTGGTAAGTAAAACGTTTTTTATATGTACTGATGTATTTTCTATTGATTTATCACAATCGAAATTAATTTTTACTATATCAAGTTCGTTGAATTTGTTTATTATGTTTTTTACTTGCTCATTGAAGCACAAGTTTTCATCTAGCTTTCTTAAATTGTATACTGTATTTCTAAGAGTATCTATGCTTTCTTTTACTAAATCATCTATATCATCAAGTTCTTTATCCATTTTTTGAGTGCCCTTTATAGCTTTTAAATATCTTACATTCATAGAAAGAGCCATGAGTGAATGACCTATGGAGTCGTGAAGCTCCTGGGAAATTCTATTTCTTTCGTTTGAAATTAAAAATTCTTTTTCTTTAAAGGAATATTCTATTAAATTTGAGTTTAGTATTTTAAGTTTATCCCTGTCCCACCTAAGTTTGTGAATTGAAAAATAAGTTATTATAATCAATGCGTAAATTAAAAATAAAAAAGCTATATCATTTATGCTGTTAGAAAAACTTTCTTCTGATAGTGATTTAAAGCAAATTATAAAGGCAAAAATTGAAGCATGAAAAATCAAAAAAATATTTCGACGTTTACTGTTTTTGATATCAAATAAATCGTCGAGTAAAATAAAATAGTATATATTATCGCAGTGACCAAAAATCCAAATTAAACTATATATACATATAGAGATTATAAAAAAAGAATTACTATATTGTTTATCATGATTTTTATTTAATGTAATAAAAGTGTAAATTATGAGAAAAGCATCTAATAAAATTAAAATACTTGAACGTGTACTGATTATTTTAGAATTTGTATAAAGTAGGAAAGCAGTATACATTAAAAAAAGGTATCTTATTTTAGGCTTTACCAAAATCCATAGTGAAATAAGTTTATTCATTGTTAAAATCCTCCTGATATATTGTGTTGAAATTTAAAGTTTAATCAGGTTTATTATTTTAAGTATATAATACTAAATCTTATTTTACAATTTGCACGTGTGTTTATTGACATATTTTGTGCAATCAATTATAATTTTATATTGTAAACTATATAATATACATAGGTTTACAATACAGATTATATTAGGGGGCTCTTTATGAAAATAAAAACGAGAGATATGATTTTAGTAGCGCTATTTGCAGCTTTAACGGTTGTGGGTGGATATATAAGTATACCAGTTGGGAGTGTACCTATATCACTTCAGAGTTTTTTTAGTTTACTTTCTGGATTATTACTTGGACCATATTTAGGGGCATTATCACAATTAATTTATGTAATACTTGGAATTGTAGGTTTGCCAGTGTATGCGGGTGGAACCGGGGGAATTTCATCTGTTTTTCATCCATCCTTTGGATATTTGATTGGATTTATTATAGCACCCATTATAGTTGGTATTATTACAAGGAGCAGCAAAGTGGGAATTTTAAGAGTAGCAGTTGCATGCATTTTAGGAAGCTTATCAATTTATATAATAGGCTTGCCTTATATGTATATAATACTAAGGTATGTTTCAAATGTTAATATAGGTATACTTAAGACTTTTGAAACAGGTTTCTTTATATTTATTCCAGGGGATGCTGTTAAGTGTATAATAGCATCAATTATAGGTGTTAAAATACTTCCTGCCATTAGAAAAATAAGGAGAAGGAACAATGCTTTGGAACATTAAAAAAATCCTATAAATCTAAGGTGAAAAAATCATAAAATCCTAAGATATTTCAATAACTCGCTGAAAAGAAGCTCAGACAAATTGAAATATCTAAGTATTTTATGATTTTTTCATCAAGATTTATTAGAATTTTTTTCAATCGTTCCTTCAGCATTGTTCCTTCTCGTTTGAGGTGGTATAAGGAAAAAATTCCTCCGTGCCTACGGAATTTTGGATGGTAAAATTTATTTAATGATTAGAAATATTGTGCCACTAGAATGTTATGGGACGGCTGATTATTAGGTGTTGACATTGCTGCGCTTGTCAGCATGGTGAGGGAATCAACTTTGATTCGACAGTTAGTTGGGGTAAAGATTAATGATTTTTTCACCAAGATTTATTATTTTTTTTCAGATGCCTTAAATCGTTCCTTCAGCATTGCTCCTTCTCGTTTGAGGCGGTACAAGGAAAAAATTCCTCCGTGCCTATGGAATTCTGGATGGTAAAATTTATTTAATGATTTGAAACATTGTGGGACTAGAAGATTGAGAGAGGGCTGGTACCGAGGTGCTGACATTGCTTCGCTCGTTAATAGGTGAGAGATTTAATTGGAGCAAAGGTTAATAGGTTTTATGCAAATTGTATATGATAGTATTGATATTATATAAAAAATTAATCATAATAAAGGTATGCTATATGATAGGGGGCTTATTATGGAGAGGGAAGTTTTACTAATTAAAGATGTACATAAAACTATACATGGTAGGGAAATTATAAAGGGAATAAGTTTCTCGATAAAAGAAGGAGAGGTTTTAGGTTTTTTAGGACCAAATGGAGCTGGTAAATCTACTACTTTAAGAATGATTGTGGGACTTTCAAGGCCAACTTCAGGTGAAATTGAAATTTGCGGATATTCTGTATTGAACGATTATGTTAAAGCTATGGAAAATGTGGGGTGCATAATAGAAGGACCGGATTTATATGAGTACATGAGTGGAAGAGATAATCTGGAAATGCTTGCGGATATGGATAAGAATGTAACAAAGGAAGATATTGAATATGCAGTTAACTTAGTCAATATGGGGAAAAGCATTAAGGATAAGGTGAGTACGTATTCTCTTGGGATGAAGCAGAGGATGGGATTGGCTCAGGCACTTATGAAAAGACCTAAACTTCTCATTTTAGACGAACCAACAAATGGGCTTGATCCTGCTGGAATAAATGACCTCAGGAATCTCATACAAAAGCTTTCAAAGGAAGAAAAAATATCGGTACTCATTTCAAGTCACCTTATAGCGGAAATTGAACTGATATGTGATAAGGTTTCAATAATAAAGGATGGAAAAGTTCTTAAAAATGCTTTTGTATCAGAAATTCTTAAAACTAAAGAGGTATTCTGGCAGCTTGATAATAATGAAAAGGGAAGAGAAATATTAGAAAAATATTGGAACGTATCAGCTAGAATTAAAGAAGATAAGCTTGAAGCTTCAGTAGACGAAGGAAAATTAATGGAGATAAATAGCTCATTTGTAGATAATGGGCTGAAAATTAAATTTGCCAGCAGCAAGCAGAAAAATCTTGAAGACTTATTTTTAAGCATTACTGGTGATAAGTAGAGGGGGTGATAACTTTGATAAAACTCATAAAAAATGAGCTTATAAAAATGTTATTTAAGAAAAAAATTATTTTGATTATAGCAATTATATTATTAGAAAGCTGTTCATTTGCATATGGAGAAAACAATAGGTATGAAAGAACAGTGAGGAGTTATACTAATACGAATAGCACTGCTAATTATAACTGGAGGCCTACTATAAATCAGCAGATTCAGGATTTACAAAATAAATTAAAGTACAAAAGTGTTAAAAAATCTGATGAAAAATCTATTAATATTCAGATTGAGCAGTATAAATATTATCTTAAAAATAATATGAATCCTGTTACACCAACTTCATCAAAGTTCACCTCTGAAATTATGGGGGAGTCAGTGTCACTACTTTTGCCACTTTTGATAATAATACTATCGGCAGATATTGTGTCTTCGGAATTTTCATATAGGACTATAAAAGTGCTTTTAACAAGGGCAATTCCAAGATGGAAAATACTTTTAAGTAAGTATATAGCACTTATAATAATGTCAGCGCTGGTTGTATTACTAACTGCCCTAATACCATTAGGTGTGTCAGTAATAGCTTTTCACTATAATGGTTTTTTTGAGCCTGTTATAACTGGTTACAAAATTATTGGAGGAAAAGTTGATTCATCCAGTGTTGTAGGGATATATCAGTGGCAGTATTTAATGATTATGTGTGCCTTGAGTTTTTTCATATCTGTAGTTATTGCTTCAATATCATTTATGGTATCAATTTTTGTGAAAAGTACTGCGGCATCAATTGGCATAATGATGGCGGCTTTAATTGGTGGAAATATTTTGAGTGCCTTTTTAGATGACATAGAAGCGGCAAAGTACTTTTTTGTAGTGAATTTAAATTTACCTCAATATCTTACGGGAAAAGCTAGAATAGTATCAGGTATGAATTTCAATTTTTCAATGTTGGTTTTGATTGTATGGACAGTTCTTTCAGTAGTGATAAGTTTCATTGTTTTTAATAAAAAGGATGTACTTGTATAAGGAGGCGAAGGCATGATTAAAAAAATAATGGCGGCTATAGTAACTATATGTGCTGCAATAATTTTTGGAATATCAATATTTGGAATTAAAGAGGCATTGAGTTTAACAACGGCTCCAAGGGACAAGTATATAGCTAAAAGTACAACTAAAACTGCAAGTGTCAATCCATCTAAATTTTTAAGCAATACTTACAATGTATTGGTGATGGGAGATTCACTGGCCAAAGGAACCGGTGATGAAAATGGAAAGGGCTTTGGTGGATACTTTTCTGATTATCTTAAAAGTAAGAAAAATAAAAATGTTAAAACTGACAATATAGCAATTAATGGAGATGTGTCAAATGGTCTTCTTAAAGTAGTGGAGAATAAGGATAACAACGATTTAATAAAAAATGCTAATATTATATTCATATCCATTGGTGGAAATGAGATAAAGGGATTTAGAAGTGAAGGCAGTTTAACAAGTATGGAGGTAAAAAGTGTTGAAAATAATTACTTAAATAATATAAGAAATATATTTAAATTTATAAGAAATAAAAATTCTAAATGTATTGTTATATTTATAGGGCTATATAATCCTTTTGGAACTGAAATTGCTAATGATAAGGTTCAGCTTCTAAATTCCTGGAATTATGATACTCAAAATATTGTTACTAGTGATTCAAATTCTGTTTTTGTTCCCACTTATGATATTTTTCAATATAATACAAAGAAATATCTTACAATAGACAACTTCCATCCTAATAGTTCTGGGTATAAAGCTATAGCCGAGAGGATAGAACAGATACTGGAAAATAAAGTAAATTAACAACGCTTTGGAACATTAAAAAAATTCTATAAATCTAGGCAAAAAAATCATAAAATCCTAAGATATTTCAATAACTCGCTGAAAAAATGCTCAAACCTGCTAAGTAAAGTCAAGTGTTTTTATTAAAAAATTCCAAAGAAATTTTTCAGTAAAATAGGGCAACTTTAAAAGAACCTTCTTACAGAAGATTTTTTTAAAATGCTCTATTTTTATTTTTTTAGTTTTTCAAAATTTCTGAAACTCTAGCATAATATATTCTCAAAAATTTATTTAATCCTGCTATTTTAGCCTGCTTCTTTGCCTTACCCTCTGATTCTTTTTTTATTATATAGTCATACACTGCTGTATCTTTAGTGGGGACTCTACATTTTATGCTTTTCATTATCTCATAACCTGTTTTTCTAAGATATCGAGATCCTCGTTTTGATATTTTTCGGTTGTTTCCATTAAAGTTTCCCGATTGATAAGGTGGTGCATCTATTCCTGAATAAGCCACAAGAGCCTTTGCACTGTAATACTTTCTTACATCACCTATTTCCGCAATAATTCTTGGTGCCAGTCTTTCTCCTACACCGTTCATATTCAAAACAACATCATATTCTGGTAATAGCTTGGCAAGTTCCTTCATTCGTGATAATATTTTATTTAAGGTTATTCCAGTCGAATGGATGCCCTTTATAGTTTCTAAGATGATCATTTTTGTACCTGACATCTTAGAAGGCATAGTTGTGATACTATTTTTAGCGAGAATATATATTTCATGAGCTTTATTCTCGCTAAATTGGTATCCTTCTTTTTTTGTCCACTTCTTATAGTTTTCAGTAAATTTATTTTGGCTTAATTTAATAATATTGTCATAATGCCAGTATTTTTGAACAAAATCTGATAACTTATCTTTTGCAAAGTTAGGTGAATTTGAAGCTAGAAGTCCTGCAATTCCTGGCATTGTTTCATCTAAAAGGTTTGAAAGAATTACTTTAAGTTTTATTCTTAAGGACATAAACTGAAAATATTCTCTTGAAAGAGCTTTAAGTTCATAATATATATCTTCTTCTATTTTATAATTACTTAGTCCATGCCAATTGTCTAAGCCAAATTTCGAGATTGTTTTTGAGTCTAATTTATCTGTTTTACCTTTTCTAATAGATATACTTGCATACTTTTTCATAAGCATGGGATTAACAACAGAAACCCAAATTCCTCTTTCCTGTAGATAAGATACTACTGGAATATGATAATGTCCTGTTGCTTCCAAAATTACTTTACTTTCTTCGTCAAAACTTATAATCTTATCAGCCAGCTTTTTTAGTTCTTCTAAAGTATGTTTAACTTCAAAAGGTTTCTCTAAAATTTCACCATATAATTTGCGAATACAAACTGTACTTTTGTTTTTTGAAACGTCTATGCCAACACTAATCATAATATCGACTCCTTTGCTAAAAATTTTGTCCATCCACTTATTACTACTCATTTTTGTTCGTTACACGGAAGCTAATTATAGTTCCAACCTGCTTAATCGAATATACGTAACAAGGAATGGGTGATAGTTTGAGCCACGGAAGCAAAATTCCAACAATTGAATCATCAGCCCATTTCTTATTATATTAAAATAAGTGTAGGTACTTAATCAAATGAGATTAAGTGTCTACACTTATAGTACAAGACAAATTGAAATATCTAAGTATTTTATGATTTTTTCACCAAGATTTATTAGAATTTTTTTAAATTGTCCCTTCAGCATTGTTAATTTACTTTTGGAGTAAAACAAGGAAAAAATTCCTCCGTACCTACAGAATTTTATTTGTGTCATAGACCCATTATCCTTCTTAATTATAAATAGGCATTTTCTATACCATTACTAACAACTTTATATTATCATTGTCTAAATTGTCCCAACCCTACATAATATAGAGAGTGCTTGTATTAGGTTGAGAAGGATAATGGGCAAAGCCCAAGCCTCGTGTAATATAGAGAGCGCTTGTATTAGGTTAAGAAGGATAATGGGCTAAAGCCCAAACCTTGTGTATGATAATACTCACTTGAAGATTGTGGGTTTGTAAGTAGAAAAGGTTATATGCGAATATAGTGTAGGAGGATTTCTGAGTGAAACTAAAATTGAAGCTAGTCCCAATTAAGTTTCACTACAGAAATCCTTTATTGACATCTATTTTTACTAATTGTATAATAGCCACGTAAATGAAGCTAATATATGATGTTAGGTATGGTGATTATGATGAAAACAGTGGTAACACTTATAAGACACGGAGAAACGGAGTGGAATACTAAGGGCAAGTTTCAGGGATGCCATGATATAGATCTTACTGAAGATGGAATTGGACAAGCTAAGCTAGTTTCTAAAAGATTAGATGGAAAGTTTGATTGTGTATATACAAGTCCTTTGAAAAGAGCGTTCCATACTGCAAAAATAATTTCGTCTGTTAAAGGAATTGATCCTATAATAGAGGATGAATTAAGAGAAATAAATTTTGGAAAGTGGGAAGGCTTAACTGTAAATGATATAAGAAGTAATTTTACTAAAGAGTTTGAAATATGGAGAAGTGACACTGAAGAAGGACCTATATGCGGTGGAGATTTGAGTACTAAAAATGCTTCACTTAGAGCAAAAGCTTCTATACTTAAGATTGTTGGTGCTAATAGAGGAAAGCATATTATAATAGTAGCTCATGGTGGAATAATAAAAGCAGGTCTTATAGGGCTTTTTGACTGGAATATGACAATGTACCATAAATTGATATTAGGGAATACTGCAATTTGTAAGTTAGAATTTGATGATGATAATAATCCAAGGATTATAACAATAAATGATACAAACCATTTAATAGGTGAGTATGAAGTGAAAGATCCAAATGAAGCTAAGTAACGGCGCTCTGGAACATTAAAAAAATTTTATAAATCTAAGGTAAAAAAATCGTAAAATCCTAAGATATTTCAATAACTCGCTGAAAAAATGCTCAGACAAATTGAAATATCTAAGTATTTTACGATTTTTTCACCAAGATTTATTAGAATTTTTTTAAATGGTTCCAAAGCGCTGTTACTTAGCTTAGAGGGTAAAGCAAGGAAGAAATTCCTCCGTGCCTACGGAATTTCAAAAATATTAGAGCCTAAATCGTAAAATCTTAAGGTGTTCCAATAACTGGCATATGATAATGGCTAGACAGATTGAAATATCTAAGTATTTTGTGATTTTTCTACCAAGATTTATTGGATTCTTTTTAAATCGTTCTCAAAATACTGTTACTTAGCTTAGAGGGTAAAGCAAGGAAGAAATTCCTTCGTGTCTAGGGAATTTTATAAATCTTATTGTAACTGGGGATTGAGTTAAGGACTCAGTATACTTCTGCATAAAATACAGGCTATCTTAATATTTAAGGGTAATAATTTTTAGGTTTATTGGTAAAAAATCTAATTAGGAATCGTATAATATTAAGAATGCTTATATTGGGATAAGGAGGATAAGTATCATTCTTGAGGTTTGGTGTATTGACATTGTTCCACTCGCCAGTGGGTAAAGCCATAATCTATTAATTAGTACAGCAAAGTTAATGCTAACATCTTGGTGTTAGCATATTACAACATTTTGGTATCTATAGATGATGAGGAACTTCTATTCTTAATTTAACAGTTATATTTAAGCAGTTATTTTATAATCAATATGCATATTTATAAATAAAGTTGAATATTTATGAATAAAATTATATAATTATATTAAATCATGCGTAATATTTAAGTTATTTACTAAAGATTGTAGAATGTTTGGGACATTTACGATTTTTTGATTTAAGGAGATGTAGGTATGACAGATTATATAATTCCTGAAGGATTTTCATGTTGTGGGAAGCATGTTGGAATAAAAAAAAGAAAGCTTGATTTAGGGGTGGTATTTTCCCAAAGAATGTGCAATGCAGCTGCTGTTTTTACTAAAAATAAGTTTTGCGGAGTGCCGATTATTGTGGGAAAGGAAAATATTAAGGATAATAAACTTCAAGCAATTATTGTTACTAGCGGGGTTGCTAATGTTGCTACTGGGGATGAAGGTTTAAATAACACGCATGTAATACTCAAAAAACTTTCTGAGGAATTAGATATAGATGAAAAAAGTATTTTACCGTCATCTACAGGTATAATAGGGAAGCAGCTTCCGATAGATAATATTATTAAGGGTATGGATGGAATAAAAGAAATTTTAAGTAAAGATAAATGGGAAGATTTTAATAGGGCTATTATGACTACAGATAAGGAACTTAAAATTAAAAGTTGTAAGGTTGGAAATGCATCTATACTTGGCGTTGGAAAGGGCTCTGGGATGATTGAACCCAATATGGCTACTATGCTTGTTTATTTCTTTACAGATGCATATATACCAGGTGATGAACTTAAGAGTATGTTAAAAAGGGTAACAGATAAGTCATTTAACATGATAAGCATAGATCATGATACTAGTACAAGTGATACTGCTGCTATACTTGCTAATGGATATGCTGGAGAGGTTGACTTAAAGTTGTTTGAAGAAGTTCTTACAAATATGTGTATAGATATATCTAAGGATATAGTTAAAGATGGCGAAGGTGTTTCAAAGCTTATAGAAGTTACGGTTAAAGGATGTAGAAATTTTAAGCAGGCAAAGGTTATAGGTAAATCTGTAATAAATTCTCCCTTGGTAAAGATAGCAGTTTATGGAGCTGATGCTAATTGGGGCAGAATCGCAATGGCAGTAGGGAAAACCTTTGATGATGATGTTGACCCATTTAAAATACAAATAGCATTTAACTCCATATTAGTATACGATAAAGGTAAAATATGTGAAGAAAATGTCTGTACTATAGAAAATTATTTAAAAAAAAGTAAAGAATGTAAATTACAAATTGATTTAAATATAGGGGATTCTAGTGCTACGGTTTGGGGAGCGGATTTAACGGAAGAATATGTTAGGATAAATTCTTATTATACTAAAAGAAAGTAAATAAATATAATTATTTTATAAATTAAGCAAATTTAATTTAATAGTTGGATTTTTTTTACGATATTAATTATAGTGGTTTTTTTATCATAGTAATGTTATAAAATTTGTTGTTAATTACAATTTGTATTTTAAGTGATTAATATTGTTTGTAGTCAAAACAATATTATGATATAATCAGGTAATAAAGTAAAAAAACGAAAAAAATGAAATCTATGGTAAAAATACGATAATTAGGGTACGAAAGTAGTGAGTTCTATGTGGAAGAGTATAACAGATTTTACTAAAGAATATAAAAGAAACAATTCACTATTAGGCTATGATAAGTTTGCTGTATATCTTATTGATATATCTAATTTTAGAGTTTACAATTATAAGTTTGGATATAAAAATGGAGATATACTATTAAGAAAAATTTTGGTTAGTTTGGATGATGAATTAGGAGACAGCTGCCAAGTTATAAAAATGGATGGAGACAAGTTTGCTGTTGTATCTCCGTTTTCTCAAAAGGATGATATTATTGCCACAATAAAAAAAATATTTTGGTTCTTTGATTTTTTTACTCATATTTATAATATAAAGTTTAAAACGGATATAAATATGGGAATTTCAATGTATCCTCATGATGGTAGTGATTTTGACGGTATCTTAATTTGCTCAGAAATGGCACTCAAATTTGCTAAGATGGAAGAAAAAACTAACTATAAATTTTTTGACCATGATATTTGTGACAAATTATTAAAGAGTGAAAAAATTATTGATGAAATAACCGAAGCAGTTGAAAATAATGAATTTGAATTGTATTATCAACCTCAGGTTGATATTAATATAAAAAATGTATATGGTGTAGAGGCACTTCTTAGATGGAGGCATCCTAAAAAGGGAATTATAGGTCCAAATTATTTTATAGATGTCATTGAAAAAAATGGTATGATAACTAGAGTGGGGAAATTTGTTATAAAACAAGCTTTTGAACGATTGAAAAAGTTTAATGATATGGGATATAAAAATTTAAGCATGTCCATAAATATAAGTGAAAGTCAGTTGTGTGAAAATTCATTTTTAGAATTTGTGGAGAAAGCTATATCGAGTACAGAAATAGACCCTCAGTATGTTATATTTGAAATAGTTGAAAGAAGTATTTTGAATGATAAAGTTATTAACATATTAAATGGATTAAGGGACATAGGTATAAAAATTTATATTGATGATTTTGGGACAATGTATTCATCTTTAAATTACTTATATAGTATACCATTAGATGGTATAAAATTAGACAAGTCTTTTATAGATAAAATATATGAATCCAAACGTGATTTTATAATTACAAAAAATATAATAAACCTTGCTGAAGATTTGAATCTTGATGTTGTGGCAGAGGGTGTAGAATATAAAGAACAAATTTCATGTTTGAATAATATGAATTGCAATAAAATACAGGGATTTATATTTAGTAAGCCTGTTGACGAAAATAGCGTTACCGATTTTTTTGTGAAATTTAAAATGTGAAGCGAAGAAACAGTATTTTACAACATTAAAAAAAATTCCATAAATCTAAGATAAAAAAATCATAAAATCCTAAGAAATTTCAATAACTCACTGCGTTCAGACAAATTGAAATTTCTAAGGATTTTATGATTTTTTTATCAAGATTTATTAGAATTTTTTTAAATCGTTCTTAAAATACTGTTTCTTCACTTAGAAGGTAAAAGCAAGGAAGATTTTCTTCCGCTCCGTTACCGAAAATCTCAATTAAAAGTTTATATAGGACTAAACTTTTAATAGCCCATATATGATAGTGTTCAGACAGATTTAAATTTCTTAATGAAGCATTTCTATTTTCTCTTAAAATGATTTAAAAAGTTCTTTCTTAGTATTGCATATAGGACACTTTTCTAAGTTTGCATCAAGAGTTGTAAATCCGCAAACAGGGCATACATACACATTTTTAATATCAATATCTTTATTAGATTTTGCGGAGTTTTGGGCATCTTGAAAAAGTTTTGCATGTACTTTTTCTGCTTCTAGGGCAAAATGAAAACTTCTCTGAGCTTCTTTCTCATTCTGAAATTTAGCAGTTTCAAAATATACAGGGTACATTTGATTTATTTCATGAAGTTCACCATTTATTGCACCTTGTAGATTATCTACAATATTAGTACTTCCAAATACAGCACCAGAGACTACAGAAGCATCATATAATTTCTCTTTAAGTATATTAAAATGATTTTTAGCATGAATATATTCTGAATAAGCTATTGCCCTAAATAGTTTTCCTATATTGGGATAGTTATCATTTTGGGCTTCTTCGCCCCAAATTAAGTATCTCATATGGGCCATACTTTCACCGCCGTAGGCAGAACGTAGAAAATCAGCCGTCATAGCATTATTAACACTCATAATATTACTTCCTTTTTCGTTTATATTTGTAATGGGTTTTTACTGTAATATTATGAGTAAAAAAATTCTTTTTAATACATAGATAAGTTTATAAAGTTTTTATTATTTTATTATAAAGATTTTATTTTGCTATGGTATCATTAATTTAGGAAATTTTATCGAAGGAATATCCTAAACTTTTTAAATATTGAATGATTTGTGGTAAAGCTTGTACTGTTGTTGTTTTAGCAGGAGCATCATGCATTAAAACTACTATGGTTTTTTGATCGCCTGTATATCGTTTTATGTTATTCATTAAGCCGTCAACAGAAACTAGAGGATGTTCAGCATCACCATTTTCATCATTCCAATCCACGAATGTATATCCATTATTTTTCATAGCATCTCTAAATGGTGCTAATCTTTTTCCAAATGAGCCACCAGGAAATCTCACTAATTTAGGAGTGTATTTATCGCCTGCAATTGATTTTAAAACAGAGTCACATTTATTAACATCAGCTACAAATAAGTCGGGAGATTCATTATAGCGTATATTATGTGAGTAAGTGTGATTACCAATAGATTCACCATTTTGAATTTCCAATTTAACTAAATTAGGATTTCTTTCTGCATTTTGACCAATGAGAAAGAAAGTAGCTTTTATTCCATTAGCATTTAGTATGTCCAATATTTTTGTGGTGTTAATTGATGGACCATCATCGAAAGTTAAGTAGGCTACTTTTTTAGTGTTAGCATTGTCAGCTCTCCATGGCTCCCAATCACCGGGAACAAGTGATGCGATTTGATGTTTATACTTGTCCTTTTTTGAATTATGATGTTTATTCTTTTTAGTGTTTACTTGTGCAACAGCTTTTTTCTGTGCTGCATTAGCATTTGCAATACTTTTTTTGCGATAATGTTTTCCAAAGGCAAAAAAAGCAGACCAACATATTATGGCAGCACAAACTATTAAAATAGTTCGCTCAATTAATAATTTTTTAACTTTATTTTGATTTTTTTTATTCAAGAATTTCACCTTCTAATGTATTTATAAATAATATATTGTTTTATTTTTATTTTCATTCGTATAATTTATTGTGGATTTTTTGACGGTCTTATTATCGTAAATATACTGCCAGCTAGAATACATGAATAATAAGAAAGTACTCTCCAAATTAATATGGCTGAAAGTATTTTACTTTTTGGAAAAAATAGTTTGAAAATTAAATAAAATCCGCCCTCAGCGCCTCCCTCGCCGCCAGGAAGAGGAATGCATGACATAATTATTGTCAAAAAAACTTGTGCAGAAATCATTATTAAAATATTTGCTTCATTAAGTCCAAAACTTCTATAAACGAAGTATGGAACAGAGTAGTATATAGTCCATTGAATAAATGTTAGCATAGAAGCATTTAAACATACAAGTTTATTGTGGTATATTATTTGTGAATTTTTATGAAAGTCCAACAAACTGTTTTTTAGATTTTCAAAAGTTTTTTCTGGGTTCTTTAGTATTTTTACTTTTCCAAGAATATGTATAATCCCAAAAATAAATTTCTCTGTAAACTTGTGATTAACTAAAAAGGAGCAAGCAACTATAATGATCATGGTATTAAAAGTAAAACCTGCAATGCAAAAATATGTGAAATACTTTATATTGGATTTAAAATAATTAAATTTAAATAATATGATAGCGAGTGAATAAATTGTAAAAACAGTTTGATGAATTATAAATTTAATCATTAATATGGAGCTTGCGCTAGCGCCTGGAATACCGTATTCTGTCATAGCATAAAATTGTGCTGGCTGACTTCCGGTAGCAAAAGGTGTAACTGAGCCCCAAAATTGTCCTATCATTGCAAACTTCACTGATTTACGAAACAAATTTTTAGAATTATGAATTATTGTAGTTATAATGTGAAGAATTATGGATTCAAGCAGCCAAAATAACAGCATTCCAATAATGGCAATGAGTATCCACTTTTTATCTAAAGTAGAAAAAATAAAAATTAAAGATGTTGAATTTTTATTAAACATAAAAAATGATAAGAATATAACTGCACATAATATTACAACAATTAAATTAAATATTTTGTTCCTCATGAGGATTACTACTCCCGGATTTTATTTTTTTATAATATATCCTATCATAAAAGCATTTCCACTGTTTTAAAACATAGTTCTTAGAGTAAAATTTATGACATTCAGCAGAACTTTTGCTCCACTTATCATAAAAATTAGCATCGTTTTTTAAAGCTTTTATAATATTACAAAAATCATTTGTAGTATTTCCTTTTAAATAATAATTAAACAATATATTTTTGTAGATATCTATATCTCTTAATAGTATTGGTATTTTTAAAGCAAGAGCTTCAAGTATTGACATTGGGAATAGTTCATTATAAGATGGTAAAAACATTACATTTGCAATATTATAAATTGAATTCATGTCTTTTCTTTCTATAATGCCTAGAAATTTTACATTGCTTGGGGGATTTTCTACAATTTTTTTTAGTTCTTCGTAACCATCAGTTATACGACCAAAAGAAAAACCACCTACCCATACAAATTGTGTATCGGGAAGTTCTTTAGCAACTTTTATAAAATCAAGTACCCCTTTTCTAGTTTGTATCTGACCAACACCTAAAACTACAAATTTATCTTTATCTATACCTAATAATCTTTTGTAATTATTTATCTTCTCTAAAGTACATCGATAGAAATTATCTTCTGATACAAAGTTCGGTATGTATGTAATCCTGTCTTTTTTTATTCCATAACCTTCAAGAATATTAAAAAAATATGGATTTACTACCACTAAATAATCAACACTTTTATAAAACCAAATTATGTATTTGTAGAAAATCTTCTTTATAATAAAAGGCAAATTAAGACTGTTTTCGATAGTTTCGGGAACAAAATGCACATAAGCAACAGTAACGCCTTTTAGTCTACAAATAGGTATGCTGAGAAAAAATTTAAAATCAATTGTATGATAGTGTGTTATGTCACATAATTTAAATTTGTTAACAGCTGTGCAGTAATCTGGTTTAAGACCATTTCTGACTAAGTTAACCTGTTCAATATAAGCAGATAAAACTCCTTGACCTTTAACTTTGGCCGCTGAAGACAGCATATTGATTGTAGGCATACGCAGAGTCCTCCTTAGACACTTAATAGTATACTAGCTTAATGACTACTGTCAATACTATATATATTTACACACAACCTATATTATATACTATAATTGTTAAAAATTAAGTTGAAATTAGTAAAAAATTATTATTATTTTTTTTACATATCAAATGTTGTACGCACTTGATATAAATAGTTATTAAATGCTATAATAAGAAAAAATAATAATATTAGCTAGGGGCGCCTTTTTAGGCTGAGAGGATTTATTCCGACCCTTTGAACTTGATGTAGTTAATACTACCGTAGGGAAGCAGTGCATTGTTTAATTATAAGTGTTTTATAAGCTTGCCTTAATTTAGGGTGAGCTTTTATTTTTTATGATGCAACTGACTCCTAATATAAAATAAAGGAGCGTATATTATGGATTACACAACTCAAATGGATGCAGCAAAAAAAAATATAACAACAGGGGAAATGAAAGTAGTTTCTGAAAAAGAGAATATGGATATTGATGAATTAAAGAAACTAATGTCGGAAGGTAAAATAGTAATACCGGCTAATAAAAATCACAAGGCTTTAAGTGCAGAAGGTGTTGGACAGGGATTAGCAACAAAAATAAATGTAAATTTAGGTATATCAAAGGACTGCCAGAATGTTGATATGGAGATTGAAAAAGTTAAAACAGCTATAGCTATGAAGGCTGAAGCTATTATGGATTTAAGCTCTTTTGGTAAAACTGAAGAATTTAGAAAAAAATTAATTGGAATGTCAAAAGCTATGGTAGGGACTGTTCCGGTATATGATGCAGTTGGTTTTTATGATAAAGAATTAAAGGATATAACTGCACAGGAAATGATAGATGTAGTTGAAAAGCAGGCACAGGATGGTGTTGATTTCATGACTATCCATGCGGGAATAAACAGAGAGACAGCTGAAATCTTTAAAAGGAATAAAAGGACTATGAATATAGTTTCAAGAGGTGGTTCTCTTTTATATGCGTGGATGGAATTAAATAAGAAAGAAAATCCTTTTTATGAGTATTACGACAAGATATTAGACATATGCGAAAAGTATGATGTTACAATAAGTCTTGGAGATGCATGTAGACCTGGATGCTTAAATGATTCTACTGATCCAAGCCAGATAACAGAACTTATTAGATTAGGTGAGCTCACAAAAAGGGCATGGGACAGAAATGTACAGGTTATGGTAGAGGGACCTGGACATATGGCTTTAAATGAAATAAAGTCTAACATGATTATAGAAAAGAAATTGTGTCATGGAGCACCTTTTTATGTACTTGGACCTATTGTTACCGACATAGCACCTGGATATGATCACATAACGAGTGCTATAGGTGGGGCTATTGCTGCGGCAAATGGTGCCGACTTTTTATGCTATGTTACACCAGCTGAACATCTAAGGCTTCCAAATGTTGATGATATGAAAGAGGGAATTATAGCTTCAAAGATAGCAGCCCATGCAGCAGATATTGCTAAGAACGTAAAAGGAGCAAGAGAATGGGACAACAAAATGGCTGAGGCAAGACAAAAACTTGATTGGAAAGCTATATTTGATTTATCAATAGATAAAGAAAAGGCTGTAAGATACAGAAAGGAATCCACACCTGCCGATCCAGATACATGTACTATGTGCGGTAAAATGTGTGCTGTAAGGAATATGAACAAGGTTATGGAAGGTAAGGATGTAAATATACTTAGAGATTAATAACGAATTAGATGATTTTTGTATTAAATATAATACTGTGAATTAAAATTGTAGGGAATTTGTGTTCTCTGCAATTTTTTTATTTTTTGATGAATTTTGAGTTGAAAATCTTATTAAAACCAATATTATAAAAATATTTAAATTATTTTACATTTATGTATATATTAAATTGAAATAGCTTAATATTATATTTATAATAAATAGTGAATGATAATATAAAATAAGGAAAAATAGAATCAGGGGGGATTTTATGAAATTAAAAAGGATTTTAAGTACATTGGTGGCAGCTGTGTTTATAGTTACTACTGCTATTGGAACTAATAGTGTGTATGCAGATGAACAAAGTACACCTACATTGGATTTAACCGTTACGCCTAATAATGCCGGAAATTACAATGACCTTAAGTGGGATATATCTGGTATGTCGCAAGGTTATTCTTATAGGCTTTATTCGAAGGAATCAGGAGAAACCCAATTTCAAAGTATACCTTGTAAAGGTACAACTACAGATACAGTTAATGTTTTAAATATTTATCCGGACCAAGGAGATAATTTGAAGGGGTGGATGGAAAATGCAAATTCAGAGGATGCACATGGATATGGAAAAAATATTATAAAAGTAGACGCATATTCCATAGATGACTTTAATGCTAATCCAGATAAATATTTAAAGGATAGTAATGGAAATTGGAAATATGATGTTATTTATTTAGGAGCGTGGAATGCTAATAATTATAAAGATATATCAATAAATGCAGAAAAGTTAATAGAGGAATTTATTCAATCTGGTAGAGGATATTTAGGTGGACATGATACAATATGGATGCAATTATGTAATCTCGAGAAATTAAAAAAATTCTTAAATATAAAAACAGCTTTGTATACAGATAATCCTTTGTCGACATTTTCAAATGAACCTTTTAATGACTATCAAAAAAATGCGAATACTGATTTTAATGTATATTCACCTCATGTTGGAGGAAACAGTGTAAGTATATTAAAAAAAGGATTGTTGACAGATTATCCGTGGAATATAGTAAATGAAAATAGAACATTAAGTATACCATATTCTCATACAACTGGGCAATTTGCTTATGGAGATATATGGATGAAATTTATAAATTATAACGGATGTGAAATATCAAGCCCTGAAGGAAAAGGAACAAACAATTTTTATTTAACTACTTGGAACAATACAGGTATGATACAAACAGGAAATTCAGATGGACAAGCAACTCCAGATGAACAAAAGATATTAGCGAATACACTGTTCTATTTAGCACAAGTAACAGATAAAACCTCATGGGAAGATCATAAAGGACAGGATGTAGATGCACCAACTAAGCCTATTATAACTTCAGCTAACAATGATATAGCAAAGAATCAAGTTTCTATAAATTTCAATCCTTCAACGGATAATGGAAGTACATATGATTATTACGTTGAAGCAACAAATAAATCTGATGGCAGCAAAATAACTTCTGAGAAAAAAGAAGCAACTATAACAACAGGATTAAAGGGATATTCTATAGTAGTAGATGAGAATCCAAATACTGATCCCGGAAAAGAAATTAAGACAACATCAACAAATTATGTTGTGACTGGATCACATAAGAAGGATTTTTATGTACACATTGCTGCAATAGATAATGCCAATAATGAGTCAGAAGTAACACATCAAAAAATCAGTGCTGTTTCTGGAATAAATCTTAATAAAACATCAGATGAAATATATACAGGGCATACAGATACATTAACAGCATCAGTTACACCTGATGATGCAGTGAATAAAGATGTAACATGGACATCTAGTAATCCATCAATAGCAACTGTAGATGAAACAGGAAAAATAACAGCACTAGAAGCAGGAACAGCAACAATAACTGCAGCAACGGCTAATGGTACAAGTGCCTCATGTACAGTAACCGTAAAACCAACAACAATAGCTTTGAATAAGACTACAGATAAAATAGATATTGGTGGGACAGATACATTAACGGCAGCAGTTACACCAAAGGATGTTGCAGACAAAGGTTTAACATGGAGATCTAGTAATAAATCAATAGCAACTGTAGATAAATCTGGAAAAGTAACAGGGGTAGGAGTAGGAACAGCGGTAATAATGGTTGCAACTGCTGATGGAGAAATTGATTCATGTACAGTAACAGTAAAGAAACCGACAACGATAAAATTAAATAAAGTAAAAGATATAATAGATGTTGGCGGAGCAGATACATTGACAGCAATAGTTACACCAGATGAGATTTCAAGTCAAGGAGTAACATGGCAATCAAGTGATTCATCAATAGCAACAGTAGACGCATCAGGAAAGATAACAGGGGTAAAGGCAGGAACAGTAACGGTAACAGCAACGACAGCCGATGGAAAAACAGCAAGTTGTACGGTAACAGTGAAAGATCCAACAACAATAGCGTTAAATAAAACTACAGATAAAATAGATGTAGGTGGAACAGATACATTAACGGCATTGATTACACCATTAGATATTGCAAATAGTGGTGCAGCATGGCAATCCAGTGATCCATCAATAGCGACCGTAGATATAACAGGAAAGATAACAGGTGTGAAGGCTGGAACAGCAGTGATAACAGCAGCAACAGCTGATGGAAAAACAGCAACTTGCACAGTAATTGTAAAAGAGCCAACAACAATAAAATTAAATAAAACTACTGATACAATGGATGTAGGACAGACAGAAGTATTAACGGCTACAATTACACCTGATGAGATTGCAAGTCAGGGTGGAACATGGACTACAAGTGATTCAACAGTAGCAACTGTAGACATCACAGGAAAAGTTACAGCAGTAAAGCCAGGAAAAGTAGTAATAACAGCGAAAACAGTTGATGGCAAAACTGCATCATGCACAATAACTGTAAAGTATCCAACAACAATAACCTTAAATAAAACTACAGATACATTGGAAGCAGGAACAACAGATGCACTTACAGCCACAGTTACACCAGATGAAATAGCAAGTAAAGGAGTAACCTGGAGTACAAGTGATAAGACAATAGCAACCGTAGATGCATCTGGAAATGTAATAGCATTAGGAGTAGGAACAACAACAATAACAGCAACAACAGCTGATGGAAAAACAGCAACTTGTACAGTAACAGTAATTCCAGAGATAAATCGTGATAAGGCAGTGCTATGTGTAACTATGGTAAATGGTCAGACTAAAATATATAACGTAACAATGGACAGTGTTAATAAATTTATATCCTGGTATAGATTAAAATCGACAGGTGTAGGTGCACTATATTATGGTATTAGTGAGATTAATAAATCTAATTCCAGTATAGTAAAAACAGATTATATTGCATTTGATAAAATATCATCTTTTGAAGTAGATGATTACACGAAAAGTTCAGTAAAATCAAAATATCTTACTAAAATAACTTTGAATAAGGCTACAGATACATTGAAAGCAGGGGAGACAGATGCACTTACAGCAACGGTTACACCAGATGAAATATCAGATAAAGGAGTAATCTGGAGTACAAGTGATAAAACAATAGCAGATGTAGATGTTTCAGGAAAGATAACAGCATTAAAAGACGGAACAGCAGTAATAACAGCAACAACAGACGATGGAAAGACAGCATCATGTACAGTAACAGTAACTCAGGCAGCAAACCACGATGATGCACTATTGTCTATAACGATGACAAATGGACAAACTAAAAAGTATAATATAAAAATGGATACTGTTAATGATTTTATATCATGGATTAATTTAAGATCAACTGGAGTTGGAGAACCATTTTATAAGTTTGATTTAACACAATGCTCTGCTCCAAGTATAGCAGAAACAGACTATGTTACATTTGATAAAATAGTTTCCTATAATGCAGAGGATGAATCAAATTAATTTAAGTCATAAAATATAAAATTTACTTTTCCTATCATAAACAGATTATAAATAATAAGGTTGTTTATGATGGAAAAAGTATTTTTTTTGTATAGAAAATTTGTGTTATTTGCAATTTTTTATTTCAAGTTAAAAATATCATTAAAACCAACATTATAAAAAATTTAAAATAATTTTACATTTATGTATCAATTATATTGAAATAACTTAATATTATATTTATAATAAATAGTGAAATATACTACAAAATAAAACAAAATGGATTTGGGGGGGATTTTATGAAATTAAAACGAATTTTAAGTACATTTTTGACGGCTGTGTTTATATCTACTACGGCTATTGGAACTAATAGTGTGTATGCAGATACACAGAGTACACCAACTTTGGATTTAGCAGTTACGCCTAATAATGAAGGAAATTACAATGATCTTAAGTGGGGTATATCTGGTATGTCTCAAAGTTATTCATACAAATTATATTCTAAAAAATCAACGGAGAATGAATTTCAAAGTATACCTTGTAAAGGCACAGATACAGACAAGGTTAATGTTTTGAATGTTTATCCAGATGTAGGAAATAATTTAAAAGGGTGGATGGAAAATTCTAATTCAGAGGATAGTAATGGATATGGTAGAGGTATTATAAAAGTTGATGGAGTTTCTATTGATGATTTTAATGCCAATCCGCAAAATTATTTAAAAAAGGATAATAATAACGATTGGAATTATGATGTTGTCATGTTTGGATCTTGGGACTTAAATAATAGTAAAGATATGAATGCTACTAGTGAAAATGTTGTAGAATCATTTATCAAAAGCGGACGAGGTGTTTTATGTGGACATGATACTATAGATTGTAACCAACCTAAAACTTATTTCGATAAATTAAGCTCTTATCTAAATATGGAATATGTTGGTGGGCGTATTGGAGATGTATCCTCTATAGCTATAAGTAAAAAGGGACTTTTGACAGATTATCCATGGAAAATAGGAGATGTTGGTAAGACTTTAACAGTTCCTGTGTCTCATTCGTGGGGACAAAAAGCACATGGAGACATATGGATGAAATATAATATTAATGATAGTACTTTATCTAATTTTTATCTAACTACATGGAACAATACAGCAATGATTCAGACGGGACATTCAGACGGACAAGCAACTCCAGATGAACAAAAAGTACTTGCAAATACTTTATTTTATCTAGCACAGGTAACAGATAAAACAAGCTGGGAAGATCACAAAGGACAGGATGTAGATGCGCCTACAAAGCCTACTATAACTTCAGTAAATAATGATATAACAAAGAATCAAGTTTCTATAAATTTCAATTCTTCAACAGATAATGGAAGCACATATGATTATTATGTTGAAGCAACCAATAAGTCTGATGGCAGTAAAATAACTTCTGACAAAAAAGAATCAACTATAACAACTGGACTAAAAGGATATTCTATAGTAGTAGATGAGAATCCCAATACTGATCCCGGAAAAGAAATTAAGACAACCTCAACAAATTATGTTGTGACTGGATCACATAAGAAGGATTTTTATGTACACATTGCAGCAATAGATAATGCCAATAATGAGTCAGAAGTAATACATCAAAAAATCAGTGCTGTTTCTGGAATAAATCTTAATAAAACATCAGATGAAATATATACAGGGCATACAGATACATTAACAGCGGCAGTTACACCTGATGATGCAGTGAATAAAGATGTAACATGGACATCTAGTAATCCATCAATAGCAACTGTAGATGAAACAGGAAAAATAACAGGAGTAAAGGCAGGAACAGCAACAATAACTGCAGCAACGGCTAATGGTACAAGTGCTGCATGTACAGTAACTGTAAAACCAACAACAATAGCTTTGAACAAAACTACAGATAAAATAGATATTGGTGGGACAGATACATTAACAGCAGCGGTTACACCAAAGGATGTTTCAGATAAAGGAGTAACATGGCAATCTAGTGATCCATCAATAGTAACTGTAGATGAAGACGGAAAAGTAACAGGAGTAGGAGTAGGAACAGCAGTAATAATGGCAGCAACAGCTGATGGAAAAATTGCAGCCTGCACAGTAACAGTAAAAGAACCGACAACGATAAAATTAAATAAAGAAAAAGATACAATAGATGTTGGTCAGGGAGATACTTTAACAGCAGTAGTTACACCAGATGAGATTGCAAGTCAAGGAGTAACCTGGAGTACAAGTGATAAGACAATAGCAACAGTAGATGCATCAGGAAAGATAACAGGAGTAAAAGCAGGAACAGTAATGGTAACAGCAACGACAGCCGATGGAAAAACAGCAAGTTGTACAGTAACTGTGAAAGATCCAACAACAATAGTATTAAATAAAACTACAGATAAAATAGATGTAGGTGGAACAGATACATTAACAGCATTGATTACACCATTAGATATTGCAAATAGTGGTGCATCATGGACATCCAGTGATCCATCAATAGCAACAGTAGATATAACAGGAAAGATAACAGGTATGAAAGCTGGAACTGCAGTGATAACAGCAGCAACAACTGACGGAAAAACAGCAACTTGCACGGTAACTGTAAAAGAACCAACAACAATAAAATTAAATAAAACTACTGATACAATGGATGTAGGACAGACACAAGTGTTGATAGCAACAATCACACCTGAGGAAATGGCAAGTAAGGGTGGAAAGTGGACTACAAGTGATCAGTCAGTAGTGAATGTAGATATAACGGGAAAAGTAACGGCAGTAAAACCTGGAACAGCAGTAATAACTGCAACAACAGATGATGGAAAAACAGCAACATGTACGATAACTGTAAAGTATCCCACAACAATAGCCTTAAATAAAACTACAGATACATTGGAAGCAGGAACAACAGATGCACTTACAGCCGCAGTTACACCAGATGAAATAGCAAGTAAGGGAGTAACCTGGAGTACAAGTGATAAAACAATAGCAACAGTAGATGCATCAGGAAATGTAATAGCTTTGGGGGTAGGAACAGCAACAATAACAGCAACAACTGCTGATGGAAAAACAGCAACTTGTACAGTAACAGTAACTCCGGAAATAAATCGTGATAAGGCAGTATTATATGTAACTATGATAAATGGACAAACTAAAATGTATAATATGACAATGGAAGATGTTAATAAATTTATATCCTGGTACAGATTAAAATCAACAGGTGTTGGTGCTTTAGATTATGCTATTAATGTACCTAGTATTTCTTCAAGCATAATAAAAACAGATTATATTGCATTCGATAAAATATCATCCTTTGAAGTACATGATTATACGAAAAGTTCAGTAAAATCAAAATATCTTACTAAAATAACTTTGAATAAGACTACAGATACATTGAAAGCAGGAGAGACAGATGCACTTGTAGCAACGGTTACACCAGATGAAGTTTCTAGTAAAGGAGTAACGTGGAGTACGAGTGATAAGACAATAGCAGATGTGGACAGTACAGGAAAAATAACAGCATTAAAGGATGGTACAGCAACAATAACAGCAACAACAGATGATGGAAAAACTGCAGAATGCACAGTAACAGTAACTCAAGCAGCAAATCATGATGAAGCAGAATTAGATATAACCATGATAAATGGAGAAACTAAAAGATATGATGTAACAATGGATGAAGTTAATAATTTTATAGCATGGCGTAATTTAAGAGCAGCAGGAGTTGGAGAACCATTCTATAAATTTGATTTAACACGACAGACTAATTCAAGTGTAGTAAAAACAGATTATGTTACATTTGATCAAATAGCTTCTTTTGATGCAGAGGACGAATCAAACTAATTTAAAATATAAAGTATAAAGTATACTTCCTTTAAAGTAAGTGGCTTAAATAATTAGGCTGTTTATGATAGGGGAAGTATTTTTTACTTTATATAAAATCATAATTGAAATACAATTAAGTTTGATATAGAATTGTTGGTAAGTATGATTTTATTAGGAGTGTAATCATGAATTCAACTAAAGATATAAAGGAAGAAAATCTCAGTCGGCCTGTTGAGGATTTTTTAATTGGTCAGGGATACACTGTGAGAAGTGAAGTGGAGGACTGTGATATAGCAGCTGTTAAAGATGATGTGCTTTTAGCAGTTGAACTTAAAAAGAATTTAACAGTAAAATTGTTATCACAGGCGGTTAAGAGGCAAAAGACGGCAGACATTGTTTATATAGCTGTTTTAAAGCCTAAAAAATTAAGAATGAATTCAAGTTTAAAAGATATATATCATCTCATACGAAGGCTTGAACTAGGCTTAATATGGGTTTCATTTAGGGGTGACAAATCATTTATTGAAATATCCGTAGAGCCTGAGGCTTTTGATAGAAAAAAAAGTATGACTAGGAATGATAAAAAGAGAAAAAAAATAATTAATGAAATAAAAAATAGACACAAAAATTTAAATGTTGGGGGGAGTACTCAGAAAAAACTTGTAACTGCATACCGGGAGCAAGCTATTTTTATTGCCTGCTGCCTTAGTAGGTTTGGAAATATGTCACCTTCAGCTTTAAAGAAACTAGGAACTGATGCAAAAAAGACTTCATCCATTCTATATAACAATCATTATGGTTGGTTTGACAGGATAGATAGAGGAGTATATGGGTTAAATGAATTTGGCAAAAAAGCACTCTGCACGTATAAAGAACTTTCAGAATATTATTATGAAAGGCTTGAAAAAAAGGAGGAATTATAGATGTTAAACATAGGATGTCATTTATCTGTAGCAAAAGGTTTTGAACATATGGGAAAAGAGGCTATAAGCATTGGGGCAAATACTTTTCAGTTTTTTACACGCAATCCGAGGGGTGGAAAAGCAAAGGATATAGATGAAGAGGACATAAAAGCTTTGATTAAGCTTACTAAAGAAAATAATTTTGCAGCAATTCTAGGTCACGCACCATATACTTTAAATGCTTGTTCTGGCAGTGAAGATACTAGAAAATTTGCGCTTCAAGCTATGGCAGATGATTTAAAGCGAATGGAACTTATACCAGGTAATTTTTATAATTTTCATCCAGGGAGTCATGTTAAACAGGGCGTAGAAGTGGGAATTAATTATATAGTAGATATGCTTAATGCCATTTTAAAGCCGGAGCAAAATACTACAGTACTTCTTGAAACAATGGCCGGTAAAGGTACTGAAGTTGGAAGAAGCTTTGAGGAATTAAAGGAAATTCTAGATAGAGTGGAGCTTTCAAATAAAATGGGAGTTTGTTTAGACACCTGCCATGTTCATGATGCTGGTTATGATATTGTAAATAATTTGGATGGAGTTCTCCTTGAGTTTGATAAGGTGATTGGATTAAATAAGCTTTATGCCATTCATTTAAATGATAGTAAAAATCCTCTTGGAAGCCATAAGGATCGTCACGAAAAGATAGGAAAAGGGGCTATAGGTATTGAGGCAATTACAAGAATTATTAATCATCCAAAGCTTAAAGGTATTCCGTTTTTTCTTGAGACACCAAACGAGCTCAGTGGATATGCTGAAGAAATTAAATTACTTAGAAGCTTATATAGGGAGTAATTAATGGATGATTTTAATAAAATGGTTCAAAAGCAATTGTTTGACTTAGCGGATGAAAAGTACAGAAAGTTTTCAGCGTCCCTTTTACCTAATGTAAATAATATTTTAGGTGTCAGATTGCCTGAACTTAGAAAATTAGCTAAAAAGATTGCAAAAGATGATTGGCGTAATTTTATAAATGTTTCAGATGGCAAGTATTTTGAAGAAAATATGCTTCAGGGAATGGTTATTGGTTATGCTAAAATGGATATCGAAAAACGTCTCAAATATATTACTGAGTTTATACCTAAAATTAATAACTGGTCTTTAT
Organism: Clostridium pasteurianum; assembly: GCF_001705235.1. Lineage (NCBI taxonomy): Bacteria > Bacillati > Bacillota > Clostridia > Eubacteriales > Clostridiaceae > Clostridium > Clostridium pasteurianum. The sequence goes on from NZ_MCGV01000001.1 coordinate 2,991,229, forward strand.
GCGATAGCTTTTGTAATGGATTAAAGTTTACTGTGGATAATATGGAGAAAGTTTTTGAATTCATTAAACCTTATTTATTATCCGAGAAAGAATTTGAAGTTAGGTTTGCTGTTGTGATGATACTTGACTTTTATATAAATGAAGGATATATAAATGAAATTTTAAAATTATTTGATACTGTAAAACATTCTGGATATTATGCCAAAATGGCAGTTGCGTGGGCAGTTTCTATTTGCTATGTAAAATTTCCAAGTGAAACTATGGAATATCTTAAAAATAATACTTTAGATGATTTTACATATAACAAAGCTTTGCAAAAAATCACTGAATCATTTAGAGTAGATAAGGATACAAAAAATAATATAAGAAGCATGAAAAGAGCAAAGTAACAGTATTTTGGAACCTTAAATAAAATTAATAAATCTAAGGGGAATATTTTAAAAAGCCTAAAAAATTTTAATAACTCACTAGCGTTCAAACAATTAAAATTTCTAAGTCTTTTCAAAATATTCCCCTAAGATTTATACAATTTTATTTAAATCGTTCCAAAAATATTGTTACTTTGCTTTAGGGTAAAGACAAGGTTAATTTTTCTCCGCTGCTCTACGAAAAATAGTATAGGTTTATTTGTTTTTTTACTTAATTTTTTTACCTATTTTTTTATCGATTCGCCACTGAGGTGCTTTTTCGTCATTTCCCCAGTATTCATTTAATAATTTTATTTTGTTATCATTAAATTCAAAAAAGGATGAGGCATGAAATGAAATGTTGTTATCATTTTGTAATTGTACTTTGACTACTGAAATAACTAAATTTTTAATGCATTCTAGGCGCTCAATTTCAATTTTCCAATCTCCAGGATACTCACGATTTGCCAGTATGAATTCATTGACATTAAAGCTTTCATTTGTATTATGCCAGTTTACTACAGCATCTTTCTCAAAATATGTGCTTATGTTATCCCAATTTTGTTTATCTATATCATTCCACAAGGATATTACTTTTTCTTTATAACTCATTTTTTATCTTTAGTGAGAGAGTGTATAATAAGTACGAAACTTTCACTAGGATTCACCTCTTTTTTTATTTTATTTTTCTGTTTCAATCACTTACTGACGGGCGAAGCGATGTCAGTACTCTACACCTCGGTTGTATTTCCTCTAAATCTTTTAGTGGTGTATTTTGCCACTTCATTTAAAATTCCGTAGGTACGAAGGAATTTTTTCATTAAACGTTCCTATAAAAAAGCAATAGTTTTTGTGACGGTTTAAATAAATTTTGATAAATCTTAGTGGAATATTGTAAAAAGTCTTAGAACTTTTAATCTGTTTGAGTGAAGTGAGTTATTAAAAGTTCTTAGACTTTTTATAATATTCCTCTTAGATTTATCAAATTTATTTAATGTCACAAAACTATTGCTTTTTTATCCTTTCTGCTAAGTCATTTAAATATTCCCATCTAGCATAAAGATGTTCAAGTTTATCTTTGATTTCTTTTTTTTGAGGCATTAGATCTTCTAGAAGCATGTAGTCGCTGCCAGCAGAATTTATTTTATCTTCAATTTCAGTTAATTCGCCTTCAGTTTTTTCTATTACAGAATCTATTGTTTCATATTCTCTTTGCTCGTTAAAGGAAAACTTGAGCTTTGAGGATTTTGATTTTTCTGTTTTATTTTTTGCCTTAGGTGATTCCTGTTTTTTTGCTTGAGTATCCTCTGATTTTGCTTTTTCAAGATAATCGGAATAGTTTCCGGTATTATATTCTATTGAGCCGCTTCCTTTAAATATTAGAAGCTTATTTGCAAGTTTATCAAGAAAGTATCTGTCATGTGATACTGTTACGATAGTACCTTGAAAGTCTTTTAGATAATCTTCAAGTATGGTAAGTGTCTCAATATCTAAATCATTTGTAGGTTCGTCTAGAAGGAGAACATTTGGAGCTTCCATTAAAATTCTAAGTAAAAATAATCTTCTTTTTTCTCCTCCTGATAATTTTGATATAGGTGTCCACTGCATTTCAGAAGTAAATAAGAATTTTTCAAGCATCTTTGAAGCACTTATAAGTTCATCCTTTGAGTCCCTTATAAATTCTGCTCCTTCTTTGATGTATTCTATTACTCGGGAATTTTCATCTATAATTGGAGTCTCTTGAGAAAAGTATCCTAATTTAACGGTTTCGCCTACGTCAATTGTCCCGCTGTCAGGTTCTATTTTTCCTGCTATCATATTTAGGAGAGTTGATTTCCCTATACCATTATGGCCTACTATACCAATTCTATCTCCTCTTGAAAAGATAAAACTGAAGTTAGTTACTGCATTAAAAGTGTCAAATGATTTACTTACATTTTTTAGTTCAATTACTTTTTTACCTAATCTAGAACCTGCTGTTGAAATTTCAATTTTATCTTCTATTATGGTGCTTTCTTCATTATTTAAATCATTAAATCTTTGAATTCTTGCTTTTTGCTTTGTGGATCTTGCTTTTGCACCTCTTTTTATCCAGGCAAGTTCACGTCTTAATAAATTGTTTTTCTTTTGCTCAGAGGAGGCTTCAATTTGTTCTCTTTCTACCTTCTTTTCAAGGAATACACTGTAATTACCTGTATAAGTATAGATGTTTCCACTATGAAGTTCTAAGATTTTATTTGATATTCTATCGAGAAAATATCTATCATGGGTTACCATGAAAACTGCACTCTTTGTAGATTTAAGATATTGTTCAAGCCACTCTATAGTTTCATTGTCAAGATGGTTTGTAGGCTCATCTAGTACTAAAAGGTTTGAAGGGGTTATGAGGGTTTCGGCTAGAGAAATACGCTTTTTTTGACCACCCGATAAAGTGCCAACTTTTGCACTAAAATCATTTATGCCCAATTTAGTGAGTATGGTTTTGGCGTTACTTTCTATATTCCACAAGCCCATAGAATCCATTTGACTGGTTAGACTTAACAGTAAATCTTGGCTTTTAGCGTCGTTACTTTTTTTAGCTGCATTTTCAAGGGAGGCCTCATATTTTCTAAGCAAATTCATTTCTTTAGAATCGCCTTTGAAAATTTGTTCTAGTACTGTGGCATTATCATCAAAGCTTGAATTTTGAGGCAGATAATTCATAGTTAAAGTATTAGAAGTTGTTATTTTTCCACTGTCGTAATCTTCTGTGCCGCATAAAATTTTAAGTAGAGTTGATTTACCAGTACCATTTATGCCTATAACACCTATTTTGTCTCCTTGATTTATGCTTAAGGAGACTTTATTTAAAAGAACTTTTTCACCATAGTTCTTTGATATATTTTCTAAAGTTATTAAATTCATATCAAAAATCCTTTCCATATTTATATTAGGAAAACAAGTATAATTATATTAACTTAACTTTCATATATATAAATTATACAATATAAGTATTATATCATATTTTAATGTAGGTATTTTTATAGATATTTAGTATGTTAAACGTATACTTATGTTGCTTATTATTTTTTTGTATGTTAATATTATTATGTTAATCTAGGTTTGAATTTTAATGTGCATGAAAATTTAAAGAATAGGCAATACTAAAAGTATATAGATTGATTTTGGTGGCTGTTGATATGTCAACAGCTTTTTTTAAGGGAAAAAGTGTATTAAGTGTATTAAAGGAAGGAAAAGATTTAATGGAAAACAAAAAATTTAGTGATTTAAAATTGAATAGCAGCGTGTTAAAGGCTATAGATGATATGGGATTTGAAGAGCCATCTAAAATACAGGCAGAGGCAATTCCTGTAGTTATAGATGGATATGATATGATAGGTCAGGCTCAAACAGGAACTGGAAAAACTGTTGCATTTGGAGCACCAATAATAAGTAAAATTAAAGATATGGAAAATAAAGAAGGAATTCAGTCTATCATATTAACACCTACAAGGGAGCTTGCTATTCAAATAACTGATGAACTTACAAGACTTTCAAAGTATGCAAGAGTTAAGGTTTTACCTGTATATGGAGGACAATCGATAGAGAGACAAGTAAGAGCAATTAAAAGAGGAGTAGATATTATAGTTGCAACTCCTGGAAGAATAATGGATCACATAAAGAGAAGGACAGTAAAACTAGATAAGGTTAAATTTTTAGTCCTTGATGAAGCAGATGAAATGCTTGATATGGGATTTATAGATGATATTGAAGGTATAATAAAAAATATAAATAGTGATAGACAGACAATGCTTTTTTCAGCAACAATGCCTCAACCAATAAAAAGATTAGCTTCTCATTATATGAAAAAAGAAGTTAAGCATATAGCAATAATGAAAAATTCATTAACTGTTGAGAAAATAAAGCAGTTTTATTTTGAAGTTAAAAATAAAGATAAGTTCGAAGCTTTATGCAGGATAATAGATGTTGAAGAACCTGAAATTACTATAATTTTCTGTAGAACTAAAAGAGGAGTTGATGAACTCGTAGAATCTATGCAGTTTAGAGGATACAATGTTGAAGGAATGCATGGTGATATGAGTCAAAATCAAAGAATAAGTACTCTTAAAAAATTCAAGGAAAATAACATTGATTTTTTAGTTGCAACAGATGTAGCAGCTAGAGGAATAGATGTTCATAATGTATCACATGTTATAAATTATGATATACCTCAGGATATGGAATCTTATGTTCATAGAATAGGAAGAACAGGAAGAGCCAATGCTGAAGGTACAGCGTATTCATTAGTAACTCCTAAAGAGTACATAATGATTAAACAAATTGAAAAGTTTACAAAGAGCAAAATAAGAAGAAAAGAAATACCTACAGTAGATGATATTTTTGAGACTAAATATAATAATTTAATTGATAAAATAAGAAAAAATATAGAAAAAGATGATTTTAAAAAGTATGTTCCTTTTGTTGAAAAGCTTGATGATGAATTTAATATTGTTGATGTATCAGCAGCTTTGGTAAAAATGATATTTGATAAAGAAATGAACTTTGATTACAAGGAAAATGAACTTAATACTACTGATGAGAATGTTAGATTGTTCTTCAGCGTAGGAAGAAAAGATAAATTGAGTGTAAAAAAGTTGCTTGAATTTATAGATGATACAGCAGGTGTTTCAGGTAATGAAGTTGGAGATATAGATATACTTGATAAATTTACTTTTGTTGATGTTCCTGAAAAACTTAAGGACGTTATAATAAAAAGCTCAAATGGTAAAAAGATAAATGGCAGAAGAGTAAATATAGAAGTAGCTAAATCTAGAAAAAAGCATAATAAATAGAAGTTTACTAAAAGCACGTTAGGATAAAAAAACCTAAGGTGCTTTTTTTTTCTTAAAATATATTTAAAAAAAAGGAACATAATAATAGATGAAAAGGAAGTGTTACCGTTGAAGAAAAAAGTTAGTTTGATTTTAGTCGTAATATTGATGAGTATTTTAGTATTGCCAAATAAAATTGCTGCTGCCAATGTAAGTAAGACACCTGTTATGCAGGAAAATTCCAAGTTTGATGGCTCACAAGGAGAGAATTTTGTAGATAAAATTAAAAATGTTTTTCAGAATAAAAGTCATAATGGATTTAAAACTCAGGCACATGAATGGTATTATATGAATGAAAATCAGAAAAAGGGTGTAGAAGAAGGTCCACCAAAAGAAACATCAGATTATGTTCCTAAGTACAAATGTTACTATATTGGAGATAAATCTAAAAAAGTTATTTATCTTACTTTTGATGAAGGATATGAAAAAGGTTATACACCTAAGATTTTGGATGTTTTAAAAAAGCATAAGGCAAAGGCAGCCTTTTTTGTAGTTAAACCATATATAACAGGAAATCCAGAAATAATAAAAAGAATGGAAAGAGAAGGACACTTAGTATGTAATCACAGTGTACATCATGGTTCTATGCCTTCTATATATGATGAAAAGAAGTTTAAAAGTGAACTAACAGGTGTTGAGGAAGCTTATACGAAAGTAACAGGAAAGAAAATGCCTCAATATTTTAGACCGCCAATGGGAAAGTACAGTGAGTTATCACTTTATCACACTCAAAAATTAGGATATAAGACGATATTCTGGAGCTTTGCCTATGGTGATTGGGAACCCAATAGGCAGCCTAGTAAATATGAAGCAAGAAATAAGATTTTAAGCAGAACGCATAATGGAACAGTTCTTTTACTTCATGCAGTTTCAAAAACAAATGCTGATGTACTAGATGAACTTTTAACAGAGTGGGAGAAGCAGGGCTATAAAATAGGAACTCTTGATGAACTAACGAAATAGCGAATTAACAGTGATTTGGAACATTAAAAAAATTCTATAAATCTAAGATTAAAAAATCTTAAAATCCTAAGATATTTCAATAACTCGCTGAAAAGAAGCTCAGACAAATTGAAATATCTAAGTATTTTAAGATTTTTTAACCAAGATTTATTAGAATTTTTTTAAATCGTTCCAAATTACTGTTAATTCACTTAGAGGGTAAAGCAAGGAAGATTTTCTTCCGCTCGCGCTTCGGAAAATCTAGGTTAAAAGATTATATAATGCTAAGACATAAATAATGAAAATCCTAAGATATTTCAATAACTCGCTGAAAAGAAGCTCAGACAAATTGAAATATCTAAGTATTTTAAGATTTTTCAACCAAGATTTATTAGAATTTTTTTAAATCGTTCCAAATTACTGTTAATTCACTTAGAGGGTAAAGCAAGGAAGATTTTCTTCCGCTCGCGCTTCGGAAAATCTAGGTTAAAAGATTATATAATGCTAAGACATAAATAATGAAAATCCTAAGATATTTCAATAACTCGCTGAAAAGAAGCTCAGACAAATTGAAATATCTAAGTATTTTAAGATTTTTCAACCAAGATTTATTAGAATTTTTTTAAATCGTTCCAAATTACTGTTAATTCACTTAGAGGGTAAAGCAAGGAAGATTTTCTTCCGCTCGCGCTTCGGAAAATCTAGGTTAAAAGATTATATAATGCTAAGACATAAATAATGAAAATCCTAAGATATTTCAATAACTCGCTGAAAAGAAGCTCAGACAAATTGAAATATCTAAGTATTTTAAGATTTTTCAACCAAGATTTATTAGAATTTTTTTAAATCGTTCCAAATCACTGTTAATTCACTTAGAGGGTAAAGCAAGGAAGATTTTCTTCCACTCGCGCTCTCGAAAATCTGAATTAAAAGCTTATATAGATTTAAACTTTTAATTATGGCAATTTTAGGAGGTTTGAATTTGATTAGGATGTAAGTGGATAGTGGATTGTTAATATGGATTTATCTTTATAGTATTAAGTATATTTTTAAAATTATATAGTTTATTCTCATTTTTGTGACACTACTTATAATTACGTAGTATTTCAAAATTCCGTAGGTACGGAGGAATTTTTTCCTTAAAATCATATTCATATAAAATAATAATATTACAGAACGATTTAAATAAAAATCAATAAATCTTGGAGCTTAATCATTAAAAAACTTAGAAGTTTTAAGTGTTTGAGCTTTTAGCGAGTTATTAAAACTTCTTAGCTTTTTAATGATTAAGCCCCTTAGATTTATGATTTTTATTTAATGTTCAGTAATATTATTATTTTATATGAAACTTTTTTATTTACATAATCATCTAACATATGTAAAATCAAAATGCTGCAGTATTTGAAAGAAGGTTAAGATTTGGAGATAAAGAAACTAGTTTTAGAAAGTAAAAAAGGAGATGTGTCTGCATTCATGCAGCTTTTGCGTAATAAAGAAGATATGATTTATAAAATTTCTTTTACATATACAAAAAATCAATATGATGCAGAGGATTGTATATCTGAGGCTGCAATAAAGGGCTTTGATAAAATAAAACAGTTAAAAGATGAGGATAAATTCTATAGTTGGTTTACAACTATATTAATAAATGTATGTAGAAACCATCTTAGGACAAGTAAAAGAACCGCATCAGATGAAGAATTAAATAGTATTAAAGATGAGTTCTCTTATAATTCTATCGAGGATAAGATTATAATACAGGATTTACTTAATAAATTGAAAAAGGATGAAAGAGATATATTAGTACTTAGGTATTTAAAAGATTACTCTATAAAAGAAGTTGCTAGTATTATGGACATACCTCTTAGTACTGTTAAGACAAAAATATATAGAAGTCTTAAATTTTTAAGAGATAAAAATAGGGAGGTAAAAAATGAATACTAATATTCCTGATGATTTAATGGACAATGTGGAGAGAAATTTGAGAAATCACATTTTAAAAAAAAGGAGAAAAAGTTATATGTATAAGGCAGCTGCCGCTTTTATTGCTGTGTTTATTGTTTTACCACTTTCAGGGTTTGCATACGCCAGATATGAGAGCAGCATTCCGTATAAGCAGGAGGTTGATCTTGCTGTTAAAAATAATAATATTTCAAAGATAAATAAAACCTTTAAATATAAAAATGTTTCTTTTAATATAAAGGAAATAATTGCAGATGAAACTGGAATTGAAGTTATATATTCTTCATCCAATCCAAAGTATTCAATAAGTAATTTTGGATTTTCAGGTGCAAATAATAAAAGTATAATATACGGATATTCTATGCCAACACCGGATCCAAAGGAAAATGAAAAGGCATTTAATATAACTTTAGATAAAGATAGTATAAATTATATTATGAATAATCCAGTGAAGCTTCATATAAAAGGACTTCATTACGATAGCACGGGAAGCATAATGGACAAGATAAATTTAGCACTTGACGGAAAAAGTGTTAAAGTTGATTGGACACTTAATACTAAGCTCATGGTGCAAAAGGTAAAAACAATTCCAATTAATAAGAATTATAAGCTTGATGTGGGAGATTTAAAGTTAAAGTGTTTAAAGGAAGGAGTACTTAAAAGTATTATAGAATATGAATTTGTACCTAATAATAAGAATGTGGCAAATGATGTACAACCTGATTTTGCGATAAGAATAAACAATAAATATGTTGATACTTCTGTAGGAGCAGGAGAAGAAGGAAACTTTGAATTTAAATCTGTATATTATACCAAAGTGGATAAAGTTGGAATAAGATTAATAGGTATGAATGTAAGATATGATTTTGGTACAGTACCTAAAAAATATATTCTTAAAAAAGGCAGCTATGATTTTGAAGGAAATAAATTTAGCATTACATCTATAAAGAATAATAAAGATAAATCTAAAGAAATAGACTTTAAATATGAGTCTGATAATAGAACATATACGAGTCTTATGCTTTCTTTTGGGGATACAATAGGATATGAGTCTAATGGGAGTGGCCATAAGAAATTGACATATGTTGATCAGAAAAATAGAGATGCTATTTATAATAAGCTAAACAATGAAATACCTAATATGAGTAAATATAAGAATCTTTATTCATATGATTCAAGTACTGAAAAGTATACAGTTAAAGCTGCTGAAAAAGTAAATGAATTTTGGATTGAAGAAGCTCAAAAGTATAATTTATACGATGAAGATGAGATTATAATAAAATAGAAAATAGCTGTCTCAAGTAAAATTGGGACAGCTATTTTTTCGGATGATGTATGGATAACTTAGAATCATAGTTAGAAGTTTTATACTGCATAACAACTTTTATGATTTAAGATGTCGTCTTTTTTTATTATTCCGATAAATTTATTATTATCATCCGCAACAGGTAAAAAATTGACATTGGTTACTGGAAAAGCAATATCCTCAATATCGCAATTTATACCTAAGGGATTGTTTATTACATGTTTTATTATATCTAAAATTCCAACCTTATTGAAATCTTTAAAATGCAAGTTAGGTGAATTTTTAATTTTTCTAATAATATCTTCTCTATTTATAAAACCAGCATATTCACCTTTACTATTTAAGATTATAAGCTCATTGCAATTGTAATATTTCATTCTTTCTAGAGCTTGTCTAAGCGTAGAAGTTAATTTTGCATATACAATTTGTTTTTTAGGAGTTATAAAAAACGCTATATTCATAATTATTAACCTCTTTTCTAATTAATTACTATTACAATATCTATTATACACATAAATTTTAAAAATGTCCATATGTTTATTGATAAATCAATAAAAATAATGCAAAAAAATGATAAATTAATAATAGAACTTAAGGTTGATAAAAAAGTCATTATAATATAAAATAAAAATAAGTAAATTGAAAGGTAAGGTATGGAATAGTGCGAAAGTAATCTTTTTTAGAACGATAATAACAAAAAATATGGTTATAACTATACATTTTTTTGTTATATTTAAAAATTCTAGAGAGGATTACTCAGTATAATATAGATAAAATTTATGTCATTTATATAGATTTACTTTTATATCTATTTATGTGATTTTTGATGTGTGACTTAAGAGTAATTATAAGTTTATGCATCAATATCAACGCTTTAAAGCGTACTAGAAATACTTAAAGAAGATTATTTTTAAAATAAGTGTAAGTTGAGCACGTATTTTCAAAATGAACTGATAAATATATTGTTAGGTAATTCTCTCTTATAAGGTTAAGTAAATTAGGTTTACTATAAACTGGTTGATAATAGGAGGGATTTTTTTTGTTGTATTTAGAAATAAGTAATTTAAAAAAATATTTTGGAGATAAATTAGTATTTGATATAGAAAACTTAAAAATTTATAGCGAAGATAAGGTAGGAATTATAGGAGTAAATGGTGCTGGCAAGAGTACTCTATTAAATATAATTTCAGGAAAAGTTAAGGCAGAGGAAGGTTTTATAAAAGTATATGAAAAATATTCATATATATATCAATTAGCTGAAGATGAATTAGATAGTATAGAGAATTTAAGTGGGGGAGAAAAAACTAAATTAAAAATAGAGAAAGCCTTTCATAAAAAATCATCTATTTTAATGGCAGATGAACCTACATCCAATCTTGATATATCATCTGTAAAGAAACTAGAAAATATGCTCTTAGGCTTTAAAGGCGCAGTACTTCTAGTTTCACATGATAGAGGACTTCTTGATACAGTTTGCAATAAAATAATTGAAATCGAAAATGGTAAACTTACTTTATACAAAGGAAATTATACAGAGTTTTTAAGGCAGAAAAATATTGAAATGCAGAGGAAAGAATTTGAATATAACAATTATATTAAAGAAAAATCAAGGCTTGAAGGAGCTATCCACGATACGTATGGTAAAATGCAAAGTGTGAATAAAGCTCCAAGGAGGATGGGAAATTCAGAAGCAAGACTTCACAAAATGGGGGATCAAAGAGCTAAGGCAAATTTAGATAAAAAAAGAAAAGCTATAGAAGCTAGAATGAAGCACCTTGAGATAAAAGAAAAACCATTTAAAAACGAGAAAACTAAAATAGATTTTGCATATTCTGAAAAAATACATTCTAAAATAATTATAAAGGGCAATAATATAAATAAAAGGTTTGGTAAAAAAGTAATATTTGAAGGTGCTGAGTTTAATATATTAAATGGTTCAAAAACAGCTCTTATTGGGAATAATGGATGTGGAAAAACAACGCTTATTAGAATGATAATGAATGACGAGAAGGGCATAGCTGTGTCTCGAAAAGCACAAATAGGATATTTTAGTCAAGAACTTGATGTGCTTTCAAAAGATAAAACAATACTTGAAAATGTAATGGAAGATTCTATTTATGATGAAAAGTTTGTGAGACATACTCTTGCAAGACTTTTATTTAAAAGAGAAGATGTTTATAAAAAGGTTTATAATTTAAGTGGAGGAGAAAGAGTAAAAGTTTCATTTGCTAAAATAATACTTGGTAAAAGTAATATACTTGTATTAGATGAGCCTACAAATTATCTTGATGTATATTCCATGGAGGCATTAGAGTCAGTACTTAAGGAATATAGAGGAACTTTATTATTTGTTTCTCATGATAGAAAGTTTATAAGTAATATTGCAGATTGTATAATAAGTATTAATAATCATAAGATAAGTGAGTATAATTGTAATTACAGCGAATACATGGATTTAATGAATGGAAAGGATAAAAATAGAAATATAGAAGATACTAAGATAGTTCTCAAAAATAGATTATCAGAAATAATAGGGCGATTATCTATGCCTTCAAGGGATGATGAAATTGGAAAATTAGATATGGAATATAAAATAATATTAAAAAAACTTAAAGAAATTGAATGATATTAGTTATTAAAATAAATAAACTTGTAATATTGAGTTTGCTTATTTTATAATATAGTATATATTACCATAAGGGTTTTAGTTCACATTGAGGAGAGTGATATGAGTGAATGATTTAAAAAAAGATAGCATTTATCATGGATTTAAATTTATAAACGAAGAAGATATTAAAGAGATAAATTCAAAAGCATTTATGTTTGAACATGTAAAAAGTGGTGCAAGACTTCTATACCTTCAAAATGATGATAAGAATAAGGTTTTCTCCATTAGTTTTAGGACTCCACCAAAGAATAGTACAGGGGTTTTTCATATACTTGAACATTCTGTTTTATGTGGTTCTGATAAATATCCAGTCAAAGAACCTTTTGTGGAGCTCTTAAAAGGTTCTTTAAATACATTTTTGAATGCTTTTACTTTTAGCGATAAGACAATGTATCCTGTTGCCAGTAAAAATGATAAAGATTTTTTAAATTTGATGGATGTATATTTAGATGCAGTTTTTCATCCTAATATATATAAATATGAAGAAATATTTCAGCAAGAAGGATGGCATTATGAATTAAATAATAAGAATGAAGACATTGCATATAAGGGTGTTGTTTATAATGAAATGAAGGGTGCATTTTCATCTCCAGAAGGGATTTTAATGAGGAGAATACAGAATTCATTATTTCCAGATACACCTTATGGATTTGAATCTGGTGGAGATCCTGATGATATACCAAAGCTTACTTATGAAGAATTTTTAAATAATCATAAGAAGTATTATAGCCCTAGTAACAGTTATATATATTTGTATGGAGATATGAATTTAGATGAAAAATTAGCATATCTTGATGACAAATATTTGAAGAATTATAATAGGACAGAGGTTGATTCTAAAATAGAACCTCAAAAACCAATTGGAAAGTTAATTGAAAAGACATGTGAATATCCTATATTAAACGATGAAAGTGAAACTGATAAAACTTATTTGAGTATTAATTTTGTGACTGAAAAGTCAACAGATAATGAAAAATACTTAGCCTTTGAAATACTTGAGTATATTTTACTTGAGAGTCAGGGTGCCCCACTCAAAAAAGCTATTCTAAATGCAGGACTTGGAAAAGATGTTTTTGGGCTTTACGATAATGGTATAATGCAGACCTATTTTAGTGTAATAGTTAAAAATTCTAATGAGGATAAGAAAGATGAATTTAAAAAGGTAGTATTTGATACACTTAAAAGTCTTGTTAAGAATGGTATAGATAAAAAGCTTATTGAAGCTGCAATAAATATAAAGGAATTTGAACTTAGAGAAGCAGAATTTCAAACTTATCCTAAAGGCCTTGTTTATAGCATTAAGGCTATGGAAAGTTGGCTTTATGATGGAAATCCAACAAATAATTTAAAGTTTGAGGCTGCACTTAAAAATATAAAGAAGGCACTTACTGAAAATTATTTTGAAAAGCTAATAGATGAATATTTCTTAAACTCAAATCACAGCACTATGGTAATTGTAAAACCATCTAAAACTGTGGAAGCAGAAAGAAGTAAAAGGATACATGAAAAATTAAGTAAACTGAAGTCTTCTATGAATGATAATGAGTTAAATGAAATTATTCAGAGTACTGAAAAATTAAAAGAGAGACAATCAACTGAGGATTCTAAAGAAGATCTTATGAAAATACCTATGCTTTCTTTAAGTGATGTAAATAAAGAAGCTGAAAAGCTTCCACTTGAAGAAAAAGAGGTTGACAAAATTAAAGTACTTCATCACAAGGTATTTACTAATAAGATATTGTATTTAAATCTATACTTTGATTCTTCAGTTATAAATTATGATGATGTTCCATATCTAGCTTTGCTTGAGAATATACTTGGAAGAGTAGATACGGAAAAATATAAATATGAAGATCTTGCAAATGAAATAAACATAAAAACAGGGGATATAAGCTTTGAAAATAATATGTTTATTTCCAAGAATGATGATAAGACATATTGTATGAAATTTACATCTAAAACTAAGGTTATTTTAGATAAGGTAGGCGAAGCTTTTGAACTTTTAGATCAAATTATGTATCATAGTATTTTTGATAATCAAAAGAGAATAAAGGAAATAGTTCAAGAAATCAGATCAAGACTTGAAATGATTATAAATCAAAACGGAAATTCTGTTGCTGCAATAAGACTTAAATCTTATTTTTCACCATCTGGAGAGTACAGTGAGAGAACCAGTGGAGTTAGTTTTTATAAATTTATATGTGATATAGATAAGAATTTTGAAACGAAATTTGATGAAGTTAAGAATAAATTAAAGAGCATATGTGAAATGCTGTTTAATAAAGATAAACTCGTCATAAGTGTAACTGGCGATGATGATATTTATTCTAAGTTTAAAGAAGAATTGCCTAAACTTCAGCTTAGGAGCTTAAAAGTAGCTAAAAATGATAGTGGTTATGAAAAAACTGCAAAGTCAATAAATGAAGGATTAATTACACCAAGCAAAGTTCAGTATGTAGCTAAGGGTTTTAATTACAGAAGACTTGGATATGAATATTCAGGGAAGATGAAGGTACTTAAAAGTATAATAAGTTTAAATTATCTATGGAATAACGTAAGAGTAATGGGTGGAGCATATGGCTGTTCTGCATACATTTTTAGAAATGGTAATATATATTTTACGTCGTATAGAGATCCTAATTTAACAGAGACTTTAAAGGTATATGAAGATGTATATAAATATATTGAAAACTTTAAAGCAGATGATTATGATATGACAAAATATATACTTGGAACTATATCTGCCATAGATCAGCCTCTTGTACCTAGAATAATAGGTGAAAAATCTGATTCTAATTATTTTAGTAAATTGACTTATGAAGATATACAAAAAGAAAGAGATGAAATTTTAAGTACAAAAAAGCAGGATATAAAGGCATACTCAAAATTGCTTAAGGATGTTATGAATGAAAAATATGTATGTGTGCTTGGTAATGATGTTAAAATGAATGCAAGCAAGGAAGTATTTAGCAAGCTTATAAAGGTATTTGAGTAAAGAAGCTAAATAATAGTATTTTCTGAACATTAAATAAAACTCATAAGTCTAAGCTTGTAATTATAAAAATACTAAGGAATTTTAATAACTCGCTAAAAGAATGCTCAGACAAATTAAAATTTCTAAGTCTTTTTATAATTACAAGCAAGACTTATTGAGTTTTATTTAAATTGTTCCTAAAATACTATTATTTAGCTTAAAATAAAAGCAAGGAGAATATTATCATATACGAGGTTTGAATATGTCAAAAAGTTAATAACACCTTTTATTAAGTTTATTTACGATTTTTTTACTTCAAAAGAGAGTTTTTGAAATCATCATCTGTAAAGGAAGAAGTTATTCCATTCTGGATGATTTTTTTTATGTCACTCATGGTGAATGAAAAATTATTCATTATGTTAATATATTCATCAATTAATGATACATTTGAAACGGTTCTGTTATCAGTATTTAAGGTTACTTTTACACCGGCTTCAAAGTATTTTTTTATAGGGTGCTCGGCATAGCTTTTTACAGCTTTAGTATCAAGATTGCTTTTGGGACATATTTCTAGAGGAATTTGGTGTTCAATTAAATAATCTAGAGTTTCTTTATCCTTATAAGCAAAAGTGCCATGTCCTATTCTGTCAGCATGGAGAAGTTTTATTGATGTTAAAATATTTTTGGCTATGCCTGTCTCACCAGCATGTATTGTTATTTTAAGACCTGAATCGTAGGCTAAATCAAAGGCCTTTTGGTGAAGTTCAGGAGGAAAGTCACTTTCATTTCCAGCTAAATCAACAGCACAAACGCCCTTATCAATATACTGCTTCGATAAATTCACAAGATTTATGGAACTTGAGCATGGCTCATGACGAAGAGAACATAATATTAAATTTGAACGTATTTTTAATTTGTTTTCTCCATCTTTCATAGCTTCCAGTGCAGCTTCAACCACATCATTAGGGGTTAAGCCTTTTTCCAGATGCTGAAAAGGTGCAAATCTTATCTCTATATAGGCTATTCCGTCTTTTTTAGCATCTTCTAAAAGTTCCATAGTTACTCTATATATATTTTTTTTACTTTGCATTACTTTAACTGGAAAATAAAATTTTTCTAAGTACTCTTTTAAAGAACCACATTCATTGGAAATTTTAAGCGATTTTTTAAATTCCTCTGATGTTTTATAAGGTATTTCAATATTTTCTTTTAAACATAAGTCAAATACTGTTTCTGGTCTTAGGCTGCCATCTAAGTGACAGTGAAGTTCTGCTTTTGGGATATTTCTAATTTGTTCACGTATATCCATATTTTATTTTTAGCGAAAATGAAGCTTAGGTAATTCGCTAAATATTTCACCTACTTTCTAAATTGTTTTTTTAGTGTAATAAAATCATAGTCAGCATGTTTTATATCTTCAAGTATTGTATAGTTATCTTCATTGAATCTCGGGAAAAATGTGTCCCCAGATTGTTTTGAATGAACTTTTGTAAGATACAATTTGCTCACATAGGGAAGAAGCTCTTTGTATATTTTACCTCCGCCTATTATAAAGTTCTCTTCGCTGGTATTTTTAAGATTTATGATCTTATTTATATCATGTACAATCACTACATTTTCATGTGAATAATCTTGATTTTTGGTCAGTACAATATGTTTTCTGCCTGGAAGTATTCCTGGAAGAGATTCAAAAGTCTTTCGTCCCATTATGATTGTCTTACCCATTGTGAGTGTTTTAAACCTTTTTAAATCTTCAGGAAGGTGCCATATTAATTTATTGTTATTTCCAATTACAAAGTCCTCATTTAATGCGGCTATTATACTTAACATTATACTGCTACCTCCATTTTTATTTTATCATGATGTTTATAATCGATTAATTTAATATCATCAATTGTAAAATCATAAAAATTCTTGATTTCAGGATTTATCCAAAGTGTCGGTGCAGCATATGCATTATTTTTTCTCTGAAGTTGAACTTTCATGCCTTCTAATTGATTTTTATATATGTGGGCATTATTTATGATATGTGTGAAAAGTCCTGGCTTAAAGCCTGTAACTTGTGCTATTAGGTGGACTAAAACAGCATACTGGCACATGTTAAAAGGAACTCCCAGCGGCATATCACCACTTCTTTGGACTAACATACAGTTTAATCGGTCATCTTCCACATCCCATAAGGTTTCATAGCAGCATGGAGTAAGAGACATATCTTTTAAATCTGCGATGTTCCATAGTGATATTATCATACGCCTGCTTTGTGGATCAGTTTTAAGTGTGTGAATTAAATTGTCAATCTGCTTAAACTTTGCTACCTGATATCCATATGCTTTTCCTATGGTTCCATTTCCTAGCATCCATTCATCCCATATGTGTACATTTTCTGCCTGTAGTTTTCTAACATCATTTGATTGCTCCTTGTATATCCAAAGAAGTTCTTTTACAGAGGTTTTGAAAGCTACAAATTTCGTTGTAAGTATGGGGAATTCTTTGGATAAATCAAATTGCATTATTTGGTGAGGCAATTTATATGTTTCTATTCCAGTTCTATTATTAGCATAGTAACCGTTCTTTAATATGTTTTCTACTATATTTAAGTATTGATTATCAGCTTCACTCATTAAAAATTCCTCCAATATTTTTAGACTGTATTTATATATTATACATATAATTTTAGTGGACCACAAAACTGGAATGAGTGGCGTTCGTTATAAACTGTTAGCTTTTTTAAGACATTCGTTTGCTTCTTTTTTCTTACCCATTTTCTGCAATATATAGCTTTTGTTTGTGTAAAAGGTTTTTGAAGCTGGATTTATTTTTATTGCACTGTTAATGCTACTTAATGCATCGTTTAATTTGCCCATATCAGAAAGTGAGCATGCTTTATCATTGTAAGCTGAACTATTAGAATCATCATACTTTATTGCATTGTTGTACTGAACTAGTGCTTCGGTATTTTTATTCATATTTCGGAGGGCAAGTCCTTTTGCATCATATGCATTAGAGTATTTTTGGTCTATAGATATGGCCTTATCAAAAGCTGCTATAGCTTCATCATATTTTTCATTAGAAGTTAGAGTAAGGCCCTTATTATAGTATAAAACAGGATTTTTAGGGGATATAGATATGGCTTTATCAAAAGCTGCAGCGGCATCATCATATTGTCCAGCAGATTTTAAAATTAAGCCTTTTTTGTTATAAAAATCTACATTACTTGGACTTAGTGGTAAAGCTTCATCTAAGCATTTATTTGCTTCTGTATAATTTTTAGTATTAGCTAAGGCAGAAGCTTTATTTAAATATGCTTCATAATATTTTGGATTAAGCTTTAATGCTTCATTTAACGGATCGATTGCAAGATCGCTTCTATCTATGGATATTAAATCTACTGCTCGTTCATTTAAAGTTTCTGCTGTTTTAAATCCTAAATCTAAACTTTTATCTAAGTATTTTAAGGCATTAATGTAATAACCTTGTCTTGAGAGTGCAAGCCCCTTATAGGCATAAGCTTTGCCAAACTTGTTGTTTATTTTTATGGCACTTTCAGCGCAGGAAGATGCATCTTGATATCGTTTTAAAAGTATAAAAGCGTAGGCTTTATTGGCTATAGCCTCTACATTATTTTTATTAGAATCAATTGCTGAAGAATAATCTTTAACTGCTTTAACGTATTGCTTTTTTTGAAGTTCTGTATTACCCTGTTGCAAGTATTTGTCGCTACTTGAAGCGCACCCATATAGAGTAGCAGTTAGAAGTATCAACAGAATTGATATATATTTCATTCTGGTTTTTCTCATAAAGATTCCCCCTGTATATTTATAATATGACCATTTTTATAATACAATTATATCATTTATGTAATCGCTAATCATATATATTTTTTAAGCTGAACGTTTGAAAATAAATCCGTTTATGGTGCAGAACAACTAAATGAAGCAACTGCTGAATTAAGAATGGGGTCTTTTGTAATCTAACGAGACGAAAAAGGTTGTAATCTGCTAAAGCCCGAACGTCATATATGAAAGTATCCTTCTGCTGACGCTACGGAAAATTTAAAATTTGAAATTAGAGGCTTTCCATAGTGAAATGGAGGAAAGGTGTCCTTGTTTTTATTTTAAGGAAAGGAATAGTATTGGGGGAACGGTTTAAATAAAATTCAATAAGTCTTGCCGCAAATTATAAAAAAACTTAGAAATTTTAATTTGTTTGAGCTTTTTTTCAGCGATTTATTAAAATTTATTAGTTCTTTTATAATTTGTAGCTTAGACTTATGAGTTTTATTTAATGTTTCCTAAATACTACTCCTTCCCTAATATGCTATACTAGAAATGAGGTGATAGCAATGCTTAAATGGAGAGAACTGTATGATGAGTGTTTAGAATGTCATAAATGTGCACTTGGTGAAAATAGAAAAAATATGGTTTTTGGTGAAGGAAATCTTGAATCAAAATTGATGTTTATAGGAGAGGCTCCAGGAGCTGACGAGGATAGGCTTGGAAGACCTTTTGTTGGAAGAGCAGGTCAACTTTTAACTAAGGGATTAACTACTTTAGATTTATTGAGAGAAAGAGATTATTATATAGCAAATATATGTAAATGCAGACCGGAAAAAAATAGAACCCCGTATGAGGATGAGGCAGATAGTTGTCTTCCATATTTAAGAAATCAGTTTGCCTTGGTAAAACCCAAAATAGTTGTATTATTAGGAGCAACTGCCATGAAGTTTGTGATGGAGCCAGCCTTAAAAAAAGTTTTAGAGAATGGCAGTGAAGACGATATAAATAATGAAATTAAAAACTCTGTAAAAGGTGGTCAAATGAGGATTACAAGGGATAGAGGAAAATGGCTTAAAGTTAAAGGAATTTATATGATGGCAACCTTTCATCCAGCAGCATTGTTTAGGGATGAAGCTAAGAAAAAAATATTTTGGGAGGATTTGAAGTTAGTTAAAGCTAAGTATGATGAGCTGTGAGGTGATTTATTATGTTTAATGTAACTGAGGATAGTATTAAACAGTGGATGAAACCCAAAATATACACGGAATCCTTAAGCTTTTATGAAAATGATAATATTAGTAGCATACAAATAAACGAGAGCCATAATGAATTTTATAATGCAAATTTCGTTGAACTAAAAGGAGAAGTAGAAGATTTAAATGGAAATGTACATGAGGCTCTCTTATTATTTAATGATAAAACAGGTATAAATATTATTAAATGCGATTGCAAAAAATCCAAAATTGATGATATTTGCAGTCATGTTGGTGGTATTTTAATAAAATATGTAAGGGAAAAAGGATACATTAGTGATAAATCAAAAGACTATTTTACCGAAAAGTTTTTAGATAGGATAAAATGTGATCTTATAAGGCGTGGTAAATCAGGAATTCCTGTTAATATGGAAATAAGGATTCATTATTTTACAGAAGAATTTAATAGGAGTTATGCGGAGATAAAAGCAGGGGAAGAAAAATTGTATGTAGTTAGAGATATAAGTAAGTTTCTAAATTCAGTTTTGTTAAATAAAAATATTGAATTAGGAAAAGAATTTACATACAATCGTGATAAATATTACATAAAATCAGAGGATAAAGAGACTATTAATTGTCTTTATGAAATCTATAAGAATAACATTATAGGACTTGTACAAGATAACGAAAAAATGATTTCAGGCAAGAAGGTATATCTCATAGGGACCGATATTAGAAGGATAATGGAAGCAATGAAAGATAGAATGTTCAAGTTCTCTATTGATGGAGAGGAAGATATTTCTGTAAGTATAACTAATAAATTTCCTCCAATATACATAAAGTTAGAACAAAAAAATGAATTCCTTCAATTAATATTAATGGGAGACACTCCTATATCACTTACATATGACAGCAAATACATATATTATAAAGAAAATATATATAGGCTAAATGAATATCAAATGGGTGTTTTTAAATTACTGATTGGCGAATTTTTAAGAAATAGTAACATAATAAAATTTAGTGCGGAAAAATCTCAGGAAGTATTATCATATATACTTCCTATTTTAAGTCAATTGGAAATACGAAAGAATGTAGATGATAAAATCAATGAAAAACTTTATAATAAAATGCTAAAACCTGAGATTTATATAGATAAATTTCATAGAGGCATGCTAATAAATGTTAGATATAATTATGATAATACAAATGCAAATAATGAAAAAAGTATTATTCTTAAGGATATAATGCTTGAGGTAGAAATTATACGTATTTTAAAAGAGTTTAAATTTGAAAAGTTAGAGACAGGATATGTAAATATTAATTTAGAAAATATAGTTCACTTTATGGCTTATGGAATCGTTGAAATTCAGAAAAAGGGCTGCCAGGTTTTTTATTCTGAAGATTTTAAGAGCTATAAAGTATATTCTGAGTCAAGTTATAGAGGAAATATAAGGCTAAATGATAGAAGTGAGCTTGAGATAAATTTCCAAATAGAAGGTGTTGATGCTGAAAAACTTCAAAACATATTTAATGCTATTGATGAAAAAAAGAAGTACTACGAATTAAAGGAAGGCAAATTTGTTGATTTAGATAACAAAGCTATAAAAAGTGTTAGAGATATGTTTCATTATCTTGACATAAGTCCTTTAAAGGCAGCTCAAACAGGCGTAGTGCTTTCAAAATATAATAGTTTTTATGTGGATAAGTATGTTGATGAAGAAAAGTTGGTATTTTTTAATAAGAATAAAAGGCTTAAAAAAGCAGTGAATTCATTAAAAAATGTAGATGATATAGAAATAAAATTACCCATTGAGTTTAAAGATGTAATGAGAGAATATCAAAAAAAGGGGTTTAGGTGGTTTAAGATACTTGACCATTTTGGATTTGGTGGGATACTTGCAGATGAAATGGGACTAGGTAAAACGCTTCAAACAATAGCTTTTATATGCTCAGAAAAAGAATACAGGAAACCAAGTATTATAGTTGTGCCTACATCAATAGTATACAACTGGCAGGAGGAAATAAAAAAATTTGCTCCTAAGCTTAAAGTTTTAATTATAAGCGGAAGTAAGCACGAAAGAAAAAAATTAATAAAAAACTGCATGGATTACAATGTTATTATAACTTCTTATCCTCTTATAAGAATTGATATAGAGGAGTATAGTAATATAGAATTTAAATATTGTTTTTTAGATGAGGCACAGTATATAAAGAATAAAGCTTCAATTTCAGCTAGAGCGGTAAAGAGAATAAAGGCTAAAAATCGTTTTGCACTTACGGGAACTCCTATAGAAAATTCACTTTCAGAATTATGGTCTATATTTGATTTTATAATGCCTGGGTATCTTTTAAGTCATTCAAAGTTTGTAAAAAATTATGAGAAGCCTATTATTAAGGATAAAAATAGCAGGGCAGCAATTGAATTAAATAGACATATTAGACCGTTTATTTTACGCAGAATTAAGAAGAATGTAGTAAAGGAATTACCAGATAAAATTGAACATGAGATTTTAGTTGATATGACTAAAAAGCAAAAAGAAGTTTATCATTCATATCTTAAAAATGGAAGAAATAAGGTATATGAAAATATAAAAGATAAGGGCATAAATAATAGCAAGTTTATAATATTAGGCCTTTTAACAAGATTAAGACAAATATGCAGTAATCCCGCTTCATTTATTAAAAATTATAGTGGAGAAAATTCTAAAATGGATGTGCTTATGGATATTTTAACAGATGGGATAGCAAATGGTCACAGGATATTGGTATTTTCACAATTTGTAAGTGTACTTAAAATTGTGAAAGATAGACTTAATGAAGAAAATATATCGTATATGTACCTTGATGGAAGTACTAAAATGAAGGAAAGAGTTGAACTTGCAGATAGATTTAATATGGGAGATGGAAAGGTATTTTTAATATCACTTAAAGCTGGTGGTACAGGACTTAATTTAGTAGGGGCTGATATTGTAGTACACTTTGATCCTTGGTGGAATCCAGCTGTAGAGGAGCAAGCTTCTGATAGAGCTCATAGAATAGGTCAAAAGCATAATGTTGAAATTATAAAACTTATAGCACGTGACACTATAGAAGAAAATATATATAATCTCCAGAAAAAAAAGAAAATGATTGCAAATGCAGTAGTTGACGAGGTTAATTATACTGATGAAAATATTTTATTAAATTTGAAAGAAACAGAAATAAAAAAAATATTAGGCTGAAATTGTAAAATGATAATTTAAGGTATATAATTTTAATATACTATGGTTACTAAAAGGGCATAATTAGTGATGATAATTATAAACATATCAGGATCAGCTTAATAATTAACTTATGCTTAGCATTGATTCTTATTATAATTAGGGGGGGAATATGATTGAGTTACTATGCTGATGAAAAAAATTTTGAAATAAAATCACCTGTTGATGGAGCAATACTTGATATTTCTAAAGTCGATGATTATGTATTTTCCAAAAAACTTGCAGGAGATGGAGTTGCTGTAAGATTTAAGACAAATAAAATAACTTCACCTATCAATGGAATTGTGAAGTTGGTATTATGCACAAAAAACGGAGTAGGAATAGAAAGTGAGAATGGGATTGAGGTATTACTACATATAAATGTTGAAAAAGTAGCTAATAAAAAAGGATTTTGTTTAAAGGTTAACGAAGGTGATACGGTAAATATTGGCGATGATATTCTTTGCATAGATGACAGTGTTCTTAAAAATGAGGAATTGACATTATGCGTAATAGTTACCAATATGAATGATGTTAAAGAAATACACAAAAATTCTGATCACATGGTTTCAAGGGAAGAACCTTTGTTTGCTGTAAGCATATAAAGAGCTTGGACTAATATATGAAAGGGCGATGGAACTATATTCCATTGCCCCTTTTAGCCTTAAGTAAGTAACTAAAAAAATTAATACTAAAGTTAAAAACTTTCCGTAGTGAAACGGAGAAAAGGTTTCGTTGTTTTTATTCTAAATGAAGTAACAGTATTTTGGCAACGATTTAAATAAAACTTAATAAGTCTTGCTTCAAATTACAAAAGGACTTAGAAATTTTAATTTGTCTGAGCATCTTTTCAGCGAGTTATCAAAATTTCCTAGTCCTTTTATAATTTGGAGCTTAGACTTATGAGTTTTATTTAATGTTGCCAAAATACTGTTACTTCATCTTTTTCAAGTATTCAACTTTTAAATTATTAAGTTTATTCATACCCTCATCACGGAGCTTTTTATTTTCTTCTTCTATTCTTTCTGTCTCATTAATTCCATCCATTATTATTTTCCATGTTTCTTCAAGTGTCTCGATTTTTATTGATGGAGAACCGGTTATTTTTGCTATATCAATACTTTGGTCTTTTATATTATTGGCATTTTTTAAAAGAAGTTCATTTGTAGCCTTATCTAAAGCTTCCATGGATTTTGCTACTGATTTTTGTCTTCTTAAAGTTATAGCCTGTATTAGACCATTTTTAAATACTGGTAGAGTTACTATAAAAGCAGAATGAATTTTACCTATCAGTTTATAGTTACCTTTCTGTATTGTTCGTATTTGAGGAGCTGTTTGCATAGAAACCATTTTTGCCATTTCAAGATCATAAAGTCTTTGTTTTAACATTTCAAGTGAATACTGCACTTCTTGAAGTTTAAGGGCATCTTCTTGAAGACCACTTTCTGCCTTTTCAGTCCAATAAGGTATGTCTTCACGTTCTATTTCTTGTATTGTAAGTTCACAGGCAGCAGAATATTTTTCAAGCTCTATGTAATAATCAAAATTTTGAGCAAACATTTCTTCAAGCATTTTGTTAGTATCCATTATTTCTGTTTTGTAGGAGCTTATCCTAGAATAGATTCTGTCTATTTCAGTTCCAAAGCTCTGATATTTCTTTAAAATGCTCTGAACTGTTTTTTTGCCGGAATTAAATATTTTTGAAAAAAATCCTTCTGGTTTTTCCTCAAGTTCCTGCTTATCAAATTTGCTCATTATTATAGTCAATTCCTTTAAAAGAGCACTGGAGTTTTCAACACTACTTAGCTTCATTGTTTTTAATATTCTATCTGAAAACTGTGAAATTTGTTCAGCAGGAGCATTACCAAATTGCATTATTGAATTTATATCCATTACGTTCAGATTCTTTGAAATTTCAATTACTTCTGGAGAGTTTTTTAGTTTTTCATTTATTTGTTTTATTTTATCTTCTATTTCTTTATCTGTGTCGGAAATGTTATTATTGTCATTATTAGAGATATCATTTTTTATGACTGTGTTATCTTCTTTATCATTATTAAAATTAAATCTCATTAAAGTCATCCCCTTTTAAAGAATATTTTAATTTTTCTAATTAGGTATGTAAAAAAGTTGTTTCTTTTATATCTAAGATTTTGATTTATAAATTGAAGTCTATGTAAATCAAAATAGGATTCATCTATAAAATTTTCTATATCATTTGTTCCAGCAGGATTAAAGATTACAACATCTACGCCCATGGAGTTCATGAACATCAATATTACAGCATCTGAAAAAGAAAAATTACCGCTTTTTCCGTTGTTATATAATATGATTTTAGGAACATTAAGAGGGTAATCAAAATTCTGCAATATATTAAGCAGCCTGTTGTCGAGATTTAGCATGATACTTAATATAGATATTTTCATCATAAGTCTTTCTCTAGCACTTTTATCATTTTTGTACATGAGAAAGTTGGTGAATTTATCAAGTAAAGAAAATCTTATATTTATGGAAAAACATTTTGCTTTCCAAAAATCAGGTAAGGCACAAAATTCAAGTATCCTATCAGCTATATTTTCCTGCAGCCCTGATTTTAGAGAAGTATATTTCCAGTATTCTGAAGTAAGGAGCCTCTCCTTATCTATTTGGCCCTTTTTATTCAAAAGCGATGAATAAATTTTAACTATGTTGCCTGGAGGAAAGATACGAAACATTGGAAAGCGTTTGAAAAAAAGTACATTTTGCTGATCCACAAGAGTATTTATATCATCTCTATATTTTACTACATCTTCATATACACCACTTATTTTAGAAAAAATATTAGGCACATGAACTTTATTACCTTCTATTTTCCATCCAGGACGTATAACTGCTTCTTCAGAGCTCCATATATTTATTTCATCGTAAGTGGTTTTTAGAGTATCTGCACAAACTTCATAGTCAGCAAATTGCCATGGTTCATAATAATAAGAATCTTTATCATGAAATTTTTCTTTGAATTCTTTTGTAGCTTTAAAGGCGTAAGTTTCGGTTCGATTGTCTGTTTCATATTTATTATTGTCTTCATTTAAGTGAGACACTTAATTCCCCTCCCCAGATAATTATAAAAATTAATTTATATGTTATTAAATATTATATCAAAAAAACATAATTATAGGCTAAAGATATATGCAAATTAAAAAAATCTTTCATATATTAATGATATACTATAGTTATTATAATTTTAGGAGAAATGATTATGAGCACAAAACATATGGTTCTTATAACAGGGGCTTCTACAGGGATTGGACGTGAAATGGCAAAAATATTTGCTCAAAATGGATTTAGCATTGTGATTGCAGCTAGAAATAGGTCTAAATTGATTGAACTGTCTGATGAAATTAAAAAGAAGTATACGGTAGAAGTTTTAGTAATGCCAAAGGACTTATCTATTAAAAATTCAGCTAAAGAACTTTTTGATGAAATAAGAGAGAAGAATATTGAAATAGATACACTTGTAAATAATGCAGGTATGGGAGATTGTGGCTTTTTTCATGAATCTAGTGTGGATAAAGATACAGAAATGATTGAACTTAATATAACTTCTTTGACCATTTTAACCAGAATTTTTTCTGAAGATATGGTAAGACACGGCAGCGGAAAAATATTAAATGTAGCTTCAACTGGTGCATATATGCCAGGACCATTTATTGCAGTTTATTATGCTACAAAGGCTTATGTTTTATCATTTACTGAAGCTATTGCAAATGAACTTAAAGAATTTAATATACAGGTATCGGCGCTTTGCCCCGGGGCTACTATTACTGAATTTGCTAAGAGAGCAGGAAAGTTAGAACTTAAGGGAGCTATGAGTGCAGAAAGTGTGGCTAGAATTGGCTTTACAGAATTTATGAAAGGAAAACAAGTTATAATTCCAGGATTTTTTAATAAAGTAGGATTATTATTTTCAAAATTTCTCCCTAGAAGGATTTTAGCATACGTAATTGGAAAAACGCAAAGAAAGTTGCACATAGGGTAAAGGCGGTGAAATAATGAAAATTGCTGTTTTGTCAGATATACATGGGAATTTAACTGCTCTTAATGCTGTACTTAAGGATATTAAAAAATTAGGCATTAATAAGTTTATAATTGCTGGTGACCATATCATAGATTGCCCAAATCCAAATGAAGTATTAGAAAAAATTAAAACTTTAGATGCATATATTATAAAAGGAAATAGAGAAGAATATTTACTAGATTATTATAAAGGAAAACATGATGAATGGAATAAATATAAGCAGATGGGAGCTATATTATATACATACAATATCATAAGTGAAGACAATATGAAATATATTGATGGATTACCAGAACAATTGAGAATTTCCTTACCACAAATGGATGATATAAGAGTAGTGCATGGTTCACCGTATAGAATTAATGAGGAACTTTTTCCAGACAAGCATCTTGAAAGGTTAGAAAAAACACTTAAAAATTTAAAAGAGCAAGTTTTAATTTGTGGTCATACACACTATGCATGGAGTAAAGAGATAAATAATAAATTAATAGTAAATCCAGGATCTGTGGGTGTTCCATTTAATGAAAATAAATCTGCTGAATACGCTGTTTTAACATGGAGTGGTGCTAAGTGGAAAGTTTCCCATCATCAAGTAAAGTATGACTTAAAAGAGTTACAGCAATTGTTTCTTGAAAACAAACTTTTTGAGAAATGTCAGGCTTGGTCCCGGCTAACACTTCAAAGCATAAAAGAAGGTAGGAATGTAACAATAGAGTTTATTAGATATGCTTATAAATTAGCTCAAAATGGTGGAGTTAGTGAACCGAAATTTGTGCCGAATAGCATTTGGGATATGGCAGAAAAACTTTGGTTTAATTCTTAAGCAAAATAATGTGATTAAAGAAATTAAAAATTAAGTATAGTGGCAACTTTTCCTACAATTCACTAAGAAAAACTTTTAAATTTATAAACACCGCAATTCGCACTAATAGTGATGTTATCTTATATTGTGAGGGTTTCCAAGAGAAAAGTGGCGGAAAATCTGAAATTAAAACTATATAATGCATTAAATTATTTAAATGTTAGAAAAAGTTGTTCGCACTTAAAATTCCGTAGGTACGGAGGAATTTTTACATTGCTTTACTTCTTAAGCCAAATAACAATGATGAAGGAATGATTTAAAAGAATTCTAATAAAGCTTGGTAAAAAAATCATAAAATACTTAGTGTTTTTAATTTGTTTGAGCTTTTTCTCAGCGAGTTATTAAAAACACTTAGGATTTTATGATTTTTTTGACTTAGCTTTATAGAATTCTTTTAATGTTCCTTCATCATTGTTACTCGGCTTTTTCAACTAGTTTTGAAAAATATCTTTTTGGTATATAGCCTTGTTTAATTCCCTCCACAACCAATAAATAGGTAGCTGTAGTATCAAATCTAGCATCATGAAAGTTTCCGTCTTCTTCAAAGTACTTTTGGCTCATTCTGTTAATATAAGATTCATCTATGCCTAAAAAGTTTACTACTTCTTCCAGCCTCGGCTTTTTATAATTGCCATGGTTATTTAGAATTTTACATATACCTTTGTAATAATTCATAGTACAAAAAATGTGTTTTGGATTAAAAGGTTTCTTACATTGAAATAATTCATGTTTCATGAACTTTAAATCAAAATTAACATTATGCCCTATAAAGATATCTGCATTTAGAAAATCAGGAAGCAAATTTTCTAAACTGTCCTCAAAAGATTTTCCACTACTTAGCTTGTACAAATCATCTACGCTAAAACCGTGAACTTTTTCTGCACTTGGCTCTATATAATCAACTGAAAAGAAAAAATTTTCACCAATTGTTTTATTCGGTTTTACATCTGTATCAACAAGGATATAACTTAGCTGACAAATGCTTCCGGGCATTAATCCAGTTGTTTCCGTGTCAAAAAATATCATTTTCATAAAAAATCAGGTCTCCTATACTAAAAACTATTTAGTATTATAGAATAAAAAAAAGATAATGGCAAATAATGAATAGTATAGAGTTGACAATAATGAAATTGTATACTAATATAATTATTAAGTGCATTGATGGGAAGAGTAGTAAATGGAAGCAGTTAAAGAGAGCTGATGCTTGGTGAGATTCAGCGGTGCTAAGGTTTATGAACATGGCCCCGGAGCAGAATATCTGAAGTTTAGTAGGGTATTACGTTAGCAGACGTTACACTGCAGGGTGATAAATAATTTTAAGTTAGGAGTCACTTGTTGAGATTTTCATTGTGAGATGAAAATGAATTAGAGTGGTAGAGCGAAATTACGCCTCTAAATAAGAGTTTATACTTTTATTTAGAGGCTTTTTTATTTAATAAAAGGAGTGATTTTAATGGCAGAGAAGAAAAAATTCTATATTACAACGCCTATATATTATCCATCTGCAAAGCTGCATATAGGAAACACATATACAACAGTTGCAGCAGATGCACTTGTAAGATTTAAAAGACTTCAAGGTTATGATGCTTTTTTACTTACAGGTACAGATGAACATGGTCAAAAGATTCAAAGAATTGCAGAAGAAAAGGGTATAACACCAAAAGCTTATGTTGATGAAATTGTTGCAGGAATAAAAGACTTATGGAAAATGATGAATATAAGTTATGATAAGTTTATAAGAACCACAGATGATTATCATGTAAAAGCTGTGCAAAAGATATTTAAAAAACTTTATGATCAAGGTGATATTTACAAGGGGCATTATGAAGGATGGTATTGTACACCGTGTGAATCATTTTGGACTGAAACTCAGCTTGTTGATGGAAAATGCCCAGATTGCGGTAGACCAGTTGAAAAGACAAAAGAAGAAGCATATTTCTTTAAAATGTCAAAATATGCAGATAAGCTTATAAAATATATAGAAGATCATCCCGATTTCATACAACCTGAATCTAGAAAACATGAAATGCTAAATAATTTCTTAAAACCAGGGCTTCAGGATTTATGTATTTCAAGAACTTCTTTTGACTGGGGAATTCCAGTTACATTTGATCCAAAGCATGTAATTTATGTTTGGATGGATGCACTTACAAATTATATAACAGCTCTAGGATATGGTAGTGACGATGACACTTTATTTAACAATTATTGGCCTTGTGATTTACATCTTGTAGGGAAAGATATAATAAGGTTCCATACAATATACTGGCCAATTATGCTAATGGCCCTTGGACTTCCACTTCCTAAACAAATTTTTGGTCATGGCTGGCTTTTAGTTGACGGTGGAAAAATGTCAAAATCTAAAGGGAATGTTGTAGATCCAGTAGTTCTAATAAATGAATTTGGAACAGATCCAGTTAGATATTATCTATTACATGAGATACCATTTGGATCTGATGGTTTATATAACAGCGAAATATTCATAAAGAAAATAAATTCAGATCTTGCAAATGATCTTGGAAATCTTGTTTCACGAACTATAGCTATGATTGAAAAATACTTTGATGGAGTAATTCAGCCTCCTTGTGAAAAAGATGATATAGATAATGAACTAATTGATTTGGCAGTAAATCTTCCAGAAGTTTTAGATAAAGACATAAAGGCTCTTAAAATACCAGAAGCATTAGATCACATATGGGATGTTATAAAAAGAGCAAATAAGTATATAGATGAAACAACTCCTTGGATATTAGCTAAAGATGAAAATAAGAAAAAGAGACTTGGAACTGTACTTTATAATTTAGTTGAAAGTCTTAGATTTGTAGCAGCTACAGTAACACCATTTTTACCTGATACAGGTGCAAAGATGAAAAAACAGCTTAATATAGAACTTGATTCATGGGAAAGCTTATCAGCTTTTGATGGAACAAGAGCTGGAATTAAAGTTTGTAAGGGAGAGGTAATATTCCCTAGAATTGATGTTGACAAAAAATTAGAAGAGCTTAACAAAATAAAAGAGGAACAATTGAAGGCTAGCAACAAAAATAAAATGACACCTCTTAAACCGGAAATAACTATAGATGATGTTGATAAATTAGATTTAAGAGTTGTTAAAGTTCTTGAATGTGAATCGGTAAAAAAATCTAAAAAGCTTCTTAAACTTAAAGTTGAATTAGGTGGAGAAGAGAGACAGGTGTTATCAGGTATATCTCAATTTTATAAGCCAGAAGAATTGGTTGGCAAGAAGGTTGTGCTTGTGGCTAACTTAAAACCTGCAAAACTCATGGGTCAACTTTCGCAGGGCATGATACTTGCTGTGGCAACTGATGACGATAGTAAATTGTATACTGTAGAGATACCGCAAGATATGCCTACTGGAAGTATTATAAGATAAAAAAATAATCCTCACACGAGGATTATTTTTTGTTATAATTTAATTTATATGAAAGGTTTAATGTTTTACAACATTAACTGCCTGCTCGCCCTTTTGACCTTCAGTTAAATCAAATTCAACTTCTTGACCTTCTTCTAAAGTCTTGAATCCATTGTCTTTGATACCTGAATAATGAACGAATACATCGTTACCTTCTTGGGTAGTGATGAAACCATATCCTTTCTGAGAATTAAACCATTTAACTGTTCCTAACATAAAAAAAACCTCCGTAAATTGAATATAAGATGAATAAATTACCTTCATCCACTTAATAGTATACCACTAAATCTGCATAATATTCACTGTTTTTGTTTAAATTATTATAATATATAAACAGATGATGATTATTAAAGATAATTTAAGAAATACTTTATTTTTATAATTACATATATAATTAATGCTAAATTATCGCATATATATAGCTATTTAATAAGGATATAACATAGTGATATAATTTATTATAAATAAGATTTTGCTTAGAAAATAATTTTACCATAAAGGAGATTTTAAAATGATATTTGATGCTCATGCACATTATGATGATGAACAATTTAATGAAGATAGAGAGACAGTAATAAGAGAACTTAAAGAAAATGGTATCGTTGGAGTATTAAATTGTGGTGCTTCAATGGAAGGAAGCATAGAATCTGTTAAACTAGCAGAAAAGTATGATTTTTTTTATGCAGCTGTTGGAATACATCCAGAATATGCAGATAAAGTTGATGATGATTCACTAAAACAAATAGAAAGCCTCACAAAAAATAGTAAAGTTAAGGCAATTGGTGAAATAGGGCTGGATTATCATTATGATGAAAATCCACCGAGAGAAATCCAAAAGAAAGTTTTTATAAAACAAATGGAACTAGCAGAAAAGCTTAATTTGCCCGTGATTATTCATGATAGAGATGCTCATGGTGATACACTTAATATAATAAAGAAGTTTCCAGAGGTAAAAGGTGAAATTCACTGCTTTTCTGGTAGCGTGGAATTTGCAAGAGAATGTTTAAAGCTAGGTTATTATCTTGGATTTACTGGTGTGGTTACTTTTAAAAATGCGAAAAAAGTAATTGAGGTTGTAAAGGAAGTACCACTCGATAGAATGCTTGTTGAAACCGATTGTCCGTATATGGCACCTGTTCCGGAAAGGGGAAAGAGAAACAGGTCTGAATATATTGAATATATAATAGACAAAATAGCAGAGATAAAGAGTATTCTTCCAATAAATGTAAAAGAACAAACTGTACACAATGCCAGGAACTTGATTAATATATAATTTTAGTGTACAATTAGTGCATACTTCATTTCTTAGATAAATCGGATAAGCAATGACATAATGTTTTTTAGGTCATTATCAGAATAGCATGAATAGTTGTACTTCTAAAAAGTATAACTTTTTCATATAATCATTAATATATCATAATTTATATCAATCTCATAAACGAAAAAATCAGTAACTTTTTAAACGCTATTATCCTTAAATTTTTAATAAAAATGCTTAGAGCATTTACTGATTTATGTTTATTCAGGCTTTGAAATTTGACATTATTGCAAAATTGTTGTTATAATGTTAAAGACTTTTGCCTGTTGGGGGGAGGTATATTTATGTTAAAAATGCTGAAAAGTAAGTTTGAGCTTAAGTTAAATTTAAACAAGAGCAACTTCAAATCTAAAATTAAAACTTACTTTTCAAGTGGTCCTAGGGTATTAGCCGCATCTTCATTAATAGCTTTGATTGTAGTTGGAATTGTGCTTTTTACAGTTCATTCCATGAAAAAAGATGTTACTATTAATGTTGATGGTAAAATATTGAAAGTTGTTACGTATAAGAGCAATGAAAAAGATATTTTAAGTAAAAATAATGTACTGGTGGGACCAAAGGATAAGATTCAACCAGGGATAGGCACAAAATTAAGAGATGGAGACAAAATATATATAAAAAGGGCAGTAAACATTGAAGTTGCGGTAGACAAGAAAGTGCGAAAGATTAAATCGGCAGAAAAAACGGTAAATAAAATGCTTAAAGCGGAAAAAATTGCACTTAGCAAAGTAGACAAAGTCAATGTTTCAAGGAATGCACCACTAAAAAAGAATATGAAAATTTCTATAACAAGGGTTAATTCTCAGATTATAAATGAAAATCAGCAGATTGATTTTCCAACTGAAGTTGTTTCAGATGATAATATGGGAAATGATGAAAAACAAGTTATTCAGCAAGGGCAAGCTGGTCAAAAGGAAGTTTTCACTAAGATAATTTACGAAGACGGAGTTGCTGTATCAAAAAAAGTGGTGGCTGAAATTGTAAATAAGGAACCTATAAAACAGATCTTTAAAGTTGGAACTTTAGGAGTTTTAAAGCCTGATAGAGGTGGACGTGTATTATATAAGTCATCTATCAATGCGCTTGCAACTGCATATACTGATGATTTCGGTTTTGGTATAACAGCATCAGGTACGAAAGTTAAAAGAGATTCTGGTGGTTATAGCTCTATAGCAGTTGATCCTAGTGTTATTCCGCTTGGCACAAAACTGTATGTTCCTGGCTATGGTTATGGTATTGCAGAAGATACTGGTGGTGCCATAAAAGGCAATAGAGTGGACTTGTTTTTTACAAGTGAAAAAGATTGCTACAGCTGGGGAGCTAAAGACGTTACAGTATACATTCTTAAATAGGAGCTTAGGCTCCTTTTTTTTAATGTTACAAAGCATCGTTAATTCACTTTTTATTGACTTTAGGGTGTTATAGTATAAAATAAATTATAGAAAATATTTGAAAGGAGAAAAGAATGCTCAGAATAATTATATTTATTTTGAGGAATTCTTTATATATATATGATTAAAGAAGTAATTGTTGTTGAAGGAAGAGATGATATAACAGCTGTAAAAAGGGCTGTTAATGCTGAAATGATTGCAGTTGGTGGATTTGGAATAAATGCTAAAGTTATAAGCAAAATAAAAGAAGCACAGAAAAGATGCGGAGTTATTGTATTTACAGATCCTGATTTTGCAGGTGAAAAGATAAGAAGCATAATAAGTAAAAGAGTTAAAGGAATTAAGCATGCTCGCATATCGCAAAGTGAAGGTACTAAGAATGGGGACATAGGAGTTGAAAATGCATCGCCAGAAACAATAATGAAGGCTCTTAAAAATGCTAAATGTGAAGTTCAGAAAAAAGATATTGTTTTTACAATAGATGATATGATATTTTTCAAATTAGTAGGAGATCCTGATGCAAGAAGAAGAAGAGATTTAGTGGGAAATGAACTAGGAATAGGGTATGCAAATGGAGCACAATTTTTATCGAGACTTAATAATTATGGCATATCAAAAGAGGAAATGATAGAAGCTGTAAATAAAGTCAATAGGAGATATTATAATGAAGAAATTTAATACAAAGCAAATAGTATCAAAATATAATTTTAAATTTTCCAAGAAGCTTGGTCAAAATTTTTTAACTGATGATACTGTATTGGATGATATAATTGACAATTCTGAAGTTGACAAAAATGATTTTGTTATAGAAATAGGGCCGGGTGTAGGTACATTGACTCATAGGCTTGCAGATAAGGCTAAACATGTTTGCGCTATAGAGCTTGATGACAGTTTAATTCCAATATTAAAAGAAGAAATGAAGGAGTATGAAAATTTTACATTAATACATAGTGATGCTTTGAAGGTTGACTTTGATGAGATTATAGGAAATGAGGAGAATGTTAAGTTAGTTGCAAATTTACCGTATTATGTTACTACACCGATAATTTCAAAACTTCTCAATAATGGTTATAATTTTAAATCACTTACTATAATGATTCAAAAGGAAGTTGGAGATAGAATTGCTGCTAAACCTGATACAAAGGAGTATGGAGCACTTTCACTTTTAGTTCAGTATTATTGTGATGTTAAGGTAATAAGAGTTGTAAAACCATCATGTTTTATTCCTCAACCTAAAGTTGATTCACTTATTATAAGGCTTGATAAATTACAAAAGCCTAGAATCGTAGTGAAGGATGAAAAGCTATTTTTTAAGGTTATTAGAAGCTCATTTAATATGAGAAGGAAAACTTTATGGAATGCAATGAAAGGTTTTAAACTATCCAAGGAAGACTTAGAGCAGGCCTTTAATGATGCAGGTATTGATTCCAAAAGACGTGGTGAAACTTTGAGTATAGAGGAATTTGGAAAATTATCTGATGAAATATATAAGTATTAGTTCATTTTTTTAAAAAACTTTCATATATTTATAATAAATAAATTTTATGGGAGGACAAATAAGTTGAGTCAGAAAAAGAATTACAGTAGAAGTTTTATAATTCTTCAAGAGAATGAAAAAGGATATGAGATATCTTCTGATAAACTTCCTACAGGTTATGCAAAGATAGAAATAAAAAATGGCAAATGCAAGGTATCTTTTTATGTTCAAAATTTAAAGAAGATGTCTAAACCATATAGTATGCTGCTTGTTTGTGATAAAAAAAATACAAAAAAATTAATTCATTTGGGAAAAATTAATATAGATGAATATGGGAGATCAGAAATAAGCAGAGAATTTGAGGAAAGCGATATAGCAGGAAGCGGTATACCTGTAGATAGAGTTGTAGGAGCATCTATTGCACAGGTTATAGAGGATAATATCATTGCTGTTATGAGTGGATTTAATGCTTCAGATGTATCAGATTCATGGAAAACATATCCTGTGGCTCAAGTAAAAAAGGAAACTGATGAAACAAATAAAGTAAGTGAGAATATAGAACAATCTCATAAGGATGATATTAGAAAAGACGAGGCTCAGGAAGCAGTATCAAAGAAAAAAGAGAATACAACTAATGTATTTGATGAATATGAAAAGAGAGTACAGGCGAAAGCAGACAAACAAGATGAAGAGGTAAACAAAGTAAAAGAAGTAAATGCAGTAAAAGAAGTAAAAGAAGTAAAAGAAGTAAATGCAGTAAAAGAAGTAAAATCAGAGAATACAGAAATTAGTAAAGAAAAGACCAAGGAAAAGACCAAAGAGAGACACCAAGATAAAAGGGACAATGCACAAGAAGATAGTGTGCAGGATAGTAGCAGCGAAGATGAAAGCAACAATAATGTAGAAGAAACTAGTACAGTAGAGGGAATCAATAAATTAGAAGATAATGATAATACAGATGAAATTAATAAAGTTAGTGATATAGAAGATAATAATTATGATTCATATCAAAGTGTAAATGAGGATGAAGAAGATTTGAGTGAACTTCCTAAGGGAAGAGTAGGAAAATTCTTTAGAAGTCTTACTAATGGACTTGAAGATCTAGGAGATGTTTTCCCAGATGTAAAGCGCTGCCAGTGGTATAAAATATCATCTGAATATCCTCAAAACATGTTTGATTCTCAAAGTTATAATAGATATGCTGTGATATATTACCCAATGTTAATGTATTATCCGTACATCGAAAAATATGGACATTATTTGCTAGGATATAAGTGTGATAAAAATGACAATATGAAATACATTGTATATGCAGTTCCAGGAACGAAAAAAAGAACAGAGCAGCCATTTGGAGGAAAAACTGGTTTTGTTTCATGGATTCCGCTTGTAGATGGTGATGAAAAAGAGGATTCTCTTGGATATTGGCTTATGTTTTATGATTTCAAAAATGCAACTATAGCAGTACCTAAAAGATAACAAAAGCATATTTAAAATGTGTAGGTGATAATATGAAGTTTGTAGTGGTAGACGGTAAGAAACTAGGAGCTATAATTGTTGTTATTGGACTCATGCTTGTATTATTCGGTATAGGAAATAATTTTAATGATAAAATAAGATCCACAGCTTATATCCAGAGCAATATGGGAAAATTGAAAGAGTATAAAATAAATGAGTTAAATATAAGTTATATGCTTCCAGAAAAATGGGTAACGAAGATTCAAAAATTTGGTGGCGGCGAAATTATATATCACAATGATTTTACAGATACGGCTGAAGGTATTAATGGATTTGTTGAGGTATGGAATATTAAGCAGGATTTGAAAACATTTTTAAATAACAGCAAAGAAGTTAGTATGGAGCAAAATGTTATAGAGAATTATACGATTCAAAATTTGAGTACAAAAATCGGTAATGGATTTTTAGTTAAATATATAATTAAAGATAAATATGAAAAGAAATATGTTGCCAATGAGTACTTTATAAAAGCGGGAAGTAAATTTATAAGATTTGCTTTTTATGTAGATAGTGAAAAATATAAAAATAATATGCAGCCACTTTTTAAAGCTATAATTAACACTCTAAAATATGAAAAGAGTGTAAATTTAATTGATAAAACTAATTTTAAGTATTATAATAGGAGAAGTTAAGCACTTCTTCTTTTTTAATGTGCTTAAATAGATGTAGATTGTAGATTTTAGTACAAAAAACTTCAATTAGGGGGAATTCAGTTGAAGCGTAAGAAGCTCTTAAGCTTTTTTTTAGTTTTAGTTATGTCTCTTAGTTCAATGACTTTTACCGGGTGTCAAAGTTTTAGCAATAACATAAGTAACATTAAAGTTAAATTAGGTTTAAAAAATAATGACTTCCAATATATAGAAGACGGTAAAATAAGTAAGATAGTTGTACAAAGTACAAGAGACAGCGGATTTAGATTTGTTGTTACTGATAAAAATGTAATTAATGATATATATGATATGCTTTCTTCAGCTAAAGCTGTGAATAGTAGATCATCTTTAAAGCCTGATTATACATTTCAATTATATAAAAATGATAAGAAGGTATATGCTACTTTTAATTATATAGCAGGTCTCGACAAAAAGGACGGAGGAAATTTTTATAACAATAGTAAAAGTTATGTGGTTTCAAACAGAATAGATAGTGATATAATAAAGAATTTTTGGGAAATAGATGGAACAAGAAGTTTAATAGATTTTAATTCTGTTTACTATAAAATGATTTCAGACGTAGTTGATAAGTATATTGCTTATAGTAAAAGCAGTAGTATAGGAATAGAAGTAGACAATGATATTAATGCAGCTAAGTTTATTCAGTCTACTAAGCTAGAAGATTTTAAGAAGAAATTGCCTTCCGGTGTTACACTTGTAGAAAGTACAGACGATGATACAAGCAAAGACTCTACATTGAATTTAACTACAGAAGGCTATGATCAAACAATATATAAGTGTACTGCCACTTTTTATAATAAGAAGACTATGGAGCAAAAGAAATACTATTTGACTGGAAAATATATAAAAAGTTATTGGAATATATCTATTTCTGAAACTAAGCCTAATAATTTTTAATATTTGGTAAAAAACGGAGGAAAATTTATGAATAAGTGTGATAGCTGTTCTAGTAAAAATAATTGTAAAAGTAATGGCAATTGTTCTAAACTAGCTTGCAAATATGGGAATATAAAAAATATAATAGGTGTTATAAGTGGAAAAGGTGGAGTTGGAAAATCTACAGTTACTGGAATTCTTGCAGTTAAGTTGGCTCAAAAAGGATTTAAAGTTGGAATTCTTGATGGGGATATAACAGGACCATCTATGCCAAGAATACTTGGTATAAATGATAAGAGAAGTCTTATTGTTCAGAATAAAGGAAGCGAAGATGTAAAATTCGTTCCAGTTGAAACTCCAAAGGGGATAAAAGTAATATCACTTAATTTAATGATTGAAAGTGAAGACCAACCAGTTATTTGGAGAGGACCGGTTATAAATAGTGTACTAAATCAGATGTATGCAGACACTGAGTGGGGAGATTTAGATTATCTTATTATAGATATGCCTCCTGGAACAGGTGATGTAGCTTTAACAGTAATGCAGAATATATCTTTAAGTGGAATGATTATAGTATCAACGCCTCAAGATATGGTATCTATGATAGTTAAAAAAGTGGTTACCATGGCTAAAAAAATGAATGTTAATATACTTGGAGTTGTTGAAAATATGTCATATATAGTTTGCGAGAAGTGCGGAGAAAAAATGAGAGTATTCAGTAAGAAATCCGCCAAGGAACAGGCAGAATATTTAGGACTTCCACTTGTGTGTGAGATGCCAATAGATTTAGATTTGGTAGACAATCTTGAAAAAGGTACTGTTGAAGAATATATATATGATAATGATAAGTACGAAAATATTTTAGATAATATTTTATAGAAGTTTTAAAACTTATATGTATGAATAAAAATCATCCAATGTGTGTTATTGGATGATTTTATGTTGATATACCAATTTTTAATTTTATACGGGGGGAAATAAATTATGACAAAAGTAAAGAAGTTAATAGCAGTTGCTTGTGTAGCAGCCACTATACTAACAATTAGTGGTTGTGACAATACAAAAGATATAAGCATGAATGTCAAAAAGGGCGATAAATATGTTTCTAGTCTTACTGAAAATGAGAGCACTTCAATGAGTGTGAATGGAGAAAATGTTAATACAAAACAAAAGCTTGACACAAGTTATGATGTTAAAGTAACTGATGTAGATAAGAATAATAATGTAACTATGGAATACAAATATGCTGATATAAAGATTGAACAAGAATCCAATGGACAAACTGTAAGCTATGATACTAAAAAATTAAATGCTAGCAGCGGCGGTGAAGCTCAGATATATAAAGATCTTATTGGAAAGAGCTTTTCTGTGAAATTTACGAATAAAGGTAAAGTTCTATCTATAAAAGGAATAGGTGAAATACTTGATTCTATAGCTGATAAAGCTGTTACTGATGATAGTCAAAAGCAAAAGGTTAAAGACATATTGTCAAAGAATTTTGGAGACGATACTATTAAATCAAGCTTGCAGCAGAGCATGGGATTTTATCCAAAAGATAAGATAAATGTAGGAGACACATGGGAAAATAAATTTAAGTATAATATTATATTACCTGTCTCTGTAAGTAGTAAATATAAATTATCAAGTGTCCAAAATAATCAATATGTTATAGATGTAAATTCAAAACTTGCTACAGACAGTGGATCCAAAGATGGAGAGATTGATGGAATTAAAGCAAAAGTAAAATTAAATGGAAATATAAATGGTAATATAAATATAAATAAAGATGATTGTATTTTAGGTGATGGAAAATTAACTGAGACATTAAAAGGTACAATATATGTTCCTGCAAGTGATAATGTTCCAACAGATCTTAAATTTCCAGTAACAATGAAAATAAATATTAATTATAAAACTATAAAGAAATAAAAAATAGGTCTGATGCGATAAAGGTTAAGGAAAATTTAAATTAAAAGCTTTCCATAGTGAAACGGAGGAAAGATGTCCATGTTTTACTCCAAAAGCGAATTAACATTGATGAAGTAACAATTTAAAAAAATCTAATGAATGTTATCATACAAGAGGCTGGGGCTTGGGTCAAAGACCCATTATCCTTCTTAATCTAATATAAGCACTCTCTATATTATGAGAGTGCTTGTTTAGATAGATCTTAAAATATTTATAGATCAAAATTATTAGGCGTAAACATTAAGATAGCCTATATTTTATAAAGAAGGATAATGGGTCTTTGACCCAAGCCCCAGCTATGATAAGATTTATTAGATTTTTTTAATGTTACAAATCAATGTTAATTCGCTCTATTTCTCGTAGCTTTCAACTATTTCTCCAAAGAAAAGTGTGTGAAATCTACCATCACTATAAATTTTATCTTTTATGTCTTTATCAATTTTTGAAAGATCAATATCACTAGAATATACTACTTTGCATTCGTAATAAATTCCACAGTCATCTATAATTGGCGCAGATAATTTTTTTGAGTCTTTCGTTTTTATATTGGCTTCTTTAAATTTATTTATGTCCCTTCCTGATTTTGTTCCACAGATTGAAAGTGCTTTTTTCAATTTGTCATTAGTGGGTATGCTTATGGTAAATTCTTTTGATTCTTTTATGAAGTCATAAGAATATCTTGAAGTTCTTATTAATGCCATAAATATTGGACGATTCCATTCGTAACCTATGTTGCCCCAGCTTATAGTCATTGTATTAGTTTTATCACCATTTTTTACAGTTAAAAATGCACCTTGTTTATGAAGATATTCCATAGCCTTATCTAAGTTATTAGTAAAATCCATTTGTATAGCCTCCTTGATTTGAATATATAATATTATTCTATCATATAAGAAAAAAAATTCATTTGTATCTTTGAAATTTTAAGTATAAATTTTCATATCATTGTTTAGATAATAAATTAATATAAAAATAATTGTAAAATTGAGTGAAGTTATTAATATAATGATTATATGAGCACCGTATTTAATTGTTCGTAGAAATATAATAGAGGGATGGTACAATGAAGGCTATTATTATGGCAGGAGGTAAGGGTACGAGACTTAGACCGCTTACATGTAATATTCCCAAACCCATGATGCCAATTATGCAAAAGCCGATTATTCAGTATATTATTGAGTTATTAAAAAAGTATGATATAACGGAAATAGGTATTACACTTCAATATCTTTCTGATGAAATAACAAGTTACTTTGGAAATGGAAAAAAGTTTGGGGTGAATTTACAGTATTTTATAGAAAAAAGTCCTCTAGGAACTGCGGGAAGTGTAAGAAGTGCGGAGGATTTTCTTGATGAAACCTTTGTAGTTGTAAGTGGTGATGCTCTTACAGATATAAATTTAACTAAAGTTTTACAATATCATAAACAGAAGAAATCTACAGTTACAATCGTTTTAAAGAAAGTGGATATACCTCTAGAATATGGTGTTGCAGTTACAGATGAATGTGGCAAAATAGATAATTTTATTGAAAAACCCGGGTGGAGTGAAATTTTTAGCGATAAAGTTAACACCGGTATATATGTTATGGAGCCTAAGATTTTTAAACTATATAATAAGAATAAAAAGATTGATTTTAGTAAAGATTTATTTCCTGTTCTTTTAAAAAATAATGAGCCTGTGTATGGATATGTAACTAATACTTATTGGAGAGACATAGGAAATATAGAGCAGTTTATGGAGTGTAATTTTGATGTACTTAATGAAGAAATAAATGTGAAAATTGATGCTGAAAAATGTAAAGACGGAGTGTGGATGGGAAAAGACTGTATAATAGAACCTAATGTAAAAATAATTCCACCAGTTTATATAGGAGATAATTGTAAGATATTATCTAATGCCGAAATTGGACCTTTTACTGTACTTGGAAGAAATAGTATAGTATCTGAAATGGCAGCATTAAAGAGAAGTATAGTGTTTGAAAATTGCTATGTCGGGAAATACACTCAATTAAGGGGGGCTATAGTATCAAATAATGTTCAAATCGGAAAAGGAGTATCAATTTTTGAAGAATGTTCAATTGGCAGTGGAAGTTTAATAGGAGAGAGAAGTATTATTAAAGCAGGTGTAAAAATATGGCCATATAAAGTTATAGGAAGT
Organism: Clostridium pasteurianum; assembly: GCF_001705235.1. Classification (NCBI taxonomy): domain Bacteria; kingdom Bacillati; phylum Bacillota; class Clostridia; order Eubacteriales; family Clostridiaceae; genus Clostridium; species Clostridium pasteurianum. Next base: position 3,034,296 of record NZ_MCGV01000001.1, read on the forward strand.
AGAGCAATTATAAAAACAAGCATTATGTGGGGGAAGAATAGCCCTAAAGTATTATTTGGTAAAAATGGAGTATGCGGTGAGGTAAATGTTGAGATCACACCGGAATTTGTGTCAAAATTAGCATCAGCTTTTGCTGCAATTTTGAAGCTGAACTCAAAGGTAATAGTATGCTCGAGTTCTGATTCTTCATGTGAAATGTTAAAATATTCTTTTATGTCTGGTCTAGTATCTATGGGCATGCAGGTTTATTCTGCTGAAGAAATGACAATCCCAATGATTAGGCTTTCAACAGTTAAATTTAATATGGACGCTGCGGTGTATTTATTCTGTGAGGAAGATACTTATGAAAAGGTCAATATATTATTCATTGACAAAGATGGAATAGCTATATCAAAATCTATGCAAAGAAAGATAGTGAATAATTTTGTAAAAGAAGATTTTATAAGAATGAGATCAAATGATTTTAAAAGAATAAGAAAATTAAAAGAATTCACAAGCTACTATGAAGAATACATTATAAGTGATTTGAAGATGCTAAAAGATGAACATAGAGAGATAAAAATTGCAGTATGGGCTTCCAATGAATTTATAAAAAAAATTGCTATAAGAGTACTTAACAAGCTTAATATTCAATGTATTAAGTATGATAATTATATAAGTTTGGATGGCCTAAAAAAAGAAGTTTTAACAAAAAAATTGGACTTTGGGGTTAATATTTCAGAAAACTGTAGTGAAGCTATATTAATTGATGAGAAAGGCACAATATTAAATAAACAAATATATGAGAGTATAAAATCGTTGGTACTTATATATGCTTACGGATTTAAGACTATTGCGGTGCCGGTTAATTCATCAGCTGCATTGAAGAAAATAGCACAAAGATATAACTGTAAGTATATTAGAACTAAGATTTCAGAAAGACATATTTTAAATGAATATATCAAAAATGAGAAAGATAAGGATAGAAAAAAGGTGCTGCTTTCGTATCTTTCAAGTATAGATGCATTAAGTGTAATAATAAATGTAATCGATATTATGCTGGAAAATGAAATGAAGATTTCTGAATTTATAGGGAATATACCAAATTATATTTTAAAGAACAAGGAAATAGCATGTTCGTGGGATAAAAAAGGAAGTATAATGAGAAAACTTATGGAAAAAAGCACTAGAAATCCGGTGGAACTTATAGAAGGGATTAAATTTAATTATGATGATTCATGGGCACTTGTAATTCCAGATTCTAATGAACCTATATGCAAAATATATGCAGAGTCCTGTGATGAAGAGAAAACTGAGAAAATTATAGATAGATTTGAGAATGAAATACATTTGTTTTTAAGAAGTTGACAAAAAACTATTGATTTTACTCATGATTAGTTTTATAATGTATTTATTATTTAAATATAAAGCTATAAAATTGCAATGAAGGAAAGAGTAGATTTAACTGAGCTTTCAGAGAGCCGGGCTTTAAGCTGTGAACCGGCAGCGAGATTAAATTGAAGAACATTCTGGAGTAGTTAACCAAAATCTTTTTGAAAGTAGGCTTAAACGGATGTCCATCGTTAAAGGGAATAGGTATTGATGTTTTTAGAGAACATTTTGTACTGAATTGAGTTAGCATTTTGCTAAGTAGGGTGGCACCGCGTTATATACAATCGCCCCTATACCAATATTATATTTGGTATAGGGGCGATTTTTTATGTAAAAAAATTGGAGGGCTATGTATGAAAAAATTTTATGTCAAAGATGTATTTTCCATGAATGAAGGGGATGAAATAGTACTTAAAGGATGGGTTCATAAAATTTATGATCTCGGTCATGTTAATTTTATAAGACTAAGAGATAAAACAGGAATTGCTCAGCTAGTAACAACTAAGGAACAATTAGAAGGTCTTAGAAATGAAACTTGTATAGAAGTTAAGGGAAAACTAAGTAAAAATGAAAAAGCTATTAATGGAATGGAAGTTCAAGTAGAAGATATAAAAATTTTAGGAAAAGTTTATTATGATAAATTACCTTTTGATATAAATGGTAAAAAAATAAATGCAGCACTTGAAACTCAACTTGATCATAGAAACATAAGTCTTAGAAAACCTAATATACTCGCAATTTTCAAAATTCAAGAACAAATTGGAGATTGTTTTAGAGATTTTTTAAGAGAAAATGGCTTTACAGAAATACATACACCTAAAATATTGGCATCAGGAACTGAGGGTGGAAGTGAGCTTTTCACTGTAAATTATTTTGATCATAGAGCATTTTTAGCTCAGAGTCCTCAATTTTACAAGCAGATGATGGTTGGAGTTGGATTTGAAAAAGTTTTTGAGGTAGGTCATGCTTATAGAGCAGAGCTTCATAATACTTACAGACATTTAAATGAGTATGTGAGTCTTGATGCAGAAATGGGCTTTATAGAAGATGAGACTGAAATAATGGATCTTGAAGAAAGATTTATGAACTATTTATTCAAAAAATTAAGAGAGAATTGTGCAAGGGAACTTGAAATGTATAATATAACTTTACCCCAAAAAGTTAACATACCAAGGATTCCTCTTTCAGAAGCACAGGAGATTGTTTATAAAGAATATGGTAAAAGATCACCTAAGGGAGATTTGAATGCTGAAGGTGAAAGATTGTTTGGAAAGTATATTAAGGAGAAGTATGATAGTGATTTTGCTTATCTTACAAAGTATCCTCTTTCAAAAAGGCCTATGTATACAATGCCTGATGATGAAATAGAAGGAGCCTCAAAGAGCTTTGATTTAATATATAAAGGTCTTGAAATAACAACAGGTGGTCAAAGAATTCATGATCATGATATGCTTGTAGAAGCTATAAAGAAAAAAGGATTTAAACCAGAAGAGTTTGAATTCTATACGGAAAACTTTAGATACGGTATGCCACCTCATGGAGGTTTTGCTATAGGTCTTGAAAGACTTACAATGCAGATATTAGGACTTGAAAATATAAGAGAAGCATCATTATTGCCAAGAGATATGAAGAGAATAACACCATAATTATGTTTGAAAATATTGATAAAAATTTATGGAGCTAACAGATTCTAAGGATTGCTCGTTTATAATTGTCTACCCATTTAAATGTATCATCCTGATGCTTAAATGGCTTCGCACGTCCTGTGCGAAATTACGCCAATTATAAGTCGCAAATCCTAAGAGTCTGTAAACTCCAACATACAATATCAACATTATTCAAACATAATTATTAAGAAAGTTAAGGTTAATGAAAATTTTTTTCCGTTTCACTACAAAAAATTGATATTAGTTTTTTATACATTAAAAATTTGGTAAAGTGAAATTAAGAAAAAGTGTCATTAACAGTTAATTGATTATCAAAAACAAGGAGCTGATTATTTTGAGTGATAAACATGTGGATTTAGACACGGTTAAATATATTGCTAAACTTGCGAAACTTAAGTTTACAGACGGAGAAGCAGCAAAGCTTGCAGGTGAGTTTGAATCAATACTTGGACATTTTGAAACTATAGATAAAGTGGATTTATCAGATGTTAACGTAAATGAATTTGATGAGGTTAACACTGAATTTAGAAAAGATGTTCCAAAAGTTTTTGAAGATAAAAAGAAACTTATGCAGAATGTAAAGAGTTTAAGAGACGGTGCAATTGAGGTACCTAAGATAATTGAAGAGTAGGGAGGCTTTATATATGGATATACTGAGTATGACAGTAGAGGAACTAAGGACTGCTATTTTAGATAAAGAGCTTAAATCAGAAGATATTGTAAAAGCTTATTTTGATAATATAAAAAAAACAGAGCCCAAGATAGATGCATATATAACATTATGTGAAGATTATGCACTTAAAGAGGCAAGAATTGTGGATAAAAAAATTGCAGCTGGGGATAAAGTTGGATGCCTTGCAGGAATTCCTATTGCTATAAAAGATAATATATGTACAGATGGAATAAAAACAACTTGTGCATCAAAAATGTTGTATGATTTTATTCCACCTTACGATGCTACGGTAATAAAAAAATTAAAGGCAGAAGATGCTGTAATAATAGGAAAAACTAATATGGATGAATTTGCAATGGGATCTTCCACAGAAAATTCAGCTTTTAAGGTTACTAAAAATCCTAGAGATATAACTAGGGTTCCAGGCGGTTCTTCAGGAGGTTCAGCGGCTGTAGTTGCAGCTAAAATGGCGCCTATATCTCTTGGCTCAGATACAGGTGGGTCAATAAGACAGCCTGCTGCATTTTGTGGAGTTGTTGGCCTTAAGCCAACTTATGGTCTGGTTTCGAGATTTGGGCTTATAGCTTTTGCATCATCTCTTGATCAGATTGGACCTTTTGGAAAGACAGTAAAGGATTGTGCACAGCTTTTGCAGGTTGTTTGTGGAGAAGATGAACTTGATAACACAAGTGCTAAGGGCCTTGAAACAGAAGATTATCTTGATGGAATAGATGATGGCATCAAAGGCATGAAAATAGGAATGCCTAAAGAATTCTTTGGAGAGGGACTTGATCCTGAAATAAAAAAAGCTGTTTATGATACAATTGAAAAGCTTAAAAGCCTTGGAGCAGAGGTTATTGATATTAGCCTTCCAATAACAGAAGAGGGACTTTCAGCTTACTATATTATTTCATCTGCAGAGGCAAGTTCTAACCTTGCAAGATTTGATGGAATAAGATATGGATACAGACCTAAAGACTTTGAAGATGTATATGACTTAATGGAAAGTTCAAGAACAGAGGCTTTTGGAGATGAGGTAAAGAGAAGAATAATGCTTGGAACATATGCATTATCATCTGGATATTATGATGCTTATTATAAGAGAGCACTTAAACTTAAAAAGAAAATAAAAAATCAGTTTAAGGAAGCTTTTGAGAAATACGATTTGATTTTAAGCCCTGTATCACCTGTACTCCCTTTCAAAATAGGTGAAAGAAAAGCAGATCCTTTAGAGATGTATCTTGCAGATATATATACAGTAAACATAAATCTTGCCGGAATACCTGCAATATCAATGCCATGTGCTGTAAGTAAAGAGGGACTTCCAATAGGACTTCAACTTTTAGGACCTCACTTTGGTGAAAAGAAAATATTTAGAGCAGCAAGAGCACTTGAAAAGGAGAGATAAAAAATGAGTTATGAAACCGTAATTGGTCTTGAAATACATGCTGAGTTAAGTACAAAAACTAAAATATTCTGTAATTGTTCAACTGAATTCGGTGCAAAACCAAACGAACATACTTGTCCTATATGCATGGGACTTCCAGGTACTCTTCCTGTTTTAAATGAAGAAGTTGTTCATCTTTCTGTAAAGGCAGGAGAAGCACTACACTGCAAAATAAATAAATTAAACAAAATGGATAGAAAAAACTATTTTTATCCTGATTTACCTAAGGCTTATCAGATATCACAGTTTGATCTTCCAATGTGCAGTGGTGGATATGTTGAGATACAAACTAAGGACGGTAAAAAGAAGATAAGACTTAACAGAATTCACATAGAAGAAGATGCAGGAAAACTTGTCCACTTGGAATATGAACCTTTTTCACTTATAGATTATAATCGTGTTGGAGTACCGCTTATTGAAATAGTTTCAGAGCCAGATATGCGTTCACCAGAAGAAGCAGTTGAATTTATGAAGACACTTAGAGCTATGCTTCAATATGCAAATATATCTGATTGCCGTATGGATCAAGGTTCAATGAGATGTGATGCTAATATATCCTTAAGAGAAGTTGGTTCTACTGAGTATAATACTAAGGTTGAAATCAAAAACATAAACTCCTTTAGGGAACTTCAGAAGGCTCTTGAAAAGGAAGAAAAACGTCAAAAGGAACTTTATGATTTCAATGAAGGTTTTAGAATTAAACAGGAAACTAGAAGATGGGATGCAGGTAAAGGAAAAACTGTAACTATGAGAACTAAGGAGGATGCTAATGATTATAGATATTTCCCTGAACCAGATATAATTCCTATAGTAGTAAAGGATGAACTTATAGATCAAGTAAAGGATGAAATGCCTGAGCTCCCAATGCAGAGGCTTCAAAGATTTAAAGAACAGTATGAACTGACAGATAAGGAAATAGAAATTCTTGTTGATGATAAAGCGTTATCCGATTATTTTGAGAAACTCGTAAAGCTTGGTTCGGATAGTAAGGTAGCAGCTAACTGGATACTTGGTGATATGCTTAGATTAATGCGAGAGTGGGAAAAGGAATCTAAGGATATACCTATAACACCTCAAAATATGAATGAGCTAATAAGTATGATAAAGGGAAAAGAAGTAAGTAATACTGCAGCAAAAGAAGTATTTGAGGAAATGTTTAAAACTTCAAAGAATCCTAAAGACATAGTTAAGGAAAAAGGGCTTTCACAGATAAGTGATACAGGTGCTCTTGAAGAAATGGTTAAGGAAGTTATTGCTGCAAATGAAAAATCAGTTTCTGATTATAAAGCAGGTAAGAAACAGGCAATTGGATACCTTGTTGGACAGGTAATGAAAAAGAGTAAGGGCAAGGCAAATCCACCTATGGTTAAAGAACTTCTTGAAAAAGCATTAAGTTAGAAAAAAAGCTAGGGAATTCATTCTCTAGCTTTTATTAAGTATAAATGAAAATTTTGAAATACTATGAGAGAGCTTTAGCTTCTAGGATCGTTGATCTTTCTTTTTCTATTGCCATCTTTACCTAGTTTTCTTGATTCATTTGAAAATCCTATTTCATTTGAAGTTTCTTCATTCATTTTACTAAGTTCTGCTTTTGTTTTTTGACTTGCCTTTTTGTTTGATTTTGAATTTTTATTTTCTTTATGTGACATTAAAAACTGCCTCCTAAAAAATAATTTGAATTTTGTTACACTTCAATTTTGCCCAAAAAAATAAAAAATACAATTAACAGATTATTAATACTTTTTTATGTGATATTATATACTACTTATAAAATATATGATATACTATACACATAAATTAAATTATATTTTTATGAAAGAGAGTGAGACAAATGAGCTTTTCAAATAAAGGCATATGGGGAACGATATTGTTTGCTGTTATAATTTTTATAGTTGCATTGCTATTTATCAAATTATTGCCATTCATAATAGTAGCTGGACTAGCTATATGGGGCATATCTAAGATATCAAAGGTTGTGGAAAATAAGAAGAAGGATAAAATCGATAATTTTAAGGAAGATAATTTTGCAGGTGAACATAACTTTGATTCTGAACAAGGTGATGTAATTGATGTGGATTATACAGAGGTTAAACATTAATAAGGATGGAACATATATATATATGAAGGCACTGAAATTACAGTTGGATTTTCGGTGCCTTTATTATATACATGTTTTAGAATAATACCTATTAATAAAACACAGAAAAAGTGTATATGAAAGACCATAGTAATTATATTAAATTTCTATATTGTCTGTAGTAGAAGTAACTATCACTTTCCATGTTAGGCTGCTTATGTCCAATAGGTGTTCGTTTTTCGAATAGTTCAAAATTACATTTCTCCGCAAGATGGCAAGAAGGTGTATTTGCACAATCAATAGTTAGTATAAGATACTTTATATCTGATACGCTAAAGCACCAATTGACTAAAGCATTTACTGCTTCTTTTGTGTATCCCATTCTCTGAAATTTTTCGGACATAAAATAGGCTACTTCAACTTCATTTAGCGTATCTTCTAGTCCCATTCCTACCATACCTATCATTTCATCTGTGTCAGGTAATGCTATTACATATCTTTTGTTTTCATAAATGTCTGTTGAATTTGTTTGAACTTGTAGCCAATCAATATAGCTAAAATAACCTTGAGGTGAATTACTGTTTTCCGCCCAATCAGGCATAAATCGAAGTATATTTTTTTCTCTAGCAATTCTATAGAGGTTTTCTGCGTCTTTTCTTTCAAAGTCTCTAATTATTAAGTGATTTGTTTCTATTCTCATACTAGCTTTCTCCTATATTATATAAATAATTGTTATTTTAAATGATAACATTCACCATACTTATAAATCAACCTTATAAATTTTTATGAACAAAAATGTGTTAGTTTAACATCTTAAGTTCCTTTTAGGTTGACAATTTTTTATTAATAATATATGCTTATGCTGGTATGTAATATATTTTAATATGAGGACGTATGCCCTTTTGATTTTTAAATAGATAATAAAGTAAATAAGCTGTTTAAATTCTACAAACTTTGTAGAAATAATTATTTAAATAGTGATTTACTAATTGAATCTATATAGTTTATAGAAAGTGGTGACTACATAGTGGTTTATTTTGATAATAGTGCAACGACAAAGCCTCTTAAGGAAGTTGCAGAAATAATGCAAGAGGTTTTTTATGATTATTACGGAAATCCCTCTTCACTCCATTTGTTTGGTAAAAAGGCTGAGGATAAATTAATAGAAAGCAGAAAGATAATAGCAAATACTATAGGGGCTGAACCTAATGAGATTATATTCACATCAGGTGGAAGTGAGAGTAATAATTTCTTAATAAAGGGATTTGCGAAACCGGGTACACACATAATAACTTCTAAAATTGAACATCCAAGTGTATTAAATACCTGTGAGCAGTTAAAGAAGTTCGGAGTAGAAGTGACTTACATAAATGTAGATAATGAAGGCAAAATAGATATTGAAGAACTTAAAAATAGTATAAAAAAGAATACAGTTCTGGTAAGCATAATGCATGTCAATAATGAGACGGGTATAATTCAGGATATAAAAAACATAGCTTCAATTGTACATGAAAAGAGCTCAAGGGCAAAGTTTCATGTAGATGCAGTTCAAAGTTATGGAAAGCTCCCAATAAATCCAAAGGAAATGGGCATTGATTTAATGTCTGTAAGTGCTCATAAAATATATGGACCTAGAGGAATAGGTTTTGCTTATGTGAGAAAGGGTCTTATGCCTGAACCTCTTATATGCGGTGGAGGACAGGAACGCAATTTTAGATCTGGAACTGAAAACGTGCCTGCTATTGCAGCTTTTGCCTATGCAGCAGAGGATATACATAAAAAAATGCAGGATAACTATAAAAAAGTTAACGAGCTAAAAAAATATTTCATAGATAAGCTTGAAAAAATTGATGATCTTAAAATTAACAGTAAGGTAAGAGAGGATTATCTTCCTCATGTGTTAAATGTGTCTTTTGAAGGTGTTAGAGGAGAAGTATTCGTTCATGCACTTGAAGATAAAGATATATATGTATCAACAGGATCAGCATGTTCCTCAAAGAAGCAGCATAAAAGCCATGTGCTTTGTGCCATTGGACTTTCTGACAGGGATATTGAAGGGGCAATAAGATTTAGCTTCTCACCAGAAAATACTATTGAAGAAGTAGATTATACAGTAGATAATATAGAAAAAACACTCAAATTTTTAAGGAGATTGAAGATATGAATGAACTTTTGATGGTAAAATACGCTTCCGAAATTTTTTTAAAGGGATTAAATAAGAACAAATTTGAAAAAAGACTGAGAGAAAATATAAAAGCTTCTTTAAGAGGCGTTCAGTATGAATTTGTTTCTGATTCAGGAAGATGGTTTATAAAAAGCAGTGAGGTAAATGAAGCCATAGATAGAATTAAAAATGTTTTTGGTGTAGCAGAGGTATGCCTAGTTACCAAAATAGAAAATGATTTTGAAAAGATTAAAGAGCAGGCACTTCTAGAAGTTAAAGAAAGTGGAAAAACTACATTCAAAATCGAAACTAATAGAGCCAATAAAGCATTTCCTATAAACTCTATGGATGTAAATCGTGAAGTAGGAGCATATGTACTTCAAAATGACGAAGATGTCAAGGTTGATATACATAAGCCAGAATGTTTAGTTAAGGTTGAAATAAGGAACAACAATACATATGTGTATTCAAAGAGAATTAAAGGTGTAAATGGTATGCCATACAAGACAAATGGTAAAACACTCTTAATGCTTTCAGGAGGAATTGATTCTCCAGTTGCAGGGTACATGATGGCAAGACGTGGCGTTGAAGTCAGTGGAGTATATTTTCACAGTGCACCATATACCAGTGAGAGAGCAAAGGATAAGGTTAAAGATTTGGCCAAGATACTTACAAAATACATTGGTGGAATGACTTTATATGTAGTTCCTTTTACAGATATTCAAATGCAGATAATTGAAAAATGCAGGGAAGATGAGCTTACTATAATAATGAGAAGATTTATGATGAGTATAGCTTGTAAAATAGCAGAAGATAAGGGAATACAGTCGGTTGCTACAGGTGAGAGCATAGGTCAGGTAGCAAGTCAGACTATGGAAGGTTTAGTTGTAAGTAATGATTGCGCAGATAGACCTGTTTTTAGGCCATTAATATCTTTTGATAAGGTTGATATAATGGATATTTCAAGAGAAATAGGAACTTATGAAACATCAATACTTCCTTACGAGGATTGTTGTACTATATTTGTTCCAAAGCATCCTAAAACAAGACCTATATTAAGAGAGATAAGAAAAGCAGAAGAGGTACTTGATAAGCAAAAACTAATTGAAGATGCAGTAAACAATATGGAAGTAATAAAGATAAGTAATAATGCTTCGGAACATTAAAAAAATTCTATAAATCTAAAGTAAAAAAATCCTAAAATCCTAAGATATTTCAATAACTCCCTATCGGTCAGACAAATTTAAATATCTAAGTATTTTATGATTTTTTTACTAAGATTTATTAGAATTTTTTTAAATTGTTCCTTCAGCATTATTACTTATCTTTTACAATAGTGTAAGGAAAAAATTCATCCGTACCTACGGAATTTTAGATGCGGGTTTTTATAGTATATTATTTGGATAAATAAGTGGTGTTATGCACGAAGGTTTGGCGCTATTGCGGTAATAATTAAAAATTAAGAATGAATAATTAAGAATGAATGTAACTTTTTCTCCATTTTACTGCGAAAAACTTTTAAAATTATAAATGCCTTCATTTCCACTGGTGGAAATGTTCTTTCCTAAATTATCAGGTTTTCCAGAGAAAATCGGCGGAAAATTATCATTAATTCTTAATTTTTAATTTTTAATTCTTAATTGATTTTTTAAATAGATGGATTATTGATAAAGCAATTTTTAAATTATAATCAGGGAGGGTTTTGTTATGTATAATTTTGATAAAGTAGTAAACAGAAGAAATACTAATTCAGCAAAATGGGATATGGAAACTGAAGATATCTTGCCTCTTTGGGTTGCGGACATGGATTTTGAGGTTGCACCGGAAATTTCAAAAGCTTTAAGAAAGAGAGCAGAACATCCTATATATGGTTATGTAAAAATGAGTGATGAGTATTATGACTCTATAATAAATTGGGTTAAAAGAAGACATGCCTGGGATATAGAAAAGGACTGGATAGTTTTTTCACCGGGAATAGTTCCAGGGATAAATTTAATTGTAAATGCTTTAACGGAACCTCAAGATAAAGTCATACTTCAAACTCCAGTATACTATCCTTTTTATGGTGCAATTGAAAATAATGGATGTACCGTTTTAAAGAATCCTCTTAAATTTGAAAATGGAAGATATGAGATGGATTTTGAAGATCTTAAAGAAAAACTTAAGGATCCAAAGGTTAAGCTTATGATTTTATGCAGTCCACATAATCCTACAGGAAGGGTATGGACTAAGGATGAACTCACAAAGCTCGGAGAATTGTGCCTTGAGAATAATGTTACAGTTATTTCAGATGAAATTCATTCAGATCTTATTTATGAACCTAATAAACATACACCTTTTGCCTCAATAAGTGATGATTTTAAGAATAATTCTGTAGTATGCATATCACCAAGTAAAACGTTTAATCTTGCAGGACTTCAGATTTCAAGTATTATAATTCCGGATGAAAAAGTAAGAAGAAAAGTTTTAAAAGTTATGGAGAGAAGTATACCTATCTGGCCAAATGTTTTTGGAATTGAAGCATCAATAGCAGCTTATAATGAGGGCGAAGCCTGGTTAAATGAACTTATGGAATATTTAAATGGAAATTTAAAGTTTCTTCAAGAATATATAAATGAAAATATGCCAAAAATAAAAGTTATAAAGCCTGAAGGAACATATTTAGTTTGGCTTGATTTTACGAGTCTTAATATGGCACCTAAAGAGCTTAAAGAGTTTATGCTTAAAAATGCAAAGGTATGGCTTGATGATGGTTATATATTTGGAGAAGAGGGAAATGGATTTGAAAGAATAAATATAGCATGTCCAAGAAGTACCTTAAAGGAAGCACTCATAAGAATTAAAAATGCTTTAAATGAAAAGTAGGTGATAACTTGAAGCTTATGCGTGAATTTTATAGCAGAGATACAATTGCTGTAGCAAAGGAGCTTTTGGGAAAGATATTAGTTCATGAAATAAATGGTGTAAAAACCTCAGGCAAGATTGTGGAAACTGAAGCTTATAGGGGAATTAAAGATAAAGGTGCTCATGCTTATGGTGGAAGAAGAACTCCCAGAAATGAAGCACTTTATGGACCAGCTGGGTACTCTTATGTATATTTTATATATGGATTATACTATTGCATGAATGTAGTTGCCATGAAGGAGGGTATTCCAGAGGGAGTTCTTATAAGGGCAATAGAACCTGTTTCTGGCATAGAAACTATGAGTGAAAGAAGGTTTAAGAAACCTTACAGTGAGCTTAATAAGTATCAGCTTAAAAATCTAACCAATGGACCTTCTAAACTTTGCAGTGCTATGGATATAGCTAGAGAGCAGAATTCTATGGATTTATTAGGTGATGAACTTTATATTGAAGATGGAGACAGTGGAGCTTTTGAAATAATAGAGGCTAAAAGAGTTGGAATTGACTATGCAGAGGAAGCCAAAGATTATTTATGGAGATTTTATATAAAAGGTAATAAGTATGTGTCGGTGCTAAAAAAGGAATAATGTGATATAAAATAAACAGTATAATTATTTAGTACTTAAAGTATTGAAATTATGATAATTATATACTATTTATAAATTATCTATATATACTTAAAATAAGTATAGGGGTGGGGCGTTATATGCAAGAAAAGGATTATATTTTAAGATTAATAAAGTCATGTACACAATTGGCAGCTACGATTGTTACAGGGAAAAATGTTATGGAATCATTAGTGGGTAAGCAGAAGAATAGTGTATCTATTTCTGAAAGTCAGATGCTTTCAATTATGATAAATAAATATATAGAAGAGGGCGAAATTAATAAAGCTGAAAATATGCTGTTTCAGGAAATAGAAAAATGCAAATCAGCATCAAATTTAGAAACAGCCTTATTATTTTATGAAAATCTTAGTAAATGGAGTGAAAAGAGACTTAAACAATGTAACTTTTCAAAGCGCGAAATAGTTGAAGGAATAGAAGATGTGAAAAAACTGTATGAATAGTAATCTTGATATGTTTTAGCGAATTATTCACCACATAATTATGTTTGCCATATTATTATAAAATGATAAGCAATAAGTGGTAAGGTTAAATTTATGATTTTATATAAAAGGTATCATATTGTGAAGCGACACAGTATGATACTTTTTTACAATGTCTTAAATACAAATTAGTATTATTATAGCAATAAATAAAGTTATATAGAAATAATGATAAAAATTGTATATAATATATATTGTAGAAAAATGTGCGAGGTAGTTTAAATGGAGAAGGGTATGGGCTATATAATTTTCAAAAGAATGAAAATCCAACTGATAAAATACCTATAATTGCTGCTTTTGAGGAAGCGGTTATTGGATAAGCCATATTTTAATGACTTTTATTAGCTTTGTATTCAACAATACTAGTATTATTACAGCAATGGTCTTAAAGAAATATGCTGCATATATGTTCGCTAGACTAATGATTCCAATTATACTTAATAAAAACTTTGGCCCATTAGGTTTCATTATTAAAAATAAAACTTAAGAGCAGCGAAATAAAATAATTAGAAATATATTAATAATTATAATATTAATATATTTAGTTAGTTCAATATATAAATTGTAAGGAGAGATTAAAGAATGATTAACAATTCATATTTAAATGATGCATTTAAAAAGATACTATCACCAGAGGATGAATATGGGTATTACTTCTATTCAATGTCATTCGCTTCTGCTGGAGAATATCTTTTATATGGTGGCTCTGCGATGCTACTAAATAAACATTTGATAGTTTGCTTTACAAAGAAAAGAATAATTCTTGCAGAGGTAAACCCAATAACAGGTGATTTAACTGAAAATGTTAGCGATATTTCAATGAAAAATGTTACTGAGGTAATTGTAAAAAAAGGTATACTTAAAACTAAAATAAAATTATTATTTCCTAATGGCAGCAAGCTTGAATTTAAACCTAATAATATATGTGTAGGCTTGTCAAATCATAAAAAAAATTTATTAAAGTTAGTTGAATTATATAAGTAAAATAGCTAACTCGAATTTTTTATGTTTTTTTAGGTGATTCTAATAATAAATTTGTTTCAATAAGGATAGGAATAATTGATGAGAAGTCTTTGAAATGAAAAATACATAAAATCTTATTCACCATACGCTTATGTTTTTCATATTATACAATGATAAGCAATAAGTGATGTGGTGTTTTTTTTGTTATATGCACTTATACTTGCTGGAGGCAAGGGAACAAGATTATATCCACTGTCAAGAAAGGAAAATCCAAAACAATTCCTTAAGTTTGTGCATAACAAGAGCTTTTTGAGAAATACTGTGGATAGAATTAAAGCTCTTGTTGATAAAGATAATATATATATTGTAACTAATGAAAGATATATAAGTAAAATACAAAAGGAACTTCCAGAAATAAATAAGGATAATATATTTACAGAACCTGAGAATAAAGAAACTGCTACATGTATAGGGCTTTCAGCAGTAAAACTCTTAAAAAAGGACAACGATGCCACAATGATAGTGCTGCCTTCAGACCATTATATTGAAAGCGAAAAAGAATTTACAGATACTATAAAGCAGGCTGTTGAAATTGTGGATAAAAGGAGGGGTGTCGTAACAATAGGCATCACGCCAACAAGACCTGAAACTGGGTATGGATATATTCAAATTGGTGATAAAGTTATTAATTATGAATCTATATATAAAGTTGAAAGATTTCTTGAAAAACCTAATATTGAAGTTGCAAAGGATCTTTTAAGCAAAGGAAATTATTTGTGGAATAGTGGTATGTTTGTATGGAGAGCAGATACTTATCTAAGAGAAATGAATAAATATCTGCCAAAGATGTATAAAGCTATGACAAAAATATACGAGTCAGTTGGAAGCGATAAAGAGGAAGAAGTAATAAATGAACAGTATAAAGCTATAGATGGTATATCAGTAGATTTTGGAATAATGCAAAAAACTAGAAAAGCCTATGTGGTAAAATCAAATTTTGAATGGGATGATTTAGGTAATTTCTCTTCTCTTGCAAGGTTTTTAAAAAGCTATGATGGGGGGAATACTGTAACTGATAATGTTTTTTTAGAGGATACAGAGAACTGCTCTATATTTGGAGACAAAAACCTCATAATTTGTTTCGGGGTTAAGGACTTAATAGTCGTTGATGCTGGAAATGTAGTTTTAATAATGGACAAAAATCGTGATCAAGAATTAAAGCATTTAGTCGAAGAATTAAATAATAACAAGGATGTAGAAGACTATCTTTAAGGATAAAGCAAGGAAAAAATTTATTATAACTGATACTTGGAGTTGCTGCGTTAATAATTAAAAATTAAGAATGAAGAATTGAGAATGAATGTAACTTTTTCTCCGTTACACTACGAAAAATTTTTAAACTTACATTTTTTCATTTATACTGGTGTAAATGTTCTCTTATATATTATTAGGTTTTCCAGAGTAAAGCGGGGGAAAATCATTATTCATTCTTAATTTTTAACTCTTAATTATTTTTGTTATATCCTTTATGTTGCTTTAATATCTTATATGTTATAATTTGTTTTGAGGTGAATGTAAAAATGATAAACGGAGAAACTCCTAACCATATATATCAAATGTCTACAATAAATGCACTAGTTTCGGGTTTATATGATGGGTGTGCATCACTTAAGAAACTTTTAAAGAAGGGAAATTTCGGTATAGGAACATTTAGGGGATTAGATGGTGAAATGACGCTTTTAAATGGGACTTTTTACAGAACAAAACCAGATGGAAGTGTATATGTATGTTCTGAAAATGAGTTAGTTCCATTTGCAGTTATTACAGAATTTGAAGATTATAATACATATAATATTGAAAATTGTAATTCTTATAATGAACTAAAGGATAAACTTGATGGATTTATTGAAAGTAAAAACATATTTTATGCTTTTTATTTACACGGAAAATTTAACTATGTAAAAACTAGAACAGTTGTAAAACAGGAGAGACCATATAAACCTATGGCTGAAGCTGTAAAAGATCAGCCAATGTTTCAGTATAAAGATATTGAGGGAGATATAGTTGGATTTAGATGTCCGGATTATGTAGAAGGACTTAATGTACCAGGTTACCATTTTCATTTTTTGAGTAAGGATAGAAAATTTGGAGGACATGTTAGTGAGCTTTCAGTTAAACAGGTGGATGGTATTGTTCAAAATTGTTTATGTTTTAGGATGGAATTACCTGAAAATGAAAATTTCTACAGTATGAAAGTAAAAGATAGAAATGATGAAATAAGCAGTGTTGAAAAGTAGTATACAGAAGGTATCATAAGAAAATATATAATAAAAACAAGATGAGCTGTTGTAATAGGGATTTTAAAATGCTATTAACAGCTCATTATTATATTTGAAAAGATTATCATGCAAGTGTTTATGAGATTTAAAAACTTAATATATAACAATATTTTTAACAAGTGATACATAAATAGAACAAGAATAAAATAAAAATATTACAAAATTATTATTGACAAAAGCATAATAAAGGAATATTATATAACTGTAAACGAAAACAAAACATATTTAGACATAAATGGACACAAACACAAACACAAACATTACATGGTATTGAAGTGATGAATTAATATTGTAGGGGGAGTAGGATAATATGATTAAGGAAATATCACAGTTATTTAGAGAAGATTTGATTTTTATTGAAGATGCTAAAAATAGTAATGAGATATTTGAAAAAATAGGACAAAAACTCATTAACAAAGGATTAGTAAAAAAAAATTTTGTTAAAGGAATTATAGAGAGAGAAAAAAATTATCCTACAGGAATGGATTTAAGTGTGGTAGAAGGACAAAAATACAATGTAGCTATACCACATACTGAAAGAGAATATTGCAGCAGTAAATGTATTGTATTTGTAAAACTTAAAAACGAAATTGAATTTAAAAATATGATTTCACCTGATGAGAGCTTAAAGGTAAAATATTTGTTTATGATTATAAATGATGAAAACGATGCACAAGTCAATATATTAGCAAATATAATGGATTTTATAACTAAAAAATCAAACATGGACAAGTTATTAGAATTGAATGATGAGAAAAAAATTTATGAATTTATTACATGCAAAGAAACAGTGGATATTTAGTTCATTGTTTTAGAAAATATAAATTGTAAAAAATAAAGGGAGGTAATTATAATGATTAAAATTTTAGCAGCTTGCGGCGCAGGAGTAAATTCAAGTCATCAAATTAAGGATGCAATAGAACAAGAAATGAAAAGTAGAGGTTATGAGGTTAAGGCAGATGCTATGATGGTTAAAGATATCACAGAAGAATTAATATCAAAATATGATATATTTACACCAATCTCAAAAGTTGATGTTGGTTTTGAAATCAAAATACCGGTTGTTGAAGCAGGAGCGATATTATACAGAATCCCAGCAATGGCACAGCCTGTATTTGATGAACTTGAGTCAGTAATAAAAAAGATAGGAAAATAATTAAAATTAGTGATGACATTAACATTTTCTTATTTTGTGGATTAGTATTGTGTGTGGATGATAAAAGGTAAAAATAAAATATAAATATAACCGATACGCAGATGGAGAAAATGTTTTTGCATAAAATACTTTAAAACTTTTAGATAGAAAGTAAAGGAGATATTTATATGAGTGGAATTATTCAATTTGCAAATGCTATTTTTAAGCCACTGATAAATCTAGGAGCAGCACCAATGATGTTCATCGTTTTATCAGTATTGGCAATTTTAATGCGTGTAAAAGTTTCTAAAGCAATTGAGGGTGGTCTTAAACTTGCAATTGCATTAACAGCAATAGGGCAAATAATTTCGTTACTTACTACTAACTTTTCAGATGCTTTGCAGGCTTTCGTTAAATCTACGGGTATAAACCTATCTATAACAGATTTAGGCTGGGCACCAGTAGCTACTATAACATGGGGTTCCATGTACACGCTATTTTTCTTATTTATACTTGTAATTGTAAATGTTATAATGCTTGTGCTAAATAAAACTAATACATTAGATGTTGATATATTTGATGTTTGGCATCCGGCATTTTGCGGAATATTAATAATGTTTTATTGTAACAATCTATTAGTAGCAACAATATTTGTTGTATTCTTAGGAATTTTAAAGATAATCAATTCAGACTTAATGAAACCTACATTTAATGATCTTCTGGATATGCCAGAGACTAATCCTACTACTACTACACATTTAAATTATATGATGAATCCTATAATTATGGTTTTTGATAAGCTTATAGATAAGTTTTTACCTTTCTTAGATAAATACGATTTTGATGCAGCTCAATTAAATAACAAAATAGGTTTCTGGGGAAGCAAATTTGCAATAGGTGCTTACCTTGGTGTGTTTGTTGGAGTATTAGGACATCAAAGTGTTATAAAGATATTCACATTAGCGTTCATAGGTGCAACATGTTTGGAATTATTCTCTGTAATAGGTTCATGGTTTATAGCAGCTGTTGAACCACTATCACAAGGTATAACTAACTTCTTAAGTACGAGATTAAAAGGAAGAAGATTCAATATTGGTATTGATTGGCCGTTCGTAGCCGGAAGAGCAGAAATATGGGCTGTAGCTAATATAATGGCTCCAATACTTTTGATAGTTTCATTATTTTTACCAGGTAATAAACTTTTACCTTTAGGCGGAATTATAGCAATGGGAATAACACCAGCTCTTTTAGTAGTTACTCGTGGAAAAATGATAAGAATGATAATTATCGGAATACTTGAAATACCTATATTCTTATGGGCAGGTACTGCAATAGCACCTTGTGTAACAAACTTAGCAAAACAAGTTGGAGCATTTCCAAAAGGACTAGCAGCATCAACTATGATATCTCATTCAACTTGTGAAGGACCAGTAGAAAAATTCATATCAATTCTTATTGGTAAATTCTTTGGAACTGGTAATATTACTACAGGATTATATGTTGCGTTAGCACTTGCAGCATACGTATTACTCTTCATTTGGTATGCTAAACAAATGAAAAAACGTAATGCAGAATATGCAAAGGCAAATGCTGAAGCAAAATAGTATATGGAAATACACAAACTGAATAAAATAAATAAATCCACCTTACATAAGGTGGATTTACTTAATACAAACTTCGAACAAAAAAGTTCAAAAAAATAATAAAATAAATCATAAATAGTATTGAAATGGATACAAGTAAGTGATAACATATAGTTGTAAAAAGAATTTGTATATGATTTCACATGGTTAGTTACGGGGGAATACAATATGCTTAAGGAAGAAAGATTCCAAAGAATACTGGAAAGTGTTAATAAAAATAATATCATAAAAACAACGGATATTAATGAAAAGTTGGGTGTTACTGAAATAACAGTTAGAAGAGATTTAAAAGTCCTTGAGGAAAGAGGACTAATTAAAAGAATCTATGGTGGAGCTAAAAAAGTAAACACAGAAACAGCTAACGATACATTTAAAGAACTTTCCAATAATGAGAAGAGAAAGATCAATATAGAACAGAAAAGGTACATTGCCCGGCTAGCCAGTAGGATGATTAATGATAATGATATTATCTACATCGGTCCAGGAACCACTAGTGAGTTAATATACGATTATTTAAAAGTTTCTTATGTAAAAGTAATAACGAATTCAATGACAGTTTTTTTGAAATTTAAAGATGACAATCGCTATGAGGTTATATTGGTTGGCGGGAGATATCGTTCACGTACGGATGTCTTTGTTGGGAATTTTACAAATGAAAATTTAAAAAGTATGAGAGTTAAAATGGCATTTGTTGGTACCAACGGGATACATGGTGATAATATAACTACTTCAAATGAAGAAGAAGGCGTGTCACAAAGAATAATTATGGACAATGCAATAAAAAAAATTATATTGTGTGACAGCAGTAAAATAGGTAAGCAAGATTTCTTTAGCTTTTACAATTTAAGTGATGCTACAGCGGTTATTACAGATGAAAATATAAATGAAGATTTACAAGAACAGTATGGAAAAAAGGTAAAGATAATCTGTAGATAAAAAATAATCTCATATTATGTATACATAATATGAGACAAATAAATATTACAAAAGAAAAAAGTTTATTTTCCTCTTCTGTGGATTAATATTGTGTGTAAACTACATTATAGCATAGAAGAGAATGATATAAAAGTTTTTAATATAAAAAATAGAATGAAATTTATAAAAGGAGGCAATTTTATGAAAATAGCAATAGGATCTGATACAGATGGCTTTGAATTAAAAGAGCATTTGAAAAAATATCTGGAAGGTAAGGGAATTGAAGTAATAGATAAAACTCCAGAAAGAGGTCTTAATCTTGTACAATCAGCAAATTTAGTTGCAGAAGCAATTATGAACAAAGAAGTAGAAAGAGGTATAGCAATAGATGAATATGGTGCAGGTTCTTTTATGGTTGGAGCAAAGCATAAGGGAGTAATATGTGCGGAAGTTTCAGATGAACATTCATCTAAAATGACAAGCCAGCATAATAATGCTAACATGCTTGCAATTGGTGCAGGAATTGTTGGAAAAAGACTTGCAGAGGGAATGCTTGATGCTTATATAGCTGAAAAGTACGCTGGTGGGAGACATCAAATAAGAGTAGATATGCTAAATAAAATGCTATAAATTTATGAGGAGGTAGTAAAATGGTAATTTCAATTGGTTCAGATCATATAGTTCCTGATATAAAAATGAAGATTTCACAGTATTTAAAATCAAAAGGTCATAAGGTTATTGATAATGGTACCTATGATTTTGTAAGAACACATTATCCTATATATGGTAAAAAGGCAGCTGAAAAAGTTGCATCAGGTGAGGCAGATTTAGGAGTTATTTTGTGTGGAACTGGAGTTGGAATATCAAATTCAGCAAACAAAGTAAAAGGAGTAAGAGCAGCATTAGTTAGAGATGTAGGAACAGCAAGATATGCAAAAGAATATTTAAATGCAAATATTATAGCTGTTGGTGGAAGAATAACAGGAATAGGTTTAATTGAGAATATAATAGATGCTTTTCTTGAAGCACAGTACAAGCCTACTAAGGAAAATAAAGAAATAATAGAGGGAATTGATTCACTAATAAAGGACGATAAGGGGCAATTCGGAAATGAGCATTTCTTTGATGAATTCTTAGAAAAATGGGACAACGGAGGATATCCAAGAGAATAGATATTAAAAATAATAGGGTTCGTGTGTAAAAAATAAATTTGTACGTACTGTTGCAAATAAATTTTGTTGCAGACCCTATAAATTATGAAGGGAAGGTATCAAATTATGTTAGTAACAACAAAGGGATTATTGGTTAAAGCACAAAAAGAACATTATGCAGTACCAGCATTTAATATACACAATCTTGAAACATTTAGAGTAGTAGTTGAAACAGCCAGTGAATTAAATTCACCAGTAATAATTGCAGGAACTCCTGGAACTATAGATTACAGCGGTGAGGATTATTTAGTAGCTATAGCTAAAGCAGCTGCAGCAAAGCATACAAATATACCAATAGCAATGCATTTAGATCATTTTCAAGATGTAGAAAGACTTAAGCACTGCGTAGACGTAGGATTTACATCCGCAATGATAGATGCATCAAGAATGCCATTTGAAGACAACATTAAAACAACAAGAGAAGTAGTAGAATATGCTCATTTAAATGGTACAGTTGTAGAAGCAGAGCTTGGAATGCTTGGCGGCAGAGAAGAAAGTGTAGTTGTAAGTGATAAAGATGCAATGTATACTAACCCTGATTCAGCAAAAGAATTTGTAGAGAAAACAGGAATAGATTCATTAGCAGTTGCAATAGGTACTGCTCATGGATTATATAAGGGTGTACCAAAGCTTGATTTTGAAAGACTTAAGGAAATAAGAGAAAAGGTATCAATTCCTTTAGTACTTCATGGAGCTTCAGATGTACCTGAAGATTTAGTTAAAAAGGCAATTGAACTTGGAATATGCAAAGTAAATATTGCAACAGATTTAAAAATACCTTTTGCAAATGCAGTTAAAAAATATTTCAAAGAAAATCCAGATGCAAATGACCCAAGACATTATATGACTCCTGGAAAAGAAGCTATGAAACAAATAGTTATTAATAAGATTAAAATGTGCGGTAGCGAGGGAAAAGCTTGATTACCATTGTTAATTTAAATGCATCTGTTGATAAAAGGTATGAGATAGAAGATATAGTTAAAGGAAAGGTAATGAGAGCAAGAGCTGTTGAAAATACAGCAGGGGGCAAAGGCCTTCATGTTGCCAATGTAGCTCATATTCTTGGTGAAGACATTGTCGCAACAGGTTATGTTGGCGGCAAAACAGGCGAATTTATAGAAGATAAGTTAAAGCAAATAGGAATAAAAAGTAATTTTGTTAAAATAAAAGCTGATACTAGAGAATGTCTGGCATTTATAACAGATGATCTGGTTCAGACAGAAATTTTAGAGCCAGGCCCTGCAGTTACCTTAGACGAGCAGAATAAATTTGCAAAGCTTTATGATGAGCTTTTGGACAACTCCAATGTAATAGCTGCCTCAGGAAGTGCACCTAAGAATGTGCCTAAAAATATATATGCAGAGCTTATAGAAAAAGCAAATAAAAAGAATAAAAAATTTCTCTTAGATACGAGCGGAGAACTATTAAAAGAGGGTATAAAAGCAAAACCATTTCTCATAAAACCTAATAAGGATGAACTTGAAATGCTTACAGGAAAAGCAGTAATAGATGAAAAAGATATTATAAGTCATGTAAAAACTTTAAATAACAGCGGAATAAAATGTGTTATAGTATCATTAGGAGCAGGCGGATCTTTGGTATGTTTTGATAGAAAACTATTTAGAGTAACAATACCAAAAGTAAATGCAGTAAATCCAGTAGGTTCAGGAGATTCATTAGTTGGTGGTTTTGCAGTTGGAATAGAAAGAGGTTATAATATTGAGAAAATCATAGCACTTGGTACAGCCTGTGGTACAGCAAATGCTATGATAAAAGAAACAGGTTGGGTTGAAGCTAATACTGTTAAAGATATAATGGAAAAAGTTAAAATACAGAGAATTTAAAATGGTCTAAAAGAGCTTATTGTACTGGTGGTTTAAAAATTGCTAGAACAATAAGTTTTTTTTATTGTTTTAGGTTTTACAAAATATCTTTCTTAAACAAATACAAGCACTGTTTTAACATAGAATTCTAATGCCAAAAGCAAGCTTCCACCTAATGACAGGCCAAGTGATGTCATTACCACACAGATTAATGATGGCTAGTACACATTATCTATGTTCAAAATTCCGTAGGCACGGAGGAATTTTTACCTTGATTTACTCTTAAATAGAAGGAACAATACTGAAGGAACGATTTAAAAAAATTCTAATAAATCTTGATAAAAAAACAGAAAATGCTAAGAGTTTTGAATTTGTTTGAACGCTAGTGAGTTATTCAAAACTCTTAGCATTTTCTGTTTTTTTATCTTAGATTTATAGAATTTTTTTAACGTTCCAAAGCATTGTTCCTTCTATTTACTTAAAGGCTTTTATAGCTGATGTAAATTGTAAAACATTATTAGAAACTTTAGTACATAGACCTAGTGGATATGAATCAGGTAAAACACTTGAATTAGCTTCAGGCTCCCAATAAAATACACCAAGGCCATTTTTCTTAGGAACATCTTTTACTAATTTGTTAACGGCTTTTATCATATTGCAAGTGTTAGTAGGATTGCTTTCAGGGCCGCCTATTTCGGTAATCATAACTTGTTTCCCATAACGTGATACCATATCATTCAAATTGAATTTTAAAGCATTAATATTTTGAGTATAATCAACATTGTCCCAATATGGATAATATGACATGCCTATTACATCAAATTTAGCGCCAGCTTTTGTGAGATTGTCAAAAGCCCATCTATAAAGAGAGTTATTAGCACCGCTTGATAAATGAATAATTACTTTTGAAGATGGACTTACATCTTTTACAGCATTATAGCCCTCATTTGTTAATGCAGCCCAGTTTGAAAAGTTCTTGTAATTTCCATCAGGCCAAAGTAATCCACTATTAATTTCATTACCTACTTGTACCCAATCAGGGGTTATGCCTTCATTCTTAAGAGCTGACATTACATAATGTGTGTGGCTGTAAACATCATTCTGTAATTGATTAAAGTCATCATTTGCCCATGCTGCTGGTTTATCTTGATAAGAGGGATCTGCAAAATGATCACTATAATGAAAATCAATCATTATCCTCATACCTAATTTTTTTGCACGTTTTGCCATGTAAACTACACCTTTTGTATCACAATAACCTAAAAGGCAGGTTGTCCCATCTCTTTTTGTCCATTGAAAATTAGAAGGTGGATTTACAAAAACTCTTAGTCTTACAGAATTTATACCGTGTTTTTTTAATATTTCTAAAGCATCGCGCTGCTTCCCATTGGTATCTTCCCACTTTATTCCTCTACTTTCTAGCTGGCTTAATAATCCAACATCAGCTCCTTTTGCAAAAACAGATGCAGCAGAAACTGTATTTGAAAAAGATAGAGATGTACCAATACATAAAGAAGTACATAACAATGTAGATAAAGTTAGTTTGATAAATTTTTTTAACATAATATAATCCCTCCACTTAATAGATTTAGTAGAAATCGCTTTCTATAGATAGTAATAAATAAGTATTTCTATTTATAAAAGGCTATTTAGCAAAAAAAGTATAAACTTAGGCTATAATACTTTTTAACAAAATTATAACATGGAATAATTTCCATGTAAACGATTTTTTACATGAAAAGTGGTGACTTTTTAATAATAATGATGATTTATAATAAGAAACAGTATTTTATAGAACAAAAACAGAACAAAAATAAAATAAAAATATTACATTAATGTAATTGACAAAGATGTCAGAAAGATATATTATATAAATGTAAACGAAAACAACACATAAAATTTAAGCTTATAGAAAACGATATCTAAGGCTAAAATTAAGCGTTTATAAAAATTAAAATGTGTATTAAGCATTATGATATGAAGGTCATGTATAAAACTTAAATGATTAAGTTTAAGTTGAGTTTTGTTTGTAGGTATACTAATGACAGTTATTAAAGTAGAACATTGACATCTAGATACTGTAACATATCAAATAGGATAAAATGTAGTGCACAAACTAAAATAACAATATTAAATTGAAAATTATTAAAGTGGAGGAATGATATTATGAGTAATGAAGATTTAGAGATGACTACAATGGAGATAGTTGCTTATGCTGGCGATGCAAGGTCAAAATATATAGAGGCTTTAAATGCTGCTAATGATTCAGACTATGATAAGGCAGAAGCTTTAATTAAAGAAGGAAATGAACTTATAACTGACGCACACAATGTTCAAACAAAAATGATACAAATGGAAGCAGCAGGAGAAAAAATAGATGTAAGTTTCTTAATAGTACATGCCCAAGATCATTTGATGACAGTTATGCTTTTAAGAGATCTTGTAAAGAATTTAATTAATTTATATAAAAAGGTTAATAAATAACAAACTAAGGGGGGAATTACAAAATGAAAAAATTAATTGCACTAATTGAAAAAATGAAACCGTTTTTTGAGAAGGTTTCCAATAATCCCTACTTACGAGCTATAAGAGATGGATTCTTAAGTTGTATGCCTATTATCTTATTTTCTAGTATTTTTCTACTTATAGCAGATGTTCCTAATATATGGGGATTTTATTGGCCTAATAATGTTAGTAATACTCTTATGAAGGCATATAATTATTCCATGGGAATTTTAGCAGTATTAATGGTAGCAACTATTGCCAAGAGTTTAACTGATAGCATTAATGGTAAACTTCCTAAGCTTAGACAAATAAATAATGTATCAGTAATGATTGTATCTATATGCTGTTTTTTATTAATAGCTGTAGATTCAGTTAAGGGTGGATTTTCAAGTGATTATATGGGAACCAAAGGATTGTTATCAGCATTTGTTGTTGCATTTATAGTTCCTAATATATATAAGGTATTTGTAAAAAATAATGTAACTATTAAATTACCGGATGAAGTACCACATAATGTAGCACAAACTTTTGCAGATTTAATTCCACTAGCAGCATCTATTTTATTTTTCTGGCTAGTTGATTTAGCATTTAGATATGTAGCTGGAGAAGTTTTCAGTCAATGGATATTAGATGTGTTAAAACCTTTATTTACAGCAGCAGACGGATATATAGGACTAGCTGTAATATATGGTGCAATGGCAATGTTCTGGTTTGTTGGTATTCACGGACCGTCTATAGTAGAGCCAGCAGTAACGGCTATATATATTGCAAATGTTGAAGCTAACTTAAAATTGTATCAAGCGGGACACCATGCTTCATTTGCATTAACACATGGAACTTCATATTTCGTAGCAACAATTGGTGGTACTGGTGCTACATTAATGCTTACAGTTATGTTTGCTTTCTTAGCTAAATCAAAGCAATTAAAAGCGGTAGGTAGAGCTTCTATAATTCCAGTATCATTTGCAGTAAATGAGCCGGTATTATTCGGAGCACCAATTGTTTTGAACCCTGTGTTCTTTGTACCATTTATACTTACTCCAATATTTAATGTATGGATATTTAAATTCTTTATAGATAATTTAGGAATGAACGGATTTATATATATAATACCATGGACAACTCCAGCACCTTTAGGATTAATATTAGGAACAGGATTTGCCAAACTAGCATTTGTACTAGCACCTTTGTTATTAGTAGTTGATTTTGTAATGTACTATCCATTCTTTAAGGTATATGATAGAGAATTAGTGGTTGCAGAAGCTGAAAGACATGAAGAAGTTGAAACAGAAGAAAAAACAGCTAAAAAAGTAGAAGTAAAACCAGTACCAGTAGTAGAAGAAGTTCCTAAGATTAATGAAGGAAATAAAGATGATAAGAAGAAGTTAGTTTTAGTACTTTGCGCAAGTGGAGCTACAAGTAGTATGCTTGCAAATGCTATAACAAAAGGAGCAAAAGAAGCAGGATCAAATGTTGAGTCTATAGCTATGGCTTATGGCCAGCATAAAGATGTAATATCAGATTATGATTTAATAATATTAGCACCTCAAATGGCATCTATGTATGAAGAGTTAAAAGCCGATTGTTCTTCAAAGGGAACAAAGTCAGCAACAACTTCTGGTAAAGAATATGTTAATTTAACAAGAAATCCTGCAGGGGCATTGAAATTTGCTTTAGATATAATAAATGGATAAGAAAGAGGTAAAACTTATGGAAAAATTTGAAGATGATTTCATATTTGGTGGAGCAACAGCAGCTTATCAGGCAGAAGGGGCAACAAAAGAAGATGGGAAAGGACCTTGTATATGGGATGAATATCTTAATAGGCCTGAGAGCAAATTTACAGGGGATGCGGCAAGTGACTTTTACCACAAATACAAGGAAGATTTAAAATTATCAAGAGAATTTGGAATAAATGGAATAAGAATTTCTATTGCATGGTCACGTATAATTCCAGATGGTACGGGTGAAGTAAATCCTAAGGGAATTAAATTTTACAATAATCTTATTGATGAATGTATAAAAAATGGTGTTGAACCTTTTGTTACTCTGCATCATTTTGATAGTCCTCTTAAGATATTTAAAAGTGGAGATTGGCTAAATAGAGATAACATAGGTCATTTTGTTAGGTATGCAAAGATTTGTTTTGAGAATTTTGGAGATAGAGTTAAGAAGTGGGCTACCTTTAATGAAGCTTGGGCTGTTGCACAAAACGGTTATATACAGGGAGATTTTCCACCAAACGAAAAATACAATATACCAAAAGCTGTTCAAACCATGCATAATATGATGGTAGCACATGCTAAGGTAGTTGAATTATATAAAAGTATGAAACTTAATGGTGAGATTGGAATTGTTCATACACTTGAAGGAAAATGTCCTATAAGTGATTCAGAGGAAGATAAGAGAGCAGCTTATTTAGATTATACGCTGTCAAATAAATTTATGCTTGATGCATGTTTTAAAGGTGAATATCCAAAGGAAACCATTGAAACAATTAATGAGATTATGACTAAAAATAATGGAAAACTTAAAATTTATGATGGTGATTTGGATGTGCTTAAGTCAGCAGCTAAAAAAATTGATTTCCTTGGAATGAATTATTATTCCAGTCATTTTCTAAAAGCATATGATGGAGAAAGTAAAATACACCATAATGGAACAGGAGAAAAAGGAACAAATATATTTGCACTTAAGGGAATAGGAGAGCGTGTTAATAATCCTAAAGTTCCAACAACAGATTGGGATTGGCCAATTTATCCAAAGGGACTTCATGATATGCTTGTAAGAATTAAAAATGATTATCCAAATTATAAAAAAGTATATATTACTGAAAATGGTATGGGATATAAAGATGATTTTGAGAATGGTAAGATAGATGATACTCCACGTATAGATTATATTAAGCAGCATCTTGAGGCTATTTTAAAGGCTAAGAGCGAAGGAGTAGTTGTAAAAGGATACTTTGCATGGTCGCTTATGGATGTACTATCTTGGAGTAATGGATACAATAAGCGTTATGGATTCTTTTATATAGACTTTAAGGATCAAAAAAGATATCCTAAGAAAAGCGCTTATTGGTTTAAAAAAGTATCTGAAAGTAAGAGTATAGTAGATGCTAGTCAAATAGAGTATTAAAATTTAATATGTCCACACACACATTAAATTTAAATATATTTTCACTCATAAAAAAAGCATCTTCAAATGTTTTTTGTAATTAACATTTGAAGATGCTTTTTTATTGATTTATATAAAGTTAACTATAAAGTTGAAAATTTAAATATTGTAGTATGGTTATATTATTTATTAAAAAAAGTAAAAATACTGTAAGTTATATATGACTTACAGTATTTCTTTCAACTATATAATTATTTAATATAATTCTCTTGCTATATTTGTTGTTACAATTAATTTTTTCTATTAATAAATCTGCAGCATTAGTTCCAAGAAGGAACATATTTTGATCTACAGTTGTTAATTTTGGTTCTACGAATTTACTTAAAGATATATTATCATAACCTATTATAGAAAAATCATCTGGTACTCCTATGTTTAACTTCTTACAAGCATTTAATATACCAACACCCATTAGATCATTGCAGGCTAAAGCTGCTGTTGCATGGCACTTTTTTAAGAGTTTTGAAAAAATATTAGCGGTATTATCAACAGTATCATTGCTGTTTCCATCTCCTATGCTAATAATATTGTCAGGATTAAAAAGCTGCAATTTTTCCATGGTGTCTTTGTAAATCTTCTCCTTAATATCATAAGAGTAACTGTTTTTACCTCTTACAAATAAGATTTCTTTATGATTCTTATTCAGGAGATACTTTAGGGCAAGTTTTGCACCCATTGCCTCATCGTTTGAAACACAGGATATGTTAGAATCTACATTATAGCCGTTTATAAATACAATTGGTATTTCATTTGCTATATTGTCATAAAAACCGTGTTTTATATTAGAAGTATTAGGAGTAATTATGATTATTCCGGCTACATTTCTTGATATTAAATTAGTTAAACACTTTTTTTCTTCTGCAGCATTATCGTTTGAGCAGGTTAGTAACATAGATAAAGACTTATCTTTTAAACAGTTATCTATACCATTAATAACTTCTGTGAAAAACATATTATTAATGCTTGGAGAAACTATACCTATAGTAGCAGATTTCTTTTGAGTTAGCTCACGTGCCTGCATATTAGGTATATAATGTAATTCTTTTATTGCATCAAGAACTTTTTCACGTGTTTCTGCTTTTACAGGATAGTTTTCGTTCATTACCCTAGAAACAGTTGCAACAGACACGTTTGCTTTTTTTGCTACTTCAAGTATAGTTGTTTTCATAATTTTCATCACCTTATAATATATTAATAAATTTATCAAAAGCGGATAGGCCACTTGGATTTCGCTTAAATACACCAGCATGTGTTAGTACCTGTAAAAATGTGATGCCTACTTCTTTTTGTAAAATATCATCGGCATTTTTTTCTGTTATATTATTGTATCTATTTAGAAGGTATTTATACCAGGCACTGTGTTTTGATATGCTTTCATTTTTTGAAATATCATCTTGTCTTTGAATTAAACAAGTTTTTAACAAATTAAGTTCAGATTTAAGTCTTGCAGGAAGAACGGCTAATCCCATTACCTCAATGAGACCTATATTTTCCTTCTTTATATGATGGACTTCGCTATGTGGATGAAATATTCCAAGTGGGTATTCATCACTTGTCCTATTATTCCTCAAAACTAAATCAAATTCGTATTTGTCATTTCTTTTTCTAGCAATAGGAGTTATTGTGTTGTGAAGTTCACCATTTGTATGACTTAATATGTTTTGTGATTCATCTGAGTAATTTCGCCATGAAGATAATATATGTTCAGCCAAATCTATAAGTTTAATTTTATTATCAGATGAAATTCTAATGGCAGACATAGGCCATTTAACTCTTCCAACGTTTACATCCTCATATCCCTTTATAGAATAATTTTTTTCTACAGGAGCTTTTTCCATTGCAAAGGTATATCTGCCACCTTGATAGTGATCATGAGATAATATTGATCCGCCTACTATTGGGAGATCTGCATTAGAACCGGCAAAGTAGTGTGGCAATATATCTGTAAAAGCCAGCAAGTTTTCGAAAGTTTTCCTGCTAATTTTCATTGGTATATGTTTACTATTTAATATTATACAATGCTCATTATAATAAGTATAGGGAGAGTATTGCAAAAACCATTTGTTATTATTAAGTGTAAGAGGAATTAGCCTAAGTGTTTGTCTTGCAGGATGATTAATATTTCCGTAGAAACCCTCATTTTCTTTGCACAAAAGACATTTTGGATATGATGTAGACTTAAATGATTTCGCTTTTGCAATATCTCTTGGATCCTTTTCTGGTTTAGATAAATTTATAGTTATATCTAGATCTCCATATTCAGTATTCGTCTTCCATATTATATTTTTATCAATTCTATTCTTTCTTATATAGTTTGAAGCTATACTTAAATTATAATAGTAATCAGTAGCCTTTTGTGGAGAATCTAGAAGAAGGTTATTAAACTTTTTTATGATCTCAGATGGTCTTGGCATAACGCAATTCATTATTTTTGTATCAAATAAATCTTTTTCGGCTACAGTATCTTCTATAAATTTTTTTTCTACTGCATAATTTAATAGATTTTGTAAAATAGATGTAGGCGTATCTAAATTTTCATCTATTTTTTCAGTCTCAAAGTTTTCAAGCCCTAATAAACCTATAAGCATATTAGAAGAATAAATTTTATCATCTTCAGATATAAGACCTTTTTTTAAGGCAAAGTTTAAGAGCCTATTTATTTCATGATTAACCATTTTTATGCCCCCTAGTATTAAAAACCATTTCCTTAATGTTTAAACTATTTTTCTAGCACCATCAGCAATAGATACAATATAGAAACTTGGATCATAACCGATTTCTTTTTTATATTTTGCTTTTATAGTTTCTGTAAAATTATCTATGCAATCTTCCTTAACGATATTAACGGTACAGCCGCCAAAACCAGCACCTGTCATGCGGGCTCCTATAACACCTTCACACTGCCATGCCAGCGAAGCAAGGGTATCTAGTTCTATGCCAGTAACTTCATAATCATCTCTCAAAGAAACATGAGAAGCGTTCATTAGTTTTCCAAAAGTAATTAAATCATTACGCTGAAGGGCTTTAACTGCTTTTAAAGTTCTTTCATTTTCATAAACAGCATGCTTAGCTCTTTTTAATATTATAGGATCTAAAATGCAATTCTTAACTGCTTCAAAATCTTTTTCTGTAAGTTCACCAAGTGCATTTATTTTTTTTACTTTCTGTATTTCTTTTAATGCAGCTTCACACTGGCTGCGTCTTTCATTGTATTTTGAATCAGCTAAACCTCGGTGCTTATTTGTGTTAGCTATAACTATTTTATAGCCATTCATATTTATTTTACTGTAAGAATATTTTAGAGTATTGCAATCAAGTAATACAGCGCAATCCTTTTTACCCATGCCTACAGCAAATTGGTCCATGATGCCGCAGTTTACACCGATGAATGAGTTCTCTGCTTCCTGGCACATCTTTACTATGTCAATCATATTTATATTTAATTTAAAAAGATCATTTAATATAGTTCCTGTTAAAACCTCTATAGAAGCCGAAGATGATAGTCCAGCACCGTTTGGTATATTCCCATAGAAAAGGATTTCGAAACCATTATCTATTTTGTAGTTGTGTTTTTTAAAGATATCTATAACACCTTTTGGGTAGTTAACCCATCTATTTTTCGTGGTGTTTTTTAAATTGTCTAAATTAAATTCTGTGACACCTAAATTTTTGAAGTTAAGAGAATAGGCCAGTACTTTCTTATCAGATCTTTTAGCAACTAATCCGTAAGTACCAATATCAAGTGCACATGGAAAAACGTTACCACCATTATAATCTGTATGTTCACCAATTAAATTAACTCTTCCTGGTGCAAAGAAAACATTTTCATTGACCTTTCCAAAAACGTTTTTGAATTCTGCTTTTAACATATTTATAGTATCCATCATTATTCCCCCTCTATAAATATAGTAAGCGATTACTACGCAAAAGTAAAGGCATATATTGAGAATTGTAATATTAAAAAGAAATTTATTTGTTAAAAGGTTAATTATCTAAATAAAATTTGCTTAAAATTTTTTATTATAAGTGATAATATATAATAAGATGTATTATATTTTTGGAGGATTATGTGTATGTTAAAAGAAGAAAGATTTCAAAAGATATTGGATATGCTGAACGATAATAACATAATAAAGATAACGGATATAAATAAAAAACTTGGGGTAACAGAAATAACTATAAGACGAGATTTAAAAGTTCTTGAAGAAAGAGGGCTTCTTAAAAGAATTTATGGTGGAGCAAAAAAGGTAGAAAAGAAAAGTGAAAATAATTTTAAAGAACTTTCAAGCAATGAAAAAAGAAAGATAAATATTGAGGAAAAAAGGTACATTGCAAAGCTAGCGGCAAATATGGTACAGGAGAACGATATAATATACATAGGACCTGGAACTACGACAGAATTTATATATGATTATTTAAATGTTCCATATGCCAAGGTTATAACAAATTCAATGCCAGTTTTTTTAAGATTTAAAGATGACAAAAGATTTGAATTAATATTAGTGGGAGGTAGATACCGTTCACGTACAGATGTTTTTGTTGGCAGCTTTACAAATGAAATGTTAAAAAGTATGAGAATTAAAATAGCATTTGTTGGCACTAATGGTATTTTTAATGACAACATAACAACATCTAATGAAGAAGAGGGAGTATGCCAGAAGATTATTCTTGATAATGCAGAAAAAAAATATGTATTATGTGACAGCACTAAAATCGAAAAGGGTGACTTTTTTAGTTTTTATAGATTAAGAGATATAACAGGAATTATTACAGACCAAAATATAGATGAGAAACTTAAAGACAAATACGGCAGAGCAGTAGAAATCATAGATGGTGTGAATTAAGAGTATTTTAGAACATTAAATAAAACTCATAAGACTAAGCCTCAAATAATGAAAATACTAAGAAATTTTAATAACTCGCTGAAAAAAAGCTCAAACAAATTAAAATTACTAAGTCTTTTCATTATTTGAGGCAAAGTCTTATTGAGTTTTATTTAAATCGTTCTTAAAATACTCTTAATTCACATAAAGGGTAAAGGCAAGGAAGATTTTCTTCCGCTTCGCTACCGGAAATCTGAATTAAAGACTTATATGTGGTTAAGCTTTTAATAATGAAAAGACTAAGAAATTTTAATAACTCGCTGAAAAAAAGCTCAAACAAATTAAAATTACTAAGTCTTCTCATTATTTGAGGCAAAGTCTTATTGAGTTTTATTTAAATCGTTTTGAAAATACTGTTACTTCACATAAAAGGTAAAGGCAAGGAGGATTTTCTTTTGTTACGCTACGGAAAATTTCAATTAAAAGACTATATAAAGTTAAGCCCCCAATAATTAAAATCTAAGAAATTTCAATTATTGGGGGCTTAGTCTTATGAACTTATTTAATGTTTCAAAATACTATTACTTCTATTAATTAGCCGATTTGCAGGTATTCATCATATGTGCATTTTTTATCGATGATTCCGTCAGCTGTTATTTCAATTATTCTGTTTGCTATAGTTTGAACGAATTCATGATCATGCGATGTAAAGATTAAATTGCCTTTGTAGCTAGTTAAACCATTATTTAAAGCTGTTATGGATTCAAGGTCAAGATGGTTTGTTGGTTCATCAAACATCAAAAAGTTTGCGCTGGAGAGCATCATTTTTGATAGCATACATCTTACCTTTTCGCCTCCGGAAAGTACGCTTGCTTTTTTTAGAGCTTCTTCACCTGAAAATAACATTCTACCTAAAAAGCCCCTTATATATGTTTCTGATTTTTCGTCTGAGTATTGACGGAGCCAGTCAACTAAATCTAAATCACAGTCATTAAAGTATTCTGAGTTGTCTTTTGGAAAATAAGCATTTGTTATAGTTATTCCCCATTTAAAGCTTCCACTGTCTGGCTGCATTTCTCCTGAAAGTATTTTAAATAGTGTAGTTTTAGCTATTTCGTTGTCTCCAACTAAAGCAATTTTATCATCCTTGGATACTATGAAACTTACATTATTTAAAACTTTTTCGCCATCTATGGTTTTAGATAGATTTTCTACTGTTAAAATATCATTTCCAGGTTCTCTTTCAGGTTTAAAGTGTACAAATGGATACTTTCTATTTGATGGCTTTATATCTTCTAGAGTTAATTTATCAAGCATCTTTTTACGTGAAGTTGCCTGTTTGGACTTTGAAGCATTTGCACTGAAACGTGCTATGAAGTCCTTTAGGTCTTTTATCTTTTCTTCTTTTTTCTTGTTTTGATCCTTTGCCATTTCAAGGGCTAGTGTACTTGATTTATACCAGAAGTCATAGTTACCAACATATAAGGTTATTTTGCCGTAGTCTACATCGGCAATCATAGTACAAACTTTATTTAAGAAATGCCTGTCATGGGATACAACGATAACGGTTCCCTCAAAATTTATTAAAAATTCTTCAAGCCAGGCAATTGATTTTATGTCAAGGTGGTTTGTAGGTTCATCTAAAAGTAGTATTCCAGGATTTCCGAAAAGTGCCTGCGCAAGAAGGACTTTTACCTTTTCTGATCCTGTTAGTTCTGACATTTTTTTAGTGTGAAGTTCTGTTCCAATTCCAAGACCTTGAAGAAGCATAGCTGCATCTGATTCTGCTTCCCAGCCGTTTAGCTCAGCAAATTCCCCTTCAAGAGTTGAGGCTTTAATTCCGTCTTCTTCATTAAAATCAGATTTAGCATAAAGAGCATCTTTTTCTTTCATAATGGAATAAAGTCGGTCATTTCCCATTATTACAGTTTCTAAAACTTCATAGGCATCATATTGAAAGTGATCCTGCTTTAAAACAGAAATTCTAGTTTGAGCATCAATAGAAACATCACCAGTATTTGGCTCTATTTCTCCAGATAAAATTTTGAGAAAAGTACTTTTTCCAGCGCCATTTGCACCAATTATTCCATAACAGTTGCCAGGAGTGAATTTTAAATTTACGTCTTCAAATAATTTTCTTCCGCCATATCTTAAACTTACATTATTTACAGTTAACACGGACTACTTCCTTTCTGCATTGCATTTTATTTAAATTAATAAAAATTTATAGTTAGATAAAATTATATCATAAAAATTTCAGAAATACATCTTAAAATTTTTTCTAGCATTAGGCATTATTTCAGGAGTTCATTCCTAAATAATAGAGTTTATATGGAGTCTTTGAATTATTTTTTGTATTTTCCCATTCATATGAGGGAACAACTTTTCCATTTTTCTTAATCCAATTTGTTATAGCTGCATTTTTATTATTTCTTGATATAAATTTGTTATTCTGTTTTGCTAATATAGCATATTTAATTTTCCCAGATAAAACTTCCCTTTCAAAATTTTTTAAAGAGATAATTTTATCATTTCCACTAAATCCGCCAATGGTCATTACAGGTTTTCCTGTTTCAAGTATTAGAGTTGAAGCATAGGTATTAGCAGAAGGTGCCGCTACAAGATATTTTTCATCTGATTGATTAGTTTCTAAAAATCTTGCTAGTTTTGAATTAGCATTGGCTGAAGATTTACTTTTAAATGGATGAGGGTTGTATGAGAGTTCAAGTCCAGCAGAAGGACTAGAAGAATTCATATTTAAAAATATTGGTGAACAAGACCAAATAAATGGTGCAATTAAAAGTCCCATAAAAGCTAATACTGCAAAAGATTTCTCGCTTTTTCTATTAGAAAGATTGAATATAAGCAGTATGGAAAAAATAAAACATATTAAACCTGTAAGAACAATTATTGGCATGTATCCCTTTGATCTTGTGTGATTATAGTATAAAATCGATATTTGGGTTACAGCTGTTATCATGATTGATGCTGGCAATAGGAAAGCTTTCCTGTCTTTATTTTTATAAAAATTCCACATATCAATTATGCCTATTCCAGTTAGAGCAGCAATTGGTGGTGCCATGGTAGTTAAATAGTAGGTATGAAAAGAACCCTTTGACAAACTAAAAAATATAAATTCGGTAAAAAACCAGATAAAAAATAGTGTTAAACTCATCTTTCTTTCATTATCAACAGAAAACGTTAATTTTTCTTTTAGAGCTGAAGCTAAGAAGCCCAGCACTGCTATTGGGATAAGAAAACCAATTTGATCTGAAATATTATTGTTTCCTATAAGTCTTGTTAAGCCAGGAGTTGATTCATTGCTTAAACCAGATGAAGCTCTTTTATTTGAATGAGGTTGATTTGCTAATTTATTTGAATGAATTTTTATTTTATGCTTATTTGAAGATGATACTAACTTATTAAACTTTACTCTATCAAAACCGTTATGACCTAATATAAGTTCTGTAACGGTGTTGTTTGTACTGCTT
This sequence comes from Clostridium pasteurianum, assembly GCF_001705235.1. NCBI lineage: Bacteria > Bacillati > Bacillota > Clostridia > Eubacteriales > Clostridiaceae > Clostridium > Clostridium pasteurianum. The sequence continues at coordinate 3,071,732 of NZ_MCGV01000001.1, forward strand.
CCCACAAAAGGTCTATTTTTAGCAGCAACGGAATCTACTGTTAAAGCCCAGGATAGAGATACAATTACCAGTACAAGCGTGGCACAACATAGATTGGTTATTTTCTTTTTCATATTTAAATTACAGGAAAGAAAATAGCTTATATATAGTGCAGGGAGTATGAGGTAAGCTTCTGACATTTTTACGTTAAAACCTATGCCTATGCATATGAAGCTTAGTATGAGAAATTTTAAGCTGCTGCCTTTGAAGGATTTTATTAGAAATAGAACTGAAAGAAGTAAACATAAAACTAGATCATTGTCTATTGTATTGTTTCTACTTGCTGCTACAAAGATTGGAGTTATAGAAAGGCAAAGTGCAGCCAGTAAGCCTTTTGACGTTCCAAATGATTTTTTTACGATATAATATATCAAAAAGACAGAAATGACACCCGAGAGAGCTTGAGGCAAAATTATGCTGAAGCCGGTGAAACCAAAAATTTTTGCACATATAGCTTGAAGCCAAAATCCAACTGGTGGTTTATCAATTGTTACGAAACCTGATGGATCAAAGGAAACAAAAAAGAAATTTTTAAAATTCATAATCATACTTTTTACACCAGCGGCATAATAGGTGTTGCCATAGCCCTCAATGCCTAGATTAGCAAAATTTAATATAAATGATAGCAGTAAAATTAAGCATAAATATATACGGTCTTTTGATAAATTTAATTTACTTTTCAATGTTAATTCCTCCTTTACCAAGAACTTTATAGATATTTATATTGTATATGCGATTTTTTAAGTTATAATGGAAATTTTGTTAACAATATGTATATAAATTATCAATTATGAGTTTATGATGATATATGATATGATGTAGATGTATATGAAAGGATGATATTATGGGTAAGACACTTGTTTTAGCAGAAAAACCTAGTGTTGCAAGGGATATTGCCAAGGTTTTAAAAGCTAATATTAATAAAAAAAGTTATTTAGAAGGAAATAAATATGTAGTAATCTGGGCACTTGGACATTTGGTATCTTTAGCTGACCCTGAAAGCTACGGTGAAAAATATAAAAAATGGAGCATGGACACATTACCTATGCTTCCTAAAAACATGAAGCTTGCTGTTTTAAAAAAGACTTCTAAGCATTTTTATGATATTAAAAAAGTAATGGAGAGAAAAGATTTAGATGAACTTGTAATAGCTACCGATGCAGGACGTGAAGGAGAGCTTGTAGCTAGATGGATAATTGAAATGGCAAAGTGGAAAAAGCCAATAAAACGTCTCTGGATATCATCTCAAACTGATAGGGCAGTAAAAGATGGCTTTGCACACTTAAGACCAGGACGTGAGTACGAGAATTTGTATAAGTCTGCAAAATGCCGCTCGGAGGCTGATTGGTTTGTTGGACTTAATGTTACACGTGCTTTAACATGCAAATATAATGCACAGCTTTCAGCAGGAAGAGTTCAAACTCCTACATTATATATGATTGTTTCAAGGGAAGAGGAAATTAGAAAGTTTAAACCAAAGGATTATTATACTATTGAAGGAAAGACAAAAAACTTTGCTATGAACTGGCACGATAAAACAGGGGACTTTAAGATATTTAATAAGGATAGAGCTGAAAAAATTGAAGCAAAGGTTAAAGGAGCAAAGGGAAAAATAATAGAAGTTACAGAAAGTAAAAAGAAAAAGTATTCCCCTGCACTTTATGATTTAACAGAGCTTCAAAGAGATGCCAATAGATTTTTTGGATTTTCAGCAAAGGAAACTTTGTCTATAATGCAGAGACTTTATGAAAATCATAAACTTTTAACTTATCCTAGAACGGATTCAAGATATATACCTCGTGATGTTGTGGCAACACTTCCAGATAGACTTAGAGCTATATCTATAGGTAAATATTCTAGATTTGCAGCACAGATACTAAAAAATAAAATAAATGCACACAAAGGATTTGTGGATGATAGTAAGGTAACTGATCACTATGCAATAATTCCAACAGAGGAAAGACCAGCATTAGGTGCTCTAAGCAATGAGGAGTTTAAGATATATGATTTAGTTGTAAAAAGATTTTTAAGCATAATGCTGCCACCTTTTGAATACATTCAAACAACGGTAAAAGCAGAAGTAAGTGGAGAAATTTTTACAGCAAGGGGTAAGGTTGTTAAGTCAAAGGGCTGGAAAGAAGTATATGACAAGAGCGAAGATTTTGAAGAAAAAGCTGAAATAAAAGACCAGACTCTTCCACAAATAGTTAAGGGAGAGGATATAAGCTTTTCTTCTGTTAATATACACAAAGGTCAAACTAAACCACCTGCAAGATTTACGGAAGCAACACTGCTATCTGCTATGGAAAATCCTCAAAAGTATGTAAGTATGGATAAAAACTCGGCTAAAACTCTGGGAGAGACAGGTGGACTTGGAACTGTTGCAACAAGAGCAGATATAATAGAAAAGCTTTATAAGACCTTTTATGTAGAGAAAAAAGGAAAGGAAATAGTTCCTACTTCAAAGGGAAAACAGCTTGTTAACTTGGTTCCTTCCGACTTAAAATCACCGCTTTTGACTGCTAAATGGGAATCTCAACTTGAAGATATAAGCAAGGGCAGGTTAAAGGGTGAAAGCTTTGTAAATGAAATAAAGGGTTATGCTTCAAAGCTTGTTGATGATGTAAAGGGAAGTACAGATAAATTTAAATATGACAATTTAACAGGAACTAAATGTCCTAGATGCGGAAAATACATGCTTCAGGTAAATGGAAAAAGAGGAAGAATGCTTGTCTGCCAAGATAGAGAATGCGGTTACAGAGAAAACACAGCATTATTTACAAATGTTAGATGCCCTGAATGTCATAAAAAGCTAGAGCTTAGAGGAGAAGGAGAGGGCAGAATATATGTCTGCACTACTTGTAGCTTTAGAGAAAAATACTCAACTTTCCAGAAAAGATTTAAGGGAGAAAATAGTAAGGTTAACAAGCGAGAAGTTTCAAATTACATGAAGAAGATGAAAAGGGAAGCAGAAAAACCTTTGAACTCGGAGCTTGCAGAGGCACTGGCTAAGCTTAAATTGAAATAATTGGTTTAAAAAGAGGGTATGTTTTATGTCTAGTCTAAAAATATATACAAATGAAGATTCTATATCAGTAAAGAAACCAAACGGTACAGAGGTTGATTACTTTATTTTTGACGAGTATGAAATACATTTAAATAAAATACCTCCTCACTCCATTCAAGAGTGGCATAGGCATCAGAAAATAGATGAAGCTCTCATAATGACAAGCGGTGAGATATGTTTAAAGTGGATAGAGGATGGAAAAGAATGCAGCAGAATTATTACTAAAGGCATGGTAGTTAGAATGGGAAGAGCAGTTCATACTCTCCAAAATAATACGGATGCTCCAGCGGAATTCAATATTGTAAGAACTGTACCGCAAGGAAAAGACAACAGGGAAATAATTAAAAATGACAAGATAGTTGTGAAGTAACAGTTCTATGTAACATTAAAAAAATTCTATGAATCTTATCATACGTGGGGTTTGGGTCGTATTGTATTACCGATAATAGTTAATATATTACTGTAAATATAAAGATATATTATATCTTGTAAAGAAGGATAATGGAATTTCACCCAAACCCCAAGAATGATAATTATCCTTCTTTATAAAATATAGGCTATCTTAATGTTTACGACTAACAATTCTAATTTATTAATATTAAGGGTTACCTAAATATAAGCACTCTAATAATATAGAGAGTGCTTATTTAAAGTGAAGAAGGATAATTTTATGATTTTTTCTTCAAGATTTATTAGAATTTTTTTAAATCGTTCCTTCAGCACTGTTACTTTCCTTTAGGGGTAAGGCAAGGAAAAAATTTCTTCGTACCTACGGAATTTCAGAAGTGAAGTTATTTAAACTTTTAAAGTGCACAAGGATTTAATTTTATGTGTTATAATAATTTCAAAAGTGTTAATGAAAAGAGGGGCTTATTATGAATGAATCAATACACAAGTATATGAAGGTTGGCTTAATTCATTTCATGGCATATCCTGAATGCGGTAAGGGAGAAGGACCTATACTTGAGACACTTAAGAAAATAGCCATGGATGATTATTTTGATGCTGTTGAAATCTCATGGATAAAGGATGATAATGTAAGAAAAGAAGCAAAGAAAATGTTAGAAACCTCCAATCTTTCAGTTGCATATGGTGCACAGCCAAGGCTTTTGACAACTGGATTAAACATAAATGATATTGATGAAGAAAAAAGATTTGAAGCACTTAAAACACTTAAAGATGGAATTGACGAAGCATATGAAATGAATTCTAAAAGTTTCGCTTTTTTAAGTGGACAATATAAAGAAGATAAAAAGGAAGAGGCATTTGAAGCTCTTGTTAAATCTACAAAAGAGCTGTGCAGTTATGCAAAGGAAAAAGGCGATATGAAAGTACTTCTTGAGGTTTTTGATTATGATGTGGACAAGAAATCTTTGATAGGACCTGCTGCTTTAGCAAAAAGGTTCGCAAAAGAGATGACTAAACAGTATGATAATTTTGGACTTATTGTTGATTTGAGTCATATACCTCAGCTTCATGAAACTATAGAGGAATCAATACTTCCAGTAAGAGAGTATATACTTCATGCCCATATGGGAAACTGTGTAATAAAGGACCCTAAATTTCCTGCATATGGAGATCAGCATCCTAGATTTGGCTTTCCCAATAGTGAGTGTGATGTTGAGGAGCTTACAGAATATCTTAAAGTTTTGAAGTTCATAGGATTTATAAATAAGGAAAATCCACCTATAATAAGTTTTGAGATTAAACCTTATGGTGATGAAGACCCTGATCTTGTGATAGCAAATGCAAAGAAAGTACTCAATAATGCATGGGCTAGAGTTTAAGGAGGAGTTGTAATGAAAACAGTAGTTTTGGATGGATATGTATTAAATCCAGGAGATATGTCTTGGGAAGGTTTTGAAAAACTTGGGGATTTAACTGTATATGAAAGAACAGATTATACAGGAAAAGAAGAAGCAAAAATTATAGAAAGATCTAAAGATGCCGATGCTATTCTAACTAATAAAACCATTATATCAAGAAATGTAATTGAAAATCTTCCTAAATTAAAGTATATAGGTGTTTTGGCTACAGGATATAATGTTGTTGATTTAGAGGCTGCAAAAGAAAAAGGAATATTAGTAACAAATATTCCTGCTTACAGTACGGCATCTGTAGTTCAAATGTCTATAGGACTTTTACTTGAAGTATGTGGTCACATGGGAGATCATAATATGTCTGTAAAAAAAGGTGACTGGCAAAATTGTGCGGACTTTTCATATTGGAATTATCCAGTAATTGAAGTAGCAAATAAAACTATAGGACTTGTTGGTTACGGAAGTATAGGGAAGGCTATGCATAAAGCTTGTGAAGCTCTTGGAATGAAGGTACTTGTAAATACACCTCATCCGGACAAGAAGTTTGAAACGGAAAATATGAAATTTGCAGATTTAGATACTCTTTTACGTGAAGCAGATGTTATTTCACTTCACTGTCCATTAAAAGCAGAAAACAAGGAAATGATAAATAAAGATAACATTAAGAAAATGAAGGACGGCGTAATTATAATAAACACAGCAAGGGGAGGGCTCATAAACGAGCAGGATTTATATGAAGCACTTCAAAGTAAAAAAGTTTATGCAGCAGCAGTTGATGTTGTTACTTCTGAACCTATAAGTGCAAATAGCCCACTTTTGAAGGCTGAAAACTGCATAATAACTCCTCATATTTCATGGGCGACTAGTGAAGCAAGGCAGAGGCTCATGGATATAGCTGTTAATAATTTAAAGCAGTTTGTTAATGGAACTCCAATTAATGTTGTAAATAAATAGTATACTATATAAATTAAAAGTCATACACTCCTATGATTTATGGAAGGTATGGCTTTTTGTATGCCTTTATATAAAAAGATAGGAGATTGTTAATTAGACTTTAAAAAGTAAAACATAGTCTAAGGAAAAGAGCTGATATTATAGTATGCAAAATATTAAAAGGTAGGGTTGAAAACGGTCTTTAATAAAAATTTTTCCATTGGATATTAGAATTCCTACTGCATAAGTAATTTTTAGAAGGTAGGTGTATTATGGTAAAAATAACAGGAACACGTTCATATATTAAAGTGGAGATGAATGGGAAAACAGTAAAAATTCCAGGTGAAATGATTATAGGAGGTTTCGTTGCAGTTAAGAAAGCTATAAAAGAATGGGAGAAGCCTGCTAAAGAAGTAATAGATGAAGAAACAAAGGAAAAACTAATCAGAGAGGTGGTTAGTAAAACAAAAGATTCATATATGGTAATTACATTTGAATAACTTGCATGTTTTAGTTAAAAAGATACAAAAAATTAAAATATGGATAGTTGATGCTAAATAAGTAGTAGCTTAATATTTAACAATTGGAGGACAAAAATGATTAAATTTACGGGAATAGGCAGTGCTTTTAATACAAAACTTGGTAATACAAGTGCTTTTGTAAAGAATAATAATAGCTTACTTGTTATTGATTGTGGAGGTACTGTGTTTCATAGATTGCAAGAATTAAATTTACTTGATTGCGTTGAAAATTTATATATTATTATAACTCATACACATCCTGATCATGTTGGAAGCCTTGGAGAATTAATATTTTATTCATACTATATTTTGAAGCATATACCAACTATTTTCTTTCCTGACAAAGAACTTATTGAAGGATTTTTAGCTAGTATAGGTGTAAGTACTGAAATGTATAAACTTAATAGCTCTAAAATAGTAGGTATTAATGATATATCACTAGGAAAGTTTAATATAGAATTTTTGCCTGTTTCTCATGTTAATACAATACCAGCATATGGATTTATAATGAAATTATATGAGAAGTCATTCTACTATAGTGGAGATGCAAATAATATAAGTGGCGATATTATTAACATGATTATGAATGGAGAGATTTATAGAATTTATCAAGATACATGTGGATTGGACTATGAAGGGAATAATCACTTATCATTAAGCAAGCTTTGCAAAATAGTACCACTTGAATTTAGAAATAAGGTTTATTGTATGCATCTTGATGAACATATTACGGAGAAGGAAATAAAGGATAAAGATTTTAATGTAGTTTATTTATAAAAGATATTCTTGAAAAGTAGGAATATAAATCCTATAATAACATTGATACAGAAAAAAGAAGTGTATCAATATTATTATATGGGGGTAGGAATTTTGAAAAGGATAGAAAAAATATATAATTATATTCTAGAAAAAACCAATAAATTTGACATTGATACACTGAGACAGAAATGTGGGTTTAGTTCCGAAGAAATTTCAAAGAATTTAGACATATTAAGAAACAATGTAAGTATGGAACTTAATAAACTGTTAAGGCAAGGGAAGATAATAAAAATAAAAGTCCGACCCGTACTATATATTGATAAGGTATGTATTGAAAAGCTTATCAATAAAAAGTTACCAGAAGGACCTATTGAAATAAAATCCTTAGATGAAATTTTGATTCCTGAAGAAAAGGTAGAAAAAGCAGAAAAAAAATCTCCATTTGACAGATTAATTGGAGCTAAGGGAAGTCTTAGAAATCAAGTTGAACAGGCAAAAGCAGCAATATTATATCCACCTAATGGACTGCATACTCTTATTGTAGGTCAAACAGGTGTTGGTAAGACGCTTTTTGCAAATATGATGTACAATGAGGCAAAATACGTAAATAGATTAAGGGAAGGTTCACCTTTTGTAGTATTTAATTGTGCAGATTACTATAATAATCCACAACTTTTAATATCACATTTATTTGGACATATAAAAGGAGCCTATACAGGGGCAGACAGTGATAAGGCTGGAATAGTAGAGAAGGCTGATGGTGGAATATTATTTCTAGATGAAATACACAGGCTTCCTCCAGAAGGTCAAGAAATGTTATTTTACTTTATGGATACAAGTAAATTTAACAGATTAGGAGAAACTGAAAGAAATAGAAAATCATCTGTACTTATAATTGGAGCTACTACAGAAGATCCTAATTCATCATTATTGAAAACATTTATTAGAAGAATACCAATAGTAATAACTATCCCTAGTTTTGAAAAAAGATCGGTACAAGATAAGGTTGACTTAATTAAATATTTATTTTCAAATGAAGCACATAGAGTAAATAAAGTAATCAAAATAGAAGATGAGGCCGTTAAAGCAATAATTGGAAGCACTTCCTATGGAAATATTGGGCAGATGAAGTCTAATATACAGTTAGTTTGTGCTACAGCATTTTTAAAGAGTATCAATAATAAGGATTATATTGATATTACATTTAAATCGTTACCATCAGATATTAAAAATGGACTTTTTTATTTAAGTGGAAAGAGAAAAGAAATGGAAAAGATATCTGATTATCTTGATTCTCAGCTAGTAATAACACCGGAGGGGCATAATGTACTAATTGATGAGGATCCTTATGACCCACCTTTTAATCTTTATAAAATAATAGAGGATAAAGCTGCAATATTAAAAGAGGGCGGCGCCGACGATGAGTATATAAACAATTTTATAACTACAGATATCAATGTTCATATTAAATCCTTCTATAATAAGGTTAAAAATGATGATGATGATAGAAATAAAATATTGAAAATTGTAAATGAAGATATATTAGAATTCTCAGAAGATGTAGTTATAATGATTGAAAAGAAAACAGGTAAGAAGCTAAGTGATAGGTTTTTATATGCTTTAAGTCTCCATATAAGTTCTTTTTTAAATAGATTAAGTAATCATCGAGATTTGAAATACACTAATATAGAAGGAATAATAGAGGATAAGCGAACAGAATTTAACATTGCGGTTGAAATTAAAGGAATGCTTGAAAAAAGATATAATGTAGTTGTGCCTAAAATTGAAGTGATATATTTGACAATTTTAATTAGTTCAATTACAGAAGAACAAAACAATACACATGTGGCAATAATAGTTGCAGCTCATGGCAGTAGTACGGCTAGCAGTATGGTAAATGTTGCAAAGCAATTATTAGGAGAAGGAGTAGTAGAAGCAATTGACATGCCGCTTGAAATAAATCCAACGCAAATACTTGATGAAATAATTGAAAAAGCTAGAGAAATTGATATGGGAAAAGGAATACTTTTGCTAGTTGATATGGGATCTCTTGCAAATTTTGATTCAATAATAATGGAAAAGACGGATATTAAAGTTAAGACAATAGATATGGTGACTACATCACTAGTACTTGAAGCTGTAAGAAAGGCTAATATTCTGGATATGGATTTGGATGCCTTGTACAATTCACTTAAGCAATTTAAAGGATATTCAAAGGTTGAGAAAGAAGAAAAAGTTATAAATGTAAAGAAGAAAAAGGCAATAATAACGATATGCTCAACAGTGGAAGGAACTGCAATAAAATTAAAAGAACTTGTGGAGAAAATTGTTAAAAGTACTGGCGAAAAGGAAATTGATATTTTGCCAATAAGTATAAATGGTATGAAAAAAGAAATAGTAAAAATAAAAAATAGCTATAATATAATAGCTTCCGTGGGCGTTTTAAATCCTAAAATTGAAGCACCATTTATATCTCTTGAAGAATTAATTAGTGGTGATGGTGAAAATATTTTAATGAGTATAATACAGCGAAAGAGTTTTAAAATCAAACAAAATAATGAAAATACAGTAGTTAAGGACTTATGTGAAGACAGCCTAAATCAATTTTTAACTTATTTAAATCCTTCTAAAATAATAAGTGTATTATATCAGTTTGTAAGCTTTTTAGAAAAAAATGAAAAGGTGAGCTTTAACAATGCAACCAAAATAAGAATAATGGTTCATGTTGGCTGTGCTTTAGAGAGAATGGTAATAAAGGACGGCTTAGAATATAAAGGAGAAAAGGATAAGGTAAATAAACACAAAGTCAAGGTCATAAAAGAAGCGAATAAAATATTTAAGAAAGCTATAAATATAACTTTATCTGAAGACGAAATACTATTTTTAGCAGAAATAATGGAATAAAAAATAATACACTGATACACTTGCACATCAATACACTTTTTTATTGCTGAAAATTAAAAATTAGTATTGAAATTACAATAGAAGTGTATCATTAAAAAAATAGAAAAAAAAAATTATAAAATAAGAAATGGCTGTTTTAAAAGATTTAACAAAAAAATAAAAAGTAATACACTATTTTGGCATGATAGTTGCTGTATATAATAGTGCGGTTGGAATGACAAAAGTAGAATACTAAAGATGAATCTTGAAATAAGCCTTTTTTATGTTATTAGTAGAAATCATAGATGAAAACGAAAACATTAATATAGTTGTGAGGTTACTCATTAAAATAAGTACTAGATAATAGCAGTAATTGATGAGGAGGATAATTTATAATGAATATAGTATTGGCAAGAATTGATGACAGATTGATACATGGTCAGGTAGCAACAATTTGGTCAAGAGCTACAAAATGCCAAAGGATAATTGTATGTAATGATGATGTAGAAAAGGATCCAATTAGAAAAATACTTTTAGAACAAGTTGCACCTCCTGGAATTAGAACAAATGTTTTAGGAATTGATAAAGCGATAAGAGTTTATAATGATCTAAAATATATAGATGACAAAATATTACTGCTATTTACTAATCCGACTGATGTTGTGAGAATGATTGAGGGAGGAGTAGACATAAAAAGTGTAAACATTGGTGGTATGTCCTTTAAGGAAGGCAAAAAACAAATAACTAATACAGTATCAGTAAATGATACAGATATTGAAGCTTTCAAGAAATTAAATAAAAAGGGCATTGAATTAGAGATAAGAAAGGTTGCTTCAGATTCAAAAGTAGACTTAATGTCAAAGTTAAAAGATTTAAAGTAATTATTTTTTTAAAGGTAACATAAAAATTAATATTGTTATAGTTATTATTTGTGGTTACAGGTTCTTCAGAACTTATATATAAATTTTTCTGTAACAAATAAAAAATAGGAGGTATAAAAATGGTAGGAATTATTCTTGCTAGTCATGGAGAATTTGCTAAAGGCATCTTACAATCTAGTACGATGATTTTTGGAAAACAGGAAAACGTGCAAGCTGTTACATTGATGCCTAGTGAAGGTCCTGATGATATTAAAACAAAGATAAAAAATGCAATTGAATCCTTTGACAACCAAGATGAAGTTTTATTCTTAGTTGATCTTTGGGGCGGTACACCATTCAACCAAGTAAACAGTCTATTTGAAGAACATAAAGATAAATGGGCAATTGTAGCTGGTATGAATCTACCAATGGTAATTGAAGCTTATGCTTCACGTCTTTCAATGGAATCCGCACAGAAAATTGCAGCTAGTATATTAAAAACAGCTAAAGAAGGAGTTAAAGTTAGACCTGAAGAGTTAGAACCAGAAGATACAGGCAAAACTTCTACTCAACAGTATAGTATGGGCAAACCTGGATCATTTGAATATGTTTTAGCTCGTATAGACTCACGTTTACTTCATGGGCAAGTAGCTACTGCTTGGTCAAAGACTACGAATCCTACACGAATTATTGTCGTGTCAGATGCAGTATCAAAGGATGAGCTTCGTAAAAAATTAATTCAACAGGCTGCTCCTCCAGGGGTTAAAGCTCATGTTGTTCCAATTAATCAAATGATTAAACTTGCAAAAGATGATAAACATTTTGGTGGAGAACGTGCATTACTTCTTTTTGAAAATCCAGAAGATGTACTTAGAGCAGTAAAAGGTGGAGTACCTTTGAAGACAATAAATGTTGGTTCTATGGCTCATTCTGTAGGTAAAGTTCAGCCAAACAAAGTGCTTGCATTTAATCAAGAAGATATTGATACATTCAATGAGCTTAAAGCGGCAGGACTTAATTTTGATGTTCGTAAAGTTCCAAATGATTCAAAAGAAAATATGGACGAAATTCTAAAAAAAGCGCAAGCTGAATTAAATAAATTAAAATAATTTAAATATTTAAAAGAAATGGAGGATTAATAATCATGAGTCTAAATATTATCCAAATGATATTAGTCGTTTTGGTGGCGTTTCTAGCCGGTGTTGAAGGCGTTTTGGATGAATTCCATTTTCACCAACCAATAATTGCTTGCACGTTAATTGGCTTAGTCACAGGTAATTTAATACCATGCCTAATTTTAGGTGGTAGTCTTGAAATGATTGCCTTAGGTTGGGCAAATATTGGTGCTGCTGTAGCACCAGATGCAGCAATAGCGTCTGTTGCATCCGCAATTATTTTAGTTCTTGGAGGACAAGGTAAAGCAGGTGTTGCTTCAGCTGTTGCAATTGCTGTTCCACTAGCAGTTGCAGGGCTATTATTACAAACTATTTGCCGTACAATCGGTGTATTCATTATACATCTTATGGATGCTGCTGCTGAAGAAGGAAATATGAGAAAAATTGAAATGTGGCATATTACTGCTATTTGTATGCATGCTCTACGTTGTGTAATTCCAGCAGTATTGATCTTAGCAATTGGTGCTGGTCCTATTCGTTCATTGCTTGCAGCTATGCCGGCTTGGTTATCAGATGGTTTAGCAATAGGTGGTGGAATGGTTGTAGCTGTTGGTTATGCAATGGTAATCAATATGATGGCTACAAAAGAAGTATGGCCATTCTTCGCAATTGGTTTTGTTTTAGCAACTGTTTCACAAATTACACTTATTGGATTAGGTGTAATCGGTGTATCTATAGCTCTTCTTTACTTAGCACTTTCTAAAAAAGGCGGCTCTGGTAATGGTGGAGGCTCAAATACTGGTGATCCAATAGGCGACATTATTGATCGCTACTAAGAAAGGAGAGAATAAGACTATGGAAAAGAAAGTAAAATTAACAAAAAAAGATCGTATTTCTGTTTGTTGGCGTTCAACTTTCATTCAAGGTTCATGGAACTACGAAAGAATGCAAAATGGTGGTTGGACTTTTGCATTGATCCCAGCAATTAAAAAGTTATATAAGACTAAAGAAGATAGAGTAGCTGCATTGAAACGTCACTTGGAGTTTTTTAATACTCATCCATACTTAGCTTCGCCAGTCATTGGTGTAACATTAGCATTGGAAGAGGAACGTGCGAACGGTGCACCAATTGATGATGTAACCATTCAAGGTGTTAAAGTTGGTATGATGGGACCTTTAGCAGGTATTGGGGATCCAGTATTCTGGTTTACCGTTAAGCCAATTTTAGGAGCATTAGCTGCTTCACTTGCTTTGACTGGTAACATTCTCGGACCAATTATATATTTCGTTGTTTGGAATGCTATTCGTATGTCATTTATGTGGTATACACAAGAGTTTGGTTATAAAGCAGGATCTCGTATTACTGATGATTTATCAGGTGGTTTATTACAAGAAGTTACAAAAGGAGCATCCATCCTTGGTATGTTCATTTTAGGATCATTAGTTAATAGGTGGGTATCTGTTAAATTTACACCTGTAGTATCATCTGTTAAGTACGCTAAGGGTGCATACATTGATTGGAGCAAACTTCCTGCAGGACCAAATGGTATTAAACAGGCTTTGTTGCAGCAAGCAGCTGGTTTGTCATTAACTGATAATAAAGTTACAACGCTTCAAGGTAATTTAGATTCATTGATTCCCGGACTTGCTGGATTAGTAATTACATTTATTTGTATGTGGTTACTTAAGAAGAAAATATCTCCAATTGTAATTATCCTTGGATTATTTATAATCGGTGTTGTTTTCCACGTGATCGGTTTAATGTAATATTGTTAACTAAGTCAAGGCTAATATAATATTTTTACTTAGCCTTGGCTTTTTTTAATAATGAGAAACTACAAATATTAAAGAACATTAATTTTAAAGGTGCAAACATCATCTGCTTGATATAAATGAATAAAAACCATATAATGAAAATAAATATACATATAAGTAGGAAAGAGGTAAAATGTATGATTCAATCACTTAATACAAAAGTGGATTTAGTAATGGATGCAACATCCTTTACCGGTATTACAGCTTACGGTAAAATTATGATTGGAGACAAAGGTTTTGAGTTTTATAGTTCTCGTGATGCCCGCAAGTATATTCAAATTCCATGGGAAGAGGTTGACTATGTCATTGTGTCCATAATGCTAAAAGGAAAATGGATTCCACGATATGCCATAAAAACTAAGAAAAATGGCACATATTCTTTTGCCTCTAAAGAATCAAAAAAAGTACTTCGAGCTATTAGAGAATACGTTGATCCAGATCATATGGTTCGTTCATTAAGTTTTTTTGATGTTGTAAAGCGAGCGGTGAAATCAAAATTCAAGAAAGAAGAGAAGTAACAGTATTTTAGAACATTAAAAAAATTCTATAAATCTAAGATAAAAAATCTTAAAATACTAAGATATTTCAATAACTCGTTGGGAAGATGCTCAGACAAATTGAAATATCTAAGTATTTTAAGATTTTTTATCAAGATTTATTAGAATTTTTTTAAATCGTTCTTAAAATACTGTTACTTCTCTTTAGAATAAATGCAAGGAGGATTTTCTTCCGCTGACGCTCCCGAAAATCTGAATTAAAAGATTATATAATGCTAAATCAAAAATAATGAAAATACTAAGATATTTCAATAACTCGCTGAAAAGAAGCTCAGACAAATTGAAATATCTAAGTATTTTAAGATTTTGAACCAAGATTTATTAGGACTTTTTTTAAATCGTTCCTTCAGCATTGTTACTTAGCTTAAAAGGTAAAGCAAGGAAAAAATTCCTCCGTGCCTACGGAATTTAGGTGTGAACTGTGTAAAGTTATTTTGGTATATATATTATTTCATCTTTAAGTAGATTAATGTATTGGTAATCATTAATCAGTTATTTAATATATTATGGTATTTTTCGTAGAGAAGCGGAGAAAAATTTACATTGCTTTTATTTTATGAGAATGAACAGTATTTTGGAAACGGTTTAAATAAAATTCAATAAGTCTTGCCCAAAATTATAAAAAGACTTAGAAATTTTATAATTTGGGGCTTAGACTTATGAGTTTTATTTAATGTTTCAAAATACTGTTCATTCTTAATTTTTTATTGCGGATAAATCAATCTATCTTCGCCAATATTATTAAGTACTTCATTTAAATATTTTTTGCCCCAGTAGTTAGCCATAGGTAAATTCATATCTAAGTAATTTCCGCAGTCACGTGCAGCAGCGCCGGGTACATCACCTTTAAAATTAGCTATGAATTGATACATTTCTTTTAATAAATCAACAATGTCTTTTGATTCATAATTTCCCTGCAAAATCAAATAAAAGCCTGTTCTGCAGCCCATTGGTCCAAAGTATACTGTTTTTGAAGCATAAGCTTTGTGATTTCTCAAAAAGGTTGCACCTAAATGCTCAATAGTGTGAACCTCAGCTGTGTTCATAACGGGTTCATCGTTAGGGCTTGTCATTCGTATATCAAAAGTAGTTAACACTACATCTCCAAATTTATCTTTTCTTGAAACATAAACTCCAGGCTTTAATTTCAAATGATTAACTGTAAAACTTGCGATTTTTTCCATATAATTACCTCCTATAATATTAGAAAACTAACACAATCCTATATAAAGTATATCTTAATGAATATGATACTACACTTTGAGTTAAATTTAAATCCCATAAATCAAATATGAACATTATATATAAAGTAAGAATAAATTCTAAGGTAAAGTTTTTTTAACAAGCAGGTAATGTTTACTTAATATTGCAGTTATATCATGTATATGAAAAGCGACATATTAAAAATATGAAAATGGAGGATGTACATGGTAAAAACAATAGAAAAAACAAATGTTAAAGCTCGAAAATCACATGCAAAAGTAAATTTTAAAACTAAAATAGAGCCGTATATTTATCTTTTCCCATGTCTGTTTATTTTTATCGGATTTACTTATTTCCCGTTTATTAAAACAATATATATAAGTTTATTTAACACAGATGCTGTGGGAAGAATAAGGTCTTTTATAGGGCTTTCAAATTATATTGAGCTATTAAAATCACCATCTTTTATAAACAGCATAGTTGTAACGTTTAAGTTTGTGGCATTAACAACTATTCCATCAATAATTTTGGGACTTATAACAGCACTACTAGTTAATAACAAATTAAAATTCAGAAATGTTTTCAGCACTATGTATGCAATTCCAATGGCAGTATCTTCTGCTTCGGCTGCTATAATCTGGCTTCTGCTCTTTAATCCAAGTATAGGATTTATAAATTATATATTCAATTTAAGAATAAAGTGGCTTGCAGATCCACACTTTGCTTTGATTGCAGTAGCAATTGTCACCGTATGGATGAATATGTGTGTGAATTTTATATTTATATCTGCAGGACTTAAAAGTGTGCCTAAGGAATTATGCGAAAGTGCATGTATAGATGGGGCTAATTATTTTGAAACTTTAAAAAATGTTATATTGCCATGCTTATCACCTACATTGTTTTTTGTATTGGTTATTGATGTTATAGATGCATTTCAAACCTTTGGACAAATAAACATAATGACACTGGGGGGACCAGGAGAAACTACAAATGTTTTAGTTTATTCAATATATAGAAACGCCTTTTTTAATAATAGATTTAGTTTAGCTTCAGCACAATCAATTATACTATTTTTTATAATGCTTGTTATAACTTTGATTCAGTTTAGATATGAAAAGAAGAAAGTTTTTTACTCATAAGGAATATGGAGATGTAGTGAATATGAATAAGAAAATGAAAAAGACAGCGCTTTACGTTATAAACATTATATTTGGTTTACTTATGATAGCTCCACTTATATATGCACTTTCAGTGAGCTTCATGTCACCAAGTGAGATATTTACGTATCCACCAAAGCTTGTACCAAAAGGTTTGTATCTAGGTAATTATATTAATGCATTAAAAACGGCACCTATACTTAGATTCATATTGAATAGTTTTATTGTATCTTCTATTGTAACTGTAATGCAAATCATAATAGCTTCCATGGCAGGCTTTGCTTTTTCCTTTTTAGAATTTAAGGGAAAAAAGGTGCTATTTATTGTTATTCTGGCTACGATGATGATTCCCGGTGAAACCATAATGATATCAAACTATTTAACTATTAGTTCTTTTAAATGGCTTGATAGTTATAAAGCTTTGATAGTACCATATTTAACTTCTGCTATGGGAATATTTATGATGAGACAGTACTATTTAACACTGCCTAAGGAACTTTATGAGGCTGCTAAAATAGATGGATGCAGCAATTTTAAGTTCCTAACGAGAATTCTTATGCCAATTTCAAAACCTGCTGTGGGTTCACTTGGTGTTTATATATTTCTTACCACGTGGAATCAGTATATGTGGCCTCTACTGGTAACAAGTAAACCAGCTTCGAGAACTGTTCAAATTGGTATAAGTATGCTTGAGTTTTCTGAAAATCAATCTTTTGGTTTAGTAATGGCTGGTATCATAATGGTTTTATTGCCATCCATATTAATATTTATAATAGGACAAAAGCAGTTAATAGAAGGTATGACTGCGGGCTCAGTAAAAGGTTAAAAATAATCTAAAATTGTAATTCTATTCAAGGGGGAAAAACATGAGAAAAAAATTAATAAGTTTAGTATTAGTAGGTGCAGTAGTAGCAACATTATTATCGGGATGTGCAAGTAGCAGCAGTAAAAATGATGACAAGGCTTCATCAAACAAAACTGTACAACTTACATTCTGGCATTCTATGGGTGGAAAAAATGGAGAAGCTATAACAAAAATGGTTAATGATTTTAATGCTTCACATAAAAATATTAAAGTTACCGCTCAATTTCAGGGAAAATATGACGATGCAATTAATAAGCTTAAAAGTGCAGAAAAAGGCAGCGGTGCGCCGGATGTTATGCAGGTGTATGATATAGGTACAAGATTTATGATTGACAGCAAATGGGCTGTTCCAGTGCAGAATTTTATAGATGAAGATAAGTATGATACATCAAGTCTTGAGCCTAATTTGCTTGGATACTATACAATTAATAAGAAACTTTATTCTATGCCTTTTAACTCATCTACACCAATTTTGTATTATAATAAAGATGCATTTAAAGCAGCCGGCTTAGATCCTAATAATCCTCCAAAGACATTCTCTGAGGTAGAAGCAGATGCAAAAGCTTTAACTAAAAAGGATGGTTCTGGTAAAGTAACTCAGTATGGATATGCTATGGCTATATACGGCTGGCTTTTTGAGCAGTATATGGTTAAGCAGGGCAAGGATTATGCTAACAATGGAAATGGTAGAACAAAAGCAGCAACAGCAGTTGCATTTGATAAGAATGGTGCTGGACTTAAATTCTTAAATGAATGGAAGAAGTTAGTTGACAGTGGTTATGCTGCGAATTTTGGTAGAAATGAAGATGATACTGAAAATGCGTTTATAGCTGGAAAAACTGCAATGTACATTGAATCAACAGCTGATTTAGGTTCTGATTTAAAGTCTATTGGCAATAAATTTGAACTCGGAACTGCACCACTTCCTTCTCTTGATGGAGTTAAAAATGGAGGAGTGTCTATAGGTGGAGCATCATTATGGGTACTTGATAACAAGGATAAAGCAAAACAAAAAGCAGCATGGGAATTTATAAAGTATATGGTATCAACTAATGAGCAGGCTTACTGGAATACTCAAACAGGATATTTCCCTGTAACTAAAAAAGCATATGATACTCAAACTTTTAAGGATAACCTAAAAACTCATCCACAATTCCAGACAGCTATAGATCAACTTCATGCATCGCCTAAAACTGCAAAAGGAGCTTTACTTGCTGTATTCCCTGAAGCTAGACAGAGCATAGAAGGGGAAATAGAAAAAATGCTTCAGAATAATGAAACACCAGAAGCAGCAATTAAAAATGCAGCAAGCAGTATAAATGAAGCTATAAAAAATTATAATGACTCAAATAAATAGAAGAAAGAGATGAATATTTAATATGGGAAAAACTTTGAATATTGCACACAGGGGATTTAGTGGAATTTATCCAGAGAACACAATGCTTGCCTTTAGAAAAGCTGTAGAGGAAGGTGCAGATGGAATTGAAACAGATGTACAGATGACGGTTGATGGGGTGCTTGTTATTTGCCATGATGAAAAGGTAGATAGAACTACTGATAAAAAGGGGTTTATATCAAAATATAGATATGATGAACTTTCTAAATTGGATGCTGGAATTAAATTTGGAGAGGATTATGCAGGGGAGAGGATACCTACCCTTGATGAGTTTCTTGATTATGTGAAAGATAAAAATATTCTTATAAATTTAGAACTCAAAAACAGCATAATACCTTATGAAGGATTGGAGAAGGGAACTATAGATAAAATTTATGAATATGGGCTAGAGAAAAATGTTATAATCTCTTCTTTTAATCATTATTCCATGGTGAAGGTAAAAGAACTTGATTCTAATATGAAAACTGGATTATTGTGTGCTGCAACTATTTATAATGCAGGTAAATATGTAAAAGGGGTTGGTGCTGATGCACTTCACCCATTTTTCCCATCAGTCATGGATTATAAAAAAGTAGAAGAAATTAGAAGCCAAAAGCTAATGATAAATACTTATACGGTAAATGAAGAGAAATACATGAGAGAGCTTATAAAGCTTAATGTAGATGGTATTATAACAAACTATCCAGATAAACTAAAAAGGATACTTAGAGAAGAAAAATAATTGATTAGAATTTATGAGAATATTAAGTATAGGTACTTGAAATGATTAAAAAGAAAAGTTGTCCACAAAAGTCTTTATGACCTTGTGGACAACTTTTTTAGTTATAATCTAGTAACTTTATAACCTTTACTTTTTAGCATTTTAATAAGACCATCAGGACCAAGTACATGTTCCGTGCCAACTACTATGAAGTACTTTTTACCTGATTTTATATAGTTTTCTATTTTGGTACACATATCATTGTTTACTTGTAAAATAGATAAGTTGTACAATTCACTTTTAAATTTATCTTTTGAATTTTTGCCCAAATCAATTTTGTCAAAGTATGATGTATTACCATTTATAACTGCATTATACCTAGTATCAAATTGCTTTTTTACATCATCTTCATAAGGTATAGTTTCAAGCGTGCAATTTTGATAAGTATCGCCGCCTATAGCTGCGATTTTAAGCTGAGTAGACATGCTTTCCAAGGGAATTATTTTTTTATTGCTTACTTTTGCTCTTGACATAAAAATAGAATCTATCCCTTTGGAAGCAGATATATGGGAATATGATAACTCTTCAGCAGTAATTAAGGAAGCAACATATATAAGATTATCATTTTTGTAAGTATCAAGCTTTAAGCCAAGTCTATTCATAATTGGTTCTATGTGATTTTTAGCTGCAGGGCTTATGTGTTTATATAAATTATCTCCTTTCGGATAAGTTGAAGCTTTTCCATACTTAGTCATTGCTTTGGCATCTGTAAGGTTAACTTCTACACCAAGTGCAGAGGATTCTTTATAGGCATTTTCAACCGATTTTGAAAAGTTAATGGATTCACCGTCTTTTCCCAAATGTATTGTCCCACCTAAATATAGATATTTTCCGTTCTTTTCAACTTTATAAAATATACACTTTGAAGCAGGCTTAGTATACTTCTTTACATTGTATACCACAGCTAAGGTTACTGGAATTAAGATTAATATTAAAATTATAATTGAATTTTTCTGCTTTTTCATTTTGAATTCCCCCAATATAATATATTTTAATTTAAGATGATGTAAATTAAGTTTCACATTTGGTTTCTATGAAAGCCAGTTCAACTATTAATTTATACATGCACCAAAATGCTTTGAAGCTAGCATTTTAGTACAAGTACAAATTAAGTTTCACGTTTGGTTTCAT
Organism: Clostridium pasteurianum; assembly: GCF_001705235.1. NCBI lineage: Bacteria > Bacillati > Bacillota > Clostridia > Eubacteriales > Clostridiaceae > Clostridium > Clostridium pasteurianum. The sequence goes on from NZ_MCGV01000001.1 coordinate 3,092,613, forward strand.
TTATATATACTTCTTCAATATGGATTTTCTATCAAAAAATATAAAAAATAATTATAATTATAATTATGATAAAAAATAATACTTCAATGAGTATATATAGTGAAAGCACCACATTATGTATTATTGTGATTTTACTGAACATAAGGTAGGAGGCGAGATAAATGGATTATAGGGAAGAGCTTAAATCTTTTAACGATGTAGTAGTTAGTGAAGAAGAGATAAAAAAATATGAAACTACAAAGCTTAGTGATGATGTGCTCTCTAAAATGAAGAAGAAGACAAAAATGCTGTATAAAAGAATTAGTATGGAGGAATCATTTAGGAAGGTTGAGAAGCAGTTTGAAGATGGCGAAAAAGTAAAATATGTATTTTGGGCGGAAACCTATGGTGTTAGGAAATGTCAAATGGGATGCGGCGGATATTATTCAATGTCAGGAGCGGCATGGACTTCTTGGCCTACTAAAACTGGAATTATTTTAACTAATAAAGGTATTTTTGGAGTAGAAGCAAATGACGCTTATGTGGCTCTAAAAATAAAGCACTTTAAGTTTAATGAAGTAGAGTATATACAAAGTAAGAAGTTTCACAAGGATTTTACTGTGCTTACTATACTACCAACAAAAGGAGAGAAAATTCAAATAGAGCTATATGATGAAGATAATCACATAAAGTTTATTGATTTTATTAAGAATAGCAATATTAAATTGGATATAAGGATGATAAGTACCAGTAGAAAAGAAAAAATTCAAGGAATTATAATTACAATATTTGTTCTGATGTTTTTGATACTTATTATTTTCAGTGCATTTTATAGATCGGGATTAATAAAGGGGTGAAAGAGATGGAGCAAAATGATGAAAAGATAGTTGAGGGCATACTGAAAAAGGATATGTATGCACTTAATAATTTAATAGATGCTTATGGAGGTATAATCCACAATGTGGCAGCTTCTGTATTAAATGAAAGTCATGAAAGTGAAAGCATAGAGGAATGCACCGATGATATATTAATGTGTCTTTGGAGAAATATGGATTGTTTTTCTAAGGAGAGAGGAAATTTAAAGTGCTGGATAATTGTAATTTCTAAGAATAAAGCATTAACTTATAAAAAGAAATTAAAAAAGCTTAAAAGAAATATTGATTTAGATAAAGTTAAAATAGATTCGTCAGTAAATGTTGAAGAGGAGTATTTAAAAGAAGAAAATAAGGAGTCAGTACAAAAGCTTTTAAATAATTTAAAAATAAGGGACAAGGAAATTTTTGTGAAGCGATATATAAAAGGCGAGGATATTGAAGAGATAGCTGAAGAAATGAATTTAACTTCAATCTCTATTTACAATAGGCTCAGCCGGGGTAGGAAAAAATTAAAAAAAATCTTAAGTTCAGGTAGGGGGGTGTAGCTCATGGAAGACAGAGCTATATTAAGAGCTTACAATGATGTGATAGTTAGTGAAGAAGAGATAAAAAAATATGAAACTACAAAGCTTAGTGATGATGTGCTTTCTAAAATGAAGAAGAAGACAAAAATGCTGTATAAAAGGGTTAATATGGAGGAGTCATTTGAAAAGGTTGAAGAGCAGTTTGAAGATGGTGAAAAAGTAAAATACGTATTCTGGGAACCTACCTATATGATTAGAGAGTATCAGGCTATGTGCGGTGGATGGGCTGCTACAGCAGGAGCTATGTGGACTTCCTGGCCTACTAAAACGGGAGTTATTTTAACTAATAAAGGTATCTTTGGAATAGAAGTAAATGATGCGTATGAAGCTTTAAAAATAAAACATTTTAGCTTTAATGAAGTAGATTATATAGAAAGTAGAAATCTGGATAAGATTACAGTTATATTTACTATAAAACCAGTTAGGGGAGAGGAAATTAAGTTAGAAATATGCGGTAGTGACAATTATATAAAGTTTTTAGATTGTATTAAGAAAAATAACATTAAGTTGGATATACGTGTAAGGAGGTATGGTAGAAAGGAAAAAATCAACATGTTTATATGGACAATTATTTTGGTTTTAATAATTTTATTAGGCTTAATATTACCTATTGAGAGTAGTTTTTGTAAAAAGTAGAGAATTTTATTACTATATAATTAAAATTTAACAAGGTCATGTTTTATAAAGAGGTGAAATAAATGAATGAAAATGATGAAAAGATAGTTGATGGCATACTGGAAAAAGATATGTATGCACTTAATAAATTAATAGATGCTTATGGAAGTACTAAGGATAAAATTAGATTTGCTATAGAAATAATACTTCTTACAATAGTTTGGGGAATTTTAATTATTGGTACGTTTTCATCACTGGATTTTAGCCGTGTACTAAAATAACATGAATTGTTTAGTTTATGTACAAACTGTTATAATTAGAGTATTCTAAAAAATTACTAAAGGGTGATAATACTTGAAAAAGAGATTTGATGGATGGACCTTAATATCAGATATGGATGATACTTTAATTAATAGCAATAGAGAAATTTCAAAAAATAATATTGAAGCTATAAAAAAGTTTCAAAGTTTAGGTGGAAAATTCACTATAGCTACTGGAAGAACTATGGAGTCAGCTTATAGATATATAAAAGATCTTCCAGTGGATTTGCCTGTGATACTTTATAATGGCACAAAAATATATGATTTTAATAATAATAAAACAATATTTGAAAAGTTTCTTGAAGATAGAGTTAAGGATATCATAAAAGAAGTTAATAAATATGATTCTTCATATGGAATAGAAGTTTACTGCAACGAAAATACTTATGTTTATAGTTCATGTAGATTTACTGAAAGATTTAAGAAAAGGGGATACGAAGTTTTTTATGGTGTTCCAGAAGAAGTATTAAAGGAAAGTTGGTCAAAGGTTCTTATAATAGGAGAAAAGGATAAGGAAGACTATCTTGAGAAAAACTTTGAAAAATTGTTTGGAAAGGTTAATTTGGTTAGAAGTGGAGAAAATTATCTTGAAATAATTGCTCCGGGCTTATCAAAGGGAGCTGCGCTAGAAAGGCTTTGTAAAAAAGAGAATATAGATATTAGTAAAGTTATTTCTGTTGGTGACAACATGAATGATTGTGAGCTTATAACAAAAGCTGGACATGGATTCTGTGTGGCAAATGGCAATAAAAAGCTTATAGAAATGTGTGATAACGTAAGTGTTTCAAATGATGAAAATGCTATTGAATATATCGTTAATTGGGCTTTAGAAAATTTGTAGGTAAAAGGAGTTATAAAAATGAAACTTAAGATAAAGGATATACTATTGAATTATAAGGTGTTTGGAGAAGGCAAGCCTATTGTTATAGTGCATGGTTATTCTGTTGATTATAGAGTTATGTTTAAATCTATGGAAAATCTATTTACCAAAGAAAGCTGTTATAAGAGGATATATGTGGATTTACCTGGAATGGGTGAATCTACGAGTGCAGACTGGATTAAAAGTTCTGATGATATGCTTGATATTCTAGTTGAATTTATAAATAAAGTTACATCTGGTGAAAAGTTTTTACTTGCAGGTGAATCTTATGGTGGATATCTTGTGAGAGGAGTATTATATAAAATACCTAAAAAGGTTAGTGGACTTTTATTAGTTTGTCCAGCTATAATAGCAGATTTTAAAAAGAGGACGGTTCCAGAACATACAGTATTAGTTAAAGACAATGAATTAAAGTCTAAGATAAGTGAAGAAGCTTATGATGATTTTAATTCAATATCAGTAGTACAGAATGAAAATATATATAAAAGATATGATGAAGAAATAATGTCAGGTGTTAAATTAGGAGATGAGAAATTTTTAAGGAGACTTCAAGAAACAGGGTATAGTTTTTCGTTTAATGTGGATAATTTAAGTGAAAAATTTTATGGGCCAACGCTTATGCTGCTTGGAAGACAGGATTCGGTTGTTGGATATAAGGATGCGTGGAGTATACTAGAGAATTTTCCAAGGGCAACTTTTGCGGTGATTGATATGGCTGGACACAATCTTCAAATTGAACAGGAAAAGATTTTTAATACACTTGTTACTGATTGGATTAAAAGAGTTCATATTGAAAATTAAAATATGTGAAAGTTGCTTAAACTTTTAAGGCAAATGCATTTTTCATACTAAAATCTACTTTGACATAAATATTGGTTATTGCTATAATTTTATTAAACAGTGTTCAATAAAGTATGGTAGTTTAATAAAATTATATGGGGTGATAAAATGAAGACAGTAATTATCTATTCTACTAAACATGAATTTACTAAGGATTGTTCTATAAAATTGTCTCAAAAATTAAATGGAGACGTTGAGTTATTTAATTTAAAAGAAAATAATGATGTGAAATTAGATCAATATGATAATGTTATTATAGGAAGTCCAATTTATATGGGGCAAATACTTAAGGAAATACAGAAATTTTGCATGGAAAATCTAGACAAATTAAAGGACAAAAATATAGGATTATTTCTATGTGGTATGAGTGAAGAGAAAAAAATGCAAGAATTCTTTAATGCGTTTCCAGAAGCACTTTTAAATAAATCCATTGTAAAGGAGTGTTTTGGTGGAGCGTTTATATTTAAGAAAATGAATTTCTTTGAAAAATTTATTGTTAAGAGGATAACTAAAAGCAGTGATGATATGATGAAGAACGAAGAAGAAAATATTGATAAATTTGCACAAAAATTTAATTTAATAGAAAAGTAATATGAGAAAAAAACAATTTTTTAAAATACTGCTAATTAGTTTTGTTGCTATAATGCTGCGTGGAATTTTACAGGGAATAATACCTACAGAAAAAAGTTATTTTGAGCCTAGTATGCTTGCTAAAAAAGGGATCGTACTGCCTGTACTTATTATTTATGGTACAGTTGTATATATGGCTATTTCCTATACATTTGTATTTGCCCAAAAAGGAATGAGTGGAAAAAAGCTAATAAGAGGCATTAAGTTTGGATCACTTTTTGCCCTTATGTGGATAGTTTATCTTTTGGAACCAATGCCAAGTAATTCAGTTATGGATATGATATATTATCCAGTCATTGATGGTGTAACTTTAGTAATATTGGGTACATTTTTAGGAAAATTTGTGGTGCAAGAAACAAGCTATACGAAAAATAGTTCAAATAAAATATCTATATTAAGAATCATGATTATTACACTTGTATTTACAATTGGCAGGATAATTGAGTACAAAGTTTTCAATGTGAACTATTCACAAACTAGTACATTTGTTTGGAATGTTGCAGCTGGAAGTAGTATAGGATTTATTTTTGAGTGCTTAAAACCAGCTTTAGCAAATAAAAGTAAAATAATGATGTCTATAATATTTGGAACAGTCATATTTGGAGTGAATTTAATATTCTTTAATTTTTTTATGTTAGTTATAGTTAAGGTAAATGTTTTGAACTTGATTTTAACAACAGTTTTAGATATTGTATTTATAACTATAGGGTGCTTTACGGCTGTAAAAGTTAAAGAAAGATAAAATTTTCATGGAGGAAAAAATGGGAATTGCAGAAAGACGAAAATTGGAAATAGAAAACCTAAAGAAAAGGATAATAGATGCTGCTGAGGAGCTTTTAATTAGTGATGGCTATGAAAATTTATCTATAAGAAAAATAGCCAGTAAAATTGAGTATTCGCCGGGAATTATTTATCATTATTTTAAAGACAAAGGTGAAATAATGGATAAAATTGTTACAAGAGGATACAATAATATGTTAAGTAAGTTAAGTGAAGTTACTGTTGATGCAGAAAATCCAGAGAAAACACTTGTCCAAGGACTTAAGATTTACATTGAATATATGTTAGAGAATCCAGAACAGTTTAGGGCTATATTAATGAATAATATAAGTGAAGTTCAGTATAAAGTAAATATACTAGAAAAGGGCATTTCAAAAGATAGAGAGAGTATTGGAAGATTGAGCAAGTTAATAGGATTGTGCATTGAAAAAGGTAAGTTTAGAAAAATGGATAAGGAGCTTGCTGCACAAATAATATGGAGTGCTACATATGGGCTTGTATCAAGATTAATACTCGAAGGAAATATTTCTAAAGAACAAAAGGATAGGCTTATAAATCAACATTTTGATGTAATTTTTAATGGTCTTTTGGAGAAAAATTGAATCGCTTTTTATATATCCAATCACGATTTTGTGCTTGGATATATTTTTCTATATAAGAAAAAGAAGATGTTGACAAGCTATGAAAACGATATTATAATATGAATATGGAACCGGTTCCCCAGGGCGAAATTTAATTGACTGAGTGATATAAAAGAATTTATTGTAACAAAAACTTCGATATGATGTACTTGAAATCTGCTTGTTATGTGATAAAAAACGTTGTAAATATAATGCGTGGAATTTAGGATACATTTGAAGAACTTTTCTATTTAAAAAGGAGGAAGAAAATGAATCAAAGTGAGAAGTTTAAGAAACTAGCAGAGGAGATTTTAAATGAAGTGGGTGAGAAAGAAAACATTTTAAATTTTACCCATTGTGCTACAAGACTGCGTTTTAACTTGAAAAATGAAAGTATTCCAAGTGATGAAAAGATTAAGGAAATTAAAGGTGTACTTGGAGTTATTAGATCAGGTGGACAATTGCAGGTAATTATCGGTCAAGATGTATCTAAAGTTTACGATGAAGTTTGCAAAATGATTGGATTTCAAGATAATTCTAATATAGATGAAGCTGATAAACCAAAGAAAAAAGTAACAGTTAAGTCAGTTTTAAATGGAATATTAGATGCACTATCGGGAAGTTTAGTGCCAGCTATACCAGTTATTACAGCGGCAGCGTTTTTTAAGATGCTTGTTGCTATATTGGGACCATCAATGCTTAATGTAATTGGACCCAAAAGTGATTTCTATGTGTTAGCAACGTTTGTTGGAGATGCGGGTTTTTATTTCTTTCCAGTTATAATCGGATATACTTCAGCTAAAAAATTTAAAGTATCACCAGTTATGGGAATTTTACTGGGTGCAATTATGTTACATCCTACCTTTGTAGGTCTTGCTGGTAAAAGTTTTAGTGTTTATGGTATTCCTTGTTCAGTACAAAAGTATGGAAGTACAATTTTGCCAATAATTATGTCTGTTTATGTGATGTCATATGTTGAAAGATTCTTTAATAAGTGGTTGCCTTCTGCATTAAGAAGTGTTTTTGCACCAGCTTTCACAATTGCAGTTATGTTACCAATTAGTCTATGTGTTTTAGGACCTGCAGGTTCATTCTTAGGAAGTTATATTTGTAACGGTATTATATCATTACACGGAGTTGTTGGGTTCTTAGGAGTAGCAATAATTGGTGCAACATTTGAATTTTTAGTAATGAGTGGAATGCACATGATTTTAATTACTTTCTTATTTCAGATTTTTGCCACTGCAGGACATGAAAACTTTATAGCTGTAGGTATGATTGCAGCAACATATGCAGTAGCAGGAATATGTTTAGGAGCAGCTTTGAGAATTAAAGACCCTGAGCAAAAATCTTTGTCATTTGGTTTCCTTATATCTTTACTATTAGGTGGAGTTACTGAACCTGGTATATATGGAGTAGGCATTAGGTATAAAAAACCATTGTTAGGTCTAGTTGCTGGTGGTTTTGCAGGTGGATTATATATGGGAATTTTGAATATAGGACATTATACACTTGTACCTGCTACAAATGTAGTTGGATTATTAGCCTTTACTGGTAATGGAACTTCTAATCTAGTAAATGGTATTATAGGTTGCTTGATTTCATTAATTGTTGCTGCTGCTGTTACTTACTTCTTTGGCTTTGATAAAAATGATCCAATAGTAAAGAAGAATTAAGAAAGGATCGCACTATGAAAAAAATTTTAATTAGAGCAGATGATCTTGGATATAGTGAAGCTGTAAATTATGGAATAGAAAAATCTATAAAGGATGGACTCATTAAATCAGTTGGTATGATGCCAAACATGTATGCTGCAAGTCATGGATTCAATTTAATAAAAAATTATGATATTTGTTTAGGTCAGCATACAAATATTTGTATAGGCAAACCAGTTTGTGATCCCAAATTAGTTCCAAGTCTAGTTGATGAGAACGGCGAATTTAAATCATCAAGTTACTATCGTAATTCAAAGCAAGAGGTTGTTGTTTTAGAAGAAGTTATTATGGAGATTGAAGCGCAGTACAAACGATTTGTACAATTGACTGGGTATGAACCTAAATATTTAGATGGCCATGCTATTAATAGTAAGAACTTTTTTAAAGGATTAGAAATAGTAGCTAAAAAATTCAACTTAAAGTATTCGGGATTTACTCTTAATAATAAGCCTATGCTTGTAGGTAAAACAAATGTTTATATTCATATAGCTCATTCTATTGACCAAAAATCAATTGAGCCCTTAATTGAAGCAATTGAGCAGGGACATGATGGTGATTGTGACATGGTTATTACACATCCTGGATATATTGATGCATATATATTAGAAAATTCATCAGTAAATATTCCGAGAGTTTATGAAGTGGAAATGCTATGCAGTGAGACGGCAAAACAATGTTTGAATCGTAAGGATATTAAACTAGTAACATACAATGACTTATAATAAATAAAATTTTGGGAAGTAGCGATAATTAGTTAAAGTGTATAATTATAGTATATCAAATTTTTAAAAAGTATAGTGATTTAAAGTTAGGTAGGACTAGGTCGATACTTCCCCTTTAGTAATGTTTATGGTATTTATAGCTATAATGGAGGTTAAAAATGTTAGGGTTATTAAAAAAGAGTAGTAGTGATATAGTTGCGGTTTCTAATGCAATTATGTTTCCTATTGAAGAAGTTAAAGATCAGGTTTTTTCTCAAAAGTTAATGGGCGATGGTGTTGCTTTTAAATTATTAGATAATACCATTTCGTCTCCATGTGATGGTGAAATTACAACAATATTTCCCACTGGCCATGCTTTTGGAATTACAAGAAGTGATGGTGTTGAAATTTTGGTTCATATAGGAATTGATACAGTTAATCTTAAAGGAGAAGGATTTACAATTTTATCAAGCCAAGGTAAAAAGATTAAACATGGTGAACCAGTTATTAAGCTCGATTTAGATTTATTAAAGCAAAAGAATGTTGATTTGTCTACAATGCTTATTATTACAAATAGTAATGGAAAAGATATTCATTTTATTGATTATGGACAAGTTAGTAATAAACAAAAAATAAATTTATAGGAGTGTTCAAATGAAAAAAGAAGACTATTCAATTTATGAATATCGAATGAAAAAAGAAATACAAAATTATGAAGTTGTATATAATGAAAGATTAAATGGAAAATTTGAAAAAATTTCAGTAAGAACAAGTATTTCAGGATATGTGGATGGATATATATATAGACCAGAAAATTATGATGGTATAGAAGTGTTACCTGTAATGTTTAATTTTCACGGTGGTGGCAATGTTTTAGGGTATCCGGAAACTGATGGAATATATTGCCAAAGACTAGCGGACATTGCTCACTGTGCTGTAATTAATGTTGATTATTGTTTGGCTCCAGAATTTAAATTTCCTAAACCAATTTTATCAACATATGAGGCCATAGTTAAAATAAAGCAAAATAGTAAATTGTATAAAATTGATGCTAACAAAATTGTTGTTGGTGGACACAGTGCCGGAGGTTACATGGCTGTAGTACTATGTTTATTAGATCGTAAAGAGAAAAAAATTGGTATAAGTGGCCAGATTATAGATTATGCGCCGTTAAAACAATCTTTAAATGAAGAAGATAGAAAAGCACTTGATCCAAAGAAAGCAATGAGTTCTAAAAGAATTCTTCAATATATTAACTGGTATTTTGATGATCTTAATGATTTAAATGATCCTTTAGCATCTCCAATATTAGCAGATTTGCATGATCTTCCTAAAATGCTTGTTTTAGCTGCTGAATATGATGTACTGTCAAAAGATGAACAAGATTTTGCAAAGAAAGCTAAGGCTGCGGGAGTTGATGTGACATTTGAAATATTTAAGAATTGTCAACATGGTTTTACTCATAAATGCCTTAAGGAATATAATGAAAAAGAAGCTGATAGAGCATGGAGAATGATGGGGCAATTCTTGCTTGATGTTTTTTCTCGTAAGCAGTGAGAAATGGAGGAAGAGCAATGGAACTTAAAATGAAATACACATACGAAGAAATGCCTAAAGTAGTTAACTATCCTGAAGGAACAAAGGTAATAAAAGGAGATAAAAATAATATAAGAGGGTTTATTGGTAAAGATGTTATATACAATAAAGAGGACGGGATTGAATTAAAATTAAGACTTGTTTATCCAGATGAGTTTAATGAGAATAGAAAATACCCTCTATTTTTTCATGTTCAAGGTTCAGCCTGGATGAAACAAAATCTAAATAGTCATATTTTGGACTTTAAGGATGTTGTTACACATGGATATATTTTAGCAGTTGTAGAGTATCGACCTAGCGATGTTGCAATATTTCCAGCACAAGTATTAGATGCAAAATGTGCAATGAGATATATTAGAAATCATAGTGATGAACTTCGTATTGATATGAAAAATGTATTTATATCTGGTGAATCAAGTGGAGGGCACACATCTTCTTTATGTTGGGCTACATGGAAAAATTCTAAATTAGATTATACAGATGAACCACTTTGTAATGTAAGAGGATTTATTGATTTATATGGAATAAGTAATTTATCTACTATTTATAAATATTGTTCTGCTTTTGACCATGAAAAAGCTTCTCCAGCAACTATGATAATTGGTGCCCACAGTCTTCTAGGAAATTTAGACTTAGCATTAAAAGCTTCACCTGTTTACTATATTGATAATGATTCAAATGACGACCCATTATTAATTATGCATGGTAATAAAGATCGTGTTGTCCCATTTCAGCAAAGTATAGAATTATATGAGAAATGTATTAAGCATCATAAAAATGTAGACTTCTATTGTGTTGATGATGCTGATCATGGAGGTAATGTATTTTATTGTGAGGAAACAATGAATGTACTTATTGATTTTATGGAAAAATATACTGTTAAATAAAATATTGATAGCAGTAAAGAGGGTTTGATTATGGAAAGGATTTTTAAGCAGGCTGAGGAAAGAACGAAAGATGAAGTTAATCTTGATGAATGGAGATTGCAATACCATTTAATGCCACTAGTTGGATGGTTAAATGATCCCAATGGGCTATGTGAGTTTAATGGAACTTATCATATTTTTTATCAATATTCACCTACAAGTGCGGAAGGTAAAGAAAAGGGATGGGGACACTTTACAACAAAGGACTTTTTAACTTTCAAAAGGGAAGAAAATGCACTTTTCCCGGATAGCGATATTGATAAAGATGGAGCATATTCGGGAAGTGCGTATATAAGGGATAATCAAATATATTTTTTTTACACAGGAAATATTAAGTTTAAAGGAAATTTTGATTACATAAATGAAGGAAGAGGTCACTATTTAAATGGATTTACTTCAAAGGATGGTATACACTTCGGCAAAAAATATAATATTTTAAAGAATGAAAGCTATCCTGATGACCTGAGCTGTCATGTTCGTGATCCTAAAATTTATGAAGAAGACGGTGTTTTTTACATGGTTTTAGGAGCTCGCACGAAAAATAGTGTAGGCTGTGCTTTGATTTATGAATCCTTAGATTTAAAAGAGTGGAACTATAAAAGTAGAATTGAAACAAAACAACCATTTGGTTATATGTGGGAATGCCCCGATTTGTTTGAAATTGGTACAAAAAAGATTTTAATGGTATGCCCTCAAGGTCTTAAGAAGCGAGGTTACCAATATGAAAATATTTATCAGAGTGGTTACTTTTTTATTAAAGGTAATATAAAAGATAATTTGATGGTATATAATTTTACGGAGTTAGATTATGGATTTGATTTTTATGCACCTCAAACGTTTGTAGATAAAAGCGGCAGAAGAATAATGATTAGTTGGATGGGTTTACCGGATATTCCATATAAAAATCCAACTGTTAGTAAAGGCTGGCAGCATGCCTTGACTTTACCTAGAGTATTATTTTTAAAAGATGATAGTTTGTATCAGTATCCAATTGAAGAAACAAAAAAATTAAGAAAAAATCATGTTCATAGAATATTAGCTATAGATGAAGTTATTTCTACTTTAAGTAAGGTTTATGAAGCACAGCTTATGCCGCTCAATGATAATTTTAAAATCAGATTAAGAAAAGATGTTACTTTAAATTATTATAATCACATATTGACATTATCGTTAAAGGAAAGCGGTTATGGCAGAAATGAAAGACATGTAGAAATAAATAAAATAGAGCAAATAAATATATTTAGCGATACATCATCACTAGAAATATTTATTAATAATGGGCAAAAGGCTTTGACTACAAGGGTATATGATGATGAAAATGATACCTCGTTACAAGTAGATTCTCAGATGATTTTAGATCTGTATGAATTAAACAAATATAAAATAGTGTAGAAGGTAAATCTTATTTTACTTTCTATGCTAAAGTTATGTGATATACATATAATAATATACTTATAGGCAATGTATTGTATTCTTAAAGTATTTTGATTTCTGAAAATTTGAAATTTGCATATTTTATTGCATTTCGTGTAAGCTATTCTGAAAATAACCTATTTTTATGGTTATCTCATATATTTCAAATTAATTCACACAATAATTCACTATGGTTAATTCCAAAAGATATATCGTTAAGCTTGCCTTCAGATTCACCTTAACAGTAGGTAATATTGTAAATATATGTTTGATATTTTATGTATTTATAGTTATAATAGATTTTAAGAAAATTGTACCTGTGTTAAGGTTTATTAAGAATTAGGGGTGAGTTAAAATAAAAACTACAATAGCAGATATAGCTTCCATTGCAGGTGTAGCTAAAAGTACTGTATCTAGATATTTAAATGGTGGCTATGTTAGTGAACAGACTGGAAAAAAAATTTGTAAGGCAATAAGAGACACAAACTATGTTCCTAATAATTTTGCCCAAAGTTTAAAAGCAAAAAAGAATAATCTTATAGGTATAATTGTCCCAAGGTTAGATTCGTATGCAAATTCAAGGACATTAGCTGGAATAGATGAAAGATTAAGAGAGCTAGGATACCAATTAATAATATCATGTACAGGACAAAAGGTTAAAAGAGAAATTGAGAGTATAGAAAATCTTATAAATCAAAGAATTTCAGGAATTATTTTAATTTCAGGGAAAATATCAGATAAGCATAAGAAGGCTTTAGGAGAAAGTGATATACCAGTCATACTATTAGGACAGAAAAATGACGATTTTTATTGTGTTATGCATAATGATGAAGATGCAGGATATCAAATGGGTTCATACATAATAGATAAGGGCCATAGAAATATATGTTATGTTGATGTAGATAAAAAGGATGTTTCGGCATGGTCAAGAAGAAAATTAGGATTTCAAAAATGTATGAGAGATAATAATATAGATAGCGTTTCATTTTTTGAAAGTGATTCAACTATAGAAGGTGCCATTAAAATAGAAAAAAAAATATTAACTACTCAAAAACCAACAATTATTGCATGTGCTACGGATAATATTGCAATTGGAATTATTAAAGGATTAATAAAGAGAGGAATATCGATTCCTAAGGATATTTCAGTTATTGGAATAGGAGATTATGAGGTAGCGAGGATGGTAACTCCATCTTTGACAACAATTCATTATCCATATAAATCCTGTGGAAAGCTTTTAGCAGAGAAGATTGTAGATTTGATAACCGGAAATGATGTGGAACATGACACAATTATTCCAGTAAAATTAGTTGAGAGAGAAAGTGTGTCAATAATTTCGAAAGGATTTTAATATGAGTGATTTTAAAATATTGCCAGGAGTATTTAAAAATAGTGAAGATAGAGATTTGTGTTTTGCATTTGTTAGAGGAAACTTAATTGTTAAAAAAGCAGGAGAGAATTTAAGTGTTCCCAGATTTAGTGAAATTAAAAAAATGAATATCAAATATGAAAATGAGTTCTTTTTGGGGGAATATGAATCAGAAAACTGCTTTGTAGTTGAAATGTCTCCTAATATTGAAATCGCAGAAGAATTTAAGCTATTGACATTACGTGAAGTTGGCGTATTAATGGAAAAAGAGATGTTTTTAATAGCAGGAAGAGCAAGTGAAATATTAAATTGGAATAGGAATAATAAATATTGCGGCAGATGTGGAAGTGAAATGGAAAACAAAAAAGATGAAATGGCTAAAATTTGCCCAAATTGTGGTAATATAATGTATCCCGTAATATGTCCGGCTATAATAGTTGCAATTACAAAAGGGGACAAGATATTACTTGCTCATAACAGCAGTTTTAAAAATAATATGTACGGTTTAATTGCTGGTTTTGTGGAAGCTGGTGAAAGTCTTGAACATGCAGTGAAAAGAGAAATATTTGAAGAAGTTAATATAAAAGTTAATAACATAAGATATTATTCTAGTTCACCATGGCCATTTCCTAATTCCTTAATGCTTGGTTTCTTTGCAGAATATGATTCGGGGAAACTTAAGGTTGATGGAAGTGAAATAGTAGATGCGGATTGGTTTACAAAAGATGAATTGCCTAATATACCTAAAAAATTTAGTCTTGCGCGAAAATTAATTGATGAGTTTGTAAAATATTAAATCTAATATTGATATCTATATTTATAAAAAGTAGAGGTAATTATTGATTAGTACAATATATATACATCTATACGCTTAAAATAATGGTAATGAAATTTTATTATTATTTGTGGATGGGAGATATGATTATGGATGAAGAATTATTTAAAAAGGCATTAGAGTATATTAAAGAAAAGTTTGAGAATGATTATAGTGGACATGATTATTATCATAGTATAAGGGTATATAATTTAGCAACTTGTATTTGTAAAAATGAAAGGGCAGATTTAGAAATAGTCCAGCTATCAGCTTTATTACATGATGTTGATGATTATAAATTATTTGGCGGAAATGTTGGTGATTACTCAAATGCAAAAATTTTTTTGAGAAATAATAAAATATCAGAAACCGAAATAAAGGCTATATGTGATATAATTTCATCAATATCTTTTAAAGGTACAGATACTAAAGTTCCTAAAAGTAAAGAAGGAAAAATAGTACAGGATGCTGATAGATTAGATGCAATTGGTGCAATAGGTATTGCCAGGGCATTTGCGTATGGTGGTAATAAAAGTAGAATTATGCACATACCTAATGAAAAGCCGCATTATAATATGAACTTTGAGCAGTATTCAAAATATAAAGGAACTACTATAAATCATTTTTATGAGAAGCTTTTAAAATTAAAGGATTTAATGAATACTGAAACTGCAAAAAATATGGCTGAAGCTAGGCATAAATATATGGAAAGTTTTTTAATGGAATTTTTTAATGAATGGGATGGAATAAAGTAGATTACAGAATAGTGAATCTATAAAATCTAAATAAGTCTTTAAACTGAAAAAAAACATCATACATTATATTTGCGATGTATATAAAGAAATTATAAAAAAGACTACATAGAGTTTATTTTCATAAATCTATGCAGCCTTTTTGTCAGTTAAACTTTTCTCATCTTTTAAGCTTAGTTCATATTCTCTTAAAAGATTTGGACTAAGAGCAAATCCGAGTATCATTAGATGATCCTTACTAAATAATTTTTTTATAAAATCCGTCATTTTAACACCTCCATATAAATTAAATATTATTCAATTTCCTTACATGCTTATAATATATCAATTTAACCTATAATGCAAAATAGAAATCGTTTTATTTTGTTAATGAACAGTTAATAAGATGTAAACAAATTGTAAATACAACAAGAAAACTATTGAAACCGCTTACGTAAACGTATATAATATATTGTTTAAAAAATAACAAGCTAATATAATTTCTTAATTTAATTATAAAAAAATGGTCTAAATTTATTTGAGCAAACAATTTAGACTATTTTTTATAATTATTTATTTAACAATTCTTTTTTACCAGAGTCTGTTTCTTGACCTTTTGGAAAAAATTGACGTAAAGCTTCGGATATACTAGTTTCCTGATTTTGAGTTATTGTTCCATCTTTAACTAAATTACTTAAAGGATTAGTACTTTGTTTAGTGCTTTGAGCATTTTTTATAAAAGCAGTTAAAATTTTATCTGATTGAGTTTGATTTATAAGACCTTTATTAACAAATTCTTTAAGTTGTGCTTGAATTTTAGCTTTCATTTGACTAATATTTGGTTTCTTTGCCTTAGCAGACACATTTTTTTTAGTGGGTGTACCACCAGTAGTTGTGCTGCTGCATCCAGCAAGTAAACTTAGAGATAAACTTGCAGCAAGTATTAATATACTGATTTTTTTGAGTTTCACTTTTAAAGCCTCCCCATTAAATAACCTTATGTAACAATTATATTACATAATGGGTTTGCTAAAGTAATTTAACAACATTGTTAATAAATGTTTTACAAATTTTGAGCAAATTTTTAGTTGCCAGAATTAACAATACGATAAAGCCTTTTTAATGGGATTATGCCTATTATTATAAGACAGATAATACAGTCGATTGATAAAAATGAACCATTGTATATTATGGAATACATAAGAGGAGTTTGACCCTTTGGAACATCACTTGCAAAGAAAACTACTCCAGAAATGACGTGAAATATAAATCGCATGAAAACTGCAATTATTGTTCCTAGTATTTTTTTGTTTTTAAAGTATCCGGCTGCTCCAAGTGCCATGTATGGGAGAGGATAGTCAAAGAGTACTTGAACTGGATGAAGTATATATGGTTCTAAAATAAGATCAATTATACCAAACAAGAATCCAGTTAAAAATCCAACCTCTGGTCCATAGAAGAATGCAATTAAAAGGATCGGTACCATACTTCCTAAAGTTACACTTCCACCTTGAGGCAGTCTGTATATTTTAAAAAAGCTAAGGACAGTTGATAGTGCAAGGACTATTCCTATTTGTGCAACTAATTTTGTGGTGAACTTTATCTTGTTGATTTTTAGAATAACAATTATAATAATTAAAATTCCTACTAGGGCGGCTATGGCAGATGGGTGCTTTAATATTTCTGACATGCTTTTTGAAAAAGAAAATTTACTCATAAAAAAACCTCCATAATTTTTGTGTGCTTATGGGGTTTAATACTCATAAAAAAACTGTAATCAACATGGATTACAGCTAATGCTCTAAAATTCATATTGCTTCCCTACGCTGGTATTATCCAGATCAGGTTAAGGGTTAACACTAACAAAACAGTATTGTTTCTCAGCCCAAAGGCACCCCTAGCACACATATTTGTTTTTATCTAAGTTATTTTGTAAGAAATATACTAAATTGTAGTAAGTTATATACAATCTATAATTTCTCATAAATTATTATAATATATAGTACAAAGAATGGCAAGCTGTGTGAAAAAATTACTTGCCATTCTTTGTACTATATATGATTTATAAAGTTTGAATTTTAGATAAATTGTTCTTTATATCGATGATTCTTTTATTTAGTAAAGGATGAATTAAATAAGGATTTATTTCACATAAAGGTGTTAAGACAAAAAGTCTTTCAGTCATTCTTGGATGTGGAATAATATAGTCTTTGTTACTTGTAACTAAATTATCATAAAGTAATATATCTATATCAATAGTGCGTGGACCCCAGTGTATTTTTCTTTCACGTTTTAGTTTTTTTTCTGTCTCAAGGAAAAAATTCATCAGTTCATCTGGAGACATAAAGGTTTCTATTTTAGCAGCACAGTTTAAAAAATTATCCTGTTCTAAGTAACCAACAGGTCTTGTGTGATAAAAATTTGAAACTTTATTTATGCGGCAGTTAGAATTTTCATTTATTAATTTTAATGCAGTACTCAAATTTTGAGTTTTATCTCCCATGTTAGAACCAAGTCCTATATATGCTGTGTGCCAGGTTCTTTCTATTTCAACAGAAACATATTTTAAATGCTTTTTTAGTGGAGCCCAAGGCTTTTTTAAGATTACTTTTACGGTTTTTACAGCATTGTAGTTTAATAAAACAAATTCTGCTATTTTTTCTGCGGCAGTTTCTATAAGATCAAATTTTTCTTTCGTAAATTCTTTTTCGATTTTTTCTGAAAGTTCAGCGTAATTTACAGTTTCATTTAAATTTCTTGATAATGCTGGTTTTCTTAAATCTAAATAAAGATAGACAGAAAGTAAAAATTTTTGTCCTAATTCTTTTTCCTCACCTAATACACCATGATTTGCAAATATTTCAAGGTCTTCTATAGTTATTTTATCCATTAGATCATCTCCTTACTACTGCGTCAGCAATCATGCAAGCTCTTTTGTTTTCCAAAACATCATGAACTCTTACGAAGTCACAGCCTTTAGTTATACCTAGTACTGAAGTTGCAATTGTACCTTCAACTCGTTTATCTGAAGGTAGATCTAAAATATTACCTATCATTGATTTTCTTGAAGTTCCTAAAAGAATAGGATAGTTTAAACTTTTTAATTTTTCTAGATTGTTCATCAAAAGAAGATTTTGATCAAAAGTTTTTGCAAAGCCTATACCCGGATCTATAATTATATTTTCTGCTTTTACTCCTGCATTTAAAGCTATATCAATGCTTTCTTTTAAATCATTTAACACATCTTTTATAAAGTTATTATATTTAGTATTAGTTCTATTGTGCATTAAACAGCATGGAACATTATATTTTGCAGCAACTTTAGCTATGTATGGATCTTTCTTAAAACCCCAAACATCGTTTATTAGATGTGCACCGGATTTTATGGCAAGTTCTGCAACCTTTCCCTTATATGTATCAATGGAAATTGGAATGTCAAAATTTCTTGATAAAGTTTCGATTATAGGGATAACTCTTTTAATTTCCTCTTCCTCTGATACAGGAGTGCTATTGGGTCTTGTGGATTCTCCACCTACGTCGATTATATCTACACCGTCATTTACCATTTCAAGGACATGTTCCATTGATTTTTGTATAGTATTAAATTTATTTCCGTCAGAGAAGGAATCAGGGGTAACATTTAAAATTCCCATTATGTAAGTTCTTTTTCCAATTATAAAATGTTTGTTTCCTATTTTCATATTACTACTCCTAATATACTATGTTTAAATTTTTTTTATGGTGATTCCAATTGCATTCATCGTGGGCTTTGCAATTAAAGCAATTTCTTGAAAGTTTGTCGCTTTTATAAAGTATATAACTTAGGCTTGATGCATTGTTTGATTCTCTATGATTTTTTATAGCTTCGGTTATTATGACAATCTCATTTGGTCTAAAGTTGCAGTCTTTTAAAATATCAATTGATAGTTTAAAACTTGCCTCACTGTGAGAAATTCCTAATTCATATTGCTGCCATCTTCCTATATCATGGAGAAGTGCAGAAGCGTAAATTATATCTTTTTTTATATCAAGTTTTCTTTCAAGAACAATTATGTATGCAATTCTTGCCACATCTAAAGAATGTTCTAGGTTATGTACACAAAATTTTCTTTGCTTTTCGTACTCGGAATTTTTAGATAAATATTTTTTGAAACTATTGTGGTTTAATATTAAATTTATTCTGTTGTTTTCTTCCATATAAAGCTCCTAAGGTAAAATATTTATCAACATTATATCATTAAAAATTAATATTAAGAATAGAATAATTAAATCTTCAAATAAAAGTTACAATCAAGGAACATTATGTAATTATAACCATGAAGTAAATTTTTATGCTTTTAGTAATTAACTTAAATTTTCTATATGTAAATTAACGTAACATTTTTAAATTGTAAAAGTTGAGCAGTTAGCTTTAAAATAATGTATAATTTATTATTGGGATGTGATTACAGTGAAGAAAAAATTAATAATAATAAACGGAACTATGGGAATAGGTAAAACGGCAGTATGTAAGCAGCTAAATAAAACTTTAAAGGATTCTGTCTGGCTTGATGGAGATTGGTGCTGGATGATTAATCCATTTACAGTTAATGAAGAAAACAAGAATATGGTTATGAATAATATAACTTATATGCTTAAAAGTTTTTTGAATAATTCTTCATTAAAATATGTTATATTCAATTGGGTAATTCATGAAGAAAGTATTTTTGACAGTATACTTGAACCCTTAAAAGATATTGAATTTAATTTAATTAAAATAACACTTACTTGTTCAGAGGAAACTTTAAAAAAGAGAATACAAAAGGATATTAAGGATGGTTTAAGGGATGAGACATGCCTTGAAAGAAGTATGAAACGATTAAAAATGTATGACAATATGGATACTGAAAAAATAGATACTGATGAACTTTCAATAGAAGAAATAGTGCAAAAAATAACGAACAAACTGAAGCAAAATTAAAATAATATTTGCATTTTTTGTTTCGTTGTGCTAAATTAAGAGTGTAAAAATTAAATAGCGTCACGGGGAGCCTGTGGACAGGCTGAGAGTGGAATGTGATTCCAGACCCTCATAACCTGATTTGGATAATGCCAACGTAGGGAGTTAATTACAGCATATTTGACATGTAATTCTGCGCAGAAGTTTATATGTTTTTAATATGAATAAGAAAGTTATGAGGGAAGCGATTTTGCTTCTCTTTTTTTTATCTCAAAGTCAAAATTTAAGATGTATTAAAAAATAATAAGTCCACTTAGTGGCTAAAGAGGTGATTTTATGATAGTAAATGGTAAAGAAATGAATTTTCAAGCTGGAATAACTGTTTATGACCTCTTAAATAAAATGAAAATTGAAAGTAGCCATGTAGTTGTAGAAGTAGATATGGATATAATAGACAAAAATGAATACAAAAATAAAAAGCTTTCAAGTTCATCAAAAGTAGAAATAATAAGATTTGTTGGTGGTGGCTAAAAAGTGAAAGTGTATGTAAATGAAAAGCTTAAATATATTGAAGATAACACTACACTTATGCAGCTTAAAAGCGAAATTAAAAAGAATGCAGATGTTATTGTCTATAATGGTTTCATAGTAAAGAAAGATATAAAGCTTAAAGAGCATGATAGCATTGTCTTTATAAAAAAGGGTGAAATCCCCAAAAAAGAGGAAATGGAAGCACAGCTTGTTTCTAGACATACACCAGAGGTTCATAACAGAGTTAAAAAAGTATCTGTTGGAATAGCCGGACTTGGAGGGCTTGGTTCAAATGCAGCTGTTTCACTTGCAAGAATTGGCATAGGAAGACTTTTGCTTGTGGATTTCGATGTGGTTGAGCCAAGTAATCTAAATCGGCAATATTATTTTGTGAAAAATGTTGGCATGAAAAAAACCAATGCATTAAAAGAAATAATAGGTGAAGTAAATCCTTTTGTTAAGATCGATACTTTGGATACATTTATAGATGAAAATAATGTACAGCATATCTTTAAAGATGTGGATATAATTGTTGAGGCTTTTGATAATCCGGTTTCAAAAGCGGTACTTATAAACACAGTACTAACTAAAATGAAGGATAAGAAAATTATTGGAGCATCAGGTATGGCGGGATATTTTTCAAGTAATACCATAGTTACAAGAAAAGTTAATGGCAATTTCTATCTTGTAGGTGATGGAGAAAATGAAGCTGCGCCGGGTTCTGGTCTCATGGCACCTAGAGTTACCATAGCGGCGAATCATGAGGCAAATGCAGTATTAAGAATGATAATGGAGGAGAGATAGATATGGATGAATTAAAAATAGGAGGAGTCAAGTTAGATAATAGACTTTTTGTGGGAACAGGAAAATTAGGTTCAAATGAAATTATTCCTAAGATTATGGAGAAATCACAAGCTAAGGTTATAACTGTTGCACTTAGAAGAGTAGACATAACTTCAGAGCAGGACAATATACTTAATTTTGTAAATAAGGATTTAATACTTCTTCCAAATACTTCAGGAGCCAGAAATGCAGAAGAAGCTATAAGACTTGCTAAAATTGCAAAGGCAGCTGGCTGTGGAAATTGGGTTAAGATAGAAGTTATTTCAGATAATAAATATTTGCTTCCAGATAACTATGAAACTATAAAAGCAACAGAAGCTTTAGTGAAAGAAGGATTTACAGTACTTCCTTACATAAATCCTGACCTTATGGATGCAAGAAGACTTGTTAATGTTGGGGCAGCAGCTGTTATGCCTCTTGGAGCACCAATTGGAACTAATAGGGGACTTAGAACTAAAGAAATGCTTAACATATTAATAGAGGAAATTAATGAAGTCCCAGTAGTTGTAGATGCAGGAATAGGAAAGCCATCAGATGCAGCAGAGGCTATGGAAATGGGAGCAGATGCAGTTCTTGTAAATACGGCTATAGCTTCAGCAGATGATCCCGTTCTTATGGCAGAAGCATTTTCTTTTGCAGTTAAGGCAGGAAGGCTTGCATACACTGCGAAGCTTGGAGCTCAAAAGAAATATGCCGCAGCATCATCTCCTCTTACAGGATTTTTACGATAGGAAGTGTTAAAATGAGTTTTTATGAAAAATTACAGGAATATAAGGATTTTGATTTTGACGATTTTTTCTCGAAGGTGACAGACAAGGATATAGAAAATATATTATGTAAGGACAGGCTTCATGAGCTTGATTTCTTAAAACTTTTGTCTCCAACAGCTGAAAAATATTTAGAACCAATGGCTCAAAAGGCAAGGCAGTTGTCCCTTGAGAATTTTGGAAAAACAGTAGTTTTGTATACTCCTATGTATATTGCAAATTACTGTGTTAATGGCTGTGCTTATTGTGGATATAATGTTAGAAATAAAATAAAGAGAAAGCAACTTACTATGGAAGAGATAGAAGAGGAAGCAAAAGCAATACATGCTTCAGGTATGAGAAATATTATAGTTTTAACAGGAGAGTCTAAAGTTAAAACACCTGTTTCATATATAGCAGATGCAATAAGACTTTTAAAGAAATATTTCAGCTCAATATGTATTGAAATATATCCTCTTGAGGTTAACGAATACAAAGAACTTGTAGATGCAGGGGCAGATAGTCTTACTATTTATCAAGAAACTTATAATGAAGAAAAATATTCAAAGGTTCATTTAAGCGGACCTAAGAGAAACTTTAAATTTAGGCTTAATGCACCAGAAAGAGTTTGCAAAGCAGGAATTCATTCCATAGGTACAGGTGCTCTTTTAGGTCTTTACAAATGGAGAAGTGAGGCATTTTTCACAGGACTTCATGCTGCTTACATTCAAGAAAAATTCCCGAGTGTTGAAATGTCTATGTCAGCTCCAAGAATAAGACCTCATGCAGGAAGTTTTAATGATATATATGATGTTAATGATAAAAATATTGTACAGGTTATACTTGCATACAAATTATTTCTTCCAAGGGCTGGGACTAATGTAACTACTCGTGAACCAAGAGAATTTAGAGATAAACTCATAGCAATAGGGGTTACTAAAATGTCTGCTGGTGTTTCCACAGAGGTTGGTGGACACAGCTCAAAGGACAAAGGTGAAGGACAATTTGATACCAACGATAAGAGAAGTGTCAAAGAAGTTTATGATAAGATAAAAGAATTGGGTTACAATCCTGTATTTAAGGATTTTCAAAGTACATTATGATATATGTAGTTACCAATAGAAAGCTTATAAAAAATGGGGATTTGTATAGTACAGTTTGTAAGATACTTGAATATGGGGTTAAGAACGTAATACTTAGAGAGAAGGATCTTGAGTATAACGAATTGTATGAAGTCGCCGGAGAAATGAAACTTATTGCAGACGAGTATGATGCAAATTTAATTGTCAATGGAAGCTTAAGAGCAGCTGAAGAGGTTAATGCATATGCTTATCATACAAGTTTTAGAAATTTTATAGAGAATGGCGGCAGTAAAAAGATAAAAAATGGAGTATCTGTTCACAGCCTTGGTGAGGCAGCGGAAGCTGAAAAAATGGGAGCGGATTACTTACTTTGTGGAAATGTATATGAAACAAATTGTAAGCCTGGATTAAAGGGGAGAGGGCTAGAATTTGTAAGTTCCATAGCAAGCTATATTTCTATACCTGAAATTGCCATTGGGGGTATAGGAGAGGAAAATATAGATGATGTCATGAAAGCTGGGGCAAGCGGAGCTGCTGTAATGTCATCCGCTATGGAAGATCCTATTGTGGTTAAAAAGTTAATGAATAAATTAGATAATAAGTAAAAAATAAAAATTCGCCAGCAAAAATATTTTTGTTCGCGAATTTTTATTATATATATAATTTTGAGTATATAAGATTTATACATTTGTTTTTAGAATCTGGCAAGAATAAAAGCATATGACGTTCTTAAGGAGAAGATAAAATGGAATGGATAGATAAATTTATTAAACTTCTTTTTTATGGTAGAAAGAAGGAAGCATATAAATTAAAATATGATAATTTTCCTAAAAAGCTTTATAAATATGAGATTATAGATGATAAAAGATTAGAGGCACTTAAAAATAATGAAATATGGTTTTCAAATCCAGATAAATTAAATGATCCTTTTGATTCTTATGGTGTATGCTTTGATAAAAATGCAGCAGATAAAAAAGATATAGAAGGTTATATTGAGGGACTTAGAGATAATATAAAAGTGTGCTGCTTTTCAGAAGAACTTAACAGTATGCCAATGTGGGCACATTATGCTGACAATCATACAGGTATTTGTATAGAATATGATTTTTCTAAGCTAAATTATGATGATAAGTTTTCAAAATACATTTTTCCTATAAGGTATAGGAGAGAAAAATATGATATAACAGAATTTTTGAGAAAAGTATTTGAGGAAAATGCTGAGGAGAGAATGTATTTGCTATTTTTTCTGATGCAGATAAAGCATTTGAGCTGGAGTTATGAAAAGGAATGGAGAATTATTTTAAAAGCTAAAGGAAATAAAAATGGTGGAATAGTTTGTCCTATAAAACCTGAAGGAATATATTTAGGACTCAACTGCACCGAAAAAAACAGGCAAAAAATAAAAGATACGGTTCTTACAAATATAAAGTGTCCAATATATGAAGTGGAAAAAACTGATAGCAAATTATTTGAATTTAAAACTAAAGCTATGCTAAAATAAGGAAGGAATTCCTACGTGCCTACGGAATTTTATCATAAATAACATTTTGGCGAAACTTACGATCCTTATTGTAATAATATATGATTTAAAGTTTATGTGCTTTTGTGTTAAAATAGATTCGAATGATGAGTTTTTTTATTTTAGATTTAACTTAAGCTTTTTTCATGATACTTTAAAGGTATCATTTTGAAATTGGTTTAAGTTGAGTTTTGAAGAAGAGAGCTTGCTATTTAAACCGTTTTCACAATAGAAAAAGGGAAGGAGGAGCTGACAAATTACTGTGAGAAATAAGTTTACAGTGATATTTGTACAGCGAAGAATATTATGTATCCATTAAAATTTCAACATTTATATTATGAAAAAATTTGGGGTGGAAGAAAGCTAGAGAAATTTAGAGATGATGTTCCAGATGGAAATATAGGCGAAAGCTGGGATGTGGCTTGTCATAAAAATGGAACAAGTATAGTTTCAAATGGGGAGTTTAAAGGAAAAAGACTTGATGATTTAGTAAAAGAAAAAGGCAGTGAAGTAATAGGTAGTAAAATAGGTAAAGACTGGTTTCCACTACTTATAAAAATTATAGATGCAAAGTCAGATCTTTCCGTTCAAGTACATCCAAATGATAAGTATGCAAAAGAAGTAGAAAATGAAATGGGTAAAACAGAAGTTTGGTATGTAATTCAGGCGGATGAAGGTGCAGCATTAGTAGTAGGAACTAAAGGTAAATGTACTAAAGATGAGCTTAAAGAAGCCATAGAGACAGGAAAACTTGATAAGTATATGAATAAAATACCTGTTAAAGCAGGGGATGTTTGCTTGGTAAGAAGCGGCATGATTCACGCTATATGTGGTGGAGTTTTAGTAACAGAAATACAGCAAAATAGTGACACAACTTATAGAGTTTATGATTATAATAGGGGAAGAGAACTTCATGTGAAAAAAGCTCTCGATGTTATAGATTTAAATCTAAAAGCTAAAAAGAGCAAGGGAATAAAACTTACTTATGAAGGCTATGAGAAAACGCATCTTTGCCTTGGAAAAGATTTTTCACTTGAACTTTATGATGTTTGTAGTGAATTTACTGAAAAAAGCGATGAAGAAAGATTTTATATATTCACCTGCGTTGATGGAACTGGAGAAATACTGTATGATGGGGGAACTGAAAAGATAGAGTTTGGAGAAAGTGTTCTTATTCCTGCATCACTTGGACAGTATACAGTGAAAGGAAAAGTTAAGCTTGTAAAAAGTTATGTGCCTGATGTAGATAAAGTAGAAAAAGAAATAATAAACGAAATAGCATATTAGAGTATATACAAAAAAATAACAAGTTAATTAAGGTACAGTTTTCTTAATTAGCTTGTTATTTTGATTTTTATAGGAGGTTTTCAATGATAAGCAAGAGTATTGATATATGGGAAGGATTAACTTATGAGGATTCTGGAAATTCAGGTTTCAGGCCTAAATTAAAAACATACATTCTTGATGGAGATAAAAAAAGGCCGGCAGTTCTAATTTTTCCTGGCGGAGGATATAATCATACTTCACTTAGAGAGGGTGAACCTATAGCTGTAAATTATAATGCTGCAGGATTTAGTAGTTTTGTACTTAATTATAGTGTTTATCCTAATAGATATCCACAGCCACTTTTAGATGCAGCAAGGGCCATTTCAATAATAAGACAAAATGCTGATGAGTGGAATATTGACAAAGGAAAAATTGCAGTTTGTGGATTTTCAGCAGGAGGACACTTAGCGGCGCTTCTCGGAGTATATTTTGATAAAGAAGTCTTACTTAATGTTAAGGGAATAAACAAAGAATTTATAAGACCTAACGCATTGATACTAGGATATCCCGTAATAACTTCAGGTGAGTTTGCACACAGAGGTTCTTTTGAATGTTTGCTTGGGGAAAATGCAGATGAGAAGTTACTCCATTATATGTCAGTTGAAAAACATGTATCTGAAAAGACACCCAAATCTTTTATATGGCATACTTTTTCTGATTCAACTGTTCCTGTCCAAAATTCGATTATGTACGCAGAAGCACTTAGAAAATATAATGTTTCCTTTGAGCTGCATATATATCCAGAGGGCAGGCACGGCATGGCTTTATGTACTAAGGAAACAGATAATGGTGGGCGTCTAAATCTTCATGCAGCTTCTTGGTTTAAGCTTAGCGTTGAATGGCTTGAAAACATATTTAAATAGTTACTTTGGGAGTAAAGCAATGAAAAAATTTTTGTATCTATAGAATTTTGAAAATAAAATTATTTAATCTTTAAATAAGTTAATATGTTATTTTTCGCAGGGAAGCGGAGAAAAACTTACCTTGCTTTTTTATTCTAAGTGAAGTAATAGTATTTTGGAAACGATTTAAATAAAATTCAATAAGTCTTATTCCAAATTATAAAAAGACTTAGAAATTTTAATTTGTTTGAGCAGCTTTTTAGCGAGTTACTAAAATTTCTTAGTCCTTTTATAATTTGGAGCTTAGACTTATGAGCTTTATTTAATGTTTCAAAATACTATTACTTCACACTTTGGTTATGACATTATCATCATCTACAAATACAACTTTAGGCTTTAATTCAGAGGCCTCATCAGAGGTTATAGTGCAGTAGCACATAATGATAATTTTGTCACCTACTTCTGCACATCTTGCAGCGGCACCATTTAAGCATATTATTCCGCTTCTGGGTTCACCTGCTATTACGTAAGTTGCAAATCTCTCACCATTATTAATGTTTGCAATTTCAACTTTTTCATATTCAAGTATTCTAGCTGCATCCATGAGAGTTTTATCTATAGTAATGCTTCCCACATAGTTTAAGTCAGCCTGCGTAACTACTGCTCTGTGTATTTTTGATTTTAACATATTTAAGTACATTTTTATTCCTCCAAATTTTTAAAGATAAAGTTGTCTATAAGTCTTATCTTTCCTATATAAACGGCAATAGCCACTAAAGCGGATTTTTCAATTTCGGGTATACTTTGGAGAGAAAGGATATTCACTATTTCTACATAATCTATTTTAGCAAGAGGTTCACTTTTAAGTGTAGATGATATGATTTTTTTTATTTCAGTGCAATTTCTTTCACCGGCTTCGATAGCATTTTTAGCTTTTTTAAGACTTTTATATAATATGACTGCTGCAGTCCTTTCTTTTTCTGAAAGATAAGTGTTTCTAGAACTTTTGGCAAGACCGTCCTTTTCACGCACTATAGGACATGCAATTATTTTAATATCAAAGTTTAAATCCCGTACCATTCTTCTTATTACAGCCACTTGTTGAGCATCCTTTTGACCGAAATAAGCCCTGTCTGGAGAAACTATGTTAAATAATTTAGAGACAACGGTGCATACTCCTCTGAAGTGACCTGGACGTCTAGCACCACAAAGTACATCCGTGATTTTTGAAGAATTAACAAAGGTTACAGCATCATCAAAGTACATTTCAGAAGCTTTAGGGTTAAATAAAATTGAAGCGTTAGCCTCCATGCAAACTTTTTCGTCCCTTTTTAAATCTCTAGGATAAACTGCAAGGTCTTCTTTAGGACCAAATTGAATTGGGTTTACAAAATCACTTACAACAACCCTGTCATTTTCCTTTGAAGCTCTTTCAATTAAGCTTTTATGGCCTTCATGTAAGTATCCCATGGTTGGAACAAGTCCTATGCTTAGACCTTCTTTCTTCCACTGCTTTATATATTTTTTAACTTCATTTATTGAATGCAAAGTTTCCATTTGATTTACTTCCCTTCTAAACTTTCTATAATTGTAGGATTGATTTTAAAAGAATGATCTTGGTCAGGAAAAAGACCTTCTTTTACTTCATATGAATAGCTGTTAAAAGCAATTTTCATAACTTTTTTAACATCTGCATATTTTTTTACAAACTTTGGCGTTATGTCATCATACATTCCCAGCATATCCTGATAAACTAAAATTTGACCATCACAGTACTTACCAGCTCCAATGCCTATAGTAGGTATTGTTATATTTTCAGTTATTAATTTTGAAAGTTTCCAAGGGATGCCCTCCAAGGTTACTGCAAATGCACCAGCCTCCTCTATTTTTTTAGCATCTTCAATTACTGTTTGTGCAGCAAGTTCACTTTTACCTTGAACTTTAAAACCTCCAAAGGCATTTACTGACTGAGGGGTTAATCCTATGTGGCCCATTACTGGAATCTGTGCCTTTACGATTTCTTTAATTTTGTCTGCTACTATAGCTCCACCTTCAAGCTTTACGGCGTTTGCGTTAGTTTCTTTAATTAATCTTCCAGCATTGTATACTGCATCATAGGTTGAAGTTTGATAAGACATGAAGGGCATGTCCGCAACTATTAGAGCATTTTTTGCACCTTTTGTTACAGCTTTTGTATGATGAATCATGTCATCCATTGTTACACTTAAGGTATTTTCATATCCAAGACACACCATACCAAGAGAATCGCCTACGAGAATTCCATTTATATTGCAGGAATCAATTATTTTTGCTGTGGAATAATCATAAGCTGTTAGCATTACTAATTTTTCTTTTTTTACTTTGGAATTTTTGAAAGTTTCGATGGTATTTTTCATTACAACTCTCCTTATAACTATTTTCTATAGTCTTCCTCATTAAAAAATGAAGAAACGGATGAATTGAGTATCACAAAAAAACACCCTTGTCTTTTTATTAGAAAGGAAATTTTAAATTGAAAAGTATGATAGTAATTATTGTCCCATTCTTGTTGATATGGGCAACTTTTCTGTATATATAATAAAAAAAACATAGGTGAAGTTCTAGTTAAATAGATACTCCCCATCACAAGTATTAAAATAACATAAATTTAAAATATTTACAAGGAAAAATTGTTTTTTAAAATATATGTGTTTTATTATGCATAATATTAAATATGAATACAATTAAATCCAAAAATATAGTTTTAAGGAAGGTGACGAATTAAGTATGATGAATTTTCTAGAAAAAGGCATTAAGGATTCTCTAGTAAAGGCTGTAGCAAAGATTATAGATAAAAATCCTGAAAAAAATATAGATAAAATTTTTGCAATATTAGATAAAACTATTAAGGATCCATATAGTAAGCCTGCTATTGAATCAATTTATAATTATTATAAAACAAATGAAACTATTCATGAATTTATACAAAATATATTGACCACGACGGATAAAAATTGTCTTAAAAAATTTTTTGCAAATTTTTTTGGAAATGCTATATGGTATGGTATGTCAAGAAGACAGAAATTTTTAGATAAAGAAGATACAAAGGTACCATTTGTTTTGCTTATAAGTCCATCGATGAGATGTACACTTAGATGTAAGGGATGCTATGCATCAAAATACAGTAAAAAGGATGACATAACAAAAGAGGAAATCGAAAGAATTGTAAAAGAGGCTAGAGATCTTGGAATATATTATGTAATAGTTCTAGGGGGAGAACCATTTATTAATGATTATATGCTGGACATATATGAAAAGTTTAATGATATGATTTTTACTCCTTTTACAAATGGTCAGCTTATAACTGAAGAAATTGCAGATAGGCTTAAAAAGTGTGGAAATGTAATACCAATGTTTTCGCTTGAAGGGTTTGCGAAGGAGACAGATGCTAGACGTGGAAAAGGTGTTTTTAAAAGAGTTATGGAATCTATGGATATGCTAAAAAAACGTGGTATGTTATTTGGAGTGTCTTCAGCTGTTTCGGGGAAAAATTTAAATACGGTAACTTCCGATGAGTTTATAGATATGCTCATAGATAAGGGTGCTAAAATGAGCTGGTATTTTATATATATGCCAGTTGGAGCAGGAGCAGATGTGAATTTTATGTTAAAGCCAGATGAAAGGTTGCTTTTAGGTAGAAGAGTAAGGAAAATACGAACTACGAAACCTTATTTTGCTATAGACTTCTTTAATGATGCGCCTTATGTTGGAGGATGCATAGCTGGAAAATATTATTGCCATATTAATTCAAAGGAAGATGTTGAGCCATGCATATTTTCACACTTTTCTACCTTTAACTTAAAGGGAAAACCGTTAATTGAGGCATTTAGGACTGATTTTTTTAAGGAGCTTAGAAGGCGACAACCATATAACGAAAATATGCTTAGACCTTGCATGATGATAGATAATACAAATGTAGTACGTGAAGTGGTTTCTAAGGTTAAGGCGCATCCCACAGAAGCTAGTGGAGAAAAGATGATAACGGATAAAAAGTTTATGGCGGATCTTGATAAACTAGCCAGCGATTTTAAGATTAAAGCTGATGAAGAATGGAAGAATGTATTTAATGGGAAAGGGAATGATATGATGTCTAAAGGGTAGCTAGTTAATTTTGAAATATATGTATAAGGTATGCTGTAGACTGTAATGAAATAAAATGTTATTATATTGTTTAGGTAACAATAATAGAGAAACCAAGACGAAACTTAATTTATATATGCTCCGCAAAATTGTCTTCTAGAGTGTTATATTACTTGTATAAATTAATTGTTTAGCTGGTTTCCCTAAAATGATTTCACATGTTTATAGAAATGAAGGGAAATGCATATGAAAAAGTTTTTTATAAGAATGTTAGCTTTAATTATGTGTGTTGGTGTTGTTTTTTATGCTTCCGCATGTGGTACTATAAAGAACAAAACGTCAGAGCAGAAAGTTAAGAAAGTTAACAATAAACCTGGAAATATAACTATATGGATAAATAGCAAAAATGAAAACATAATAAAAGATCAGATAAATATGTTTAATAAAAAGTATAATTACATAGCAGTAAATGCGGTTTTTATGAGTGAGGAAGATATAATAAAAAATTATGAAAATAATTATAAGAATAATGGTAAGCTTCCTGATGTTGTGGAAATCAGTGATTTAAATGCAGCTGAATTTGTTAATAAATATAAGCAAAAGCTTGTTAATGTATCATCAGACAGTGATATAAAAAATGATATGTTTTTATCAAATAAAATACATAATTTAACTCAAAACAGCAAGGTATATGGATATCCGTGGTATACAGAACCAGAATTTATGATTTACAGGTCAGATATACTAAAGCAGTTAAAGATAGATCCTGATGATATAAAGACATGGAAGGATTATAATGAAGTCGGAAATACAGTTAAGCAAAATGGTAAAAACTTAATGTATAGTTCTGATTTAGGAAATATTTATGATGTTTGTAACAGTGAACTAGGAGTAAATTTCTTAGATGACAACGATAAAGTAGATGTTAAGGATGAAAAATTTAAGGAATCAGCTAATTTTATCTTTGATATTATAAAGAATAATACTAATATAAGTATTACACCAGGTAAGGATATTCCTAAAGCTTTCAGTACAGGAGAGGTTGTATCTATGATCGTATCTCCTGAAGAAATGCTATATCTTCAAAATGATTATCCTGGGCTTAAGGGAAAGATTTGTGTAGAGAATTTACCAGCTTTTGAAGAGGGCGGAAACAATACAGCTTATAAAGATGGAGCTAATTTAATATTGTCCAGCAATGAAAAAACCAAATCATATGCTGAGCAATTTGCTAAGTTTGTTACAGGTAATGAAGAAGCTGTATATAATCAATTTTCTATTTATGCGCTTTGTTCTAGTAATTCCTCCGTTTATAATTATGATAAAATACATAAAAAAAATGATTATGTTGGCGGAAAGGATATATATAAAATGTACATGAATTCAGCTAAGCTATTTTCAGATATAAAATATTATAAAGATTACTCAGATATAAGAAATTATGTAATTAAAGAAATAGGAGATGAAGCAGCACAAAACAAAGGCATCGATGAAATAATAAGCAACATGCAAAAAGTCTTAAGTGATAAGTATAAGTAAAGGGAAACCATGTGAAACTTAATTTAGGCGTGTACCAAAATGCCAATCTCCAAGGCATTATGGTACACGCCTAAATTGATAGTTGAACTGGTTTCCCTAAAAGGGGGTAAAGGCATAGCAAAAAATTATAGACATAAAAAATGCCAATCTCCAAGGCATTATGGTACACGCCTAAATTATTAGTTGAACTGGTTTTCCTAAAAGGGAATTCCATAATTTGTTGACGAGCGGAGCAATGTCAAGCACTACTCACTTCAGCTGATGTAAAACAGATTAGATAACCGATTATAAATATACCATAATATTTTGATGCTAATATTTTTGAACATGCATAGTTTAAGTTTCGCTTGGCTTTCATTAGCTGAACCCAAACCTTTCAGCATCGTATTTTTGCGGATAAAAACCCAAACTAAGTTTCAAATTTTTTTAGTTATTGTAACAAGTCTCATTAAGTCAGCAAAATGAATTATAATCATATAAAAATATCCTGTTAAACGTTTACTAAAATACTAAAATGTGATACAATAAAAAATGCCGAAAATAAATTATATATTTATTTTATTTGCTCTATTTTACATAGGGAAAATTGAAGTAATAAAAGTGAGGTTAAATAAAAATCATTAAATTTTTATTTAACCTCACTTTTATTTAAGTAATTATTTAAGAAAATTTTTCATAGATTTTTTTGTATGCTTCTAATGTAAGTTTAGCAGTATTTTTCCAAGAAAACTTTTTGGCTTGAGTAAGTCCTTTTATGCTTAAATTTTCTTTTAAATTACTATCTTCAAGTATATTTATAATTGAGTTTTTTAGTTCATTAGTATTAAATGGATCTATAAGGATAGCAGCATCTCCTGCAATTTCTGGCATCGAGGAAATATTTGATGTTATTACAGGTACTTTGCAGCTCATTGCCTCAAGTACAGGAAGACCGAAACCTTCGTATAATGAAGGATAAACAAATATTTCACATGCATTATAGAAAACAGGCAGAAGTTTTTCTGAAATATAGCCTGTAAAAATAACATCATTTGATATCTCAAGTTTATGACATAAATCCTTTAAATTATTAAGTTCATCACGACAGGAACCAATTATTACAAGGTTGTGCTTTAAAGTTAATTTTTTATTTGCTTTAGAAAAGGCATGTATAAGTGTTTTGACATTTTTTCTATTACTGAAACCGCCTAGATAAAGAATAAAAGGTTTTTTAATATCATATTTTTTTGAAATGATTTTTTTACAATTTTCTTTGTTTAGTGGTTTATAGTTATAATTTGCGGCTAGTGGTGCTACATATACTTTGTCTGAATTAATTGGAAAGTATTTTAGAATATCTTTTTTAGAATATTCTGATACAGTTATAATTGCATCAGAATTTTCTATTATAAATGGCATATTTTTTAAAAATTTTAAAAGATAACTTCTACCCACCGTTTCAGGCATAATATATGGAATAAGGTCATGAACAGTAGAGACTTTTATGCAGGGTATATTTTCATTAAGACCTATGCCGTTTTGAGGAACGTGGTATATATCAATGTTATTTTTTAATATATTTTCAGGGAAGTAACAGTTTTCAAAAAAATTGTGATAACCCTTTGAAACGATATTTATCTTAGAATTTGTTCTTATGAAATTCTTATAATTACGCCCATACCAATATAGTGTATATGAATTTTTATCATCAATATTTAAAAGTTCTTTTACTAAATTTGAAGTATATGTCCCAATTCCAGTTCCTCCGTATAAATTTATTCCTCTGGCATCAATTGCTATGTTCATTTGCACATCTCCCATTACGCTTTATCCCTATAATATAGTATAGAAATAATAAATAAATGTGTGATAGATTATTGTCAGATTTTTAAAATTATCGTTATATCACATAGTTTAAGGCATTCTCATATAATAAATGTGTGAGATTAGGTTAAGTGGTGAAAATACTGTGAGTGATGTAGAAATTAATAAAATATTAAAAGAAAATTATGATATTAACGTAAACGAAGCAAAGAAAATAAAAAACGTTTACAAAATAGAAAGCGGTTCTGAAATTTATTGCCTTAAGTGTACACATTATGATTATGGTCATGTCTTGTTTATAGTTAATGCTATTGATCATCTTAGAAAAAATGGATTCACTAAGATACCCAAAATTATTCCTACAATTAGTAGAAAAGAAATTATAAAATTTCAAAATGGATATGCTTATCTTACAAACTGGATTGATTCAAGAGTATGCAATTTTGATAATCCAGTTGATTTAAAAATGGCAGCAGTTGCCCTTGCTAGTCTTCATAAAAGTAGCAGGAATTTTATTGTTACAAATGATATGAATCCTAGGATTGGATGGTTTAAGTGGCTAGAAACATTCAAGAGAAGAAAAGACGAAATACTAAATTTTCAAAAAATAATTTGTAGCAAAGAGAATAAAACGGAATTTGATAATTTATATATGAAGTTAATGAAGGAAGAAACTTTAAAAGCTGATAAATCAATAAATGATATAAAAAAATCACAGTATGTGGATAAAATGCAGAAGGAATACCGTTTAAAAGGATTTTGCCATCATGATTATGCACATCACAATATACTAATAGATAAAGAGGGAGAGGCAAATATTATTGATTTTGATTACTGTATTCTAGATACACATCTTCATGACTTATCAAGTCTTCTCATAAGAAGAATGAAAAATGGTTTTTGGGATATGCGTACGGCATTATTTATATTAAATGCTTATAATTCTATTTATGCCATTGAAAATAGTGATTTGCCTATCATGGCTGCGTTTATGGAATTTCCACAGGGTTACTGGCAGGTTGGACTTCAATACTATATAGAAAAGCAGCCATGGACAGAGGAGTTTTTTATGAGTAAATTGTATAAAATTTATAAGGATAAGGGTGAAAGACAGGAATTCTTAGATAAATTTATGTTACTCAAGTATTTATAAATAGAGGTGATATTATGGATACCGTAAGGAATGTTTCGTTTACAGATTATATACAAAATAAGGGAATAAAACTTTCAAAAAGCTTTCCATCTGTGGATAAAAAAAATATAAGTGCAAAAAAAATCACAGAACAAATTAATATAATAGCAGAGTTTCATTCTGTAGTTAAAAATTATAATGGTCTTGATGCGAAAACGATAAAAAATAAGACTGGAAAACTTATTGGAAGATATAAAATTCAAGTGAAAAATTTAAAAAAATATGCAGCAATAAAAGAAAAAAGTTCTAGCCTTAATACTTTTGAAAAATATTTTTTAAACACGTATAAGGATGTTGTCAAAAGATGTGAACAATGTTTAGAGTATATTAATGACGATGAATATTTTAATATTATAAAGAGAAGTATGAAAGATAGTGAAATATGTTTAGGAAACTGTTATTTCGACAATATATGGAAAGAAAAAAGCATATTTATAAGAGACTACAGTGATATATCTTTTAATATGGTTGAGATAGATGGAATAAGTTTTATAAATAAATTAAAATGTAGTAACTGTAATTTGAATTTTAAAGATATTATAGATGAATACATTTATGCAGAAGATATTAGTAGTGCAAGTAAGAATTTCATGATGGCACTTATATCGTATCCTAACGAATATATAAAATGTATTGAAAGATACAGACGAAATGGAAGTTATGAAACAGAGGAGAGATTTGCTAAAAGACTTGCTAAAGCAATAAAGAAAGATGGAGAGAGTATTATTTAGGAGGTAAACATATGCCGAGTTTAAGATCATATAGGGAAAAAGAGT
Organism: Clostridium pasteurianum; assembly: GCF_001705235.1. NCBI lineage: Bacteria > Bacillati > Bacillota > Clostridia > Eubacteriales > Clostridiaceae > Clostridium > Clostridium pasteurianum. The sequence continues at coordinate 3,129,258 of NZ_MCGV01000001.1, forward strand.
TGGCGAGTTATAATTTGGATGTAGAGTTATTTAATCAATTTAATCTTTCTGTATATAGTGTAATGCCTCTTAGAAAAACATTTTTAATTTCTACGGATAAGGGTGATAAAATACTAAAAAAAGTAGATTATACTCTTGAGGAATTTCAATTTATTTTAGCTGCAGTGAATTATATAAAAAATGAAAATGGATTTAACGAAATTATGAATTTTAATAAGACGATAGATGGAAAAGAATACTATATAGACAATGGTGATTTATATTGTGTTATGGATATGATAGAGGGTAAAGAATGTGAATATAGTAACCCAATTGATTTAAGTGTAAGTGCATTTGGTTTAGGAAAACTTCATAGTGCTTCTGAGGGATTTAGGTACAGCGAACTTGAGTGTAAAAATATATGGGGTAAAATGATAAAGAGTTTTATAAGAAAAAAGGAAGAAATAGCTTTCTTGAAGAATATGGTGAAACTATATGAGAATTTAAATGAGTTTGATAATATTTTCCTTGAAAATGTAGATTATTATATAAAACAAATGGAGAAAAGCATTGATATTCTAGAGAAAAGCCAATATTATAAGTTGTGCAGCGAGGAGGATAAAATAGTACTGTGTCATCATGATTTAGCTCATCGAAATATAATTATAAAAGATGAAAAGGCATATTTTATAGATTTTGATTATGCAATAATAGATCTTAAAGTGCATGATCTTTGCAATATGATATCAAAAGCAGTAAAAGTATTTGATTACAGCATTAACAATTCAAAAATTATAATTTCAAATTACTTAAAATCCAATAGTCTTAATGCTAATGAATTTGAAGTACTGTTTGGAATGCTTAGTTTTCCTGAAGATTTTTATAATATGGCAAAGGTATATTATACTAAAAGAAAAGAATGGTCTGATGAAACATTTATAAGTAGGATGAATAAAAAGATTTGTAATGAAGAGAATAGGATAGAGTTTCTTACAGATTTTAAAAAGAATTTTAAGATTTGATTCCGCTATTGAAAGATGCTTGTAAAAATTGAATATAAATTAAAATAAGTGAAGATTATACTATTTTCTTCACTTATTTTAGTCTAAGTATATTTTTATAGGCATTAACAGTTGAAAGGGCTGTATTATTCCAGGTAAGTTTTTTTGAAAGTTCAAATCCCTTTTTAGAAAAAGCTTCTCTTATACATTTATCATTATACATAAGTTCCATGCAATCACTAAGCCTATTTATATCATATGGGTTTACCATAAGTGCAGAATTACAAAATAATTCATAAAGTGATGTTATATTAGAAGTAATTACAGGAAGCTTACAAGCCATAGCTTCAAGGGGAGGTAGTCCAAAACCTTCATAGAAAGATGGATAGACTAAAAATTCTGCAGCATTATATAAAAATGGCATATATTTTAGTGGCACAAAACCAGGAAATATAATATCTGACGATATATTTAATTTTTTTGCGATATCAATATAATTTTCATATGAGGGACCTTTTTTACCTGCTACTATGAGTTTTAATTTTGAAGTAGAGCTTCTTTTCATTTTGCTAAAAGCTTGTATTATACCTGAAATATTTTTTCTAGGGCTAAAACCTCCCACGTATAATATATAATCACAGTCTACTCCATATGCTTTTTTTATTATATTTTTTGAAAGATTTTTATCAATGGGTTTGTATATATTTTCAGCAGATAAATAAGTTACAAATATATTGTTTTTAGGATAATTAAAAAATGTTGATATATCACTTTTGGAAAAATTAGATACTGTTATAATTCCATCACAAAGAGGAATTATTTTAGGAAGTTCAGTTTGAAAAATTTGAAGATATTTTTTACTAACAGTTTCAGGCATTTTATATGGGATGATGTCATGAAGCGTTATAGTAAAACGGCAGCTTTTATAACTGGGAAGGCCGATGCCATTTTGAGGAACATGATACAATTCAGCTTCATCAGCGTTTATTGTATTTGCTCTAGTATTAACTTCATCCCAAAAGTCATTTCTTGTTGTGCAATTTATATTTTTTAATTTAAAATTATTTTTAAAATTTAAATTTAGATTTAGGGAACCTGGTAAAAAAATAGTATAATCGTTTATTTGATCAAGCTTGTTTATATGATTAATAAGTTGATAAGTATATGTCCCTATACCTGTGCCTCGATACCATTTGGCTGCCCTGCCGTCAATTCCTATTTTCATAAAATATCTCCATACAAAGTATTACACTATTTATTATATTCATGTGGATATTTTTGTTGCAAAGAAACATATATAGGGTAAAGGGTAAACCAAATTATTAATTAATGCGTAAGTCATATGAAATTTTCTCTTCTAAAAGCATATTATAGCACATATAAATTTAATGTATTGGAGGTGATTTTAAATGATGAGGGAATTTGAAATTGAGAGGCAGTTCAATATTAAAATTGAACATATTAAGCCTAATAAGGGCGTGTATTTTGTTAAGACAAACCAAGGTAACAAATGCCTCAAAAAAATAAATTATGGTGTGCAAAAATTATTATTTGTTTATGCTGCAAAAGAACACCTTATAAATAATGGTTTCAAATATGTAGATAAGTATTGTCTTAATACAGAAGAGAATCCCTATGCATTAGTAAATGAAGATATTTATACATTATCTGAATGGATAGATGGGAGAGAATGCAGTTTTTATGATACAGGTGATCTGGTTAAAGCATCAAAAACGCTTGCAGAAATGCATGAATGTTCAAAAGGATATGAGCCGCCAGAAAATAGTAAATTAAAAAGTGACCTTGGAAGATGGCCGCATCTTATGGAAAAGAGAATTAAAGCTTTAGATAAGATGAGAGATATGGCAAGAAAGAGAGGGAATAAGAAGGATTTTGATGTAAATTATATTAAAAATGAAGATTTTTTTAAAGAGCAAGGCATAAAATCTATGAATATACTTAAAAATTCAAAGTATGAGAATTTATGTGCAATAGCAGATGAAGAAAAGGGATTCTGCCATCACGATTATACTTATCATAATATAATAATAGATAATTCTGATAATGTATATGTTATAGATTTTGATTATTGTAAAAGAGAAGTAAGAGCTTATGATATTTCAAATTTTATGATAAAAGTACTTAAACGCTCTAATTGGAATATTAAAACAGCTGAACTTATTTTGGATTCTTATAATAGTGTATCGAAATTAAGTGAAGATGAATACGGTGTTATATATGCATTTTTAGTATTTCCACAAAGATTTTGGCGACTTGCTAATAGATATTATTACAATGAGGTAAATTGGGGGCAAAACACTTTTAATAATAAAATGGAGGAACTTATTGAGGAGAGAGAAAAATACATTAAGTTCATCGATGAATTTAAAGAAGTTTATAATCCCCATTAGTAAATGTAACAAGGTAAGTCTCACTTTCATAGTATATTATGTGTAATTACTGTGGGGTGAGATTTTTGGTTATCGGTGATTTTGTTGTAAGAAAATCTTATGGCGGAGATATAACTTTTAAAATAATAGATATAGTATCAAGTAAAAAAGGTACTTACTGTATTCTTAAAGGTGTTAATTTAAGAATAGTAGCTGATTCCCCTGAGGGTGACTTAAAACTTGTACAATCAAATAATGAGGGCAAAGTTGAAAGTGTTTTTAATGAATTTATAAATAATTCTATTAGAAATATAATTTTGCGCAGGAATAGTGGACCTGCAGCAATGGTGAACACTATAGAAAGAAAGAAAATATATAAGAAAAAAAAAATGAGAATACAAAATTCAAGTAAGCATGATAGTAGTGTAGAATTGACTTTTGCAAGACCTGGTAGAGTACTCCATGTTGACGGTGATTCGGAATATCTTGAAGTTTGTCTTAAGGTATATAAGCAGCTTTCAATAGATACTGTAGGTAAGGTTATACCAGAAAAAGAACAACCAGATAAAATAGTTGATATTGTAAAAGAAGTAAAACCGGATATAGTTGTAATAACAGGGCATGATGGTATGGTTAAAAATGCTACAGATTACATGGATATAAAAAATTATAGAAATTCTGCGTATTTTATGAAAGCTGTTTCTAACCTAAGAGATTACGAACCAAGCTATGATGATTTAGTTATATTTGCTGGTGCATGTCAGTCTTGCTATGAAGGAATTTTAGATTGTGGTGCTAACTATGCAAGTTCCCCAGGGAGAGTACTTATTCATTGTTTAGATCCAGTTTTTGTATGTGAAAAAGTAGCATATACAAGTGTAAGTGATATAGTTAATATTAAAGATGTGGTTAAAGGAACTGTAACAGGTGTTAAAGGTATAGGTGGATTACAAACAAGAGGAAAATGCAGAGAAGGCTATCCTAAATCATCGTATAGAATCATATAGGGGCTTGGGCTTAAGCCCATTAGTCTCTTAGCTATATACAGGTATTTTTTATATTGGTTAATTAGAATATTTGAAAGTAAGAATAGGCTGAGCTAAAAACTTGACCTATTTTATTATATAAATTGCAGTCCAAACACTTATAAGTTTTTACTTAAAACTTATAAATTGAAGATATTAAGGCTAATAGTATGTAAAATGGATTAATACATAAGAAAATACAAGCTATGGGGTATAGGATTACTTAAGATATAAATGTTAATAAAAAATTAACCTTGACAATACATATATTTTACTGGTAAAATAATAGTTTTGCTTGACAAAACCGCAAAATTATTATATAATAATTAGTGTTGAAAGAGGGTGTTATTTGTGATAGGGCAGAATGGTTTGGCCTCGATTAAAGCTAATATAGAGAATCATGTTGGCGAGAAAGTTACACTTAAATCAAATGGCGGAAGAAAAAAGATTGTTGTTAATAATGGAGTCATAGAAAAGACTTATCCGAGTATTTTTGTTGTTAGATTAGATAGCGACACCCAAAGGACTGTGACATATAGTTATTCAGATGTGTTAACTAAATCAGTACAGATTGTTTTTGGTGCATGATTTAAAATAAAGGGAGTGCTGGATTAACGGTTTTTCAATTGTTATAGTACTTCTTTTTTGGCTGAACATTAAGTTAATATTATTTGGTAATTTATTTAAAATTAGCATGCAAACTAAGGGAAAAACTTTATTCTTTAGTTTGTTTTTTTTTTTTTTTGGATTTATAAAATCAGGGTTTTAATTTTTGATTTGTTAGAAATTAATTGAGAGTTTTTTTATAAATAAAGCTCTGTTGAATTTTCTGAGTGTAGTTTATTTAAACAATTCTGTAAAAAATATAATTATTGCAATTAATAATAGTTAGCAATAAAAAAGAAAGATGGCTTTAAGTCCATCTTTCAACTATGGTATAAAAGGGTATTGAGAATTTATGAGAGGTTATATGGTCAATAACCATTTTCTATGTTACTATATATTTTTAAAATTGTCAAGCCTATTTTTTGTAATTATATAGATAATATATATATTTTACTGCGAAAGAAGTAGAAAAAAGTCGATAAAAGTCGATAAGTATAAAAGTTATATTTATGTAAATATAACACATTAGTTTGAAAGAATAATATTTTAATTTATGTTGATAAAAATAATTAAAAAGTATCATATTTTTTATAATTCTTATATAAATTATAATATGCAAATAAATTGTGTATTGATGTTTATTAAAATATATTTATAGGAGGATGCACTATGGCAGCTGAATTGGTAATGGAAAATATAGATTATGAAAAAACAATTGGACAAAATGTTGTTGATACTGTTATTAAAGAGGAATATGTTATACCTGATACTAGGCCGGATGTTAAACAAATACTTATGGTAGATGCAAAGCCTAAAATTTTAAATACGGAAATAATGCAGGATAAAATATATGTGGAAGGCCAAATGGAATTTAGTGTAATATACTCGGGTATTGAAGATTCAAAAAATGATGTGTATGGAGTAAATTATACATCTAAATTTTCTAACTATATAGATATATCTAATTGTGAACGGGATATGGTTTGCAATGTAAACCCATATGTAGAGCATATGGACTGTAATATTGTAAATGAAAGAAAAATATGTGTTGAAGGGATAATTGAAATTAAAGCTAAAGTTAATGAACCATCTAAAGCTGATATGGTGAAGGATGTAGTTGGAATTGGTGAAGTACAGTTTTTAAGAAATAAAATTAAAATAGACAACATAGTTGGAAGAAAATCGATAGATCTAATTGCAAAATCAAATATACAGATACCTGAGGATAAAGAAGAAATAGGGGATATATTAAAGTGTGATGTTAATACTCATAAAAGGAATGTTAAAATTTTAGATGGAAAAATAGAGGCAAGTGCTTTTGCACATGTAGGTATATTATATAAAAGTAAAGAATCAGGAGAAATTAATTACCTTGAAGATGATGTGCCAATAAGTGGAGAAGAGGATATTGAAGGGGCAGATCCTACTATGGATAATGATTCTTCTTTCAATGTTGATGCCTATGAATTTGTTGTCAAGGAAAATGATTTAGGGGAAAAGAGGATAATAGCTACAGATGCAATTGTAAAATGTGATGTTAAAGTTATTAATAGGACAGAAGTAAATTCAATAGATGATGTATATTCACCTGAAGTTGTTTTAAATGTTGAAAAAAAAGATTACATGGTAAATATGCTTAAGGAGCATGCGCTTTCTGAATGCATAGTTAAAGAAAATATAGAAATCCCTTCTGATTATCCGGCACCAACGGCTATAGTTGCAAGTTTTGGTGATGTAATTATTACCGAGAAGAAGATGTTTGAAAATAAAGTTTCAACAGATGGTATATTAAATGTTACAGTGCTTTGCAAAACTGCAGACAAGGATAGAATGGTGTATGCTTTAAACGAAGAGATACCTTTTAATTCTTCTTCAGAAGTAGATGGCTGTAAAATAGATATGTCTTGTAATGTTAGAGGAAATATTGAAAATATAGAAGGCAAATTAGAGGCTAATACTATAGCAATTAAGGCCCTTGTATCTCTTGATATACAGGTTAATTATGATGAGCAAAAGAGCTTTATAGTAAATGTGGAACCATCAGAAGATGGCATTCCAGAAAAGAGAGCTAGTATTACTATATATTGTGTTCAAACTGGAGATTCATTGTGGAAAATAGCAAAGCAATATGCTACTACAGTAGAAAATATAGTAAAAGCTAATAATGTTGAAGATGAAAAAGCAATAATGCCGGGGCAGAAACTTATAATACCTGGAAGAATTGTTTTATAAAGAAGAGGACGCTAATAAAGTTTATAAAAAGTCATGTTTTAAATACGTATAAAAAGATTATTTATTTAAAACATATTCTATTATTAAAATAATGACCATATTGAGAATGTTTTTGAAGTTTTTCATATGGTCATTATTTTTTTGCAAGACTTTTTGTGCAAAGAAAATATCATATAATCTAGAATGTTTTGGGTGTGATATAATAGGAATTATATAATAGTGGTGTAAAAATAAAAGAGTACAGCCTTAAAAATGAATGGAGGATAGATTTAGTGAGAGTTTGCAATTGCTCTTTCACTATATAAAATATGGAGATTAAAGCTTATGCTAAAATAAATATTTCATTAGATGTTGTAGGTAAAAGGGAAGATGGGTATCATTTACTTAAAATGATAATGCAAAGTATTGACTTATACGATGTAATTGATATAAAAGCTGTAGATAAAGGTATACGTATAGCTTCAGACAGTAAAAAGATACCTAATGACAGTAGAAATATAGCTTATAGGGCAGCAAAACTTTTTTTAGATACATATAAAATTAAGAGTGGAGTCAGTATACATATAAAAAAGAATATACCTGTAGCTGCTGGGCTTGCAGGTGGAAGTACTGATGGAGCGGCAGTATTAAAACTTCTTAGAAAGCTTTTTAAACCGGAGCTTACAGATAATGAACTTATAAATTTGGGGGTAAAAATAGGTGCTGATATACCTTTTTGTATAGTAGGTGGTACAGCATTATGTGAGGGTATAGGAGAAAAAATAACTGTACTCAAAAAGTTAGGTAATAAAATACTTGTACTTGTAAAACCTGAATTTGGAGTTTCTACGAAGGAAGTTTATATGAAATATGATGGGTGCAAAAATGTAAAACATCCTGATAGTACGGCATTAATAAGAGCTGTGAACGATGGAAATTTTAATTTTGTGGTTAACAATATGGTTAATGTTTTGGAGAATGTTACTTCAAGTGAATATGAAGATATAAATAAGATAAAATGTAAGGCAATGGAGTATAAAGCTTTGGGGAGTATGATGAGCGGAAGTGGGCCAACTGTTTTTTCGTTCTTTAAGGACAATACTCTAGCACAGGAATATTTTAATGAAATGAAAAAGAAATATAAACAAGTTTTTATAGTGAGGACGGTATAGAAATATGATTTGTTTTTTATGCAGTTTTTATGCTGAAGCTGAAGAGATAATTTCTTACTATAATTTAAAAAAGAAATTTTCACCTTCAAGCTTTCAAATTTTTTCAAAGGATGATATTAAATTAATAGTCAGCGGTGTTGGAAAGATAAATGCAGCATGCGCAGTTGGTTATATTGCAGATTCTATGGGAAAATGTCAAAATAATATTTTTATAAATGTAGGTATATGTGGAAGTAAAAATAGAAATATAGGGGAAGCGGTTTTAGTAAATAAGATATCTGACGAGGATACTTTAAGAGAGTCTTATCCTGATATTATACTGAAACATAATTTTGAAGAAGGAAGTCTTGAAACATTTTCTTCTCCTGTATGGGATGATAGCGTTATTGATATATGTGATATGGAAGGAAGTGCTTTTTTTGAAAGTGCTTCTAGATTTTTAGAAAAGCATCAAATAGCACTGATAAAAATAGTTTCAGATAATCTTGATGAGATTGATATGAATTCAGAATATGTAAAGAATTTAATAAAAAATAATATTGATAAAATAAATTCGTATGTAGAGGAATATAAAAAAGTTTTTTGTGGACAAAAATTTTTAAGTGATTTATGTGAAAAAAACATGGAAAAGATTATCAATAATTTGAGATGTACAGAAAGTCAAGATATACAGCTTAAAAGAGCTGTTACAGCATATAAAATTAGAAATAATAAAGAGTTTGATTTCAGTGGCTTTTTAAATACAGAGGTGAAAGTAAAAAGTGAAGGAAAAAAACATTTCTCAAAACTCATGGATACCATGTGGGAAAGATGATAAATTAGGTTTGTTACAGAAAAAATTTTCACATATATATGTTGAAAATGAGATTAGGGATTTATATTTTACCAAAAGAATACTTGATAAGTTTTCTGAAAGTAAGATTATTTATATAAATAATTATAAAGATATATTTGATAGGGCAAAGCAAAATTTTAATGTTCAAAAAAATTCTCAAAAACTTATACTTGCGAAGGCTTATGATAATTTTATATATGAAGGATCTGAAATGTGTGAGGATTTTGGACAAAGAAATTTTTATTATTCATCGAGTATCCTAAATTGCATATACGATTGTAAATATTGTTATTTAAAAGGATTATATCCATCGAGTAATATTGTTATATTTGTAAATGTAGAAGATTTTATAAGTGCGGCTATATCTAAAAGTGAAGGAAAAAATATATATGTCTGTATATCTTATGATTCGGATATTTTGGCTTTTGAAAACCTAACAGGTTTTGCTGGTAAATGGATAGAAGCTGCGAGAGAAAATAAAAACATATTGATAGAAATAAGGACTAAGAGTACTAATTTTAAAAGTATTAAACATCTTGATATACCATCTAATGTTATATTTGCTTGGTCGTTATTACCTGATGAAGTAATTCAGAAGTATGAACTAAAAGTACCAAGTTTGAATAGCAGATTAAGTAGTATAAATGAAGCGATTTTAAAGGGAGCTCAGGTTAGAATATCGATTGAGCCCATAATGAATATAAATAATTTTGAGGAAATATATAAACAATTTGTAGATAAAATCTTTAGTGTTATAGATCCAAATAGAATAAGAGATATAAACATCGATACTTTTAGAGTAAAAAGAGAGCATTTAAAGCGAATGAGAAAACTGAATCCTTATGAAACAATTTTTGGATATAAATTTTTAAAGGTAAATGATTATTATGTTTATGAAAATTCAAATAAAATGAAGCAGTATGTTTCTGAACTTGTTAAAAAATATGTAAATGATGATAAAATATTTTAGTACTTTGAAGGTACAAGTATTTTTTCACCTATGTATATAAAACTGTTTATATTGTTTATTTTTCTAATTAGCCTTGCTGTTCTCCAGGGATTGCAACCTGGCATACAAAGAGTAGCTATAGTTAATAAAGAATCACCTTCTCTTACTATGTATGTTATTAATTCTGATTTTTTTAATAATATGCATTCATAAATTATTGGCAGCAATATCAGGATAATTGAAATTGCTATTGTTAGCATAAATAAAAATATATATGTTAAGTAATGATGATATTTGCTTTTGAAGCAATCACAAATAATACCACTCTCAAGTAAAAATATTGAAAAAAGCGCCGTGTTAATAGTATGTATTTCTTCAGGCGTTTTTTTGTTGTACAGTTTTTTTATTAAAGTTAAACTGAATTTATTCATTGTATTACCACCTGATTTTAAATTGTTTCCAAAATACTATTACTTTTCTTAGAATAAAGGCAAGGTAAGTTTTTCTACGCTTCTCTACGAAAAATACATTAACCTATTTAAAAATCAAATAATATAGATGTCAAAGTAAATCTGTATAGTTTACACCTAAAATTCCTTCGTTACGGAGGAATTTTTTTTATGTTACGAATTAATGTTAGTTTGCATTATTTATTATTGACATAAATAAAATTTGTATGAGTAAAAAAATGGTAATAACGTTGAATATAAAAATTAAAATTGGAAATAAATTTAAATAGATATTAAAGTAAATCAGCTGTTTACTAATTGAATTTATATAACTGAACGGAGTGATATTATGAAGAAAAAATTTTTAATGGTAATTGTACTTATAATTTTTTATGTAGTTTTTATGGGAGCAAATTATGTTTTAGCATACACAAATTCAAATGAGGATGTTATTCAAAAAAATATAGCTAAAAAGGTTATAAGGTTTCATGTTCTTGCAAATAGTGATTCTGATAGTGATCAAAGTTTAAAATTAAAAGTAAGAGATGCAGTTATAAATTATATGAGACCTAAGCTTGAAAATTGCAAAAATATAAATGAATCCAGAAAAATTTTAATGGACAATAATTATAATATAAAAAAGTTAGCTAATGGCGTTGTGAAACAAAATGGATATAGTTACAATGTCAATACTGAACTTTCAGAAGTTAATTTTCCAGTAAAAAGTTATGGAAATATAGTTTTACCAGAGGGGAAATATGAAGCGTATAGAGTACTTATAGGACAAGCTAAAGGGCATAATTGGTGGTGTGTGATGTTTCCGCCTTTATGTTTTACGGATATAACGAGGGGAGAAATTGAAGAGAAGAAGACTGATTCAGAAATGCGAAAGGTGCTGACACCTGAAGAATATAAGGTAGTTTACAATTCAAATAAAAATTCAAAAATTCAAGTGAAATTTAAAATTGTAGAGGAAATAAAAAAGTTAGTTAAAAAATTAGATGATTGAAATTGAAAACAATGCAGGTTAGCTTTGGTAGTCTGCATTGTTTTTCTGTGATTTTGAATTATTAATTATTGATACTAATAAATCACATATATCTTTTCCACTTGAAGGTTTTGAAAATTTTCTACAGTTATTTTTCATATTTTCAAGTAAAACTGGGTTAGAAATTAAATTTTCTATGGATTCGAGATAATTCTTACTGCTTGTTAAGCTTATTGCAAGATTATGCTTTAATAAGAAATCTTCATTTTTTTCCTCTTGACCAGGTATAGGTGAAAACAGTACTAGCGGTATTTGGCAAATTAGGGCTTCAGTAATTGTAAGCCCACCTGGTTTAGTAAGAAGTAGATCGGATGCTTGCATATATTTATTGACATCTTTAGTATACCCTAGTATTCTTGTTTCCACATTTGAGGTTTCTTGCATTTCAAGTAATTTTGAGTATAATTTTTTGTTATTTCCTGTTATTATTATAATTTGAATATTTGCAGTGGATTTTGAAATTTCCTCATAAATATTTTCTATTTTTCCTATTCCAAGACTTCCACCCATTATTAATATTGTTTTCTTATTTAAAGATAAATCAAGTTGACTTAAAGTTTTTCTTTTATCAAACTTCTTCATAAAATCCGGATCAACTGGTATTCCAAAATCATAAATAGAATCTCTATTAACACCTCTATTAACCATCTCATCAACCATATCAGAATTTGATACTATGTATGAATCAACTTGAGGTCTTATCCAAAAGCTGTGGGGTGAATAATCTGTAAGTATACAAGTCATAGGTACTTTTAAAGATTCTTTTGTTTTTAATATAGAAATCATCTCTATTGGAAAGGGATGTGTGCATACAATTATATCTGGATTGAATTCTTCAATTAATGGTATAAGTTTATATGCTACAAGTTCATTTAGTTTGTTGCTTAAAGTAGCAAGATTATCGTCTTTTTCAGTAAAATTATAAAGTTTGCCGAATAATGAAGGAGAAATCTTTAAAGTTTTCAAATATCCACCTATAATTACCTTATCCAGAAAAGGATTTAGATATTTAATAGTATCCAGCACTTTAACTTCGGAATTTTCTTCATACTTTGTTATGTATTTTTTTAGTGCGAAAGCAGCATGAATATGTCCACCGCCGGCTGAAACCGAAAGAATTAAAAATTTCATTATTATTTCACCTTTCAATAAAGGGTTACCGTACTAGAGCTTAAGTTATTCATTTTTCAAAATGCTAATCTTCATGGCATTATGATATATGTATAACTTAAAAGGAGGCAATCCTGTAATTAGTCTTAAAATAAATGCTAAATATATAAAAATATAATTTTTGTTATATAAAATCTACAAGTGATTATTGCAGAAATAATTAACGCACCTTTAATTATATATAATATAGCATGAATTATAAATACTTTTTAACATTATTTATTGAAAATTAGTATTTATTAAGTATATTATTTTCGAAAAAAAGAAAACTATAGCTATAATATATTAAAAATAATAGGAGTGGATTAATAATGAAAAGCAGTACTAAAAGAATTATATATACATTAGTAGTATCGCTTATAGTGGTCTTTTCCACTACTTTTGCCATATTAATGACTTTGGAAAGAACAGATTACAGAAACTATCTTCAAGGAGAATATGATAAAAGTATGTATCAACTTATAGATGCGGTAGAGAATATAGGATCAAATCTTTCAAAGGTTCCGGTACTTGGCTCACGTGAACAAAATATTTTAGCCTTGGGACAGATATACAGATATTCTACGGTAGCTAATGATAAGCTTCATTCTTTACCAGTAGCACAACAGCAACTTGAAGGTACAAGTAAGTTTGTAACACAGGTTGGAGATTTTTGTTATGTCCTTGGAAATAAGGTAACTAAAGGAGAACAGTTAAGTGATTCTGATATAGGTCAGATTGAAAAGCTCAAAAATGAATCCTTGAGTTTGGAAAATCAACTAAAAGCCGTTCAGAGTGATATATCACAAGGAAAGGTTAAGTGGGGTGAAATAAGGAAAAAAGTTAGTGGAGTTTTAGCTTCTAACAAAGGTGATAATGCATCAGATAAATTTGTAGATATTCAAAAACAGGCAGTACAATATCCAGCACTTATATATGACGGACCTTTTTCGGATAATAATCTTGAAATTACACCTAAAGTTAACTCTATGAAGGAAGTAAGTGTACAGCAAGCTGAAGATGAAGTAAAAAAAGCAATTGGCGCAGATAGAATAAGCAGCATAGAGAGAGCTAGTGATGGAAGAATTGACATTCCTGTATATGAATTTAATGTTTCTTTGAAAGGAAGAACTGATAAAGGAAGTAAAATTAATTGCCAGGTTACAAAACATGGTGGTAGAGTACTGTCTTTGCTTGATAATAAAAAAGTAACTAAAAGCAGTGTTAATATGAAAATGGCTTTAGATATTGGTAAAAGTTATTTAAGTAGTTTGGGATATAAGGATATGATGCCAACATATTTTTTGGATTATGATAATATAGGTACGATAAGTTATATATCTACAAAAAATAATGTATCAATTTATCCTGACATGATAAAGCTTAAAATAGCATTAAATGATGGAAATATAGTTGGAGTTGAAGCAGACAAATATCTTAAGGCACATGATGATAATAGAGTTATAGGTACACCTAAAATAAGTCAAGATACAGCAAAGCAAAGAGTTGGAAAGAGGCTTAATATCTCAAGTGTAAAACTTGCTGTAGTTCCAACGGAAACTAATAAAGAGGTTTTGACTTATGAATTTGTTGGAAGATACAATGGCGATGAATTTGTTGAGTATATAGATGCTAATACTGGATATGAGGTTAAAGTGCTTCAAATAAGAAATACTCCAAATGGAAAATTAACAATGTAGAATGGTACCGCAGAATAGTTTTAAAAATTGTTCTGCGGTAGTTTTTTATTCTGATTTTATATATTATAATAGTTATAGGTTTTTGTGTTACGATTTTATAATGAATTTTGAAGGAGAGATATTATGAAAAAGAAAGTGGCTGTATTATTTGGAGGACAATCAACAGAACATGAAGTATCAAGAGTGTCAGCAGCATCTGTTTTAAAGAATATAGATACATCAAAGTATGAAGTATTTCCTATAGGAATAACTAAAAAAGGTGAATGGTTTGAATATACTGGAAGCACAGATAAAATAGAAAATGGAGAATGGGAGAAAGATGAATTTTATAAGAGTCCTAAGGGACAGGAAGTTTTATTTAATAGAGAGGTAGATGTTGTATTTCCTGTAATGCATGGATTATACGGCGAAGATGGAACTATACAGGGACTTTGTAAACTTGTGGGCATACCGTGTGTTGGACCTTCAGTATTATCATCTTCAGTTTGTATGGACAAAGTATATACAAAATATATTCTTGAACATTTTAATATAAAACAGGCTGATTATGTTATTGTAAATTCATATGAATATAAAAAGTGTAAAGAAGACATAATA
The DNA here is from genome assembly GCF_001705235.1 of Clostridium pasteurianum. Classification (NCBI taxonomy): domain Bacteria; kingdom Bacillati; phylum Bacillota; class Clostridia; order Eubacteriales; family Clostridiaceae; genus Clostridium; species Clostridium pasteurianum. The sequence continues at coordinate 3,144,369 of NZ_MCGV01000001.1, forward strand.
AATGAAATAGAGAGCAAACTTGGTTATGCAGTTTTTATAAAGCCATCTAATAGCGGTTCGTCAGTTGGAATAACTAAAGCTCATAATAGAAAAGAACTTGAAAATGGTTTGGATGAAGCTATGAAATATGATAGAAAGATTTTAGTTGAAGAGGCTATTAATGCTAGAGAAATTGAAGTCGCAGTTCTTGGAAATGATGAACCTAAAGCTGCTGTTCCAGGAGAAATACTTCCTGCAAAGGAATTTTATGATTATGAAGCTAAATATCAAGATGAAGAATCAAAACTTTTAATACCTGCAAAATTAAGTGATAAAGATACTCAAAAAATAAAAAATATTGGGATTAAAGTGTATAAAGCTCTTGATTGTGCTGGAATGGCAAGGGTGGATTTCTTAGTAGATAAGGATACTACTGAAATGTATTTAAATGAAGTAAATACTATACCAGGATTTACAAGTATAAGTATGTACCCTAAATTATGGGAAAAATCAGGAAAAGAATACAGCAAACTTATAGATGATTTAATAGAGTTTGCTATAGATAGAAACAATCTTTAAATAGGAGAAGTTTAAAATGGGCAAAAGGGCGATTATAAGTATTTCAAGTGAAGAAATTGGAGAGGATAAACCTATATCAGTGGTTACTCCGGGAAATTTTTATGAAAGAAACAACTGTTATTATGCAGTTTATAAGGAAACGGAAATATCAGGTATGGAAGGGACAACTACTACATTAAAAATTAAAAGTGATAAGCTTTCTATTATAAGAATGGGAACAACTTCAACTAAAATGGAGTTTGAAAAAGATAAGAAACATTATTCAATGTATAATACGCCTTATGGAACTATGGAGCTTGAAATAAACACCAAGGAAATGAAGATAGATGTTGGTGAGGAAGGCGGAACCGTAAAAATTAAATATGATCTTAAATTAATAAATCAATTATCCCAAAGAACTAAAGTAAATATAGATATAAGGGTTTGCTAAAATATTATCCCCTTTTCGCAAAAATATGTTTAATTACAAGCTTTATGTAAATAATGTAAATAGTGATTAAATATGTGAAGAGGGGCGTTTTTATGTTTAAAGAAAATTATGAAAAGATAATTGAGAGTATATGTGAATATAAGGGTATTTCATCAGGAGAACTTTGCGAAATTTTAAGAGATAAAGATTGCAAGTATATGTTTTTGCTTTTGATGAAAAAGTATGGCATGACTTTTGAATTTGCTAATAAGAATTTAAAACAATTCAGCAAAAGAAAAATAATTTATAATTATAAAAAAGCGCAAAAAAAATTTCTTATTAATAAGAATTTTAGGGAAATGTACTTTAGGATTGATAATGAGGTGAAAAACATCAAATAATAGTTAAATATTATTTCAAATAAAAGTAGAAAAAAAAACACATATATGGTACAATAAAATACATGTGTTAAAAATAAAAAAAAGTATTACATACAAGAATATATACATAAGTGAGTGTATTTTTTATTATATACTTATTTATGTACGTTGTCAATGCTGAATTTAATGTATTGACTTTTAATTTTTAAATTATGTTTTATTTTTTGATGTATATAATAAATTTTTCAGGAGGTAGTTTGATGAAAACTAAATACATATTTGTAACAGGTGGAGTTGTTTCGTCACTAGGAAAAGGAATAACAGCAGCTTCTTTAGGGAGACTTCTTAAAAATAGAGGACTTAAGGTATCAATACAGAAATTTGATCCTTATATAAATGTAGACCCTGGAACAATGAGCCCATATCAGCATGGTGAAGTATTTGTAACAGATGATGGTGCAGAAACAGATTTAGACTTAGGTCACTATGAAAGATTTATTGATGAAAATTTAAGCAAAAACAGTAATGTAACTACAGGAAAAGTTTATTGGTCTGTTATAAACAAAGAGAGAAGAGGAGATTACCTTGGAGGTACAGTTCAGGTAATACCACATATAACAAATGAGCTTAAAGAAAGAGTTTATAGAGTAGCTAAGGAAAAAGATGTTGATGTAGTTATAACTGAAATAGGAGGAACTGTTGGAGATATAGAATCTCTTCCATTTCTAGAAGCCATAAGACAGATAAAGTATGAAGTTGGAGATAAGAACTCATGCTTTATACATGTAACACTTTTACCATATTTAAGAAAAGCTGGGGAAATCAAAACAAAACCAACACAACATTCAGTTAAAGAATTAAGAGGAATAGGTATTCAACCAGATATTATAGTTTGTAGAACAGAGAAGGCTATTACAAAGGATATTAGAAATAAGATTGGTTTATTCTGTAACATTGATGGTGATTCAGTTATTCCTAATTTAGATGCTGAAAATTTATATGAAGTTCCATTGATGCTTCACAACGAAGGCTTAGATTCTCTTGTTTGCGATAAATTACAGCTTAAGTGTAAAGAAGTGGACAACACTGAATGGGAAAGCATGGTTCAAAATATAAAGAATCTTTCAGGAGAGGTTACAATAGGTCTTGTAGGAAAATATGTTGAACTTCATGATGCATATATTTCTGTTGTAGAAGCTTTAAATCACGGTGGCTTTGCAAATAACGTTTCTGTAAATGTAAAATGGATTAATTCAGAAAATGTTACAAGGGATAATGCAGATGAAATATTAAAAGATGTAAATGGAATATTAGTTCCAGGCGGTTTTGGAGATAGAGGTATTGAAGGAAAAATTGAAGCTGCAAGATGGGCTAGAGAAAATAAAGTTCCTTTCTTCGGAATTTGTCTTGGAATGCAGTGTGCAGTAATTGAATATGCAAGGGATATTTTAAAACTTGATGGTGCACATAGTTCTGAGTTTAATCCTGAAACTAAATATCCTGTTATAGATCTTATGCCAGAACAAAAGGATATAGATGATAAGGGTGGCACTATGAGACTTGGATTATATGCTTGTAAATTATCTAAAGATACAAATGCATATGATGCTTATAATGAAGAAGTTATATATGAAAGACATAGACATAGATACGAGTTTAATAATGAATATAGAAAGCAATTAACTGATGCAGGATTAATTCTAGCAGGAACAAGTCCTGATGATAGATTAGTTGAAATTGTTGAAGTTAAGGATCATCCATGGTTCGTTGGAGTACAATTCCATCCAGAATTTAAATCAAGACCTAATAGACCTCATCCGCTTTTTAGAGATTTTATTAAGTCAGCTTGTAATCAAAACTTAAAGTAGTTAATAGAAAATTTTGCTGTTCACTCAGCAAAATTTTCTTATTTTAAAGGATTTTAAAGTGTTTTATAGAAGTATTAATTATTGAAGATATTAAATTTTTAGGTACTTTTTGTTTTAAATTAAAATATGGAGGTGAAAATTATGGCACTTAGCACTTCTATAATTATTGCAATGAAAAGTAAATATGGTGGATATAATATAAAAGAAATTGCTATTTTTGAATTAGAGAAGGAGAATATTATATTCGATAGCCTTGAATTAAAATTTAAAAATAAAAAGATAAACATTAAATTTAAATGTCCTATATGTGATAAATATCATAATTTTAGTTACAATATTCGTGATGTTTACAGAAGAGAGATATTAATTGGAGGATGTGAGACTTTAGGAGTGCCTGTTATACTATTAGGAAGAGCTGACAAAGTAAAATATAGGCTAGAAAAATATGTTGCAATTAATAAAAAGGCATACATGCTTATGTAAATAAACTTAATTACTTGATTTTTATTTTGTTTAAGAGTAAACTATTCTAAACAATGGTTATGATTTCTAATGCTTAACTAAAATTATTCTATTTTGAAAATAATATTATCTTTTCTTATTCATTTCTATCGTTATGACGAAAATTCCTATATAAATATAAATGTGTTTTGCGTTATTTGAAAATATTTATTGACAATATAAATTATTGGAGGTGCTTACTTTTTGATTAATAATGACTTAAATGACATAGAAAGCATGACTGTTACAGAACTTAAGGAAGTAGCAAAAAAGTTTGGATTGAAAAATTTATCGAAGTACAGAAAAAAAGACTTAATTGATGAGATAAATAAGTTGTCTTCTAAAGCTAACACTGTGAAAAAGAATGGGGTTATACTTAAGGAGAAAATAAGTCCTAAAGTAGCTCATTTTACAGGTGAAAATAATAATAATAAGTTAGCTGAGAAAACACATAGTAATAATAATTTCAAAAATTCGTCAAAAGAAAAAGAAATTAAAAATGAAAAGTTTAAGGAAATGGTTGATGAATCAGATTCTGCTAAAGGAGTTCTTGAGCTAGTTGAGAATAATAATTTTGGATTTTTAAGAGGTAAGAATTATTTAACAAGTCCAGAAGATATATACGTTTCTCCATCTCAAATAAGAAGATTTAACTTGAAAACGGGTGATGAAGTTCAAGGTAAGGTTAGGATTCCTAAAGAGGGTGAAAAGTTTAAGGCTCTCCTATATGTTCAAAAAGTTAATGGTGAAAACCCAGAGAGATCTGTGAGAAGAGCACCATTTGAAAATCTAACTCCAATATATCCTAATCAAAGGTTAAAACTTGAAAAAAACAGTAATGAACTTGCTACAAGACTTATGGATCTCATAAGCCCAATAGGAAAAGGTCAAAGAGGACTTATAGTAGCACCACCTAAAGCTGGAAAAACAACTTTGCTTAAAAATGTTGCTCAAAGTTTAGCGTCTAATCATCCGGAAGTTAAACTTATAGTGGTTTTAATTGATGAAAGACCTGAGGAAGTTACTGATATGCAGAGAAGTATAAAGGGTGAAGTAATATATTCTACTTTTGATGAAGAGCCAGAACATCATACTAAAGTTGCTTATATGGTTCTTGAAAGAGCTAAGAGAATGGTAGAACAAGGTCAGGACGTTGTAATACTTCTAGATAGTTTAACAAGGCTTGCAAGGGCGTATAACCTTACAATAACCCCTACAGGGAGAACACTTTCTGGAGGATTAGATCCTGGAGCATTAATTATGCCTAAAAAATTCTTTGGAGCAGCTAGAAATATAGAAGAAGGCGGAAGTCTTACTATACTTGCAACAGCCTTAATTGACACAGGTAGTAGAATGGACGATATGATATTCGAAGAATTTAAAGGAACTGGAAATATGGAAGTACATCTTGATAGGAAGCTTCAGGAGAGAAGAATTTTTCCTGCTGTGGATATATATAAATCAGGAACAAGAAAAGAAAATGAATTGCTTTCACATGATGAGCTTGAAGCTGCATTTAAGATAAGAAGAGTATTATATAATAATAACAACAGTACTCAGGATGTAACTGAAAAGCTTATTAAAATGTTAAATGAAACTAAGAACAATAACGAAGTTGTAAATATAATAAATAAAGGAAAATGGTAGGAACGATAGAAAATTAGAATAGATTATTTTATAAAATGAAGCTTTGCAGCTTGAAGGTCAAAGCTTCATTTTTTTACGCAAAAAACAAAGAAACGAAGATAAATTTAAAACTTACTCCGCTTCCTCTAAATAATTAATTTATTTGTTTGCTGATAGATTGTATTTCTTTCTGAACTTCTCAACTCTTCCACCAACATCAACTATTTTTTGTTGTCCTGTAAAGAATGGATGACATTTTGAACAAATATCAACTTTTAATTCTTTTTTAGTTGAGCCTGTTGTAAAAGTATTTCCGCACGCACATTTAACAACTGCATCATGGTAATATTCAGGTTGTATATCCTTTTGCATTACATTCACATCTCTAAGTATCTTACATTATCAACTATGATATTATATCATTTAGAAAGGCCTTAGTCAATAAAATTGTATATTGTCTAAATTAAGTACTTTAATTACTTCTCTATATTTGATAGAATATAGATACTTGGAAAATTTTCATGAGGGAGATAATATTTTATGTATGGACCAAAAAATCACGGATGGATTGAAGTAATTGTAGGACCGATGTACAGTGGAAAATCAGAGGAACTTATAAGACGTGTAAGAAGAGTAAAAATTGCAAAACAGAGGATTCAGGTTTTTAAGCCAGAAATTGATGATAGATATAGTAAAGAAGATGTGGTATCGCATATAGGAGAAAAGGAAGAAGCAGTTCCAATAAAAACCAGTAAGGATATATTAAAATTTCTTAAGGATGATACACAGGTGATTGCAATTGATGAAGTACAATTTTTGGATGAAGGTATAGTAAAAGTTGTAAATGATCTTGCGGATAAAAATAAAAGAGTTATCTGTGCAGGACTTGATATGGATTTTAGAGGAGAGCCGTTTGGAGCTATGCCGGATCTTATTGCAATTGCAGAATTTGTAGATAAATTTCAGGCAATTTGTATGGTTTGCGGAAATCCAGCCACTAGAACTCAAAGACTTATAAATGGAAGACCGGCAAATTATGATGAACCAACAGTTTTGGTGGGTGCAAAAGAATCCTATGAAGCAAGATGCAGGAAATGCCATGTTGTCCCTAAAAAAGAGGTGGAATAAAAATTGAGTAGAAAAGGTTCAGTTGGTGGTCAGGCAGTAATTGAGGGAGTTATGATGAGAGGACAGAAGGGAGTAGCGACAGCAGTTAGAACTTCTGATGGAAATATAGTAGTTGATTTTAAAGATATTATCCCATATACCAAAAAAAATAAATTTTTTGGTTTGCCATTTATAAGAGGATTTGTATCACTTATTGAATCACTTATTATAGGTATTAAAACTTTAAATTATTCAGCTTCATTTTTTGAAGATGAAGAAGATGAGGAAAGACCTTCAAAGTTTGAAAAATGGCTTGAAAGAGTTTTAGGTGACAAAGCTAATGATCTTATAATGGGTTTTTCACTTATAATATCGCTTGTATTTGCAGTTGGTATTTTCTTTATATTACCTACTTTCTTAGCAAATTTATTTTCAAAATTCAGTTCGAATTCTATAGCGTTAAATTTTTTTGAAGGTATAATAAGAGTAGCTATATTTATAATGTACATATATCTTATAGGCAAGATGAGTGATATTGAAAGGGTTTTTCAGTACCATGGAGCAGAGCATAAGACAGTTTTTTGCTATGAAAATGAAGATGAATTGAAACCAGATAAAGCATTAAAATATTCAAGATTTCATCCTAGATGTGGAACGAATTTTTTATTTTTAGTAATGATAGTAAGTATAATTGTTTTTTCTTTTACAAAGTGGAATTCGCTTCCTGAAAGAGTGATATGGAGAATTGTACTTTTGCCTATTGTTTCGGGGATTACTTACGAAATTATAAAGTGGATGGGAAAGAGTGAAAGCAAAATTTCAAAAATATTAGCCTGTCCAGGATTAATGCTTCAAAGGCTTACAACTAGGGAACCGTCAGAGGATCAGCTTGAAGTTGCAATAAAAGCTTTAAAGGTTGCTGAAGGTATAGATGATGAAATAGAAGAAGATGACATAGAAACTGATATAGATGAGGAGAAGTATAAAGAATGAAAATAAAAGAGGCTCTTTTTAAGGCATATAATCTTTTAAAAGAGAAGAATAATGAGTTCTATAGGGAAGATAGCCAGATTCTACTGTGTCATGTTATTAAAAGGGATAAATTATTCATACTTACTAACAGGGACTATGAAATAGACGATAAATTAGTGGATAAATATTTTGAATGTGTTGATATGAGGAAGAAAAAAATGCCCATTGCATATATAACTCAAAAGTGCGAGTTTATGGGGCTTAATTTTACCATAAAAAGTGGAGTATTAATACCAAGGTCTGATACTGAAATTTTAGTTGAGGAAGTTATAAAGCGCATAAAGAATAAAAACTACAAGACAGTATGTGATGTTTGCACTGGAAGTGGTGCAATAGGACTCTCTATAGCAGAATATGTACATGAAGTTACAGTACTTTGTACGGATATATCACCTAAGGCTGTTGAGGTTGCTTCATTAAATTGTAGTAGTTTAAAACTTCAGGACAGGGTAAGAATAGAAAAGGGAAACCTTATAAGAAATTCAATAGAAAGAGGAGAAAAATTTGATGTTGTAGTGTCTAATCCACCATATATAAGGGAAAATGAAATCCCTGAATTAATGAAAGATGTTAAGGATTATGAGCCTAAACTGGCACTTTCAGGTGGAGAAGATGGACTTGAATTTTACAGAAAAATAACGTCAATGAGTAAGAAAATTTTAAATGACAATGGTCTTATTGCGTATGAAATTGGAAGCGATGAGGCAAATGACGTGGAAAGTATATTAAAAGAAGAAGGTTTTGTTCACGTGGAAACTATAAAGGATCTTGCAAGAATGGATAGAGTAGTTTTAGCCGTAAGAGGTGGATTGTAGCGAGGCTGAATTTATTGATTATAAGAGGCTTAATATGTTATAATTAAAAATTGTGAAAATATAAATACGGAGTGATAAATAATGTTAGAAAGACTTGATTTTTTAGAAAGTAAGTATGATGAATTATCAGTAAAAATAAGTGATCCATCTATTATGGCCAACCAACATGAATGGCAAAAGTTATGCAAAGAACATGCAGAAGTTGAAACTATAGTTTTAAAATATAGAGAATATAAAAAAGCAAGAGAAGATCTTGAAGCAGATAAGGAAATGCTTAGAGATAAATTGGACCCTGAACTTAAAGAAATGGTAGAGGAAGAGATAAAAGAACTTGAAAAAAATATAGTAAATTATGAAGATGAACTTAAAGTAATGCTTCTTCCTAAAGATCCAAATGACAGCAGAAATGTGTTTGTAGAAATAAGAGGTGGTACAGGAGGAGAAGAAGCTGCTCTTTTTGCCAGTGACCTATTCAGAATGTACACAAGATATTCAGAGAGACAGGGCTGGCATGTTGAAGTTATGAGTGCAAATGAAACTGATTTAGGCGGTTTTAAGGAAATTGTATTTATGATAAAGGGAAATGGAGCTTACAGTAGACTTAAGTATGAAAGTGGAACACATAGAGTTCAGAGGGTTCCAGATACAGAATCTAGTGGAAGAATACACACATCTGCTGCTACAGTTGCTGTACTTCCAGAAGTTGATGATGTTGATATTAAAATAAATCCTAATGATATAAGAGTAGATGTGTTTAGGGCTACAGGACATGGTGGTCAGTGTGTAAATACTACTGATTCGGCAGTAAGGATAACACATATTCCATCAGGTATAGTTGTTTCATGCCAAGATGAAAAAAGACAGTTAAAAAATAAAGAAAAAGCAATGAAGGTACTTAGAGCAAGACTTTATGAAAGAGCAGAGGCAGAGAGAAGTGCAAAAATTGCAGAAAATAGAAAGAATCAAATAGGCAGCGGCGATAGAAGTGAAAGAATAAGAACTTATAATTTTCCTCAAGGAAGAATAACAGATCATAGAATAGGTCTTACAATTTATAAGCTTGACCAATTTCTTGATGGTGATATTGATGAAGTTATAGATGGTCTTATAACTGCTGACCAAGCAGAAAAGATGAAAGAAATGGGAAATACTAACGATTGATTTTAGAGGGTGATTATTGTGAATTTAAGTAAAGCCATAAAAAAACAAAATAGCTATGACAATTTATTTGTTCTTTTTATGTGCTTTGTTTTTGTTATATTGCCAATAATCCTTATGACATCACATGTTGCCAATATATTTTTTATAATCTATTTAGTTATGATAGAATTTCTCATATCTTTATCTATAATGGTGAGAATAAGCAATAGTTACTTAAAGCATGAATATGATGGCTTTATGCTTAGGATAACAGATGGATTGTTCAAGAAAAATAATAATGTGGTTTGTGAAAAGGTAAATCTTGTTCATACTGAAAGTGATGGAAAAGATTTAAGAATAATTTTAATAACGAGATTTAGATTTAGAAATAAATATTTAAAACATGTTGGCAAAAATTTTCTAAAGCGATATCCTATTGCAGCTGAATATTATGTGAAAATGAAAAAAGTATATCCTGAATCTGATTATTACTATGTAATTATAAGAAATGGAGGATATAAAAAATATATACTTTTGAATACTCTTTTTAAAGTATGCTTGCAGGCTAAATTTAGTGATGAATGTATAGAGCAGCTTAAAAAGATTAAAGAAACCTGAGGTGTTTAAGTTTGTATACTAAAATAATAAAACTAAATGAGGATAATTTAGATAGCAGTGTTATCGAAGAAGCAGGAAATGCTATAAGAAATGGCAAGTTGGTTGCTTTTCCAACAGAGACTGTTTACGGACTTGGAGCAAATGCTGAGGATGGTGAGGCTGTAAGGAAAATATTTGAAGCTAAGGGAAGGCCTCAGGATAATCCACTTATAGCTCACATATCTGAATTTAATGATATAGACAAAATTGCTGAAGAAGTATCCCGTACTGCAAAGGAGCTTGCAAAAAAATTTTGGCCAGGTCCTATGACCTTAATTATGAAAAAAAAGTCTATAATATCTGATGTTACTAGTGCTGGTCTTTCAAGTATTGGTATAAGAATGCCATCAGATAAAGTAGCAAGGGCTTTGATAAAAAGTTCTGGTGTGCCGGTAGCGGCACCATCAGCCAATATTTCTGGTAGACCTAGTCCAACAGATATTGAAAGATGTATAGAGGATTTAAATGGAAAGGTTGATTACATAATCGGAGGAAGCCACTGTAAATTTGGCTTGGAATCTACTGTAATAGATTGTACAACTAATCCTGTATGCATTCTTAGACCAGGTGCAATTACCATTGAAATGGTAAGAACAATAGATAAAGATGCTTATATTGATCCTGCAGTGAATATGAAGACTAATGATAAAATTCGTCCAAAGGCACCAGGAATGAAGTATAAACATTATGCTCCCAAGGCACCGGTAAAAATAATAAAGGGAGATTTGAAAAAAACTATTGAAAAAATCAATGAAATGGTGCAAAATTATATAGATGACAATAAAAAGGTTGGAATAATGGCAACTGATGAAACAAAAGGTAGCTATAAACAGGGTACTGTAATATCCCTTGGAAGTAGAAAGGATATGTACTCTATAGGTAAAAATTTGTTTGAAACCTTAAGAACTTTTGATGACCATGAAGTGGATATAATACTATCAGAAGCTTTTGATGAAAAAGGTTTTGGGATTGCCATTATGAATCGATTAAACAAGTCAGCTGGATTTGATATATTGAATGTTTAAGATAGGTTATTTTTAAGGAAATGTATTCAAGTTGTAGGCAGCTTGAGGCTTATTATAATTTAAATTTGCGATTTTAAGGAGGATTTTATGAAAATACTTTTTGTATGTACTGGCAATACTTGTAGAAGCTGTATGGCAGAAGCTATTTTTAATAGTATGTGCAATATACAAGGTATAGAAGCTTTTTCAGCGGGTACTTCTGTTATTCCTGGAAGTAAAACATCCTTAAATTCAGCATTAGTTGTTAAAGAAAGACTTAATAAAGATATATCAAATAGACAGGCTGTGCAATTGACTCCTTTTTTAGTTGATGATTGCGATTTAGTTTTAACAATGACATCATTATTAAGTGATATGCTTAGAGACTATATGGAGAAAAATGCCAATAAAATTTATTCTTTAAGTGAATATACAGAAGTAAGAGGGGATATAACTGATCCCTATGGTAGAGATATTGAAGTTTATAGGCAGACTTATGAAGACATTGAAAAAAGACTAAAAGTGTTTATTAAAAAATTAAATGAAGATAGAAGTATTTAATGACATACTCTTATCTTCTTTTTTTGCAATTATGTATTAGTGGAGGTGCTTTATGAAAATAGCAATAGGTAGTGATCATGCAGGATTTTCTTTAAAGAAAGAAGTTATGAGACATCTAGAAGAAAAAAATATTGAATTCAAGGATTTTGGTACTTATACTGAGGATTCATGTGATTATCCAGATTATGCATTAAAGGTTGCAGAAGAGGTTGCTCAAAAGAATTTTGATTTTGGAATACTTGTTTGTGGAACAGGTATAGGAATAAGCATATCGGCAAATAAAGTTCCAGGAATAAGAGCTGCTGTATGTACTGATACATTTTGTGCCCATGCATGTAGGGAGCATAATAATGCAAACATACTTGCAATGGGAGGAAGAGTTGTAGGTCCAGGATTAGCTATGGATATAGTTGATACTTTTTTAAGTGCAAAGTTTCAAGGTGATAGACACCAAAGAAGAATAAATAAAATTATAGATATAGAAAAAAAGTATAGTGGGAGGAATAAATAATGAGTAAAGTAACACAAATATCACATCCGCTTATATTACATAAGTTGTCATTTATAAGAGATAAACATACAGGATCTAAAGATTTTAGAGAGATGGTAGAGGAAATATCAATGCTTATGGCATATGAAGTAACAAGAGATATGCAGCTTGAAACTGTTGAAATTGAGACTCCAGTATGCAAGACTAAATGTAAAATGCTTGCAGGAAAGAAAGTTGCAATAGTACCTATTTTAAGAGCTGGTCTTGGAATGGTAGATGGAGTATTAAGATTAATACCAGCAGCTAAAGTTGGGCATATAGGTTTATATAGGGATGAAAAGACATTAAAGCCTGTAGAATATTTCTGTAAACTTCCTCAGGATATAGAAGAAAGAGATATAATAATTACTGATCCAATGCTTGCAACTGGTGGTTCAGCAATAGATGCAATAACACTTCTTAAGAAAAGAGGAGCAAAATACATAAGATTAATGTGTCTTATCGGCGCACCTGAAGGAATAGCAGCAATACAGGAAGCACATCCTGATGTTGATATTTATCTTGCAGCCATAGATGAAAAATTAAATGAAAATGGATATATAGTTCCAGGTCTTGGAGATGCTGGAGATAGACTATTTGGTACAAAATAGAAAAAATTAAGAATTAAAAGTTAAAAATTAAGAGTAAAGGACGATTTTTCGCCGATTTGCTCTAGAAAATCTATAATATATAAAAGAACATTTCCACCAGTGGGAATGTTCTTTTATATTACAAGTTTTTTGTAGTGGAACGGAAAAAAAGTTACTATCATTCTTAATTTTTTAATTCTTAATTCTTAATTTTAATGTATTGTTTATAATTAATTATATTGATAAATTTTTTGTGCTGCAATAGCAATTATTAATGTGAAAACTGATGTAAGTGCAACTGTTCCACCTGGAGCACAATTTAAGTAATAGGAGCTAAATAAACCAACTAGTATATCTATAAAACTAAATATTATAGATAATATCAATGTCTTTTTAAAGCCTTTCTTAAACTGCATAGCAGCTGCTACAGGGACAGCTAGAAGTGATGATACAACGAGTATTCCTATTATTCTTATGGAAATTGATATAGCAAAGCCTACAAGAAGAGAAAATAGATAATTTAAAAACTTTGTGTTTATTCCAGAAACCCGTGCACCTATTTCATCAAAGGTTGTATATAAAAACTTGTTGTAAAATAGAGTTATAATAACTAAAGAAGCAACACTTATAATAAAAATAGATATTAAATCACTTTTTTCGACAGTTAAAATGCTTCCAAATAAAAAAGATTCTATGTTCCCACTAGCACGTCCACTGGTTGTTAAAGTTATAGCAATTCCAACTGAAAATGTTAATACAATTGGAAGTATTAAATCAGAATATTGTTTAAAGGAATCTCTAAGAAATTCTATTAAAACAGCACAGATAGAAACAAATATAAATGTTGTTATCATAGGATTTACACCTATAAATATCCCTATGGCTACTCCAGCAAATGAAGCATGAGAGAGAGTATCTCCAACCATTGAGTAGCGCTTAAGTACTAAAAAAATACCTATTAGTGGGCATAAAATTGCGATCATTATTGAAGCAAGTAAAGCGTTTTGCATAAAGCTTAAATGAAGGAGTTCAATCATTATTTAAGACCTCCTTATTAATTTTTAAGAAATCTTTTATATTAAATAAAGTTCCATTATTTTTGTTTAATTTAAAGATATGAGTCGAATTTTTATAAGCTGCATTTAAATTATGTTCAACGCATACTATTGTCATGCCATTTTTTGAATTTAATTCTTTTAGAAAGCTGTAAATTTCTTTTTGACTCTTTACATCTACACCAGTTGAAGGCTCATCTAAAATTAGAAGCTCAGGATTACCTATTAAAGAACGTGCAAGGAATATTTTTTGCTTTTGACCTCCAGATAGTGAACCGAGAAGACTATTCTTGTAATTTTCCATACCGATATTTTTAAGAGATTTATCAATTAAGGAATCAGGATTTTTCAATTTTAAAGATTTTGCGTGACACATGAGCATTTCATAGATAGTTATAGGAAATGCAAAATTGAAATTTTCTGTACCTTGAGGCACATAACCTATTCTATTACTATTAATTTTAATGGTACCTTTAAGTGGTGTTAATATATTTAAAATAAGTTTTAATAAAGTACTTTTACCCGCACCATTTTCACCTATTATGGATGTGTAAGAACCATTTTCTATGTTCAAATTTAAATTATCTAGTATGTAATCTGAATTTCTATTGTAAGAAAAACACAAATTTTCGATGGATATCATTAAAAAATCACTCCTATGATTTACATTGTTGAAATGGCATAAAAAATTATTGAGTTTGTTTATTTACATTATTATATTATAATCACAATGCAAATCATTTGCAAGTAGCTGCGAAGTAACAGTATTTTAGAACATTAAATAAAACTCATAAGACTAAGCTCCAAATAATGAAAATCCTAAGAAATTTTAATAACTCGATGTTCATCTCAAACAGATTAAAATTTCTAAGTCTTTTCATTATTTGGAGCTTAGTCTTATTGAGTTTTATTTAAACAGTTCTTAAAATACTGTTACTTCGCTTTAGAGTAAATGCAAGGAGGATTTTCTTCTGCTAGTGCTGCGGAAAATCTGAATTAAAAGACTATATAATGCTAAGCTTCAAACAATGGGGAACCTAAGAAATTTTGATGATTAGCCTATTGAATTAAAATTTCTAAGTCTTTTTATAATTTGGAGCAAGACTTATTGAGTTTTATTTAAATCGTTCTCAAACTTCTATTATTAATTTTTTTCTGTCTTTGTTTATTATGTTGCAGCACTCAAAATATGTGCGAAAATGAGATATGATTAATAATATACACAGGGGGGAGTTAAAAATGAGTATAAATTTAATTAAAACATGTAATTAATGTGTGCATTTTTTTGCATTTTACTCTATAATTAAAAATGGTTGAAATACGATTAAGTTAGAGAAAAGTTATCTAGTTAATTAAGGAGAATTATTTATGGATAGAAGAGACAAATGTAATTACTATTTAGATATAGCTGAAACAGTTCTTGAGAGGGGAACATGTTTAAGGAGAGATTATGGAGCTATAATAGTAAAAAATGATGAAATAATATCCACAGGATATACAGGAGCACCGCGGGGAAGGAAAAATTGCAGTGATCTAGGAACATGTATAAGGAAAAAATTGAATGTACCACGTGGAACCCATTATGAACTTTGTAGATCAGTTCATGCTGAGGCAAATGCTATAATAAGTGCTGCAAGGAATGAAATGATAGGTAGTACACTTTATCTTGTTGGGAAAGATGCGGAAACACATGAGTTTGTTAAGAATGCTTTTCCATGTTCTATGTGTAAAAGGCTTATAATAAATGCAGGAATAAGTAAAGTGGTAATACGTGATACGAAAAATGATTATAGAGAAATAGAAGTGGAAGATTGGATTAAAAATGATGACTCACTTGGTGGGGAGATGGGATATTAGGGAGAATATTTAAGCTAAGGAATTTGAGACAGACATTTTACAACATTTTAACAATTGATTGCTGAAATGTATTCAGCTACATAAAAAGGAAGGTAAATATGGGAAGTAAGTTCATTATATTTATTGCAGCAATGTTAATTTCATTTTTAACTACACCGCTTGTTAGGAAATTTGCAAAGCGTATAAATGCTATAGATGTACCTAAAGATAAAAGAAGAGTTCATAAAAAGCCTACACCTAAAATAGGGGGACTTGCAATATATTTTTCATTTGTATTGGTTTTGATATTAAAGCCAGGTCCAATACAAAAGCCAGAAATGGGCATAATATTAGGTGGAGGAATAATAGTTCTTGGTGGATTTATCGATGATTTGAAAAATTTAAGGCCATTTCAGAAAATAATATTTCAGCTTTTAGGTTCATTTGTTTTAATTGTTTTTAGAATTAGGATTTCAATGATAACCAATCCAATAAGTAATTCATTTTCGTTTATACATATAAATAATTTTGTTGGAATAGCAATAACTATTATATGGGTACTAGGAGTTACTAATGCCTTTAACTTAATAGATGGGCTTGATGGATTGTCGGCGGGGGTAGCATTTATTTCAAGTATGACAATAGCTATAGTTGCGTTTCTAAATGGTCCTAGTAGAATGGAAGCAGAAATATTATCTATTATTTTAGGTGGAGCTATACTTGGATTTTTGCCATATAATTTTAACCCGGCATCTATTTTTATGGGAGATACAGGAGCACAATTTTTAGGCTTTGCACTTGCGGCAATATCTATTCAGGGAGCTATAAAATCTGCCTCTGCAGTTGTTTTGGCTGTGCCAATTCTTGTACTTGGCCTTCCAATATATGATACAATTTTTGCCATAATAAGGAGAAAAATAAATGGCAAACCCATAATGCAAGCGGATAGAGGACATTTACATCATAGGCTTCTTGATATGGGATTAAGTCAGAAACAAGCAGTTTTAATAATGTATTTTATAAGTGCTATATTAGGACTTATAGCAGTAATAGCCATGCAACTTACAAATACCAAAGCATATGCTGTTTTTGCTGGAGTTTTAGTATTCATAGCTTTTCTAGCGTGGAAGTTTGGATTATTTAAGCATAAATAACTTTTGATATACTAATATTAATTGAGGAGGCAGGATTATGAAACCTATAAAAGTAATCAGCATATTCGGAACAAGACCTGAGGCTATAAAGATGGCACCTTTGGTCAGAAAATTAGATAAAAATGAGAATATAGAATCTAAGGTATGTGTTACGGCACAACATAGACAAATGCTCGATCAAGTGCTTGATTTGTTTGACATAAAACCTGATTTCGATCTAAATATAATGAAAAGTAAGCAGTCTCTTACAGGAATAACTGCTAGAGTTCTAGAGGGATTGGATAAAATTTTTTATGAGGTAAAACCTGATATTGTACTTGTTCATGGTGATACAACTACTACTTTTACGGCAGCACTTGCAGCATTTTATAAAAAAATAGCAGTTGGACATGTAGAAGCAGGTCTCAGAACATATAATAAATATTTTCCATTTCCTGAGGAGATGAATAGGAAGCTTACAGGAACTATTGCCGATTTACATTTTGCGCCAACTACAGGTTCTAAGCAAAATCTTTTAAATGAAGGCATAAATGAAAAAAATATATTTGTTACAGGAAACACTGTAATAGATGCTATGAACCATACTGTAGAGGACAATTATGTTTTTGAAAATGATGAATTAAATAAGCTGGATTATAAAAACAAAAAGGTAATAATGGTAACAGCACATAGACGTGAAAATTGGGGTAAAGGAATAGAAAATATATGTACTGCTTTAAGAAGAATTGTGGAGGAAAATGAAGATGTTGAGTTAGTATATCTTGTACATTTAAATCCAGTAGTTAGGGAAGTAGTATATAAAAATTTAAATGGTATGCGTGGAGTACATCTTCTTCCGCCACTAGATACTAAGGAAACTCACAATCTAATGAATAGATGTTTTATGGTAATGACGGATTCTGGTGGACTTCAAGAAGAAGCACCTCATCTTGGAAAGCCTGTACTTGTTTTAAGAGATGTTACAGAAAGGCCAGAAGCAGTTGATGCCGGAACTGTAAAATTGGTTGGAACTGATGTAAAGAAAATTGTAGAAGAGGCTTACAAAATACTTAGAGATGAAAAAGAGTACCAAAAAATGAGTAAAGCTATAAATCCATATGGTGATGGCAATGCAGCTGACAGGATAGTGGATGCTATATTATATCATTTTGGATATATTAAAGATAGACCTTGTGATTTTATTATTAATAAATAGTACATAAAGGTTAAATGGGAACTTATATACGTGTATTATACTTTGTTTTATGTATTTATATACGTATATAAGTTGTTTTTTTATTATAATTGAAAAAAAGTTTGTGTTTTTTTTAACAAAATCTATTGATAAAAATAGGTATAGTGGGTATAATTAAATTGATGTAAGGAATTAATTTAATTAGGAATCAATTATGGAAAATATTTAGAATAAGCTATAAAATTTAGTTTATTTAGTGAAACCAACTTAACTAAAATCTATTTAAAGTTAAGATTTTTGAGAATAAATAGTTTAAGTTTTGTGGTGTGTTATTCTACTAGAACATGAGATTAAAATTTAGGAGGTTATTGTAATGAAAGAAATTGTAATAGCTAGTGCAGTAAGAACAGCAATTGGATCTTACGGTAAAGGTCTTAAAGATGTACCAGCAGTTGATTTAGGAGCTTTAGTTATAAAAGAGGCAGTTAAGAAAGCGGGAATAAAACCAGATGATGTTAATGAGGTTATTTTCGGAAATGTTCTTTCAGCAGGATTAGGACAGAACCCAGCAAGACAGGCATCATTTAGAGCAGGATTACCAGTTGAAATTCCAGCACTTACTGTTAACAAAGTTTGTGGTTCAGGTCTTAGAACAGTTAGTTTGGCAGCTCAGATTATAAAAGCAGGAGATGCTGATGTAGTAATAGCTGGCGGTATGGAAAACATGTCAAGGGCTCCTTACTTAGTTAATAATGCTAGATGGGGATATAGAATGGGAAACTCAAAATTCATCGATGAAATGATAACTGATGGATTATGGGATGCATTCAATGACTATCATATGGGAATGACTGCAGAAAACATAGCTGAGAGATGGAATCTTACAAGAGAAGAGCAGGATGAGTTTGCTCTTGCTTCACAGCAGAAAGCTGAAAAAGCTATAAAAACAGGTCAATTTAAGGATGAAATAGTTCCTGTAGTTATTAAGACTAGAAAAGGTGAAGTTGTATTTGATACAGATGAACATCCTAGATTTGGAAGTACTATAGAAGGACTTGCTAAGTTGAGACCAGCATTTAAGAAAGATGGAACGGTTACAGCTGGTAATGCATCTGGATTAAATGATTGTGCAGCAGCACTTGTAGTTATGAGCGCAGATAAAGCAAAAGAACTTGGAATAAAACCTCTTGCAAAGATTGTTTCATATGGTTCAGCAGGATTAGATCCAGCTATAATGGGATATGGACCTTTCTATGCAACAAAAGGAGCACTTAAAAAGGCTGGTTGGACAGTTGATGATTTAGATTTAATAGAGGCAAATGAAGCTTTTGCTTCTCAAAGTTTAGCAGTAGCAAAAGATTTAAAATTTGATATGAATAAAGTAAATGTTAATGGAGGAGCTATTGCGCTTGGTCATCCAATTGGAGCATCAGGTGCAAGAATACTCGTTACTCTTTTACATGCTATGCAAAAAAGAGATGCTAAAAAAGGTTTGGCAACTTTATGTATAGGTGGAGGACAAGGAACTGCAATTTTAGTTGAAAAGTGCTAATATGTGGCTTTAAAAGTACCCCTGTAGAATTAATGGAATAATTCTACAGGGGTATTCTATATATAAATTTTATGTTAAATATTTTATTTATGCATGTGCAATTAGTAATTTAGTATATGCTTAAATAAAGTTTAAATATTTAAAATTATAAATTGCGTGAAAGTAGATAATCTGTTTTATATCCATAAAATTAATCACTCTGAATAATTAATTCATACATATATTTGTATAAATATAATAACAAATACATATTTTTTGTATATATAACTTTTTGATATAATGATGCATGAAGTTAAAATTAAAGTCAAATGATGGTGAAGGAGATTTAATACGCAATACATATTATTTTAATTAATTGCTAAATTTATTAAAAAAGTGTACGATAAAAAATAGGTCATTAAAAATCATAATTGAGTTTAAAATATTCAGTTATTTGAATGATTACTAGCGTAATGCAGTAATGAGTGAATTTTTTATTTAAATTGATTAAGTTGGCAAGAAATGATTTTTAATCGTTATCATATATGCAAAAAAGCTTAAATGAGTGAAAAAAATCCTTAAAATAGAGGTTTATTTATAAAAGGTTAAGATATATAATTGAAATATCGTTTTAATTACTGGAGGAAGTGTTTTGAATCAAGATATTAAAAAAATGTTAAAAATTGTAACTATTTGTGATATACTGGTTGCTATTTTGGTATTTGCGGTACTTTTTATTAATATAAATAATTATGTGATTTCATTAATTGCTGTGCTAGGAATTTTCACAGCAGTTTTAAATTTTTATTTAAGCACTGTTACAGCAAATTTTGTTTTAATAAATAAATCAAGTAATAAATCACTTATAGTATTTAGTTCAATATTTAGGGTGGTACTTGTTTGTGCTATAAGTATTATTCTATATAAAATATATAAATATTATTTAATTGCCTATATAGGTGGGTATAGTGCTCACTTTATAGCACTTATAATTTATGGACTATTGTTAAAAAATAATAGTGGAAGGGAGTGATTAAGTGGATATTAGCATTCAAGCTGAATCATGGTTTAAGTTATTTGGAATAAATATTACTGATAGTATGGTGCTTCAATTTGCAGTATTGATCATCGTTGCAATAGTATCTATCGTGCTGACTAGGAACATGAAAAAGATTCCAGATAGAAGACAGAATGTAGCCGAAATCCTTGTTCAAGGAGTTAACAATGTTGTAAAAGAAAATATGGGAGAAAAATATGTTAAGTTTGCTCCATATATATGCGCACTGGCTTTATATTTGCTCTTTATGAATTGTATGGGGCTTATAGGATTTGAGCCACCAACGAAAGATATAAATGTTCCAGCAGCATTAGCAGCCTTGACATTTTTTATAGTTCAGGGAAATGCAATAAAAAGAAATGGAGTTAAAAAGTATTTTCTAGGCTATACTAAACCATTTTTGCCGCTGCTTCCTATAAATATTCTAGAAAGGTTGACATTGCCGCTTTCGCTTTGTCTCAGACTTTTTGGTAATATGGTAGCAGGTTCAGTTATAATGGCACTTGTTTATGGTGCTATGGGACATTTTGCACTTGTAGTTCCTATACCATTACATGGATTCTTTGATGCATTTGATGGTGTTGTGCAAATGATAGTATTTGTTATGCTAACAATGGTTAACATAAAGATAGTTGCAGAAGAGTAATTTTAATGAGAGTAATTTGTATTTTAAAACATACAGATAACTATAAAATTTATTATTTATAACATAATAAGGAGGAAAAGAATTATGAATTCTAAATACTTTGTAGATGGAATGGTAGCTTTAGGTGCAGGTTTAGCTGCAATAGGATGTCTTGGTGGAGGTATTGGAACAGGTAATGCTGCTGGTAAAGCAGTTGAAGCTGTTGGAAGACAACCAGAAGCTAGTGGTAAAATAACTAGTACAATGATATTAGGTATAGCTTTCTCAGAAGTTACAGCTATATATGCATTACTTGTATCATTACTATTAATATTCTTAAAATGGTAATAAGCAGGTGATTTGCTAAAAGATAAGCAGAAGGGAGGCTTTTGCATATATGGGAGCCAGTGGAGTTAGATTTGTATTTACTCTGATAAATTTTTTGCTTTTTTTCCTAGTAATTAAACATTTCTTTTACGACCGTGTCAATGGGAGTCTTGATTCAAGAACAGAAGAAATTAAACAGACTATTGACAATGCTAATGAGGATAAAAAGAAAGCAGAAGCTTTAAAAGTGGAAACTGAAAAGAAGTTAGCTGGTGCAAGAGAAGAAGGAAAATCCATAGTAGAAGATTATAAAGTTAAGGCTGAAAAAGTTTCAGAAGAGATAACAACAGGAGCTAAGAATGAAGCTCAGACGATCTTAGAAAGAGCTAAAAGAGAAACCCAAAGAGAAAAAGAAAAGGCTGAAGATGAAATTAAAAGTCAGGTTGTTGATTTGGCTGTATTATTATCATCTAAGGCTCTTGAAAAATCCATAAATGAAGAAGAGCATAGAAGACTTATAGAAGATTTTGTATCTAAGGTAGGGATTTAATTATGTATGAGTTCTTAGATAGAAGATATGCACTTGCTTTATATGAAGTAGGTGAAGAAAATCAAAAGTTAGATGAGTATATAAGTGATTTTACTCAAATAGCTAAACTTATTAAAACTAATGAGAGCATAATGCAAGTAACTAAACACCCGCAAATAAGTACTTCTGGAAAAAAGAAAATATTTATGGAAATCTTTAAGGGTAAAATTGATGAAAAGCTGTTAAACTTTTTGTTACTTCTTGTTGAAAAGAAAAGAATTGACGATGTAGATGAAATTTTAAATCAGTTAAATATAATTTCTTTAGAAAAGCACAATAAGGTAATTGCAGACGTTAAAACTGTAATACCACTTACTAAAGAGGAACAAACAGCTCTTACAGATAAGCTTTCAAAAAAATATAATAAGACTGTTATTTTAAAAGAAAGTATTGACAAGTCAATTATAGGTGGAGTTTATGTAAGAGTTGGCGATGATGTAATTGATGGAACTATTAAGTTTAAATTAGAAAGCATGAAAAAAGTAATGCTTGAAGAGAAATAGAGGTGAGCCTATGAACATAAAACCTGAAGAGATAACTTCAATAATAAAAAGTCAAATTGAAGGTTATGAAAGTAAAATAGAGACAGTAGATTCAGGTACTGTAATAGAAATAGGTGATGGTATTGCCAGAATATACGGATTAGATAACTGTATGGCTGGTGAACTTCTTGAGTTTCCAAACAATGTGTATGGTATGGCTCTAAATCTTGAACAAGACAATGTTGGTTGTGTTTTGCTTGGTTCAGAAGAAGGAATCAAGGAAGGCGACATTGTTAAAAGTACAGGAAAGGTTGTTGAAGTGCCTGTTGGCAAAGAAATGCTTGGAAGAGTTATAAATGCTCTTGGACAGCCAATAGATGGTAAAGGACCAATTAAAGCTGAGGAATCAAAACCAGTAGATATAAAAGCTACAGGAGTTATTGATAGACAATCAGTTAATGAACCACTTCAAACAGGCTTAAAGGCCATAGACTCAATGATACCTATTGGAAAAGGACAAAGAGAACTTATTATAGGAGATAGACAGACAGGTAAGACTGCAATTGCTATCGATACTATATTAAATCAAAAAGGAAAAGATGTAATCTGCATTTATGTTGCTATAGGTCAAAAACAATCTACAGTGGCAAATATAGTTAATACATTTGAAGAAATGGGAGCTATGGATTATAGCATAGTTGTGTCAGCAACTGCTTCAGATTCAGCACCACTTCAATATTTAGCACCATATTCAGGTGTAACTATTGCAGAAAGTTTCATGTTTAAAGGAAAAGACGTACTTATTGTATATGATGATTTGTCTAAGCACGCTGTTGCTTATAGAACAATGTCATTACTTCTTCGTAGACCACCAGGGAGAGAAGCATATCCTGGAGATGTATTCTATTTGCATTCAAGACTTCTTGAAAGAGCTGCAAAGCTTTCAGATAAACTTGGAGGGGGTTCTATAACAGCACTTCCTATAATAGAAACTCAAGCAGGAGATGTTGCAGGTTATATACCTACAAATGTTATATCAATAACAGATGGTCAGATATTCCTTGAATCTGAATTATTCTATTCAGGACAAAGACCAGCTGTTAACTCAGGTATATCAGTATCTAGAGTTGGTGGTAGTGCTCAGATTAAAGCAATGAAAAAACTTTCAGGTACTTTAAGACTTGAGCTTGCACAGTATACTGAACTTGCTGCTTTTGCTCAATTTGGTTCTGACCTTGATAAAGAATCTAAGAAGAGACTTGAAAAAGGTAAGAGACTTACTGAGATAATGAAGCAACCTCAATATAGTCCAATGCCAGTTGAAAAACAGGTAATAATTCTATATGCGGTTGTTAATGAGTATGTAATGGATATTGAAGTTTCAAAGCTTAAAGCATTTGAAAAGGGATTGTTCGATTATATAGATACTCATTACAGTGATTTAGGAAAAGAAATACTTGAGAAGAAGACATTAACTGATGAAATAAATAGTACACTTGATAAAGCTATCAAAGAATATAAAAAGATATTTTTAGCACAGGAATAGTAAGTTATAAATTTCCTATGCAGGAGGTGAAGTAATGGCAGGAGCAGGACTTATAGCTATTAAAAGAAGAATTAAGTCTGTTACTAATACTAAAAAAATAACAAACGCCATGGGACTTATAGCCACCTCTAATTTGAGAAAATCAAGGAACAATCTTGAGGCTAATAAAGCATATTATGAGGCTTTTAATGATGTCATGAATAAGATAGTAAATTCTTGTGATAAAAAGAATTTATATGTATCAGGAAATAAAAGTGACAAAAAGCTTTATATAGCTTTGTCTTCTGATTCTGGTCTTTGTGGAGGTTTTAACGGAGCTGTTGTAGCTGCTGCAGACGGAGTTATGAGTAAAGATAAAGAAAAATCATTACTTATAACAGTTGGTCAAAAAGGAATATCTTATTTTAAAAGACTTAAATATGATACTTTATCAGAGTATGTTGATATTCCAAATGAACCTGGGTTAAAGGAAGCTAAAGAAATAGCGGACCGTGCTTTAGGTCTTTATGCAAAAGGTGAAGTAGGCGAAGTTTATGTAGTTTATACTAAATTTATTTCAACAGTAACTCAAAAAGTTGAGGTAAAGAAGATACTTCCCCTTGAACCTAAGAAAATGGATACTATGAGTATAGCTGAGTTCGAGCCAAGTGCAGAAATTATACTTGAAAGAGCTGTAAAGCTTCATTTAGAGCAACAGGTATTTAATTTATTATTAAATTCTAAAGCGAGTGAGCAAGCATCTAGAATGTCTTCTATGGACAGTGCTACTAAAAATGCCAATGACTTACTTGATTCTCTAAATCTTCAGTATAATAGAATAAGACAAAGTGCTATTACTCAGGAAATAACAGAAATAGTTGGAGGAGCGGAAGCTCTTAAATAAGGAGGGAAACTGATGCCAGAACATGTAGGTAAAATTGTTCAGGTAATAGGACCTGTTGTGGATATTAGATTTGATGCAGAGAACCTTCCTGATATCTATAATGCTATTGAAATAAAAATGGGAGACAAGAAGCTTATTGCGGAAGTTGAACAGCATGTTGGAGACGACATAGTAAGAACAATAGCAATGGAAGGCACTGATGGATTAAAAAGAGGAATGGAAGCAATTAATACTGGTAAGCCAATATCTGTTCCAGTTGGACAATGCGTTTTAGGTCGTCTTTTTAATGTTTTAGGTGAGACAATAGATGAAGCAGGAGATGTCAAAGCTGACGAATATTATCCAATTCACAGACCAGCTCCAACATTCGAAGAACAATCAGTTCAACCAGAGATGTTTGAAACAGGTATAAAAGTTATAGATTTACTTGCTCCATATCAAAGAGGTGGAAAGATAGGATTGTTCGGTGGTGCCGGCGTTGGTAAAACAGTTCTTATTCAGGAACTTATAAATAATATAGCAAAAGAACACGGTGGATTATCAGTATTCACAGGTGTTGGAGAAAGAACAAGAGAAGGTAATGACCTTTATTATGAAATGAAAGATTCAGGAGTTATAAATAAAACAGCTCTTGTATTTGGTCAGATGAATGAACCACCTGGTTCAAGAATGAGAGTTGCTTTAACAGGACTTACAATGGCTGAGTATTTCAGAGATCAAGGTCAGGATGTGCTTCTATTTATAGATAATATATTTAGATTTACTCAAGCTGGTTCAGAAGTTTCAGCGTTACTTGGAAGAATACCTAGTGCCGTTGGTTATCAGCCAACACTTGCAAATGAAATGGGTGCTCTTCAAGAGAGAATAACATCAACTAAAAATGGTTCAATTACATCCGTTCAGGCTGTATATGTTCCAGCTGATGATCTTACAGATCCAGCACCAGCAACAACATTTTCGCATCTTGATGCAACAACAGTTCTTTCAAGAGCTATATCAAACCTTGGAATATATCCTGCAGTTGATCCTCTTGAATCATCATCAAGAATACTTGATCCAAGAGTTGTAGGAGAAGAACACTATGAAATTGCTAACCAGGTTAAACATATACTTGAAAGATATGCAGAACTTCAAGATATAATAGCAATACTTGGTGTTGATGAACTTTCAGATGAAGATAGATTATTAGTTGGAAGAGCAAGAAGAGTACAGAGATTTTTATCTCAACCTTTCAGTGTTGCTGAGCAGTTTACAGGAATGACAGGTAAATTTGTACCTGTAAAAGATACTATAAGAAGCTTTAAGGAAATATTGGATGGTAATTGTGATGATCTTCCAGAAGCTGCATTCTTATTTGCAGGAACTATAGAAGATGTAAAAGAAAAAGCTAAAAAAATGATGGAAAACTAAGGAGTGATTTTGTATGGCAACTAATATTAAATTGAGCATACTAACTCCTCAAAAGACGTTTTATGTTGGAGAAGTAAAAGAAATAGTAACTGAAACAGTTGAAGGTGCAATTGGAATACTTCCAAATCACTCCGATATGGTTGCTTTTCTAAATCCAGCTGAAACTAATTTTGTTCAAGCAGATGGTTCAGAAAAGAAAGTTTTTACATCTACTGGTGTTTTAAATGTAGGTGCGTCTGAAGTAACATTTATGTGTGATGCAAGTGAATGGCCTGAAGAGATTGACGTTAAAAGAGCTGAGACAGCGAAAGAAAGAGCTGAAAAAAGGTTAAAAACTAGCAGTAATAACATAGATGTTAAAAGGGCAGAGCTTTCACTTTCAAGAGCGCTTGCTAGAATTAAAACAAAACGTGGTTAACTGCGTAAAAAACTGTGGAATTATTCCACAGTTTTTTTTTTCACACTTTTTTATATAAATTTATATATTAATACTGTATTGGTAATTATATTTTATCTAGTGATTTTTTTAAAAGGCATTGAATTAAAACCCTATAGATGTACATTTTATTGAATTACTAAATTAAAATCAAACAGAAAATGGAATAATAAGGGAATACAAAGCATGTTTTCTGTCAACAATTATAGTATAGGAGGCGGAGAAATATGAAGCATAATAAATCAATTTTCTGTTTGGCATTATTAATATTTATACTGCTGATTTTTATATGTGGACATAGTATAGAAGCTAAAACTGATTATGATATTTTTAGTGATATACTAAGAAATACAAATAGTGAAGTTATTGAAACTGGTGCAAATATTTCATTTGAAGACAATAAGAATTACAAAAATGTATGTAATAATATAGTACAAAATGTACAAAATAAAAATAGTTTAAAAGAGAAAAAAGTATATAGTAAAGTTGTTTTAGATGACGGACGTAATTATTGTGTGAAATTCAAAACCTTAAAAATGTCTGGATATGTAGAAAGCAATAAATTGGAAAATAACAGAGCTAGGGTAAATATTGTAGTAAAAGAAAATACACGTGACAATGATTTAAAAGACATTGAAAAAAAATTAATGAGAAGTAGTTCTACATGTTCATATTTGCAATGTTATAAATATTTAAAAGCTAAAAGTAAAATGAAAAATCTGAAAAACATAGATGTAAAAGTAAAGAAAATTTTAAGTAGTATTGGGACACAAAATATAAAAACGGTTGTATTAAATAAAAATTTGAGCACTACTGCATATACAAAAAGATTTAATTATATACAAGATGGAGATAGAAAAATTGATTTGAATTATTCTATATGTAAAGATGGTGATGAAAGTTCTATAATAATTGGCACACCAATCATACCAATTACTTATTAAAAATATATAACTAAATTATACTTGGTATGCAGTTTATGATTGGAGGATTAAAATGAATAAATTTATTATAAAGGGTGGGGAAACTCTAAATGGAGAAGTTGATATAAGTTCAGCCAAAAATTCAGTTTTGCCTATAATTGCAGCTACTATATTATGCGGCGAGAAATGTACAATACAAAATTGTCCTATGCTTTTAGACGTTTTTGTTATTAGAGATCTTTTGAAATCATTAGGAGCAAAAATAAATATAAATTTCAAAAGTGGGGATATGGAGATTGATACTTCGAATGTAAAATCTATTGAACCAGATGCGGAGCTTGTTAGAAAAATGCGAGGATCTTTTTTAATTATGGGACCTATGATTTCCAGATACGGAAAATTTAAAATATCACTTCCTGGTGGATGTAATATTGGAACGAGGCCAATTGATCTTCATCTTAAGGGATTAAAAGCACTTGGTGTAGACATAAAAATTGGTCATGGTTATGTAGAAGCTAGTGCAGCAAAACTTTTGGGAGACAAAATATATCTTGATTTTCCTTCAGTTGGGGCTACCGAAAATATAATTATGGCTTCAGTATTTGCGGAGGGAGAAACTATAATTGAGAATGCGGCACAAGAACCAGAAATAGATGATTTAATTAATTTTCTAAATAAAATGGGATCAAATATAAGAAAAGTTGAAACAGGTGCAATTGTTATAAGAGGAGTTAAGGAATTAAGAGGAGTAAAATATAGACCTATACATGATAGAATTGAGATAGGAACGTTTATAATAGCAGCGGCTATAACCAAGAGTAAGATAAAAATAAATGGTGTAGATGAAAGACACATAAAGCCTATGGTAGCAAAATTTTGTGAAATGGGAATTGGAATGGAGATAAACGATGAAAGTTTGATAATAGATGGAAGAAATAAGTTAAAACCTGTTGATATAAAGACTATGCCATATCCTGGTTTCCCTACAGATATGCAATCACAAATTATGGCACTTTTATGTTGCATTGAAGGTACTAGCGTAATAACAGAAACTATTTTTGAAAATAGATTTATGCATGTACCTGAACTTAAAAGGTTTGGTGCAAATATAAAAATAGATGGAAGAAGTGCCGTTATAGTTGGCGTAAAAGAACTTACAGGTTGCAGCGTTAAAGCAACGGATCTTAGAGCAGGAGCTGCACTTATATTAGCAGGGCTTGCAGCAGAGGGTGAGACTGAAGTAAATGATATATATCATATAGATAGGGGATATGTAAGTATTGAAAAAAAACTTAAGAAGTTAGGAGCAAAAATTGAAAGAGTCTAAAGTAATTTTTGTAAAATAACAATGGCATTATAATAATTTTATTTAGATCGCAGTTGATTTGAAGTCAGCTGCAATTTTATTTTTTGTGATTAAAATTTACTGTAATAAATTAAAAAACACATAAGTACAATAATATAAATAAAGTATTTTTATAGTTAAATTTATAGGCTAGTGTATGTATAAATTAACTTCAATTCATAATACATAAAAATTGCGAAACAAAATCCAGTTACAAGTGACAAAGGACAAGTTAAGGTGAGTTTTTTCCCATTTTATTATTAAAAACTTTAAAACTTAATTTTAGCTTCATTTTCCCTAGGGAAAATGAATAATAAGTTGTATGATTTTCGGTAGTGAGTATGCAAGCGAATGTAAGAAAATCACCCCAAACTTGTCAATTATAGCCTATCACTTGTCACTGTTTTTAGTTAGTTCGCAACATTTATATATTAACGGTTTTAAATAAATAATATGTGGGTTAGTTTTTATAAATAGAACAGGGGGATGAATAAGTGGTGAAAAAGTTGTTTATGGGGTTAGTTATTGTTGTGGCTTTTATTTTTTCAGTCTCTATATTTGTTGGTGGTGTAAATAATAAAGTTAATAATAAAGTAAATGGTAACGTAACTAATAATACCACAAAAACTACAAGCAAAAGGCAAAATTATAGAATAAA
This sequence comes from Clostridium pasteurianum, assembly GCF_001705235.1. Classification (NCBI taxonomy): domain Bacteria; kingdom Bacillati; phylum Bacillota; class Clostridia; order Eubacteriales; family Clostridiaceae; genus Clostridium; species Clostridium pasteurianum. The sequence continues at coordinate 3,174,177 of NZ_MCGV01000001.1, forward strand.
TAATGATGAAATTGATGTTGTTAAAAAGGATACTAAAGATTGTGACATAAGTGTATATATGAGTAATGAAAGAAGAACTGAGAAAATAAACCTTGAGGAATATATAAAAGGGGTTGTTTCTTCGGAAATGCCAGTTGAATTCAATATTGAAGCACTTAAAGCTCAAGCAGTTGCGGCGAGAACTTTTGCAGTGTGCCATATGGAGGAATTTGGAGGGCGAAAATATAAAAATGCAAACGGAGCAGATGTTGTTAACACAGTTCAATGTCAGGTTTATACAAGAAAAGAAGAAAGACTAAAGACATGGCCTAAGGATAAGGCTCAAGAATATTGGAATAAAATAAGTAATGCTGTGGATAGTACTGAGGGTGAGGTAATTACATATAAAGATAAAATAATAACTGAACCATATTACTTTTCTATTAGCAGTGGAAAAACAGAAAATATAAAAGATGTAATGGATGAAGACAAGCCGTATTTGAAAAGTGTATCAAGCCCGGGAGAAGAAGCTGCGCCTAAATATAAGACAAGTTTAAAAATGTCATATAGCGAATTTGTAAATAGGGTGAATTCATCATCAAATAGGCATATAAATACTTTTCAAGCGAGATTTAATACTGATGTAGTTGAAAGAAATGATACTGGAAGTGTTAGGAAAATTAAAGTTGGAAATAGTATTATTTCAGGATCAGAATTTAGAAGCATAACGGGTATTAATTCTACAAATTTTACTATAAAGCGTAATATTTCAAACATTGAATTTGACTGTACTGGATATGGTCATGGTATTGGGATGAGTCAGTGGGGAGCAAAGGCGATGGCAGACAAAGGAAGTAACTATATTGATATAATTAAACATTATTATACTGGTGTGGATGTGAAAAAATTATCAACTAAATAGAAAAGAGTTATTTTACATGTTTTAATAGGATGTTATAAATAAAAGATTTATGCATCCTAATTTTTAATATGCATAAAAATTACAAATTTGCTATATTCTTGTACTAAATTAAAATATGTGCTAAAAAAATCACATTAAAATTAAAGCTAATTCTTTTTTTTACATTGTTATGGTTATAAATCTATTTTTAGAAAAAAGTTCATATAAAATGTATTTTTTTCTATGTTATGGACACAATAGTAAAAGGAGGTGTTAGCAATGAACAATGATTGGAAAGATAATAAACAAAATAAGGTTACAGATTTTTTGAAACGAAATGTATTCTACATAGTATTATTTCTTTGTTTATGTATTATAGGCGGAGTTAGTGTGTATATGAACATTAGAAGTAACACTAAGAGCGTTTCTGTAGGAAATCAATCAAAAGTTAAAAGCAAAGTACAAAGTAAATGTAAAACATCGCAAGTAAGCAATAACGGAAATGCAGCTAAAGAGAAAATGGAGAATGCAAAACAGGTTAATCAAAATCAAAATTTAATAAAAAAGGATTCTCAAGCTGCACAAACCTCAACAGCAAATATTGCTAAAAAGAGTTTTGTAGAACCAGTTGAAAATGGGAAAATAGTGGTTAAATTTGATACTTGGCATTCAAAAGATGGGAAGTATACAAATATACCAGGAGAATATATATCACCTAGTAAAAATTCAAATGTAGTTGCAACTTGTGATGGAGTAGTAAAAGGTATTGATGGTGGTAAAGTCACAATTTTAAATGCTCAAAACGGATATACTACAGTTTATGACAACTTAGATGAAAAAAGTATTTCACTTAAGGTAAATGACAATGTTAAACAAGGTCAAGTGCTAGGAAAAATAGGTGATAGTAATTACAGCAATAAGTTGATAACAGATTCTAGTTGTTTATATTTTGAAATTGATCAAAAACAAAAGGATGGAACATACTTAGCTGTAGATCCTGAAAAAATTTTAATCCATTAAGATTATGAGTTATTTTGTCAAAAATACAAAGTAATTTATGAAGATATCAGTGCATATTTATTAATTAGAAGTATTAAGGAGGTAGCAACTTTGAAAGATTACATTGAAGAAAGAGTTATGGAAGTTGCGAAATATATAATTGAATCTAAAGCTACGATTAGAAAGACGGCTAAAGTTTTTGGTGTTAGTAAAAGCACAATACACAAAGATATGACGGAAAGATTGCCACAAATAAATCCTCAAATTGCTGAGCTTGCTAAGGGTGTACTTGAGTTAAATAAAGCAGAAAGGCATATAAGAGGAGGAAAGGCAACAAAAATGAAGTATAAAGCTATTGAAGGTTAAAAGCATTCCGATTATAATGATATAAGAGATATATAATTATATTTCTAATATTGTTACACTACAGGTTACGATAGATATAATACTTAAGTTTAATTTCTTTAAAATTACAACTCTAAGAGAGATTATATAGCTTTATGTATCTATATTTAAAACGTAGAAATAAACGTATGAGATGGAGTGAATAAAGGAATGTTTTTTGGTATAGGAAATGATATGGGAATAGATCTAGGAACTGCTACAGTTTTGGTCTATTTAAAAGGCAAAGGAGTAATTTTAAAAGAGCCATCAGTTGTAGCAATTAATCGTACTACTAATGACGTTTTAGCTGTTGGAGAAGAAGCCAGACAGATGATAGGTAGGACACCAGGTAACATTGTAGCAATACGTCCGTTAAGAAATGGTGTAATTTCTGATTATGATGTAACTGAAAAAATGCTTAAGCATTTTATTAAAAAAGCTTGTGGTAAAAGAAGAGTTTCTGCCCCAAAAATTATAATATGTGTCCCATGTGAAGCTACTGGAGTTGAACAAAGGGCGGTAAAGGATGCGGCTAAAAATGCAGGGGCTAAAAAAGTTCGTTTAATTGAAGAACCTTTGGCAGCAGCTATTGGAGCAGGACTTGATATTACTAAAGCAAGTGGAAATATGGTTATAGATATTGGTGGAGGAACTACAGACATTGCTGTAATTTCATTAGGTGGTATGGTTGTAAGAAGTTCTATAAAAGTAGCAGGAGACACATTTGATGAAGCGATAATTAAATATATAAGAAAAAAACATAAATTAATGATCGGTGAGAGAACTGCTGAAGAACTAAAAATCAATATTGGATCAGCATATAAAAAAGATATAGAGGAAACTATGGAGATAAGAGGAAGAGATTTAGTAACAGGGCTTCCTAAAAATGTTGAAGTCTCTTCTGCAGAAATGCGTGAGGCTCTTAGAGAAGCCGTAAGTGCAATTGCAGAATGTGCACATGCAGTTCTTGAAAAAACTCCTCCAGAACTTGCTGCTGATATATCTGATAAAGGTATAATGATGACAGGTGGAGGTTCTTTGTTAAATGGTCTTGATAAATATATACAGGATATTACTCAAGTGCCTGTATATGTTGCTGAAGATCCCGTATCATGTGTTGCCTTGGGAACTGGTAAATCACTTGAATATATAGATAAATTAGACTTTGATGCTGATGAAATAAGTCTTATTAAATAATATTTTTAAGGAAAATTCAGAGAAATTCTATAAAAAAGTTTTGTGCTTTATAAAGAACGAGAAAATATATGATTGGAGATTATAAAAATATCTCTTTGAATTTTCTCGTTTTTTGTATGTTTTAAATATTAGGCATACTATCATGAAATATATTGTTATTGAAGTTTGTATAAAGGTAATATGAGTGCATAATTGTTTGTACTATAATTGTTGCCATTTGGAAAATTAAATTTAATCGTATGTTTCTATTAGTAAATAATTCGCTGCTTTCACACGAATCGACTATTCCTACTATTGAGGTTTCACCGACATCAGGAAGTGACTTACCAACCCCTTTTCCCGGATGAATAGCGTAATCTCTTACTTGAATTTCACCTATATTTTCAGTATCACCAAGACAGGCATCTATGCCTATTATTGTTGAAGTTGGATGCTCTTTTTTTATTTTGACTAATTTTTTGTCTATATTTAAAGCATGTATGGGTTCTGAAATTGTTCCGTAAATGGTTAGAGGAAAATACTTTTCTTTAAGCATTGTGCCAACTAAGGGACCAAGACAGTCACCTATACAGCGATCTGTTCCTATACATATTAGTATTGTATTATCATTTATATAGTGTTTTAAAAAGTTTGAAAGTTTGTAGTAAGCCATAGGGGTATTGTAAAAAGCTCTTATTTTGTTCAATAAAATTCACCTCCTAGTTGTAAAAAGCTAATTTAGTACATATATATAAGCTTTGTAATAGCTTTCTTATAATTTATATGAAGTAAACTTTATTAATATCACTATATAAACTTTAAATGTGAGGTAATAGTATTTTGCTTAGAATAAAAGCAATGTGAATTTTTCTCCGCTTTCCTACGAAAAATACAATAATATATTGTAGAAGCTAAGTACTTTTGTAATTTATGATTTGCGTGCTTAATATAGAGAAATATAGAGATTTAAGTAATAATGTAAAGATATTTATACATAACGGTCTATAATAATCATTGATTTTTTAAATGTATCAATGTATACTATTACTTGTTGACGCGATAAAGGTCATGTAAATAAAGTTTTGTGGAGGAATTCCCGAGTGGCCAAAGGGGGCAGACTGTAAATCTGTTAGCTCAGCTTTCCATGGTTCGAATCCATGTTCCTCCACCATTTTAAAAGTATTATGTGGGCGCTTAGCTCAGCTGGGAGAGCATCTGCCTTACAAGCAGGGGGTCACAGGTTCGAACCCTGTAGTGCCCACCATTAAAATTATATATAAGCTGGCATAGCTCAATTGGTAGAGCAACTGACTTGTAATCAGTAGGTTGAGGGTTCAATTCCTTCTGCCAGCACCAGATGTGGAGGAATTCCCGAGTGGCCAAAGGGGGCAGACTGTAAATCTGTTAGCTCAGCTTTCCATGGTTCGAATCCATGTTCCTCCACCATTTTAAAAAGGTACTTATTTGCCTTTTTAATTTTAATATTGACTATGTTAGAAAATAAGTATATTATAAGTATGTAATTGTTATAAAAAATCTTATCAAGAGAGGTGGAGGGAAATGGCCCAATGAAGCCCGGCAACCGGTGTGTTGATGCATTAAGGTGCCAATTCCTGCAGAAGCTATTCTGCGAGATAAGAAAGATAGATTGTAAATGTCAGGTCTCTTCTTATTTGAAGGGGCTTTTTATTTTTTGTATTAGTAATAGTAAAGGAGTTGGAAAAAAGTGAGAAAGTTATTTACTTCAGAATCAGTAACAGAAGGTCATCCAGATAAAATTTGTGATCAAATATCAGATGCCATTTTGGATGCTATTTTAGAAAAAGATCCTAATGGAAGAGTAGCTTGTGAAACAACTGTAACAACAGGTATAGTTAATGTTATGGGAGAAATATCTACAAATTGTTATGTTGATATTCCTAAAGTTGTAAGAAATACTATAAGAGAAATTGGATATACTAGAGCTAAGTATGGATTTGATTGTGATACATGTGCAGTAGTAACATCTATAGATGAACAATCACAAGATATTGCTATGGGTGTAGATGAAGCACTAGAATCTAAAAAAGGTGAAATGGATAAAATTGATGCAATAGGTGCTGGAGATCAAGGAATGATGTTTGGATTTGCAACAAATGAAACTCCAGAATATATGCCTATGCCAATTGCACTTGCACATAGATTATCTAGAAAATTAGCTGAAGTTAGAAAGAATGGTACTCTAGATTATTTAAGACCAGATGGTAAAACTCAGGTAACAGTAGAATACGATGATGATAAGCCAGTAAGGGTAGATGCTATTGTAATATCAACGCAGCATAGTCCTAAGGTACAACATGATCAAATTGAAAAAGATATGATAAATGAGGTAATAAAGGCTGTTATACCATCAGAATTTTTAGATGACAAAACTAAATATTATATAAATCCTACTGGAAGATTTGTTGTAGGAGGACCTCAAGGTGATTCTGGTCTTACAGGAAGAAAGATAATAGTTGATACTTACGGTGGATATGGAAGACATGGCGGTGGTGCGTTTTCTGGAAAAGATCCAACTAAGGTTGATAGATCAGCAGCTTATGCAGCTAGATGGGTAGCTAAGAATCTTGTAGCAGCAGGTGCTTCAGATAAAATTGAAATACAGCTTGCGTATGCTATAGGAGTTGCAAAGCCAGTGTCGATTTCAGTTGATACTTTTGGTACAGGTAAAATATCAGAAAGTAAGATTGTAGAAATTGTAGAAAAAGTATTTGATTTAAGACCAGGTGCTATAATAAGAGATCTTAATCTTAGAAGACCTATTTATAAGCAGGTAGCAGCATATGGACATTTTGGAAGAATAGATTTAGATTTACCATGGGAAAAGCTTGATAAAGTTGAAGAGATAAAGAAATATTTATAGTGGGAAGGATACTGTATTAATTGCAGTATCTTTTTTATTAAGTATATCTAAAATTTCTTTGTTATATTTTAAATTTGTATATATTGTGCTATTATAATACTATTAGGTAACATAAGTTAAAGAAGGTTGATTTATGAAAAATCCGTATGGACAAGGATTTTTGCATATGATTTGGAATGTGAAAAATGTTCTTATAAAGATTTTAATTATTGTAGTTGTAATAGCAGTAGGTTTAGCACTTTCATCAGTTTCAACTTTACTTCATATATTGAATTATTTATATATCTTTTCAGGAAATAAAGTAAGTATTGAAATTTTATGGCTTTTAATCTATGTAGGTGTTGTTTTAATTTTGAAATTTTTTGAAATCATTTGCAAGAAACATTTACTAAAAAAGAAGTAAACAAAAATGTGGGGATACATAATTGTGGTGTATCTCTTTTTGTTTGTAAGTTTTAATATATAATTAGGTTTAAAAGGCATTAAGGAAGTTTTGTTTTAAATAAGTACAAAGTATTCATAAAAATTAAATTTAGGATAGACATATACTATATAGTTAACATAGTCAGATCTTTAGTATAAGATTGTTTTTGGTGATTCATCTTATATTTTTGATGTATGACTATGTTTTTCTGTTTAAAATAATAAATATCTTGTTTTATAACAAATTATTACGTCATATTATTACAATTTCATGTCATGTTTCTCCAATGTCAAAATACTTATTTCTTGTTATTATAAATGCATAAACAGAATAAAAAAGGAGGTATTTATTTTGAGAAAAGCTTTTATTTGTCCAACAAAATATGTACAAGGAGAAAATGAAATCCTTAATCTAGGATATTTTGTACAGGGTTATGGAAAATCGGCACTATTAATTGCACATCCAGATGATGTAGAACGTGTAAAAACAAAACTTCAGAAAACAGCTGAAAAGTTTAATATTACATTTGTAGAAAGTACATTCCGTGGAGAGTGTTCTAGAAATGAAATTGCAAGACTTCAGAAATTGGCTAAAGAAAAGGGTTGCAGCTGTACTATTGGTCTTGGTGGTGGTAAAGCAATTGATACAGCAAAATGTGTTGCTAAAGGTGAAGCACTTATTATTGTACCGACGATTGCAGCGACAGATGCACCTACTAGTCATTCAGCGGTAATGTATACAGATGAAGGAGCATTTGATGATTATGCATATTTCAAACAAAGTCCTAGCGTTATTTTAATAGACACTGAAGTAATTGCTAAGGCACCTACGAGATTCCTTGTATCAGGTATGGGGGATGCGCTTTCAACTTATTTTGAAGCAAGATCAACATCGGCATCACGTTCAAATGTAAATGCAGGACTTCCATGCGGCGCAAGAGAAAACGTTTGCGAACCGGCAAAGGGTACTAACGCTGCATTAGCACTTGCAACTTTGTGTTATAAGATATTGCTTGAAGATGGGGTTAAAGCAAAAGAGGCATCTGATTGTAATAAGGTAACACAAGCATTAGAAAATATTATTGAAACAAATATTTTATTATCAGGACTTGGTTTTGAAAGTGGTGGTTTAGCTGGGGCACATGCAATTCATGATGGATTAACAATTTTAGAAGGAACACATAAATATTTTCATGGCGAAAAAGTTGCTTTTGGAACTCTTGTTCAGTTAGTGCTTGAAAATTCAACTACAGAAGAAATTGAAGAAGTATTAGATTTTTGTGTATCAATAGGTCTTCCTGTTTGCCTAGAAGATATAGGAGTAGATAAAATTACTGACGAAGAATTAATAGAGGTAGCAGAAAAAGCGTGTATTCCAGAAGAATCAATGCATTCAATGCCATTTCCGGTGACGCCAGATATGGTTATAGCAGCAATTTTAACAGCAGACAGTATTGGAAGAAAATATAAAAGCAAATAAGATAGAAAAATGATTTTAAGGGGGATATGCTAAATATGATAAGGAAAGAACGTTTTGGAACAATTATGAATTTAGGTATGAATGCCATACTTGGGGTAGTTCTCACTTCAGTAGCATTAACATTGTTAAATGCTTTAATACCATTAGTATTTATTCAGAATTTTATTCTTAGTCTTGCAATAGGTTTTTTTGTTGGGGATTTAATTCCAGCACCAGCCTTGGGAGAGAAACTAGCAGATGCACTTGGTTGTAAGGGTAAATTTATGCGCCATTTAATAAGTACTATTGTAATAAGCTTATTGATGGTTACTATTATCAGTTTTTTATGTCAATTTATAAGTTTTGGAACTAAAATGATGCCAATATGGTTAAAGTGCATGCCTTATCTTTTAGGTTTTGGAACAGCTGCAATTTTTATTGCTTTACCGATAGTTTTAAGAATTGCTTTATTTCTCACAGCTGGTTATGAAGAACATACTGATAATTAAAAAATTAATGCTTTTCAACAATACATCATTAATCATGACGGTATAACGACACTAATAAAATAAATAAAATAAGGAGCAATGTTGAGATGAAGAAAATTATAAATAATCCACAAAATGTAGTAATTGAAATGTGTAAGGGAATTGCTTTAGCACATCCAGAACTTAAGCTTAATACAAAATATAAAATATTTAAACGTAGGCAGCTAAATGTAAATAAAGTTAGTCTTATTAGTGGAGGAGGAAGTGGTCATGAGCCCGCACATGTTGGCTTTGTAGGAAAAGGAATGCTTGATGCGGCTGTATGCGGTGATGTATTTGCTTCTCCCTCACAAATGCAAGTATATAAGGCTATTACAGAAACTGCAAGTAATAAAGGAACTCTTTTGATTATTAAGAATTACAGTGGAGATATGATGAATTTTAGAAATGCAGCATATTTAGCAGAGGAAGATGGAATTACAGTAGATTATATTAAAGTAGATGATGATATTGCCGTTCAAGATAGCCTTTATACTGTGGGAAGAAGAGGAGTTGCAGGTACTGTTTTTGTACACAAAATAGTTGGTGCAGCAGCAGAACGTGGTATGGAACTTACAGAAGTAAAAAGGATTGCAAGAAAAGCAGTGAATAATGTAAAAAGTCTTGGATTTGCATTTAGTTCATGCACCGTTCCAGCAAAGGGAACTCCAACTTTTGAATTGGCTGAAAGTGACATGGAATATGGAGTTGGCATTCATGGGGAACCCGGAATAAAGAGGGAAAAGGTTCTTACGGCAGATGAACTGGCCAAAAGAATAACAGGAGCTTTAGTTAAGGAATTGAAGTTGAATAAAGAAGATGAGGCAGCAATATTAGTTAACGGATTTGGTTCTACACCGCTGCAAGAACTTTATATTCTAAATAATGCAGTTTATAAAGAATTACAAAAGAATAAAATCAAAGCACCTAGAATTTTGGTGGGAAATTTTATGACAAGTATTGATATGGAAGGAGCCTCTGTGTCAATTATAAAACTTGATGAGGAATTGAAAGAGTTATTATCGGATTCTTGTGATACACCTGCCCTTAAGATTAATACATGGAATGAAACTTTGGATGAAGAAATAATACAAGAAACTTGTACTTCACAGAAGGTTACCTATGAAGTTGAAACAGATAATGCATATTCTGTAATAAAAGATAAAAAAATTACATTAGAAAATATTATTTATATGGTAGATTGTATGAGTGAATGTATTATTCGTAACGAAGTGCCATTTTGTGAATTGGATTCTCATGCTGGCGATGGAGATTTTGGAATGAGTGTCGCTAAAGGATTCCGCCAATTAAAAGTTGAATGGAAGGAAATTATAAATCAAAATACAGAGAACATTGGAGATTTTTTAAATGCATGTTCTATGGTGATTATGGAGTACTGTGGTGGTGCTTCAGGTCCTATTTGGGGATCAGCATTTCGTATGGCCAGCAAATGTGTAGGAAATAAGACAAAATTAAATATCAATGAATTTGCTGGTATGATACAGGCAGCAGTAGAAGGTATTCAGGCAACAGGAAAAAGATCTTTTGGGAGAGGAGCAGTAGTAGGAGATAAAACACTCATTGATGCATTAGTGCCATGTGCAAATGCATTGAGTGAGCTTTCTAAAAGTTCAGAAGAAGTTCATAGAATATTGAAAGAAGCGGCAAAAGAAGCAGTAGACGGAGCAAAAGCAACTGAGATGATTGTAGCTCATATGGGAAGAGCTGGTACAGTTGGGGAGAGAAGTTTAGGATATCCAGATGCAGGTGCTTATGCATTAGGTGTCATTTTTACAGAAGTTGCAGATAGGATGAAATAGTAATATACAATAAATAGTATTTTTCAAAATTTTCAGGCAAGTATTACCATTGAAATTTTCCTTGCACATACATAATAAGATAAAATATAGTTTCCACTAGAAACAAAATTGTTTCTAGTGGAAAGCAAATGGAGGGATCTTATGAAACTGGAATGGCTGGGAGAGTATAGAAAACTAGTAAAAGAGATAATTTGGTTTGCTAACGGATATTCGCAACTATATAACAAAGAGATTTTGGGTATGGATATTAAGTATTCTTTTCTGCAAATTCAGATCATAGAACATTTGCTTGAAAATGAAGACTTAAATGAAAAGATGGCTGAGATTGCCGTACAATTGGGTCTCACAGCTAGCACATTTACTAAATTAGTGAAAAAGCTAGTAGATAAAGGACTCTTGGATAAATTTCATATTCAAGGGAATCGTAAAGATGTTATTTTAAAGGTTACTGATAAAGGTAGACATATTTATAAAGAATATTCTGAGCAAATTGCGATGGAACTGTTTTCGGGAATGTTCGAAATTGGTAAGGATGTACCAATTGAATTTATTGAAATGTTCTCGAGAATGGTTGGTTCTTTAAATAGCAAGATGGATTTGAAAGGGAAAGAACCAATTATTTTAGTGCCTATGAAAAACAAAAAAGATGTTTAAGAAGGTGCAGATAATGAAAAAAGTGAATGCGATGAATAGTATTTTGAATATGGAGCATTGGGAAAGGCTTCAGCAATCTATAGCTGGAGCAACTGGAATGGCTATTGTAACCGTTGATCATTGTGGAAAACCTGTAACTACACATAGTGGCTGCTGTGAGTTCTGTAAAAAGATACGAAGCGATGCTGTGATGGGGGAGTTCTGTCAAAAATGTGATGCAAGGGGTGGCCTAGAAGGATTTAGAAGCAATCAGCCGTATATTTATAGATGTCACTTTTCTATTATTGATATTGCAATTCCGTTAATTGTAAACGATAACTATTTAGGCGCAGTAATGGTAGGACAAATCAGACTTTCAGATTCAGATAGTTATATCGTTAATAAATTAGAACATATTTACACCCATAGAAATAAGATTGAAGCCGAAAATAAAAAAAAGGATTTAGCTGCATATTATGAATTAATTCCAATTATCTCCTTTAAAGAATTAGAAAGAGTTGTAAAAATGCTATATAATTTCTTCGAATATATCATCAAAGAAACTATATACAAAGATTATGATTATAGTAAAGATAACTTATTGCAGATGAAAATTAATGACTATAGTATAAATAATATTGATAAAAAATTTGAATTGAAAGATATTCCTAATTCAGAATTTATAAACGTAAAAAAAGAGAAGGAGATTACATCAAATAGTATTGTTGCAAACGCACTCAATTATATCAATTCAAATAAAGGAGAGTTCATATCACTTACTAAAATGGCAGAATATTGTCACGTTAGTTCGGCATATTTAAGCAGACTTTTTACAAAAGAAGTTGGTGAAAGCTATTCTTCATTTGTTACAAGATTAAAAATATCATGGTCAAAAGAATTATTAGAAGAAACTAATATGACAGTAACGGAAATCAGTGAAAGGTTAGGATTTAATGAACCAGGTTATTTTATAAAAATATTCAAAAATAATACAGGTGTGACGCCAGCTTTCTATCGGACACATTGTAAGAATGTAGTTTAGTAAATAATTTATATTAAGGAGTAGATGAATTATGGAAATTGTAAAAATTAAACGAGCAGGCTTAAACTTAATAGGAACACTTGAAAAACCCGAGCTTAAAGAAGGAGAGAAATGTCCTCTTGTTATTATCATGCATGGTTTTACTGATGATCGTCAAAAACCTGTTGTTTTTAATATGGCACAAGAATTACTTAAGTATGGTATTGCATCAGTGAGATTTGATTTTAATGGACATGGTGAAAGTGAAGGAAGATTTGAAGATATGACTGTAATGAATGAGCTTGAAGATGCTAGGGAAATTTTACGTTATACAAAGAGTCTTGATTTTGTAGAAAACATTAGTATATTTGGACATTCACAGGGAGGCGTGATTGCAGGTATGATTGCTGGTTGTTATCCAAATGAGATTAATTGTATCGTACAGATGGCACCAGCTGCAACTTTAAAGGATGATGCTATAATTGGTACATTAATGGGTACACAATATGATCCTGACAATATACCTGAATATGTTAACTTTTGGGACAAGCACTTAAGTAGTTTATATTTTAGCATTGCGCAGTGTTTACCGATTTATGAAATGTCATCTAAATACAAAGGTCCTGTATGTCTTATTCATGGTACAGGTGATAATATTGTTAGTTATAATGCTTCTAAAAAATATCATGAAGTATATGATAATAGCCAATTACATTTAATTGAAGGTCAAGATCACTGGTTTACAACTGCTTTAGATGAAACGCTAGTATTAGCAAAGGAATTTATCTTATCAAAAGTAAAATAAATATAAAGATTTTGCGTAATATATATAATTTTAAAAAATTCATAGTTATAGAATATGGAGGAAACCACATGAAATATAAAAACCTATTTACTCCAATTAAAATTGGATCTGTTACTATAAAGAATCGTTTTGCATTGGCACCTATGGGACCACTTGGGCTAGCAGATGCGGAAGGCGGCTTTAATCAAAGAGGAATTGATTATTACACCGCTCGTGCAAAAGGTGGAACTGGTTTAATTATAACAGGTGTTACTTTTGTAGAAAATACAATAGAAGAACATGGTATGCCAAACTGTCCATGCTCTACGCATAATCCTGTACAATTTATACGTACAGCCCGTGAAATGACGGAACGTATACATGCTTATGATGCTAAGGTGTTTTTACAAATGTCAGGTGGATTTGGACGTGTTACTATACCTACCAATCTTGGTGAATTTCCACCGGTTGCTCCGTCACCAATTCAGCATCGTTGGTTAGACAAGACCTGTCGTGAGCTTACAATTAATGAAATTCAGAAAATTGTGAAAGCATTTGGAGATGGTGCGTTTAATGCAAAACGTGCAGGATTTGACGGTGTTCAGATTCATGCAGTTCACGAGGGATATTTAATTGATCAATTCGCAATTGCATTGTTTAATAATCGTACAGATGAATATGGTGGTAGCCTTGAAAATCGTTTGCGTTTTGCTAAAGAAATTGTAGAAGAAATTAAGAGACGTTGTGGGAATGAGTTTCCAGTAACATTGCGTTATAGTCCTAAAAGCTTTATTAAAGAATTACGAGATGGTGCACTTCCAGGAGAGGAATTTGAAGAAAAAGGACGTGATATTGAGGAAGGTATTGAAGCAGCTAAATTACTTGTAAATTATGGCTACGATGCCCTTGATGTGGATGTTGGATCTTATGATGCATGGTTCTGGAGCCATCCGCCAATGTATCAGAAAAAAGGTCTTTATATACCATATGCTAAATTAATGAAAAAGACTGTTGATGTACCTATTATTTGTGCAGGCCGTATGGATAATCCGGATACAGCACTTTCTGCTTTAGAAGACGGTGCTTGTGATATGGTTTCGCTTGGAAGACCACTGCTTGCTGATCCTGATTATGTTAATAAGCTGCGTTGTGGTAAAGTAGAAGAAATTAGACCATGCATTTCATGCCAAGAAGGGTGCATGGGACGTATTCAGGAATACTCTGCTTTAAATTGTGCTGTAAATCCTCAAGCTTGTCGTGAAAGATATACAGCATTAACACCAATTATTAAGAGTAAAAGGGTTGTGATTGTTGGAGGAGGAGTTGCAGGATGTGAAGCAGCGCGAGTATTATCACTCCGTGGACACAGACCAGAAATTTATGAAGCAGGGAATTGTCTTGGGGGAAATTTGATTCCAGGTGGTGCACCAGACTTTAAAGAGGATGATATTGCATTAGCAGACTGGTATACACATCAGTTGGAGCTTTTAAAGGTTCCGGTTCATTTGAATACTAGGATTGATGATGAAATGATTAAAAGTATTAAGGCGGATGTAGTAGTAATTGCTACAGGTTCTACACCAAAGATATTTAAAATGGGAGACGATAGTAAAGTATATACAGCTGCAGATGTTCTTACGGGAGTTAAAGAATGTGGCAACACAAATGTTATTATTGGGGGTGGTCTTGTTGGCTGCGAAACAGCATTATGGTTAGCGCAGAAGGGAAAGAAAGTAATAATTGTAGAAGCACTTCACAAGTTACTTGCTGTAAATGGACCACTTTGCCATGCAAACAGTGAAATGCTTGAGAAGCTTATTCCATTCAATAATATAGAAGTTATTACAAATGCTAAAGCAAAAGGATATATAAATGGTAAATTAACTATTGAATTAGCAGAGGGTGTAAGGGAAGTTTCGTGTGACAATATTATTCTTGCAGTTGGATATAAAGAAGAAAAATCTTTGTTTGAGAAACTGAAATTTGAAATTGATAATATATATATAGTAGGAGATGCAAGACGTGTAGCAAATATTATGTATGCAATATGGGATGCATATGAAGTTGCTAATAATATTTAATTATATAAATTAAATATTTATATACATACATAGAGCTGAGTAAATTGAGTCTATGTATGTTCTTTTTTTATTTATTGGAATCACTTGCAGGAAGTGTTTTACAAGAATTAAAAATCAAAAATGGGATACATAATTAAAATGTATCTCTTTTTTTTTGTTGGTTTTAATATATAATTGTATTGAGAGACTATGTTTAAAGATGATTAAGGAAGCTTTGCTTTAAATGAGTGTAAAAAACTTATAGAAACAAGGCCTAGTGAATAAATTAGTGAGGAGAAATTTTGTATGGCAGAGCTTCGTTGTGTAATTGAATCCATTGTATTTAAAAATGAAGAAAATGGATATGTAGTTGCAAATGCTAAATCCGAGGATGCAAATAAAATAACCATTGTGGGATGTATACCTTATGTTATGGAAGGGCAATCATTAAAAGTTTTTGGAGAATGGAGTGTTCATCCTCAATTTGGAAAACAATTTAAAATTAATCACTGTGAAGAGGTTTTACCAAATTCATTACTGGGAATAGAAAAATATTTAGCATCGGGAATTATTTATGGAATAGGACCTGTAACAGCAAAAAAAATAGTTGAAAAATTTGGAGAGCAAACTCTTGAAATATTAGATAGCGATATATATAGACTAAGTGAAATAGAGGGAATAGGTAAAAAGAAAATAGATAAAATATATGAATCATATACAGCACAAAGAGAAGTTAGAAATATAATGATTTTTTTACAGAATTACGGTGTTACGCCAAAGCAGTGTGTAAAAATATATAATCATTATAAAGCTAAAGCTATAGAGGTTGTACGTGAAAATCCATATATATTAGTAGAAGAGATATCTGGAATAGGCTTTAAAACAGCAGATAAAATAGCTAGAAGCCTTGGAATAAAGGGAGATTCGCCATTTAGAATTGAAAGTGGAGTATGCTATGTTATAAATGAATTCTGTGCTTCAGGCAATACATATATGCCAATGGATAAACTAATAAAAAGTTCAGTAAATATTCTTAATGTAAAAAAGGAAGATGTTGAAAAGGCAATATATGAATGTACACTTTCTCAAAAAATAAAGGTTGAAATTATAGATGGCAAAAATTGCGCATTTACAATGGAATATTATTATTGCGAAATAGGGGTTACTAGAAAAATAATAAGTCTTGCATATGACAATTATGAGGATTTAAGTGATGATGTAGATGAGAAAATTACTAAATTTGAAAATGAAAATGAAATAAAGTTTGCACCATCACAAAGAGAAGCTATTGAAGGTGCTTTTTGTAGTGGCATAGAAGTAATAACCGGTGGTCCAGGTACAGGTAAAACTACTATAATAAGATGTATAACAAATATATTCGAAGAACTAAATATGAAGGTATTTATGGCGGCACCAACAGGAAGAGCTGCAAAAAGAATGTCAGAATCTACTGGGCGTGAAGCTAGAACGATTCATAGAATGCTTGACATTGGATTTGATGATGATGTATTTTTTGATAGTGCAAATGAGAGTACACTTCAATGTGATGTTATAATAATTGATGAGGCATCAATGATTGATATAGCTTTGATGAACAACCTGTTAAAAGCAATAGGTATGGGAACTAGACTTATTATCGTTGGAGATGTAGATCAGCTTCCGTCAGTTGGACCTGGAAATGTTTTAAGGGATATAATTGAAAGTAAGTGTGTAAAGGTTGTTAGACTAAAAGAAATTTTCAGGCAAGCAAAGGAAAGCATGATTATAGTAAATGCTCATAGAATAAATAGCGGTGAAATGCCTTTTATAAATAAAAAGGGAAAAGATTTTTATTTTATAAAAGAAGATAATGCAGAAGCAATAACTAATACTATTATAGGTTTGGTACATACAAGGCTTCCACACTTCAACAGTAAATGGGAAGCAAAAAGAGACATACAAGTGCTTTCTCCAATGAAAAAGGGGATAGCTGGAGTTATGAATTTAAATGTTAATCTTCAAAATATTCTCAATCCACATAGCAAAAGTAAAAACGAAATAAAGTTTAGAGAAAATATTTTTAGAGTTGGGGATAAAGTTATGCAAATTAAGAATAACTATATGCTCAAGTGGAACAGAATTGCTGGAGAGGGAGATAATGCTGGAGAAGGCGTATTTAATGGTGATATAGGTTTTATAAGTGATATAGACGAGGATAATAATGTAGTAGTTGTTTTTGATAATGAGAAAGAAGTTGTATACGAGAGAATTAATTTAGATGAGCTGGAACTAGCGTACGCAATAACTATTCACAAAAGTCAGGGAAGTGAGTTTCCAGTTGTTATAATTCCATTAACTATGGGTCCACCACTTTTAATGAATAGAAATCTTTTGTATACTGGTATTACAAGGGCAAAACAACTTGTAGTTTTAGTTGGATTCCCTAAAGCAATTAAATTTATGATAGATAATGATAAAAGTTTTGAGAGATATTCAGGACTTAAATGGAGAATAGAGGATATAATAAAAGAAGAGAGTGGTGAGTAGCATATAATGGAAAAAGTAAATATGAAGATTAGAGAAGAATACGGAAAAATATCTCAAACTCTTTTAAAATTACTTAATGGAAAAGAAAAGTATATAAGTGTGAATTCGCCCCCATATAATACAGCAGAAATTTTTGTTGACGCTATAATTGATTATATTAATACAGGTAGAAGTGTACTATACATAACTGATGAAGAAGAAAGCGAAGTTCAAATAATAAAACTTATAAAGAAAAGTGGATTTAAGCATTATGTATATTATAGGGGTAAAAAGCTGTATTCTAATTCTAGTTTTATAGTATGCAATTATAATAATGCTTTTGAAATAGAAAATGATTTTAATCTCGTAATTTATGATGATATAAGAAGTTTTCCGACACATAATAGGTTAGAGATAAGGGAGCTACTTAGAAGGTTTGAATTGCATTCTTGCAAGTTTGTAGCGTATTCGGTTGACTCAATATTTGATAGGGGAAGAGAAATAAATATACCTATAAATTATGATGGAATGCCAATTGTTGAGCCTAGAATTATACTTACAAGAATTGATATAAATAATGATATGCCATTTGTTGTTTATGATTATTTAAAGTGGTCTTTGAGTACAAGGAGAAGCACTATAATCCCTGTTAAGGATGAAGAGAGAATGAACAGTTTTTTTCAATATTTAACTAATTATAAACTAGGATTTAAAGGAGAGGTGCTCCAGCATTTAAGTGGTGATAAAATTGTATTAAAAGATATAAAAGAGTCAATAATTATAACAGATAGATTTGATGAAGTATGTAAGCCTGAAAGTGATGTAAACATAATGGTATATTTTAATGAGGATAATAGATTTAGTTTTAAATCTCTTGTATATTTTTGTGGAAGAACTGGTAACAATGAAATTTCTAGGAGAGGAGAAGTTATATTTATAGCCAATAAGGAGACTGAAATTATGGAAAAGGCTAAAAGTATAACGAGAAATTTTAATAAGATGGCATGGGAGAAAGGATTATTAACTATTTAAAATATATATTTAATGCTGTAATAAGTGTAATATATTTTAATGATGGTAAATGTGCGGTATGTAAAACTGAAACATACGATGATAAAAATCTTTGTATAGATTGTTTTAATAAAATAAAATTTTGCTATGATAGTTCTTTTATTGAGAAAAGTAAAATCTCATTTGAGGTATATTGCCTTGCATATTATTCTAGTGTTATAAGAGAAATGATAATAAGACTTAAGTACAGAAAGGATTTTATGTGTGGCGAGGTTCTGGCAGGATTAATGTATGATGTGATTCAAAGAAATGCCATACAATTTGATGAAATTAGTTTTGTGCCCATGATTAAAGAGGATTTAGCTAGAAGAGGATTTAACCAAAGCAAATTTTTAGCTATGAAAATCTGTGAAAAATGCAATAAACCATTGAGTGATTATATAAAAAAGTGTGTTAAAACTAAGGATCAAATAGGACTTACAGATGAAATGAGATGGAATAATTTGCAGAAAACATTTGCCTTTGCGGGAAAAAATAAAATAGAAAATAAAATTATACTACTTATAGATGATGTTTTTACTACAGGAGCTACAAGCTTTTTTTGCTCAAGGGAACTTATAAATAATGGGGCAAAAAAAGTTATAGTCTTGACTGCTGCAAAAAGTAGTATATAATATTAATATATATTGAGTTAGGTTTGTGGTTGAAAGTCGATGCCAGTCGCAGGCAAAGCGATCCACGTAAGTTAAACAAAGTTTTAATGAGCATGGTGCGGTTTAGAAGTAAGTCCTGCCGCTTTTAAGCGAGAGTATTAGTAGTGAGAGGATAATTCCGGGTAGCGAAACTTCCAGCAGGCGAGTGTGGGGTCAAAGACCAGGTCAACTAACTTAATATGATTTATTAAAAAAGCATTACATAAAGAATTGGTGTATAAGGATAGTAGAGACATTTTTAGTCTTTGCTATTTTTTTATTTGGCAACAATTATTTAGGTTAATATACTAGCAAACTGTGTATAGGCAAATTATGCTTATATGCAGTTTTTTTATACAAAAAATTAAATGTGAAGGTTGAAGTTATAAAACTTTATAAGTATCCAATAATTTTAAAGCACTATTACATTTATTGTATATTTATGATATAATTTAAAATAATGAAAATTATATCATAAAAAGTAAAACAAAAATATTAAAAAAGGGGGAAAAAGCAATTAAATGAAGAAAAGGCATATATTTTTATTTATCAATCTTATATTGTTAGTATTTTTACCTACTAACATACGCGCTTTTGCACAAAAGATTTCTACAGGCAATATAAATTTAATAATAACATATAACAATAATACTATTGATCCTAATGTGGAAAAACTAATAACAGACCTAGGGGGGCAAGTTACTTCTAAAATTCCAGAGTTAGGTACTTCAGAAGTTAAGTGTTCTCCTGAATGTATAGAAAAAATTAAAAGTTATGCAACTGTAGAAAGTATATCTCCCAATCCTGTAATAAAGATTCATGAATTAAAAGTCATACCTTTTAATGAATCAGGTAAAATTGATAATACTGATGAAGCAGACTTATTTAATTATTATCAATGGGATATTAAAGAAGTGACTGATAATGGCAAAAGTTTTTTAGAAGAGTCAGGAAATCATAATGTAGTTGTTGGAATACTAGATACAGGAGTAAATACAACTCATCCAGATTTGAAAAAAAATTTTTTGGGTGGTAAAAACTTCGTACCTAAAAATTTTGAAAATGATTCAACTGAAACAGGAGATACTAATGATATAGAAGATAGAGTTGGTCATGGTACACTTGTTGCAGGTACAATAGCTGGCAATGGAAGAATTAAGGGTGTAGCACCTAATACAGGTTTTAAATCTTATCGTATTTTTAATAAAGATAATGATACTACGGATTCAATAGCAGCTTCTGCTATAGTTAATGCAGTAAATGATAATGTTAAGGTTCTTAATTTAAGTTTTGGCGGATTCTTTATAAAGGGTAAGTGCATATTTAAGGATCCCAAGACACAAAAAATATACAACTTCAAAGGTAATAATGCATCATGTTTGTTATATAAAAAAGCTATAAGATATGCTGAAAAACATGGTGTTACTGTAGTTGCCAGTGTAGGGAATGAAGGTATTGATTGTTCAAAGTCGCAAAACATAGTGAACTATGTAAACAATGAATTTAAAGATCAAGGATTAAAATATGCAGGAGAAGGCATTGAGCTTCCAGGGGAAGCAAAAAATGTAATTACAGTATCAGCATCTAAAAGAGATGATACTATTGCAAGTTACTCTAATTATGGACAAAATGTTATAGATATAGCCGCTCCAGGTGGTGAATTAGTTGACATTAATAATATTAATAATCCTCAAAATATTTATAACTTATGCCTTAGTTCATATTTAAATAATTCATATTTTTTTACAGAGGGAACATCTTTAGCGGCACCTAAAGTGTCTGCCGTTGCTGCTCTTATTATAAGTAAGTATGGAAATATTAAACCTAAAGAAGTAGCAAAAATAATATATAAATCTGCTGTGTCAATTAATACCCAAAATTCTAGAGAATATTTTGGACATGGAGTAATTAATGCTTATAATGCACTGGCTAAATAAAATTAGTGATGTTCTTGCAATAGAAATGTTATTATTAATAGTTATTTTTGATAATATAGTAACAAAATCAATCCTTTAATATGCAATTTCATAATGCTCACAATATTTTACAAATAAATTACCATAAAGATACTAATATTAACTTTAATTACATAAATTTATTAATATTGAATTTATGTAATATTATGTTATAATAAAAATGAATTTAAGTTATTAATGTTTTTAACATACAGTTCACATTAAAGGACAAGCTAAGACTAAGATTAAAAAAATTGAAATATTACCTTAAATTTATTTTGAGGATAATATATAGACTATATAGTTTAAAAATTCTAGAATTACAAAAATAAAAATTAGGAGGAATTATTATGTTAAATGAAGATGCTTTAAAAATGGTAGGACCAACTTTTGAAGAAGTAGGAGGTAAAAATAAAGGAGCTGTAACTCCAAATTCTGCTGTTGCAGTTAGCTTAAGTTTATCACTAGCATATTCACCAGTAGTAGTAGCATCGGTATATGCTACTACACATAGACATAAATAATAGTTATCTATTTAAAAAACCACCTATAATAAAATTATAGGTGATTTTTAAATATAAACAATGGGAGGAGGAATAAAATGGAATTAAACTTAGCTAAAACATTAACAAATGAGCAAAAAATAGACATCTATAAAGGGAATTTATTAAAAGAAAAACAAGTAAATGAAGTAATAAATGATTGGATTAAAAATGATAATTTATTAAGTTATAATAACTTGTTAAAAAAATTATCAATAGAAGGTATTAATTTACAAGAATTTGCAAGCGTGTTAAATAAAAATAATATAAGTATAGATTATAAAAAAATAAGTTCTACTAAATGGTATGAACTATATAAAAATATAATTCAACAATATTCTAAAAGTGATAATTTTAATTTCTATAATGAAGAATCTATAATGTATTTTTTGAATATTATGATATATTGGTGTAAAGTTCAAATGATGCAGCAAATATCTAAGTATAATAATATTAAGATCCATCAAGATATAGTTAATATAGTGCTAAATAGTATCGGAACAAATTTATTCAATGTTGCTAGTAAAACTGTAATTTATGAATACTATAATCAAGAAGAAAAAAATTTTAGGGACTATAATTTAAGTAATTTTAAAAATATAAAAGGTATAGAAAATTTTTTTAGTAAATATCCAGTAATAGCAAAACGATTAGTTACAAAGGTAAAATATTTGTTAGAAAACTATTTAAGTTCTTTTAATAGAATAGATAGAGATTTTGAAATTATAGAGTCAACTCTAGGTATAGAAATAGGAAATATAATAACCAATATAGAAGGTAATATGGGAGATACTCATGAAAAGGGAAAATTTGTAATTCAATACGAATTTAATAACAAAACAAAATTTGTGTATAAGCCTAAAAAACTTGCTATGGCAAAAGCTTTTTATAAAATTGTTGCATGGATAAATAAGAAAAGTGATTGTGAAAAATTTAAAATCCCTAAAAATTATTATAATGAAGAATATACAATAGAAGAATACATTGAATCAAAGACTTGTGAAACAGAACAAGAAATTAAAAGATATTATAAACGATTAGGTCAATTTTTAGGAATAGTATATCAGTTAAATGGAAATGATTTTCATTATGAGAATGTTATAGCAAATGGAGAATTCCCATATTTAATAGATTTAGAAACTATTTTTACACAGCCAATACCTTTAAATAAAAGAGATATATTTGATTATTATAGTATAATTAAAAATCAAGATTCAATTATTAATACATGTTTTTTACCATCAAATACAGGACTTGCTGATGAAAAAGGTAAAGGTATTGATATAAGTGCATTATCTAATAAAAAGCAAAAATTACCTTATAAGATTTTAAGTTTAGTGGGAGATATAGATAACCCCAAATTTGAATATATTGATTTTGAAGTAGGAACGAAAAATAATATACCTTTATTAAATGGCGAAAAAGTAAATTATGAAAATTATAAAAGTTGTATAGAAGAAGGTTTTACAGAGATAAGTAAATTTATTATTGAAAACAAATTTGAATTTTTGAAACAATTAAACATGTTTCAAGGTATAAGTGTAAGGCAATTAATTCGCAATACAAATGATTATTTTAAAATATTAGAATATGCTAGTCATCCTAAATATACAATGGATATGGCTAGTTTAGAAAAAATGTTGTATTTTATGTGGGAATACAATTTAGATGATAAAAGATGTATAACTTCTGAAATAGAAGATTTAATAAGGGATGATATACCTTTATTTAGAACGATTACTACAAGTAAAGACTTAATAGATTCAAAAGGAAAAATAATAAAAAATTATTTTGAGAAATCAGCTTTTAATCGTGTTAAAGAAAAGATTATTAATTTTAATAAAAATGAATTAAATAAGCAATTGGATTATCTTAATATATCACTTAACAATAGTAGCAATGTTATTAATAGAAAATCAAGGATGAAAAATAACCTATATGAATTCAATAAGACGTTGTTAAAAGATGATGGCTATATAAATTCAAATATTATGTTGAATGATATAAATAGTATAATAGAAAGCTTTTTTATAAAATATAAGGATGAATGTATATGTCCTAATTTAATAAATGGTGATGTAAAATTAGACTTTGGATTTAAAAAGGGACTAATAGGAATATATTATTATTTATATATGAATAATAGTTTAGACGTAAATATTCAAAAAATAAGAAATGTATTTTCTAATGAAAAAATTATTAGTTTATCAATAAGTAATAACAAGCTACAAGATTTATTAGATCTTTTAAATATTATAGAGAGAACGTTTGATAATAACTATAATGAAGATGTTTTAACATTAAGATCCAATATTATAAAAATTTTAAATGAAGAATTAATTAACAATAAAGTAAATCTTCTAGATACAATAAAGTTTATTAAGATTATTGGAGAATTATATAAAACTAATAAATCTTATGAATTGAAAAAAACCATATTAAAACTAAAAAATAATTTGGAAATTAAGTTATTGCAAGAGGGATTAATTACTCTAAAGTATAATAGCCATATTAGTACAATCGATTTGCTGGAATGTATTGATTTAATAAAAGATATATATCCTAATGAACAGTTTAGCTTTAATTTAGATTATATAAATAAGATTAATAGTGAATATTTTGAACAAATATATAATTTAGAATCACTAAAAATGTATAGTAATGAAGAATATAGAAATATTATAAGGAGTCTAAGTATAAATTTAAACAATACCTATATAGAACGTTATAATTTAAAACAATGTGTATTTAAAGTAGTAAATGAAAATGAAATTGATGAAAATATTATATGTATACTAGATATTTTAATAAGTTGTTACACTAAGAGTGAAGATAAAGAAATAAAAAGTTTACTTGATAAAAAATTCAAACAATTAGTCCAATATTATACTATTACTAATAATTATCCAGTTGATGAGATGAATTATTTTAAAAATTTATCTATTGGAAATGGAATAAGTGGAATTGGATATGAAATATTACGATATCGAAACAATAAAATACCAGATGTACTAAATTTGTTCTAGTTAATTTTTATGTAATTAAAAAGTGTTAAGTAGGAGGTAAGTATGAAAAAAATATTAGCAGTTATAGGAAGTAGAAAGGGAGAAAATTCTTATACATATAAATTTACTAAGTTAATATTAGATAAATTAATAATTAAAGATAAAGATATAAAATATGAAATAGTTTCTCCGGATAAATATAATATAAAACCGTGTAGAGGTTGTAATAATTGCTTTTTTAAAGGATATTGTACTCAGGATGATAAAGACGATATGAATGTAATCAAAGAAAAAATGTTGAATGCTAATTTAATTATTTTAGGAAGTCCTGTTTATGCTCATAATGTAAGCGGGGATATGAAAATTTTTATAGATAGGCTTTCTTATTGGTTACATATTTTTAAGTTATCTAATAAAAAATTCGTTACAATTACAACTTCATCATCTAATGGGAATATATATGTAAATGATTATTTAAAAAAAGTATTAAGTTTTATGGGTGCTGTAGATATATTAGATATAGAAGTTACGACTATGTCTCCAAATTTATTTCATGATGATGAATTTATGCAAAATGAAGTTACAAGTTATGTTGACTTAATTTGTAATGAATTAAATAGTTCCACTTATATTTCAACAGAACTTCAAGAAAAAGAATTTAGAAATTTAAAAAATATTATATCGTTATATGACAAAGATAATGCAGAATATTTATATTGGCAAAATAGTGGATTAAAAGATTGTGAAAGTTACCAAGAATATTTGCTTAAATCAAAGTTATAAAAAATTATGAAAGGTAAACTAAAAAATATGGTTTCTCTAAAAAATGTTACGAAAAAATATAATGATTTTGTTGCAGTTAATAATCTTAATATTGAAATTAAAGATGGTAGTATTGTAGGGTTAATAGGACCTAACGGTGCAGGAAAAACTACGACAATAAGTATGATAATTGGTATTCTCGATATGTCAGAAGGGGATATTATAATAAATGGCAACTCTATAAAAGATAAGCCTATGGAAATAAAGAAACAGATTGGGTATGTATCAGATGATGAAAATCAACTACTAAGTTTAAAAGCTATAGAGTATTTGAATTTTGCAGCAGATATGTACAGAGTGCCTGAAGCTGAAAGAAAAAAGCAAATATTAAGTTTAAGTAAGAGATTTGACATACAGAATGATTTAAACACTAGAATGGACAAGTTTTCAAAGGGAATGAAGCAGAAAATAATGATAATAGCATCTTTGATTCACAGCCCTAAAGTTTGGATTTTAGATGAACCTTTTACAGGATTAGATCCAAAAACTTCATATGAATTAAAAGAATTTATGAAAGAATATGCAGGCAGGGGGAATATAATACTTTTATCGTCTCACATACTTGAGATTGTAGAAAATCTATGTGACGAAGTTATTTTGATTAAAAAGGGTAAAACATTATATTTTGGAGGCTTGAAGGAGCTAAAAGAAAAATTCAACAACATGTATAGTCTAGAAAAAATTTATATGAAGGTGTTTGAGGATGGAAAAACTAGCGAATCTAAAAGAGTTAGTCTCTCTGGTGAAAATTAAATTAATAAGTAGAAGCAATATAATTTTAGGTGAAGAAAAGCGTACAAGCAGGATAATAGATATAGTAAGCTTATTCATTATTTTTATTGCGTTAACGGAAGTATCATTGGTAAGAATATTTAATGTTTTACATTTAAGCAATAATGAAATAATGATTTTTAATTCAATTATAAACATACAATTAATTGCTACAACTCTTTTTATGTTTATAAGTATAATAAATACATTTTATTTAGCTAGTGACTGGAAACAAATGATGGTTTATCCAATCAAATCGGGAAATTTATTGCTATCTAAATGTGTTCTTTGTTATTTTTCCAGTATGCTAATTTCAATATTTGCACTGATATTTTTATTTAGTTATGGAATTTTAGCTAATGAGGATATCATTTACTATTTGCAGTTGATATTGTATGAAATTATTATAACTGCTGTTCCAACTGTATATATTGTATTAACATCCTTAACAGTATTATGGATTATATCAGTAATAAAAAGCTCAGAAAGTAAAGATAAAAAGAATAAGTGGTTAATCGTAGTTGATTTAGTAGTAATAATTTTAACATGCATACTTTTTAAATTTACATTGAATAATCATATTAAAGTTAGTACCCTGTTATTTAATATTTTCTTTAGTGGAAATCAAAGATCAGAAATATTTGTGAAATTTATATTAGCACTATTCATAATTGTGATTGGTTGTATTGGATTTTATCTAGTTGGCGGGAATGTATATTTAACAATTATGAAAAGTGGGGCGTTTAGGTCAAAAGATTCTAAGAAAATAGAATTACATTTAACGGGATATGATTTCAAATTAAGAAATCCCATTGTTTCGAATATTATACGTGATGTTAAGCTAATAATGAGAATACCAGTGCTGCGTACTAATTGTATTATGGGGAATGCTGTAATATCAGCCATTTCTGTAATTATCTTAATACTATTTAGAAAGCAGGTTGTTGGTTTTGCAAATGCCATGGGAGCTGGTGGAAAAAGTTTTTTATTAGTTTTGTGGCTTTTAAGTTTTGAACTTCTTAATTTTACGGCTGCAACATCATTTTCACGTGAAGGAAGAGCTTTAAATCAATTTAAAGTGTATCCAGTAGGAAATAAGAAAATTCTATTTTCAAAGATTTGTGTAGGTATTTTAACTAATATTTTTACGTTTATAAGCACAAATGTATTAATAGTCTTAATTTCATTAGGCTTTGTCCAGTTTATTTTGTTTGAAGCAGTCATAATTGTATATATGATAGGAATAACAATAATTCAAATTGAAAGAGATATAAATAGTATAGAATTAAAATGGATTGATATTAAAGATTTATTTCAGATTGGTGTCATTTTTAAAGTTGTAAAGCCGTACTTTATACTTACTATGTTACCAATTATATATGCTATTTTATTTTATAGGTTATTTCATATTGAATTGACAGAGTTTTTAAATTCAGTTTTTTTAATTTTAATGGTTTGTATTTATTCTATCTATAGTTTTAAAAAGATAATTAATAATATGGGATAGGGGAATTTACAATGAATATACTAAAATTTTCAAATAAATATATAAATAAACCTAAATTAATTATGTATTTACTTATGTCTTTGGTAGCTTGGAGCATATCAATGTACTTACCTTTGGTAAATGGAACTCTCATAGATTTATTAACTGGAAAGCATTTAAAATCAAGTTCATATGGTTTGTATAGTATATATGTTATTTTGTTAATTATATCAATATTGAGTGGATTAAATATAGTGTTAACATATTTTATAAATGTTTCATATGTTAAGTTATCATCAAAAACATCCTTTAAAATGAGTTATTACATATTAGATCATATAAAGAAACTGCCAATATTTTTTTTCTACAATCAAAATGCGGCATATTTAAATCAAAGGGTAAATACAGATACAACAGCAGTGTCACAGTTTGTTCTAGATGAAATAAAAAACTTAATTGTTAATATTTTATCACTAATTATAAGTTCAATTATATTAATGAGGATAAATTTAAAAATAGCCTCAGTATTAATAATTTTAATACCAATATATTTAGCGCTATATTTCTTTTTTAAAAAAAGGTTATATAAATTAAGTTATAAATATAAAGAATGTCAGAACTTATATTTTGGCGAAATTAATTCACAACTAGAAAATATAAAATTTGTCAAATTCAATTCATTATATTCTATACTTAATAAAAATTTGAAAAATAAGTTTGGTATGGTTTTTAATGCTATTGTACAGTTAACAAGAGCAAATAACATGTTTTCTAATTCAGGAATGTTGATTACAGTGCTGGCAAATGTTCTAATATTACTAATTGGAGTACAACAGATAATAAAAGGTAAGCTAACTATAGGACAATTTACTATAATTAGTACATATTTTAATACAATTATAGGTGGAATAAATTATTGTTTGTCATTCATGGAAAATTATCAAAACACTTTGGTATCTTACAATAGAATAGAAGAATTATTAAACTTACAAAGTGAAAAAAATGGAATAAAGACAATAAAAAATATAGAAAGTATTTCAGTTGAAAATTTGTTCTTTAAATATCAAGATGGAAAGAGTGTTGTGTCAAATTTAAATTGTGAATTAAAGAAAGGTTTTATTTATAGAATAGTAGGTGAAAATGGTACTGGAAAAAGTTCTTTAATTAATATTATAACGGGTTTATATAATGGGACTTATGATGGTGATATTAAATATAATGGAATAAACATATTAGATCTTAATATGTATGAAGTTAGAAAAGATTTAATTGGAATTGTTGAACAAGAACCAACTTTATTAAAAGATAGTATTGTAAATAATATAACTTATAATTTAGACAATTATGACCCTAAGTTACTAAAAACACTAGTTAATAAGATCAAATTGAATAAATTTGTTTCAAAGCTAGATGATGGTTTAAATACTAATATATCTGAAAGAAGTTGTAATATTTCTGGTGGTGAAAAGCAGAAAATAAGTATAATAAGAACTTTATTAAAAAATCCTGATGTGATTATTTTAGACGAAGCAAATTCTGCTTTAGATTATGATAGTACATATCAATTAAATTTAATATTGGAAAAAGAAAAAGAAAATAAAATAATAATATTAATATCTCACAGTAATGTTTTTGATGATATTGTAGACTTTAATATAAATTTAGAAAAATAACATAGTTTAAACTTAGACAAGATATAAAAAAATAATTTAGGATTCGTACTATTTAAATCAAAATACAAGAACTACTAATACAGGGATAAAAGTCATGAAAAAGATTCACCACTGTAATAAGTAGTTGCTTTAAAATAGTCAATCCTAAAGAGTTTTAATAAGTTCTATTTAATTTTCTTTATATATTCCAAAGCCAGTTATAATAAGTGTATTCCAATCAGTTTCTTCGCTGGAAGTCCAATTATATTCAATATTAAGTTCTTTTAACCAGGCATTAAGACCACTGCTCTTTTTACTTACATTTGGTGATTTTCTTCCGAAAATTTCTCTTATGGATTCAAGCAATTCTACTTGTTCTTCTTTTCCTAATTCTTTATTTAGCATTTTTTCTATAACTTCACGACATTCTGAATA